>NZ_BATM01000009.1 GCF_000467185.1 Vibrio ezurae NBRC 102218
CTACAACGCTTGGCATTTTTATACAGAGTTAATTTTTCTATCAGCTCTGCTCTAAATATTGGCTATGGTAAAGTATATCAGATGATTTAAATGGAGGTATTTCATGCGTAACTTGTTAAGTTTTTCTTTAGCTGGTTTGTTGGTTGGTTGTTCGTTGAAACCTAGTCATGTCGGTGAACCTGTACACACTAAAGATGGTGATGAGTTCAGTATTCGACAAACAGATACTGGCTTTACTGTAGCTGGTCATTATAGCGAATATCAATTTGTAAGAAGTAGCCGTGATGGCTTTATTGGGTGTACGAAACTAATTAACGATGCAGCACAAGACTATGTAGCTAAAACTGGACAATCAGTGCGTCAGCCAAGCTGGGAAGACGTTACGATCGTAGATCATGGTCGGGATATAATTACGGCAGTTATGAACGTAAATTGTGAATACACATACCAATATGCAAAACCTGCTGATCCTAAAACTAAAGTCACTGATTTAAAATCGCTAGCTGACTTGTATGAACGTGGTTTATTGACTGACTCTGAGTTTACGAAAGCAAAATCAAACCTGCTAGAAAACTAAAACCTTAAGCTGATTCCTAACGCTTGGCATTATAAACAGCCCCTATTCAACTATCCTGACGATATCTGTAGAGCTATCTGTGCAACCAATGTTCTCTCATGCTATGCATTGATAATATAGCTTATTGCTCAGGAGATTTAACGGGCATTAAGCGAGTTGAAGAGCACTGAACTGCTTCTTTTAGTAACGGTATCATTCAGGTCGTTCTTTCCTTTAGTTCGATAAGGGACCATATATTTAACGGCCATAATGTGGGTATCGTGTCCCAGTTTATTGAGTGTTCTTACCCAATAATGTGCACCACCACACGCTTTAACGTCTATACGCATGAGTGCCATATTTGCTATTGTAGTCAGTAGTTTAGAGCGGGTTGCCGACTTATTAAGTATGACTTTACCATTTTGGTCTACCGCATGAAGACTAAAGTGGTTTTTAGCTAGGTCGATGCCGCAGAAATAAGAATAATCAGACATGGTGCCTCCGATGTATTTAAGCACCACATAAGTGTGGCAGATTCTCGGTAGGGGGAATCCATGTCATTCATTATGCGCCCTAAGAGGGTAGATGGTAATTTATGAGGAATAGGATTTGGCGATAGAATCACCTTTATTTCAGAGCGCTATGGAGTTACTTGGTCACTCTATAACCCACTACAATGGTAAGAAAGAACTAGACCGAAAATTACTAATTTTGCATTTAGCAAATGCTGTAGAACTAGTCTTAAAAGACTTAGTGCTTGACGCTGGTGAATCAATATACAAAGGACCCAAAGAAACAATTACTATTCAAGGTTGCCTTAAGATCTTGCAAGATAAATCGATACACTTACCTTTGCTGAATAAAATAGAGCTCTTGATAGATGAAAGAAATGCTCTACAGCATCGCTTCGGTTCACCAAACGAATTGACTAGCATTTTCTATATGAATATCGCGGAGAGCTTTTTTCGAGAGGTGCTGAAAACTCATTACGATCAGGAATACGATGAAGTTATCAATCAATTCGCTGACGAATCGGATTTGCTTGAATATAAGCTAAATGACCCAACTAATGATCAAGAGTTAGATAAACTTAAAGACTTAGCAAAAATACACCCATTGGGTGCATTACTTTCTGCTTGGACTTACATTGAAAAAGAAATCGAAGAATTTGTAGAGAAAACAAGCTTAAATTTCCTCCGTCATCGTCCTTCAACAATAGACTTAGTCAATGGGCGTTGGGAAAAGTTTGGGGTCGTCGTACCAAACTCACTTAGTGAACGTTTTAACGAAGCTCGTCGATTAAGAAATATGGCTGCGCATGGTCGCCTCGAGCCGACGACGGAAGATGTTATATCCTCTGTGGAGACAATCGAAGCATTTGAAAAGTGTTTACTAAATCTAGATAAAGCTAGCATCAAAGAATGCGCTGAAATTGAGAAAGAAAGGCTTGAGAAAGAAAGGCAAGAATACCTTGAAAAACGAGCAAAAGAAAAGCAACAGCTAGAAATCATTGATATGTTTGGTGGTACAGGCGCATAACAAAGTGTTAAACAGGGACTAAAACGCTTGGCATTATTAACTTGAAGCTAAGTTTAATGCAATGCGTTTTCGCCCGTTAACTTTTTTGAGCTTGGAGGTAAATTTGGCAGTAGGCTCAATTGGTAAAAAGCAAGCAAAGTCAGGAAACGTTGGGTACAGTGATCCAGTAACGATCCATGAGACCACGCGTTCAAGAATAGACTTTGTTCCATTCTATATAACTAAATCTCAAGGCGTAGAGCTTGCTGGAAAGATCATCACGTACAAGAAAGACAAAACTTCTTTTGGGTGGCTCCCCGTAGATGAGAAGTCTGTGTCATTACAAGCAGGATCGTTGCTCAAACTATATGAAGCAATTAAATCTCACGTTGCGGTTAAAGATGAAACAGAGGGCGACTTTCTTCTAATTCGTGTCAATGACGGTACAGCTCAATTAGCAGAGCATGACCCTCAATCCGTTGCAAATGCGTTAACAGCAGTGTTATCTCAAACTGAAATCGTTAAGCATCTGGAAAATACAGACCTATCTGATGAATTAGCAAATGCATTAAAAGGCTCTATCCGCCTAAAAGACATGAAGTCAGCAGTTAATCAATTGCGTAACCATCTATACAACCAAGAAAACGATGAAAAGATATACCAAAAATGGTGTGAGGAATATCCTTGGGCATTTGGTAATGCATACGTTGTTAACGACGATGTTAGAGCTATCTCCCCTCATGATCATTTAGATTTGATGTTATCCAATGTCATTGGTGGTTTTCGGGATATCATCGAGTTGAAGCGCCCAAATATGGAAGTTTTAAACTACGATAGTTCTCACCGGAATTTCTATTTTTCTTCTGAAGTCTCTAAGGCAATTGGTCAATGCCATAGGTATATGGATGTCTTTAATGATGTTGCATCCAAAGGGTTAGCGGATCACCCCGAAATTGTTGCATATCATCCAAGAGCAACAATTGTTATTGGTCGTTCTTACGATTGGTCTCCTGAAAAACACAAAGCGCTACATGGCTTGAATTCAAGGTTAACGAGTTTATCAATAATGACTTACGATCACCTTTTGAACCAAGGTGAAAGGCTTGTAAATCTACTTGAACCCAGTCAATGTACTAAAAATGAAAGCAATTCTATAGACAATGATGATTGGTTAGATTTCGAGTTTTAGAAAGCTAACAAACGAGTATGACATCACTAGCTAATTTCTCAGCTTACTCTCTGGCATAAACAACCACAGAAGCACCAATAGCCCAAGAGCGTAACTCATTGCGATTCCGATAGAGAATAAAACCAGTACGCACAGTCCCGTGGAAAGTATGGCTAGATAGCGACCTCGTCCGGTCAATAATTTAATTGCGCTTAGCATGGCAAACAGGTAAATCACCACAAAAATGCCGTTTGCTAGTGTTAGGAATACTTCGACATCAATATTGGATAAATCACCCAGCACGCAAGATAGGGCTAGCGTGATGCCGACAATGGCTGTGGCTTTTGTTGGTACGCCCTTTGGTGAGAGGCGTGTCATTGCACTAGCAGGGCGATACTCACGCGCTAAAGACCACAACATGCGTGACAGGCTTTGTGTATAAAGGTTAATGGTGGCAAAGCAGGCTAAAAAGCCTGTTAAGCTGATTATCCAACTGACTTTAGGCCCAAACAGCAAGTTTGATAGGTAGGGGACGGAGGTGGTATTGAGCGCCTCTGTACCATAGGCGTGATACTTCAATACTACGGTCGAGAACAAGTAATACACCGCGCCTGCAATTAAACAGCCAATTAAAATGGCGAGTGGGTAATCTCGCTCTGGTCGTTTAAATTCTTCGCCCATATGCGCAAACGCTTCAATGCCGACAAAGCACCAAAACATCACTGCGATGGCGTTACCAAGGTGGCTTATATGGTTGGTATTCGGGGCAACACTGGGCGTGACATCTGAAAGAGCAATATTGCCGAACCATAAAAATAATCCAACCAATAGTGCGATGCCTATCGCAATAGCGGTTTGGAACTGACTGGATATTTTACTGCCAGAGAAGTTGACGGCCATAAGCAGTGCGACGACAAGTAGCTGCGCAACAATAGGAGTGGCGATCGCTTGAGGCAGAAACTGTTGTGCAAACCCTCCAGCAATGGTGATAGCCGCTGGTACGCCCACGGGAATCACACTGATAAACAGCAAAGCTATGACTTTCTCTAGTCGAGAACCAAACGCTTTTTTGACAAAGTAAGATGCGCCTCCTGCATTAGGGTAACGCTTGCCAAGAGCAGCAAAGCTAAATGCAATAGGGCATACGGCAATGATCAGTAGCCACCACGCCCACAGAATGTTCTCTCCAGCTATGCTTGCGGCAATGGCGGGAACCATAAATAATCCAGTGCCGAGCAAGGTTGTGGACATTTGTCCTATACCGCCGATCAATGTGATGTCGCGTTTTAGCTCTGACATGCAAGTTCCAAAAGTGAAAGTAAATGAAGTGTCGAACGGAGATATAAAGCGCACCACTGCTATAGTGGTGCGTGTGCTTTTTCTAATAGTTCGGTCTGTGTATATCCGTCAGCTTGTGGCCCTTCAGCGATTAAATCTACAATATGATAGTCGCTAAGATCAGGAAACTCTTTGGGTAAGTAATCGCGAAATGCTTGTTCATTTGGCCATTTGCCACGCACGATGTAGCCATCATCTTTATCAAAGTCTTCAGTTTCAAAAAACGAATAATCCGTCATGCCAATATTGTGGCAATATAAAACCAAGTACATGTGAACCCCTTGATACTGTCTGTTCTTAAATTAATATCGATCACACTCAGTCCGTGAACAGAAATAGCGCAGGAAAAATGCCGTTACGAGCATTTTAACAAGCTAGAATGACCCGTTATTTCGTGCGATCGGTATAACACTGCACCCATTTAAAAATATTGTGACAATAGATGCAATAAGGGCAGAGGTATCTTCTTAAAATATAAAGAAAAAAGCCCAGTAACACTGAGCTTTCTGAATCTGTATCGGTAGCCGTTCTTTATTGTGTTAGTTTTCGTACCGAATCTCTTTTGACTAAGGTACAAGGCACAATGGTGCGCTGAAATTGAGAGTGCTTGCCTAAGATAGACTCAATGCTTAACTTGGCGGTTTCTAAACCAATTTGGTAGGCGTCTTGACGTAAAACTGATACCGGTACTTTGAACATCTCCACCATAGGAATTTCATCAAATCCAATAATAGACGCTTGTTGTGGGATTTGGATATTCGCAGCATTGAACGCTTGCAGTAGATCTACTGTGATCGCCAGGTGCTGGGTGAAAAATGCGCTGGGTGCTTGAGTGCTTTGTAATAGTTCAACAGGGCTATCTGCAAAGCCTTTTTCTCTGTCCCAATACAAAATCAAATCAGGATTGGTGCTTAAGCCGTGTTTTTTGAGTGCATCCACATACCCTTGATAACGTGCTTTGCGAGAACAGTTGTCCGAAAAGTCTTGCGCCACAAAGCAAATGCGTCTGTGACCCATTTCAATTAAATGCTCAGTGGCTTGAAAGGCGGCTTCTTGATAATTCGATAACACCATGTGGCTTTGGCAGTCGGGGTATTCTAGCTGAAATTGTACTACGGGCATGCCGCTATCAATAAATTGCTTAATCAGCGCCGAGTTAAGGCCCGATGAACTCATGATGATGCCGTCAACGCACATTTGTTTTAGGGACATTAAAGCGCGTTCTTCGGCTTTGGCATCGAAATCACTGTTATAAATCATCACGTTATAGTTATGCTTTTTACAATAGTCATCAATGCCACGCATCACTCGGCTGGTATTAAAGCCGGTAATATCACGCAGCACCACACCAATAGTCTTGGTTTTTTCTACCTTTAAACTTCTGGCAATTGGATTGGGCACATAGTTGAGCTCTTTCACCGCAGACTCTATTTTGATCTTAGTTTGCGCAGACATATGACCAAAGCGCCCGTTGAGATACTGAGAGACTGTACTTTTGGAGACTCCTGCGTGTTGGGCGACATCGATAATTCGTATTTTCTTCATATTGGACTTTTAAACTGTTAACCACGTCAAAATAGAGAGTTGACATTCTATTCGTAGATCTAGATGATAGCAAGTAAACCGATTTACCAAATCGTTTTACCAAATCGTTTTACTAAATCGGTTTACTTGCTTATTTAAAGTTGAATTAAAGATTAAAGAGAGAATTAAGATGATTATCCAAGACATTAAAGTATTTGTGACTAATCCAGGTCGAAATTTCGTGACTGTAAAAGTGATTACAGATGAAGGCGTATATGGATTGGGTGATGCGACGGTAAATGGTCGAGAAATGGCTGTTGCTACATATCTAGAAGAACACGTTAAGCCTTGTTTGATTGGTCGTGACCCTCACAAAATTGAAGATATCTGGCAATACCTTTACATGGGTGTGTACTGGCGTCGTGGTCCTATTACCATGGCGGCGATTGCTGCTATCGATATGGCGTTGTGGGATATTAAAGGTAAAGTGGCTGGACTTCCTGTATACCAATTATTAGGGGGCAAATGTCGTGATGGTGTCACCCTGTATGCGCACGCAAATGGTGAAACTATCGAAGATACGTTAGACAAAGCAGCGCAATGTATTGAGCAAGGCTTTAGTGCGGTTCGTCTGCAATCGGCTATTCCTGGGTTGTCTGAAACGTACGGTGTATTGGGAGATAAAAAAGATTATTTTGAGCTGCAAGGTAACCGCCCATTACCACCAGAGCAGGATTGGTCTACCAGTAAATATTTTGATCTTGTCCCTGAACTATTTGCTAAAGCCAAAGAGCGTTTTGGTAACAAAGCTAAATTTTTGCATGATACGCACAGCCGCCTGACTCCAATTGAATCAGCAAAATTAGGCAAAATGTTAGAACCGTATAACTTGATGTTCCTAGAAGATGCATCCATTGCCGAAAACCAAGAAAACTATAAGTTGATTCGCCATCACACGACGACGCCGTTGGCACTTGGTGAAACTTACAACACTATCTGGGATTGTAAAGATCTTATCCAAAATCAATGGATTGACTATATCCGCAGCGCAGCAACTCACGCTGGTGGTATTACCGGAATGAAAAAAATTGCCGATTTTGCGGCCGTGTATAACGTTCGCACTGCACCTCATGGCGCGCCAGATCTTTCGCCGATTTGTTTTGCTGCGCATATGCATCTGAATATTTCGACTCATAACTTTGGTATTCAAGAGTTTGTAGGATTTGGCAATGAAGAGTGTCAATCCATCTTCAAACACGACATGAAACTTGAAAATGGCATGATCTTGGTCAGCGATGCACCGGGTCTAGGTGTGGAGTTTGATGAGCAAGAAGCAGCCAAATATGAATACAAACGTTCTTACTTACCTGTGAGCCGACTCGAAGATGGCACTTTGTGGCACTGGTAAACTAACCCTGAATTCTTATTGAAGTAACACCTATCTACAAAATAATAGTGTTAGCAGAATAAAAAGAACGATTGGAGAAGAAGATGACTCAGAAAGTATTGGTATTTGGTACTGGATTTGCGGGTATTGGTCATGCAAAAGCGTTTCGTGACGCGGGTGCAGAGGTTGTGGGTATTGTTGGGCGCACTGAACATGTTGTGGCAAAAGTGGCGCAAGATTTAGACATTGCTTATTTTGGTACAAATTGGGTGCAAGCTCTGCAAGAGTGTCAGCCTGATATTGTGTCCATTGCCACCCCAGGCGGTGCACACGTCGACGCCATTAAACAGGCGATTGAATGTGGTTGCCATATTTTCTGTGACAAGCCACTAACCGAAAGTGGTGAAACGGCGCTTGAGATTTATCAGCTAGCGAAAGACAAAGGCGTGAAAACCGCCTTTGCATCAAGCTTCCGTTATATGCCAGAAATCATACATGCCAAGCAGTTAGTTGCCGAAGGTGCTATTGGCGAACCGACCGAAGTAGAATGTATTTCTCACTTTAACCTAGACAGACACATTCCGTTTGGCTGGTCTCATCGCACAGAAGCGGGCGGTGGTCGTTTAAACAACAACTTCACGCATCTATTGTCCATTGTGACTTCGGTAATAGGTGAAAATATTTTGTCTATCAGTGGTGAAGTGCGTAACGACATGCCCAAAGCTCCCGTGGTTGAAGGCGTACACAACTTCACGGAACGTCGTAACTTCATCCCTAAAGATGTCAACGACCCAGAGCTAAAATGGCGTGATTGTGACGTTGAATGGTCATATACAGTATTGGCACAATTGGAAAGCCGTATTCCTACTGCGAATCCAGTATCGGTACTGTTTAAGCACGGCGGGTTAACTCCGCGCTTTAATGAAGATCATATTGTGTTTCATGGTAGTAAAGGTTCTATCTATATCAAAGGTCATTACGGCAGTGGCCCTTTATATCTATTTAAAAATGGTGAGTGGCAAGAAGTGGCATTACCTAGCGCCATTGATCAGCAATTACCCGATATCGAATGTGAAACTCAGCGAAGCTGGACACACCTAGCCACGCAATTGGTAAAAGACGTCAGCGGCATTGAAGTTGAACCGTACCAAACCTTCGAAGACGGCTGTCGCTATCAGCTGATTATTGATTTGATTCGTAAGAATGATCGTTGGGTAGATGTGACAAATCTGTTTTAAGCAAAATCAACGATAATAGATGAATAAAAGCGCAAAGGGTCATAGGCTGTTTGCGCTTTTTCTATATACAGTTTATGAAAATCTGAGCTTTTACTCTGTCTTTTGATAAAAGTGCTGATTAAGAGTGTATTTAACTATCGATTGCTTTCGCTTTCTCAATGGTAGAATTTTGAGCTTCTGAAGCTGCGACGATCACTCTCTTATAAACTTTTTTCTTTTCACTGGAAGAAGTACGCTTCACAAAATTAGACAATGGTGATGAAGTCGCTTTTTTGCTGCTAGCATTAAACATAAAGTCTCCTATCGACCTCTAAATAGTTATAATTTCTACAGTATAATTCGGTTTAAGATAAGGTTTTAGGCTACTACAGTCGCCGTCATCATCTTTCATCAACAAGCCACCGTGATTTTTTAATTAGTATTATTGGATTAAAAAAGCAAGCTCGGGTGCTGTTTTGCTTAGTACAAACTCGGTTAATTCATAATGGGCTAGATTGTGAATTTTAAAAGGGTCATTGCTTAGAATTTCCTCTAGTTCTGCGCGATTTGTAGCATGCGCGAGAATAACGCCTCCATTACGAGGAACTTTTCTACCAGAAGCTAAGAAAACACCTAACTCGTAGTACTTATTTAGGTAGTCAATATGAGCTTTGAGGTGCTTATCAACTTCAGACATTTCACTAATATAAGTTAAAGATACAATAAACATAAATACTCCTCGTTTAAGGTATTGTGGGTGGTTGTAGTGCAAGTAACGTTATAGCTAGCCTACAAAAAGGCACGTTAAGCTTTTATTTTTCTTGCTCTATTTCTTGGAGTTCACAAGCCCATTGCTCGGCGAGATTTTTTAATGGATAGAGTGATGAAATGATTTGCTTTCCTAAATCTGTCGCCTGATAACCATATTCTCCACGTTCGAGCAATTTTGCTTGCCTTAAGTCTTTAATTCTTGAATTTAAAACGGCAGGAGAAATTGATTCGCAACGACCCTGTAACTCACGAAACGTGCAGGGGCCCCCTGAACATAACTGCCATAGAACGCCCATAGCCCAACGACGCCCAAGTAAATCAAATAATGCCATGATTGGATTACCGGATTCGGAACCACGAACTGGTTTACCCGGATAACTAAAGTGAGTCATTTGAATTACCTGCTATTAAAAACATAGCGTGGAGTATAGTTGAATAAACGCTTGGTTGCTATGGTTTTAATAGCAAAGGCCTTGTGTATTCGGAGAGGTGTTCATTTTTCGTGGCTATTAAATAATGGTGGAGGTGTAAATCAGGAATTACTCCTTAAGCAATTAAGAAAACACAACTCACTTTCCGTACATAAACACCAATCTATTGCACCAACCCAATAAACCATACTGAAATTTCCTCATGCTCTATATGAGTAAATCGATGTTGTATCAAAACCTTATTCAAGAGATATTTTAGACGTCTGGACATCTTAACGAATTAATAGGGAGCATTATCATGACAACGACACATATTCTAGGTTATCCACGAGTGGGCGAAAAACGCGAACTGAAATTTGCGCTAGAGAAATATTGGAAAGGCGAATCAGACGTCAACGAACTTCGCCACGTTGCTTCTGAGATTCGACAAAAAAACTGGACGCTTCAACAAGACAATCAACTGTCATTTGCTACAGCAGGTGATTTTGCATGGTATGACCATGTGCTAGGAACCAGCCTTCTACTGGGCCATGTGCCAAAACGTCATCAAAATGGCACGCCGGATCTTGATACGCTATTTCGTATCGGTCGCGGTCAATCTCAATCAACCTGTGGTTGTGCAGGTCATGCGGCTTCTGACATGACTAAGTGGTTCAACACTAACTATCACTACCTTGTACCAGAGTTTTCTTCTGCCGATACTTTTGAACTAAGCTGGACACAGCTTTTTGATGAAATCAGCGAAGCGCAAGCACAGGGCCACACCGTTAAGCCAGTACTATTAGGTCCACTGAGCTACCTTTACCTAGGTAAAGAAGTCGAAGAAGGCTTTGACCGTTTATCACTATTACCGAAACTGTTAGAAGCGTATCAAGCAATTTTTGCAAAACTTGAACAGCTTAACGTAGAGTGGGTGCAAATTGATGAGCCTATCTTAGCCCTTGAGCTTGACGCAAAATGGTTAGATAGCTTTAAAGGCGCGTATCAAACATTGCAAACAAACCTTAAATTACTACTGACCACGTACTTTGACTCTATCACTGATGTATTGCCAACGATCACTGAGATTAATGTGGATGGTTTGCACATCGATATCGCAAGCTCGCCAGAGCAATTGTCAACTGTAGTTGATGCACTGCCAGCGCAATGGGTGTTATCTGCTGGTACGATCAATGGCCGTAACGTATGGCGCGCGAATTTGGTTGAAAAACTGGCGGCGCTGCAAGATGCAAAAGCAAAATTAGGCGATCGCCTATGGGTGGCAACTTCTTGTTCACTGCTACACAGCCCGGTTGATTTGGATCTCGAAACTAAATTGTCTACCGAAACTAAAGATTGGTTTGCGTTTGCTAAACAAAAAGTGGCGGAAGTGAACTGGCTTGCCAAAGCACTAGACGGTGACGCACAAGCGATTGCCTATTGTGAGCAATACAGCCAACCGATTATCGAGCGCAGCAAATCAACGTCAGTAAATAAAGAATCTGTACAGCGCCGCATTGCCGGTCTTACTGCGAAAGATGCTGAGCGTAGCGCGGCTTATCCTGAGCGTGCTCACCATCAAAAAGAAGTGTTAAAACTGCCGTTATTGCCAACCACCACCATTGGTTCGTTCCCACAAACCAGTGATGTGAGAAAAACACGCGCCGCTTATAAACGTGGTGACATTTCTACTGCGCAATACACTGAAATTATCCAAGGCTTTATTAAAGATACGGTTGAACGCCAAGAAAAAATTGGTCTAGATGTGCTAGTGCACGGCGAAGCTGAACGTAACGACATGGTGGAATACTTTGCTGAGAACCTAGCGGGTTTCCAAACTACGCAATTTGGTTGGGTACAAAGCTACGGCTCACGCTGTGTTAAGCCTGCTATCGTTGTGGCGGATATTGAACGTGAACATCCAATTACTGTTGATTGGACGACATACGCACAGTCGCTAACTGACAAACCAATGAAAGGCATGCTAACAGGCCCTGTCACTATCTTGTGCTGGACTTTCCCTCGTGAAGATATTTCAAGAGAAACCATCACTAATCAATTGGCCTTCGCTTTGCAAGATGAAGTGTCTGATTTGGAAGCAGCAGGTATCAATATTATTCAAATTGATGAGCCAGCAATTCGTGAAGGGTTGCCATTAAAAGCGCGCGATCATCAGCATTATTTGGAGTGGGCCGTGAACGCATTTAAAGTGTCCGCTGCTAGCGCCAAACCAGAAACTCAGATCCACACGCACATGTGTTACAGCGAGTTTAATGAGATAATTGATTCAGTGGCAGCCCTTGATGCAGACGTCATCACCATCGAAACTTCTCGTTCAAATATGGAGCTATTGAACGCATTTGAAGAGTTCAACTATCCCAATGAAATTGGCCCAGGCGTGTATGATATTCACTCACCAAACGTGCCAGAAGTGGAGTGGATTGAGCAGTTGATTGAAAAAGCAGCTACACGTATCCCAGTAGAACGCTTATGGGTAAACCCAGATTGCGGACTAAAAACACGTAACTGGAGCGAAACGGAAGAGTCACTTAAACACTTAGTGGAAGCCACTCAACGCTTACGTACCAAGCTTGCGTAATCTTTACTAAGCACCACCAAATCGAATCAAGAGCCAGCAATTTTGCTGGCTCTTTTTTTAGCAACGCTTATCGAGATCCTCCAACCAGTGTGTTATTTGTCGTACAAATCACCATTTGGTTAATTTCCGTAGTAATATTGTGGAATTAAGTAACCTTGCGCGGTATAAGGTTATGTGTGTGTTAATTGCAAGGGCTTGCCAGCGAGCCTTGAGTGAAGGAGTTTGGCATGGTGCAAATTGTCATAGATGGGAAATATCGAGTTGTTGAAGACGGGTTGACCCTGCTTGAAGCGGCACAGGTGTGTGGCGTTGACATTCCTTCACTTTGTGGCGCGAATAAACATGGCGAGAAAGTTCCTTGCGATCTCTGTGTTGTGGAAGTGGAAAGTAGCGGTATGAAGCGCTCATGTGAACTGGAAGTTTACAGTGGCATGAACGTGATTACTCAATCTAAGGAGCTGACCGAGCATCGTCGTCATGCGCTCAATCGCATCATGACCGATCACTATGCTGATTGTGAAGCGCCTTGTAAAACCGCTTGCCCGGCAGGGGTGGATATTCAATCTTATCTGTATCACATCGCGCAAAACGATCATCAAAAAGCCATTGAAGTGATCAAGCGTACGTTGCCAATGCCTTTGTCGATTGGTCGTGTGTGTCCTGCTTTTTGTGAAACGGAATGTCGCCGTGGCTTAGTGGATGATTCTATTGCCATTCGTCAATTAAAACGCCATGCCGCAGATGCCGACCTTGAAGCCCAGCAAGCGTACATTGCACCGAAAAAACCAGATCGTAATAAGCATATCGCGATTGTCGGTGCCGGTCCGGGGGGATTGACCGCAGGATATTATCTCTCTAATGAAGGTTATCAGGTCAGCGTATTTGAATCTATGCCTCACGCGGGTGGCTGGTTACGTTACGGCATTCCTGAATATCGCTTACCTAAAGATATTTTAGACAAAGAAATTGAGCTGATGTGTCGCAATGGAATGTCGATAGAGTGTGATAAAAAGCTCGGTCGAGATTTTACCTTGTCTTCACTTAGCGCCGATTTTGATGCCGTGTGTTTGGCTGTTGGCGCATCTAAAGCAGTAGAAATGAATTATAGCGGTAGCGATCTAAACGGTTGTTACTTGGGCGTTGATTACCTAAAAGATTATGTGACTGACAAGCAGTATGTGACCGGTAAAAAAGTGGCGGTGATTGGCGGAGGCAATACTGCTATTGATTGCGCGCGCACAGCGGTTCGCGATGGCGCAGACACTACTTTGATTTACCGCCGTACTCGCGCTGAAATGCCAGCGGAAGATTATGAAATTGAAGAGGCGGAGCACGAAGGGGTTAAGTTTCATTTCTTGACTAATCCGTCGCAAAACCTTGCCGATGAAGCGGGGCATGTAAATGCCATCGTACTGGAAAAAATGGTGCTTGGGCCTGCGGATGCATCCGGTCGCCGCTCTCCACAGTCAACGGGGGAGTTTTTTACCGAAGCGTTTGATACTGTGATTGCTGCGGTATCGCAAAAACCTGACCTCAGTTTTATGGACGATGAAAGCCTAGAGCTTCCGCTTACCCGCTGGAATACCGCAGAGGTTGATCCTAAAACCTTACATAGCGGCACGGGCAACATTTTCAGTATTGGTGATTTTCGTCGCGGCCCTGCAACCGCGGTGGAAGCGGTGGCCGATGGTCGCATTGTAGCGCAAGCCATTGACCGCTTTTTTGACGGAGATATGCACAACATTCCAGTGACGCCATTTAACTCGCGTAAAGGCAAAAACTTGCGCCAAGTGGATTCACTGCATTTTCAAAATATTCAAAAAGTAGCGCGCTCAATAATGCCTGAGCTCACCAGTGAGCAGCGCGAGCAAAGCTTTGCTGAAGTTGAATTAGGCTTTGATAATCGCGAAGCAATGGCAGAGGCGGCGCGCTGTTTAGAGTGTGGTTGTCAGGCAAATACAGAATGCGACCTTCGTGATTACTCCACCGAATATGGCGCGTTGCAATCATTTGAGGATGCGATAGAAATCAAATCCGATGCAGATTGGCAAGCGGTTCGCACTCGTGATACTCGCCAAAAATTCAGTGTCGATAGCAGTTCAGAATTTATTGTCTTTGATGCCAACCGCTGCATCAGTTGCGGGCAGTGTGTACAAGCCTGTAGCGACCAAGCGGTGCATGGCGTACTTAGCTTTATGACCGACAAGGGCGGCCGTCCGGCTTCACGTCCTGAATGTCGCCCTAACTTTGGTGATAACCAAACTCTGATGGGCGATTCAAATTGCGTTCAATGCGGTGCGTGCGTGCAGGTGTGTCCGACTGGCGCAATTATGGATGCGCGTGATAGAGCGCAAGGGCGCATCGAAACCTTAAAAGTGGTTGATACCATTTGTACTTACTGCGGAGTAGGGTGCAAAGTCAGCATGCACGTCGATGAGCAGAGCAATCAGATTCGCTATGTAAAAGGCGGCAATTCTCCGGTCAACGAAGGAATGCTGTGCGTTAAAGGTCGATTTGGTTTTGATTTTGTCGGCAGTGATGCGCGTTTAACCACCCCGTTGATTCGCAAAGATGGCCGATTGCAACCCGCGTCATGGGAAGAAGCCATTGCGCTGATTGCCAATAAATTTAGCACCATCAAACAGACTTATGGTGGCAATGCGTTAGCGGGATTTTCTTCGGCAAAAACCACCAATGAAGATAACTATGCGTTTCAAAAGTTTGTTCGTCGAGAGCTTGGAACCAACAATGTGGATCACTGTGCTCGCCTATGCCACGCTTCAACTGTAACGGGTTTGGAAGCTTCACTCGGCAGTGGGGCTATGACCAATGATATTCCGAGTATCAAACATTCAGATGTGATTTTTGTGATTGGTTCTGATACTACGGCCGCTCACCCAATAATTGCCTCACATATCAAGCAAGCAATTCGCCATAAAGGCGCGCGTTTGATTGTGGCTGATCCTAAGAAAATTGGCTTAGCCGACCATGCTGAGCTGTATCTGGCGCAAAGACCCGGCACGGATGTGATGCTGTTAAACGGTGTGATGCAACAGATCATCAAAAACGGCTGGCATGACATGGCGTATATCGAGGAGCGGGTAGACGGCTTTGATACCTTGTTGCAAGAGGTGATGTCGCCAAGCTACGCACTAGATAAAGTGGAGTTAGTCACTGGCATTAAAGCCAGCGATATTTATGCCATGGCTCGTATGATAGGAACGGCGAAACGCACCGCCGTGTATTACGCTATGGGCATTACCCAACATACGACCGGGCATGACAACGTTCGTTCTATTGCCAATCTGCAATTGCTGTGTGGCAACATTGGCATTGAAGGTGGCGGTATTAACCCGCTACGCGGTCAGTCCAATGTGCAGGGGGCTTGTGATATGGGAGCGCTGCCAAATAACTTCCCTGGTTATCAAAAGGTATATAACCCACTGATACATCAAAAGTTTGCGATGGAATGGAACGCGCCTGATTTACCCAATGAAGCTGGTTTAACCCTAACGGAAATCATTGATGCAGCGTGCAAACGTGAAGTGCGCGGTTTGTATGTTATGGGTGAAAACCCTGCGCTGAGCGACCCAGACCAAACTCACGTATTAGCAGGACTTGAGTCATTAGACTTCTTAGTGGTGCAAGATATTTTCCTCACGGAAACTGCCGAGTACGCTGATGTGGTATTACCATCGTGTTCTTTTGCCGAAAAATCAGGTCATTTCACCAATACCGAACGTCGCGTACAGCGATTAAATCCTGTGGTCAATCCGCCGGGTGAAGCATTAGAAGATTGGGTGATTATCCAAAAAATCGCCAATGCTATGGGCGGCGGTTGGAACTATCAAAGTGTCAGTGACATCACCTATGAGATCACGCGAGTGACCCCGCAATATGCGGGACTCGGCTGGGACGCTATCCCCGCCAATGGCAAACATTGGCCAAGTAACAAAAATAATCCGCAAGGCACTCGCATCATGCATAAAGAGCAATTTATTCGTGGGCGAGGGCAGATGGAGGCGATTCCGTTTCGTTATGCAGCGGAGCTTCCTGATGAGGAGTATCCGTTAATTTTGACCACAGGGCGCATCTTAGAGCAGTTCCATACCGGCACTATGACTCGTAAAACCAAAGGCTTAGATAAGCTTGCGGGCCCAAGAGCCATGATCAGTGTCGCGGATGCCGAAGCGTTAGGTATTGGCAATGGCGATATGCTTACGGTCTCAACTCGCCGAGGTGAAATTGATATTGCCGCATTTGTCACTAAGCGAATGCAACAAGGGGTAGTGTTTATTCCATTCCACTTTGTAGAATCGCCAGTAAATAGGCTGACCAATACCGCCAAAGATCCGCATTCAAAAATTCCTGAGTTTAAGGTCGCTGCGGTGAAAGTGGTGAAGAAAGTGGCGCAAGAGGTGTGCGAGTAGAAAGGTGTTATTGTGTATGAAAGCGGTGCATAAAAAACCAGAGCATAAATTGCTCTGGTTTCGTCTTATTCATATCGCGACTTAATTCGCTTCAATACTTGGGTAATCATGATAGCCCAGCTGCTCCGAAATACGCTTACCTGCTGCTTGTAACATAGCGACATATTGTGGCTTGCGCTCAATATCAAAACGGACGGTAGGAAACGACACAGAGACCGATGCAATCGTATTGCCAAAGCGGTCATAAATAGGGGCGGCAATACAGCGTAATCCCGGCTCTTGCTCTTCGTTGTCTTCGCCAAAGTGCTGAGTTTTCACCACTTCTACTTCATCCATCAGTTGCTGGATGTTTTGATGCGTTTTTTCAGTATGTTGAACAAACTCTACGGTTTTAAGAAGCGCTATCGCATCTTGATTAGATTTACCCGCAAGCAATACTTTGCCAATAGCTGTACTGTATAGAGGGTTACGTCTACCTACTCGTGAATGCATGCGTAAGTTATAACTAGAATCAATTTTGTGCAGATAAATAATCGCACCTTCATCAAGAGCACCTAGATGGACGGTCTCATTAGTTTGTTGTGATATTTCATGCATCTCTTTGTCTGCAATATCAATAAGATCAACATACTCAAGTGCTTTTGCACCCAACTCAAATAGCTTGAGTGTTAGGGCGTATTTCTCGGTTTCATCCTCTTGAGAGACAAAGCCTAGCGTCTTCATCGTTTGCAAGAATCGATAGGTTGTTGCCTTGGACATCATTAAACGTTGAGATAATTCAGAAACACTAATGTCTTTTTGCTCGGCCAATGCTTGTAAAATGCTAAACACCTTTAGAACCGATGATACGGCTTCAGGTCGAGTGGATTTGTCCATCCTAGTCCTTGTATTGATATAATTTTAGCTAAAGTATACAGGCAAATTATGGGTGAGTCAGTTTTTTCAAAAACACCTTTCAATTTTTTTAAACAGCGCACAGCCCTCAATTTATCAATAGATACCAAGGGTTAGCGTAAATAGAGTGCTATCTTAAATAGACACCATTTCGCGCAGATGAATATCATGCACGAGCTTGAGGCAACGCAGAAATGCTGATTTTGCCCAGCCTATTGAGATCACCAAGGGTTATTGGATGAACGGATACCAAGGTTACATTAAGCCTGCATTATTACTTGGACTTATTCTCAATGGCACTGATGTGCGAGCTGATGATTCGATTCACCTTACCGATATTGCCCACAACGGAATGAAAAACTGGCAGAGCAAGACACTGTCTGATAACACGCGTTACGATGTCACCGAGTATCTAGCGCAGCCCGCCATTTTCGCCAATAGTCATCATTCCGCCTCTGGGTTAATAATAAAAAAACGAATTGATCTATTAGCTACCCCTTTTATGAATTGGTCTTGGGCAATCAAAACCCCTTTAGATGAGGTGGATGAAACCCAAAAAGAGGGCGATGACTTTGCTGCCAGAATATATATCGTAATTGACGGCGGAATGATGTTTTGGAGCACTAAATCCATCAGCTACGTATGGTCAAGCGCCCAAGAAAAAGGTCAGATTTGGGACAATCCCTTCGCAGGCAGCAATGTAAAAATGTGGTCATTGCAAGACAAAAGCTCAAAGATAGGCGAGTGGTATCAGCAGAAGCAAAATATCTATCAAGATTTAATCGCTGTATTTGGTGACAAAGGCCGCAAAAGTGCCAATCAAAAAAGCTACCGTTATATCGATATAGTGGCGATTATGACGGATACGGATAATAGTGGCGGGCATGCCGAAGCCTATTATGGGGATATTATTTTTTCTTCTCGGTGATGTGGGAGAATTTAACCAAGGGGCTTTATATTAGGTGAAATTCTTTGTGGTTCAATCTTACTCGAACCTCTCTTAATAAAATAACTTATACATCAATAAGTTCTGTCGCGACAATGGGGATGGAAATGGCCCTCCTTCAATTTTATCCACGCATAAGTACTCGCCAAAGCGTTAGCTACAAAGGCTGCGTAAACTGCATTGATAATATAGCCTGTTGCAGAGCCAAGCCAAGCAGTAGGTACATAAAATAAGAATAATCTCGCAATTGACACTTTCAATGCTTGTTTAGGCTTACCTATAGCGTTAAATGCAGAAGCCAACCAACATACACAACTCAAGTGGTGCGTAGCTAAATGGGAGTACCCACATCGCTAGTGATAACCAGTGTTGGAGCAAGGAGTCGCTACTTAGCAGTAGAGTGATTCAAGAAGCGTTTACAAGCAATACTAAAGCCATAGCAAGGTTGTAAAGAACCAATAATTTGCTTGCGAAAGTCATTATTAGGGTGATTTCATTGTGCCTTTGCTCGCCAAGGTAGCTCCCGACATGGTGAGTGCAAGGGTAAACACCAATAAGAAACTTTCTAAGCGTGCTTTGTAGCATTATGTGGGGTTATCCAATTCTTGCTTCATCGGGATAAATTACCCGTCATAGGTTGAGTCGAGGTGGTTGCCGCAGAGCGAATAGTGCCCTCTGGACTGTGTAGCTGTGGTTAGAATGCGTAGTGATCCTAGAGCAAAAGGCTATGTTGCACGACGAATAGCAGAGGGTTTATCAACTAAGGAAATAACTTGCATCCTAAAGCACTATATTGTGAGAAAACTATTCCCACTGATATTGAAAGATCTGGCGAGTCTATCTTGACATAGGAGCGTCAATAGCCCAATGGAGTAGTTCTTCAGAAGCTTAGAAAATCATAGTTGGGTATATCATTAAATACTACAGCCAAATCAGGCTGTACCAATACAATGGTGATCTCACACAGGGCGAATCAAAGAGGCTTTGCTGAGAAACTTATAAAATTGTGGCCAATTTTACTTGACCACAATATACAAACTAGGATTGGACTACTGCTTAAGTAGCGTCTATATAGGTATATTTATAACGCTAGTCTACAGTAGTCAGATCCGTCACAATCTGCATGAGATTTTATTGTTCCATATGTAGATGGATCCCAAATATATACAACCTCGGTTAAATTAGATTTTAGTGGCTCTAGATAGCCATCATCATACTGAGTAAAATAGTATCGTTTAAATTTGTAAAGTTTAATATTTTCAGTTGTGCCTGATTCGATCGGCACATCATATGTCATTTCAGAAATAGCGTTGGCTGGTAAACGTGAGCGTAGCGCATCTATTTCAGTATCTGTGTTGTTTGGGTTTGCATTTGTATATGGCTGATCTTGTCCAAAAATTATTTTGCATTTTGCCTGTTCTGCAAGCCTATAAGCTGCTGTAATAACAGCTTCCTTTGTCATAAAGTGGTCTATATGAAGGCCATTTGCTATTGGTACTAAAAGAGTACAGTTCTCATTTTTTAGAATTGATTCAAAGCTATGCACCATCATGTTAAATGTATCTATTTCGACTTGTCTAAAGTTTTTAAAAGTACCAGCAGGCCCTCCACCGGCCGTAAGGTCACCTTCATATAACCTAAGAGGTGCATCGTAATATCCATAGTTTCTATATTTAAAATTATCCCAGCTTTCGAATAAATCTGTTAGTGCATCATAGTCTTCGATATACCTTAGGTGGCTAACGGTTGAAATTCTTTTGTTAGTTAATACGTCCAAATGATTTGTGGAGTAATTTGATGTACTGAACATTACATCAACGATTCTTTCATCGGAATCATTATTTAAATTCAGGCTCGATAGGTACCCACCAAAAACGAGTAATGCATCATCTGGATGGGGACTTATAATCCTATATTGCTCAGCATAAATAGTGCTTGAAAACAAGATTGAGCTAATACCAAGCATTAGTGTCTTTTTATTCATTACATTCTCCTGAGTTTTGAAGTATTACTTTTTAATTGGTGTCATATAGCAGGTACAATTGTACAAAAAACAACCTTGATATTTGTAAGTAATTTGTAGGTGATTTGTAAGTAATTTGTAAGGTCTATTCGTTGGTCAAGTTGTAAACACATATTTTAGGGAATGGTCACATCTTAGAAATTGTCAGTTTTTAAGTTCAGTATCACAATTCAAGCTGTTGCTTAATACGGGACAGATCCGAAAAGGTAAAATCTTAAGTATCAGATAGATACTATGAGATGAGGTACTTACTTGGACAAGCGAACTGTTTTAATCGTTGATGATAGTCAAGAAGTTCTTGATGCACTGAGTGAATATCTAGAAATTGCCAATTTTAATGTTTTGACTGCACTTCATGGTGGCCAGATGTGGCAAATCTTAGAGACGGTATCTCCTGATCTTATTATTCTCGATATCATGTTACCCGGCGATGACGGCCTAACTCTTTGTCAGAAATTAAGACGTTCATCGCAAGTTCCAATCATTATGCTAACCGCGGTTACCGATGATGCTGACCGTATTGCAGGGTTAGAGATAGGTGCGGATGATTACATTACGAAGTCATTTAACCCCAGAGAGTTACTAGCGAGAATAAAAGCGCTACTTAGGCGCTCAAGTTACACTAGTAAACAAACCTCACGTTATATTCAATTTATGGGGTGGAAGTTTGATACTTTAAAACGAAATCTAGTCGGTACTAATGATGAAATTGTTGTTCTTTCTGGTTCTGATTTTAATCTTTTAACTTTAATGTTGAGCTCTCCGAACAAACTTCTCACTCGGGATGACATAGCACAGGCTTTATGGGGTCGTAATGCAGAACCACTTGAGCGAGGTATTGATGTTCAGATCAGTCGCCTAAGAAAACAGATAGGTGATCACGATAGAAGTGTCATTATGAGTTTGCGAAATCAGGGCTATATGTTTGTTTCTGAAGAGATGGAGTATTAGTGCTTCAATGTTTGCTAAATTTCATTTCCAATCTATGGTGTCCCGTATTACCTTTTCCATGCTTACTGTTATCCTATTGGCAGAATTTTTTGTGGGCACTATTTGGTATACAAGTACTTCTAATTCCAAAAAGGAATCAGCATGGAGTGCCATGTCTGCAATAACCCTATCAGCCGCCGATACAATAAATTACTTTGTAGATTTACCATTAAACTATAGACACTTGGTTCTTGAACAATTGAGAAATATCGGAGGGACGCGATTTTTTATATCTGTAAATAATCACTACATCGATATCAAACCACTAGAAAACTATCCAATAGTTCAAGACATTGAATTTAACTCAACCGCTCTTTTATATGACAAACTGAATTACCAAAGTGATACATCGGTAGTTATCACCAAACGAGAAGATTTAGTTGTTTTTGATTCAAAAATAAAAATAGATGATCTTCCTGCGCTGTGGAGAGATTATACTTTAGTTTTAGGTGAACTTGATTTACCTATAGTTGTAATCCAAAAAAAATTAGATGATGGCCACTGGTTATACATGGCTACTGTTTTGCCTTTATCTTTTAGTTCGATCACAAATGTTATTATTGAAAGTAAGCAGTTGTTGTTTTTCTTGATAGTTACGATCCTTTTGTCATTTGTTTCTTATATTGTAACGCAAAAAGAAGTTCGTCCTTTTCGTTCTTTAGCCAAATCGGCATCTTTGATGAGTGCGCAATTAGAAGTTGATCAGATCAAGGAGGAGGGAAGCGCTGAAACACGAGCAGCGATTCATGCATTCAACAAGATGAACTACAGAATTAAATCTTATTTGAGAGATAGAGAGCTATTCTTTAACGCTGTATCTCATGATATTAAAACACCATTAGCCTGTTTAAAACTCAGAACTGAAATGCTACCAGATGAAAAAACTCGCGTACGATTCGAAAAGTTACTCAAAGATATGGAGCTTATGCTGAATGGAGCATTACAGTGTTTAAAAGACGAAGGTATACATGAAGAGTTAGAGTGGGTTGATATAATCGATGTTATTACTTTATGTTCTGAAATACATAATCAAAATGGGCGTAAGGTTTACATAGAATACAATAGTGATGTCGAAATTTTCGGGAAACCATTGGCAATAAAGCGGTGCATATCAAATGTAATTGAAAATGGTGTTAAATATGGAAATAAAGTGGATATTTCAGTTGTAATGAAGGGCAAACTTACTTCGATTGCTATACGCGACTATGGAGAAGGAATACCAACAGATAAGTTTGAAGAAGTATTTAAACCCTATAGTCGCTTAGAGCCATTGTCTGTTGATGTTAGTGGTTTGGGTCTTTCCATTGCTAGAAATATAGCGCGTAACCATGGTGGAGACATTATGTTGTCTAACGCAAAAGATGAAGGACTGGTTGTTCAAATTACATTGGAAAGTGTGAAATAACGATGAATAAATTAGTTGGACTTCTATTGTTTTTATCAAGTAGTGCTTTTTCAGAAGAAATTGAGTTTTTACATTGGTGGACCTCAAAAGGTGAATTATCAGCACTATCTGTAATCGAAGGTAGATTTTATGATTCTCAATACGTTATTAAAAGTGACCCGATAGTCGGCGGAGGTGGGAAAGTAGCGAAAAGTACACTGCAATTTAGAACTATTGCGGGTAACCCCCCTAACATGGCTTTGATGGAGGGCCCTGCTATTTCTTCTTGGGCTGCTTTAGGCTTTCTATTGGAATTAGATGATATTTCGGAAATAAATACATGGGATAAATTTCTATATGATGATATAAAAAGTATAAATAAATATAATGGTAAGTATGTTGCAATCCCATTAAATATTCATCGATTAAATTGGATGTGGATTAATAATGAAGTATTAACCAAATTTGATCTAGACGTTCCGCATAATTGGGATTCATTAATTAATATCTTAAAGACCTTAAAAAGTTCAGGAGTAGAACCAATTGCTTTAGGTAATGATCAATGGCAAATAGTTCAATTGTTCGAAAATATCGCATTTGGTGTTGGTGGTCCAGATTATTATATGAAAGCATTTGTAGATCTTGATGAGAATTCTCTTGGAAGCGAAACAACAGAACTTGTATTTAAACGTTTTAGGGAAATTAGCAAAATTAATGCCTCCTTATTACCTACTATGACATGGGACGAAGGTGTAGCAGCTTTAATTCGTGGTGATAGAGCTTTTCAGTTTACGGGAGACTGGGCTCTGGGTGAAATGTTAAATAATAAAGGTGATATTCCAGAACATATTTTGTGCGTGCCATTTCCTTCGATAAAACCAGGTTTTATTTATAACTCCGATAGCTTAGTTTTCTTTAAGAAGTTTTCAGAAAAAGAACAGTTTCCAGAGAGTATTTTAGAGAACATATCTTCTCCTTTATTTATAAAAGAAATGAATAAAAGAAAGGGTAGTATTCCTGCTCAGCATAATATATCGATTGATGATTTCTCTGAATGCCAGAAAAAATCCTATTTAGATTACCATCAAGCAAAAAGAGATAATGCTATTGTGCCTAGTATTGTAGATTCAATGGCGGTTGATCCCGTCATTCAAAATGCAGTCGCTAATGAGGTATATCGATACTTTCTTGACGAATCAATCGACACTCAAAAGGTCATTCATCGCTTATTAAGCATTCGAGTGAAGAGACTAAACTAGGTCATAATTCTTACTTTAGATAATACTTTTATCAACTATCAGTTTGTAAGTGAATAACTTACAAACTGATAGCTATATGTAACCTTGAACATAATTTGTAGTGCTATTTTACCTTTGATGAAACGTGAAACTAAAAAGGATTATAACTATGTTCAACAACCTTAAGAGTGCATTATCTCGCCTCTCTTCTATTGGGAAAGCTTTGATGCTCCCAATATCAATACTTCCAGCCGCTGGTTTATTGCTAGCGTTTGGTGCCAAGTTTGATCTACCCCTTATGATGAGAGCAGGGGGAATTATATTTGATAATTTATCGTTATTATTTGCTGTAGGTGCTGCCGTTGGTTTAACAAAAGAATCTGGAATTGCAGCACTAGCCGCTATTGTTGCTATGTTGGTAATGAATGCAACAATGGGGACATTTTTGGGGATTACCCCGGAAATGGCTATTGCTGGTGGTAAATATGCGATGGTAATGGGGATTCCATCTCTGCAAACGGGAGTATTCGGTGGCCTGATTGCGGGTGTTCTTGCGGCAGTAATGTATCAAAAGTTCTTCAATACTAAGCTACCAGATTTCCTTGGATTTTTTGCTGGTAAGCGTTTTGTTCCTATCGTTACGGCTTTTGCTGCGTTCTTAATAGGTCTTGTTTTACCTCATATTTGGTCGTACATACAGTCGGGAATTGACGCTCTTTCTCATATGGCTAATGGCGGTAATATGTATGTCTCTACTTTCATTTATGGCTTTATGGAGAGAGCATTGATTCCTGTTGGCCTCCATCATATCTTCTATAGCCCTTATTGGTTCTCTTTTGGTGAATATACTTCTGCATCAGGTGCTATCGTAAATGGTGACCATACTATTTGGTTCAAGATGCTTGAGGACGGTGTTCGAAACTTCTCTACTGATGAGTATCAATCTGCTGGGAAGTTTCTATCTGGTAACTTTGCTATTTATATGTTCGCTTTTCCTGCTGCTTGTTTGGCAATGTATCACGAAGCCAATGATAAAAATAAGAAGATTGCAGCCGGTATTTTAGGATCAGCTGCTCTAACATCATTTGTAACAGGGATTACTGAACCGGTTGAATTTGCTTTCATTTTTGTGGCTCCGTTACTTTACGTATTTTCAGCGATTATGGCAGGTGTATCTTATGCGGTTACATATGCGTTAGAAGTGCATATTGGTAAGACGTTCTCAGCAGGAGTGATTGACTTTATTTCATTTGGAATATTGCCATCAATGGATGGGTTTAATACAAACTGGATTTATGTCATTGCTTGGGGAGCGGTGATGGCGACGATATACTATAGCGTTTTCCGTTTTGCCATTCGCAAATTTAACTTCAAAACTGTCGGTAGAGATGACAATGAAGTGCAAGCCGTTAATATTACAAACGAAGAATTAGCTCGAGAGCTCATTCCTTTAATTGGCGGAAAGTCAAATATCACCAATATTGGTGCATGCATTACAAGACTACGTTTAGAGTTGAAAGACTTAACAATTGTTGATGATGAGGCCATCAAATCTTTTGGAGCTATGGGTGTCATACGTGTCGGCTCGAATGGATTACAAATAATCCTTGGTTCAAAAGCTCAATTTGTTGCGGATATTATTTCCGAATCCAATGATACGAACTCTGCTCAAGCAGTTGTTTATTCATAAGTAAATGAGTTTGGCTATAGCAAAGGCTATAGCCAAACTCGATATCTATTAGTAGACAATCTATCCAGTACGTTTTCCCGGTTTTTTCCCTCCTATCGACTGCTCTAATACTTGTACTGACTTCATTTTTCAACCCTAAACCTTGATAGTGTTACTTGTAGTATTTAAATACATGACATGGTCGACAAATTGATGAAAAAGACAGGTGTTTGATAGCAAACCTGAATCTATGCAATTGCTTGAGTGTGATTATTGTTGCTAATGTGCGTTTCAGAATAAATCCCTACAAAAGAGACGGTCATGAAAAAGGCACCCATTTTATTAATCGCAGGTTCTTTACTATTAGCTGGTTGTGCATCAAACCAAGGTAAAACCGAGCTAGTAACTAAACCCACTTTAGTGATGGTAGATCAAGGCGTTAGCATTGCTTCAATGCAACAAGTTCTTGAGCTTCGTGAAAGCATTGTGAATGCGAAAGACGGTGATGTGATTAGCATCAAAGCCGGTCATTACCGAGATTTAGGCAGCGTAACCCTAACAGCCAATAATGTGACGATTAAACCTGAAGTTGCGGGAAGCGTTATTTTTAATGGTTCAACTCAGTTCATCATCAAAGGCGATAACAACTTAATTGAAAGCTTGGTCTTTACTGATGGCGGCGCGACATTGAGCACGGTAAGCCACGATGCAAACATCATGGGTGTATTCGGTATCTTTGGTAAAAATAACACGCTAAATAACTCGGTTATTTACAAGTTCAACGATTATGCTTATGTGCCAGATTCTAAGGGTAAGTACCCAAATATCCGTTGGGTAACTGTGGGTGGTGAAAACAACAAGATCACTAACAATACTTTTGAAGGCAAGTACAAGCGTGGCGCAATGTTGGTTGTTCAAACCTCAGCGAAGCTTGAGAAAACGTTAATTGAAGGCAATATTTTTAAAGATTTAACCGCTTTAGATATTGAATTGATTGAAAATTCTAACCCTAAAATGGTGAGAACAAACCGTAATGACCGTCAAGCTATCCGTGTGGGTGATAGCCATAATTCATTGTTTGATTCTCAAAGTGTGGTGAAGAATAACTACTTTGACAATATCAGTGGTTATGTTGGTAAAACCGGTTCTGGTGAAATTGAACTGATTTCGATTAAAGCCAGTGGCGTTACGTTTGATAGCAATACGATTCGCAACAGTACCTCGATGATTTCACTAAGACACGGTCATAATAACGTTGTAACGAATAACGTTATTCTGCCAGATGGCACTGTAAACTCTGGTGGTATCCGAATTTATGATGAAAATCACCGTATCGAGAATAACTACATTGAAGGGACTTTAGGTAAGGGCACTTACCGTGGTGGTCTTGTTCTAAACACGGGCATCATTGATGTTGCTAATGGTGAAGTACTGAGCAAAGATTCAGTGGGCAAAACTCTGCAAAAGCAGTGGACACCAAAAGATGTTGTAGTGAAAAACAACACCTTAGTGAACAACACTCAGGGCATTTTTGGTAGTAACGCGATTCACCGCGTCAGCTTGACGGACAATACTCGTGCAGAGACTATTTTCCCTGCGGTAGATACGGTATTTGAAAACAACTTATCAATTGCTGTAGAGCCGGGCACAAACGCATTTAGACAGTTTGAAGGCGAGAAATTCAAGATGGTAGGTTCTAAATTCAAGAACAACATCTTCTACGGTCAAATTGAAGGATTGGACCCTCTGCCAAAAGGTATCTCAACAGAAAAGCCAGCAATGGAGCGAGATGAGCAAGGCTTAGTGAAAGCGGTAGGCGGTGTTGGTGCATCTAACCTAACGGTATTGACTGAAGATATGGTGGGTTCTTCTATCGTATTTAAATAATAGAGTTCTATAAACTCTTTATTGGTGGGGTTGGTCGTCATTGTGGCAGGTAAGCGCATAATGAAAGATCAGCCCCATTTTTTATGGGCGGGTGTTAATTTAATGCTTACTCCTCGAAGAAGACTCATGTTCTCGTGGAGACCTTCCAGTTTTCCCTGTTTCTCTTTTTAATCAATCACTGAGGGTGGTAAGGGGATAGCCCTAACTCTTTTCCGCTTCGCATTTTTACTTATTATGAATATAGCCATAAATGTCGCGATATAAACGATCAACTGCATTAGGCTAGGTTTTTCGGTATAGCCTACCATTACGCGCATGATCAGTGCCAACCAATTACTGTGGTGATCAAAGTAGGGAGTTGTGTTCCAAAGTTGTGGAATGATGGGGGGTAAAAGGCCGATGCTTGATAGTTTTATCACCGCTTGTCCAGCCATTCCTGCACTTAATAGCGCCATCAATGTAGGAAAAACACTCAGTGTAATATTGACTTCGATAAGGATTAAGCCGGCGTATGCCACCGCGCCTACCACTATGGTTTGTAGAACACCGATCAGACTGCCTATGATGATAGAAGAGTGGGTAATATCAGATTGATGAACTAAGTTCAGGAGAAAGAATGCGACGTTGAATCCGTCACGCACTACTATGAACACAGCGATGAGCAATAAGATAAATAGAGGAAGGGCGCACTTCCATGTTTTTATATTCGCCTCGCTATTGTCTTTGGTAAACGGTTTTGATTGTATAAAAATAGTTGTTGTAGCAATAAGATAGCTCAACAAAATAAGAAAGGCAGCTTGAGTGAGTTTCGCTTTAAATGCCGTTGCGAGCCAGGCATTAGTCAGGGCGACAATAGCCAATACGACAGCCGTGACAATACCCATTATACAGCCATAAAATAGCCATTTTTTCGCATCTAAAATGCCCTTAGTGCTGATCAAAAGTAGAGCGATAATGAGTGCGATATCAACCCCTTCTTTGGATATAATCGCGATACTAGCAAACATAAAAATCCTTGATAATACTAACCGAAGTTCCATTTTCAGTTTGCATTGTCACTACTATGGGCGTCTTGTTACAGATAGATAAAGTAGAACTTAGTTGTCATATTTGAGGGGGAGGGCTGGTGGGTTCTTAAACCACTGTTTTTGCACTGAACTGTAACGAACAAACTTGTAACGAACAAAATTCAGTGCATTGCGCTTAATCTCGCTTTTAATCAGCCCTTGCGTTGTTTGTGTATTGTTACAAGGTAAGCCTGATAATGACGTCTAGCATCTTGTCAAAACAGGGCCCTAAGTCGTCTTCGTTTTGTGCAAAGCAGTATAAGCCTTGTTTTTGATCCGCTTGAAACTCGCCAGCGGTCGCTGCTCTACTTTGCATACTTGGGTCATTTGCCATCCGATATAACATATCTTCTCCCGTGCCGTGCCCCATGTCATCCAATAGAGCATCACCCAACCCAAGAGTAAATACGTATACGCCGTCTTCTCTGGCTTGGTAGGCCATTTTTTCTGGAAGATCTCGAGAAATACTCCGTATTACATTCTTAAAGTCGGTTTTATCGCCTGAACCACCAGAGTAGGAATAAGTGGTATTGCCCGCTCTAGGACCTCCGAGTAATGAAAACCCATGATAGCTGTCGTTATTAGAGATGCTGACGTATTTGTAGATTTCACTGCCTTGACTGTCATTATTTGAACTGACCGTGTTGCCATTTTGTAATACATAGGACATTCGATCGCGCATTTTAGTTGGGTCCCATAGCCCCCTAGCTTCACTGTCGGTGGTGGATATCGAGGCAAGATAAGTGTTGTTGTTATCGACAACAAAGTTAGAGGTGAAGGTATTTGGTGCGCCATCGGTAAACACGACAATGACTTTCAAATTAGCGGATAAGCTATCGTTAGTGTCAAACTCGGCATAGCCTTGATAGAAGCCCTCAGCAGTATTAGTGTAGTGGTTGCTACCTCCCGTCCTGTAGGTCATCGTATCAATCTTTTGTTCTACATCGCTGCTACTATAGCTGCGCTGAACTAAGTTAAAAGGCACAACTGCATTTGCACCATAACCGTATTGGGTCACCGCGACTCGATCAAACTCGGGATTAAAGTTACTTAAAAAGTCTTTAGATCGTTGCTGAACCACATCGAACACATCTCTTAATGAACCGGAGTTATCAATCACCAGTGATATATCTACAGGGCGACGAATGGTTTCTGCCTCAACGCCTATTGCCCAAGTATCAAAGCCTAAAAGCCGGATAAAAGAGGTCGGCATATTAGCGTTTGCGGTAAGAGAGATAGAGATATTCCCTTCGCTATCATAGTTAAATACCGGAGTGGATAACGACGGATGACTACTTTGAAGTGCTTGAGAAATATTAACGTTGAAATACTTCTGTGCGGCGGCGGTAGCATTAGCTTCGCGTAAGGTTTGACTGCTGCCTGACGAGACGGCTCTTGCAGCCGCAATGCCTGCGGCGTCAATGGCGGCGAACAATTTTGCCTGCATGCTATAGGCTCGGCCGGAATCAATGGCTAATCCTGCCATGATCAACAGAAAGGGTAAGGCGACAACCGTCAGTAATACTGCTAATCCATATTGACGTTTTGAATGTTGTGTAGTTCGAGTCTTATCCATAACGACTCCTTAAAGGTAGGTAATTTCTTTGATGGTAAAGTCACTATCAAAGATCAGTGTCGAAATCGGAGAATAGCGGTACATGACCTCGACAACGTAAACAGACTCACCACTGTCTAGCTGTAAGGGAAAATCCGTGAGTACTGGATCTGAATCCATATTGCATATCCCGTTATCGTCCCCCGTCCATTCTGAACAGCCACTCCATGTGGAACTGCTGGCGGTATAGCCAAAGTCACCCCAGCGATATTGCTGACTTAATACCGGATCTATTGGGTTACCCCCGTCATCCTCTCTTCCGACCACTAGGTTAATGTAAATAATGCCATCTTGATTTAAATCTAAGGGATCGGATGTGGAGGCAATGGTGTCCATGACTTGTTCAGGTGTTTGAGAGCTGTTGCGAGAGATGAGGTTTGCTCCCTCACGGCTGATACTGATGATGATGTTGTTCGCTTGTATGACTTGGGTCAATTCGAAAATCCCCATCATAATAATGAGTAGGATAGGCACGATGAAGGTCATCTCTACCGATGCAAGCCCGGCTGTTTTTGTTCGAGAATAGACGTTATCCAATTGAATCCTCTTCATCAAAATGCCTCATTCTTCATTGCTGTTTTAACCACAAACTTGTATTTACCATCACTTAGCAAGGGATAAATAATAGGGCTGAAGGTAGGCCATTCGCAGGCAATTTCTAGAACAATGGCCTCGCCTGAAGCGCCAAACGTTCCATCATTAATGTAGCTGCCGTTGGAGCTGACTTTTATACCGTTATTGGTCACAACCTTAGACATAAGGCCGTTAGAGGAGAGGTCAATTTTTTGTAAAATGGCTTTGCCACGTTCTTGATTGCCGTCTTCGTCTTCGTCGGGGTCTAAATCAGTACGACCCGTTATTGCATATCTAGCCCCTTCGCGCACGGCGTGTTGCATAGTGAGTTTTACGTATCCATAGAGGGCAAAGTCGACAATAGTAAACAGTAAGGCAAACAGAAGGGTAGCAACGATAGAGAACTCTATAAGCGCTATACCAGATTGTTTAAGGTGTGTTTTTACTCCTTGAGAAAGGGACACGATTGATTCTCCATGATGTGCTCCCACTATTATTAAAGGTTACTCGCTGTGAGAGGCAATTTTCTGTTTCCACTGCTTTCTTCTTACCTGACTTCTGTACAAAAAGGATTAAATGTCGAGATTCGTTTAAGTCTTAGCATTATTTCTATTAACAATATCCCCTAAATGAGACCGATGACCTTAATGGTGTACAAAAAACACTCAATATAATGAATAGTTCAACCAGAATACTTATTCAAGTATGAAAAAAGTCGTAGGTTTAACCTTGCTGTTGGTCGTTTTTTATTTCCTTTGCCATTACAAATGCTTACAAATAATGAAGATTTTATGACAAAGGAATATTATTTTGCGCTACTTCCATATGAGCCTATATTGGACTGCCACTCAGGGCCGTTCATTCCTCGAGTTTTAGCGCAACAGAATCTGATATGACTCACTGAATGACCATTTTATGCGTGTGGTTTCATGGTGGTGACGGTATGGTATTAAGAGTGAATAGAGTCTATTTCGGATAGGGAGTGGTACGATGAAATTGGCAAAGCGTTTTATGACAGGTAAAAATGCAAATATCACAGAAGAGCAGCGTAAGGAAAGCGCAAGGACGCTACCTAGGTTTCTATTGTTCTTGGGTGCTTTGGTTGGGTGGTGTTCGATGGTGGTGTATTTAACACTTAGTGTGTGAGTATCATCAATAGACTAAAAAGAGGCACCGCCTCTTTTTAGTACTGTCACTTTCTTCAAACGTCTATTTCAATGCACTTTCTGGCGCAACTTGTTGAAATAGCTTCTCTTATATTCTTTCGATGTTACGTTCACTCGTTTTATTCTGACGATTATGTAATGTTAATTTTAGCCTTCTAGACGTTTACATGTTCAAATCAGCCCTGTATGTTAGTAGCGTTAAAGATCACTAGGACAGATGATGTTAGAGCTAAAGCATTTAAGGACGATTCAAGGGCTAGCCAAGTTTGGCTCTATTGCCGCTTGTGCGGAAAATTTACATATCACTCAATCTGCTATTTCTCATCAACTTAAAGAGCTTGAAGTACGTATTGGTGCACAGCTGTTCTATCGTAAAACCAAGCCCATAAAGTTTACCTCTCAAGGGCAAGTGGTGATTGCATTAGCCGATAATGTGCTCCCTCAAATCGCAGCGGCAGAAAAGCAACTAACACATTCAGACTTAAATTCTCGTTTTACACTCGCGATAGATTGTCATAGTTGTTTTCAATGGTTATTGCCGACAATTAAACAGTTTCAAAACACTTTTTCTTGCTTGGATGTGGATCTTGAGTCTGGTTTTCATCAGCACCCATTAGAGCGATTATTAGCCGGAGAAATCGATGTCATGATCACCTCGGATGTCGAGTCTAGAGGAGATTTATATTTTATCCCATTGTTTGGTTATGAGTTGCAGTTGGTGATGAGCAATGATCACCCGTTAGTGAGCAAAAAAAGCATTCAAGCGAGCGATCTGGCCGCACATGCTCTTTTAACTTATCCGGTGGATAAGCGCCGTATGGACGTTTATAACTTATTTTTAAAGCCCAGTGGTTGTGAGCCATTAAAATGGAAAACCGTGGACAACACATCCACCTTATTGCAAATGGTATCAGGAAGCTTTGGGGTTGCAGCCCTACCTGAATGGGCGGTTCGCACTTTTGAAAACCAAGATTTGATCGCAACCCGTCCTTTAGGTGATGGAATTCGTCGCCATCTTTATGCCTGCGTACGTGTTGCGGATAAAGAGAATGACTACATACAAGCCTTTGTAGATATGACAAGGGAAATGAATGCCAGTCATTAGAGATTCGATGAACCCATCCCTCTCATTTTGTCAATCAATGTAGTTTTCTGATCAATCTTTGTTCGCTAAGTGTGCAGTAGCGTCTATTCGTTGGAGAAAATACACTTTTGCGATTAATCTGTTTACGATTCTGAGATATGATTACGCCTTCACAAGCAAGGGACTTAGTAAATGCTTAAAAATATACAGATGATCATGAATGTTTTTCTGGTCATGTTGAATACGGCCTTCACTTCATTTGTAGTTAGTATTTTGGCAATTATCAAATTTGTTTTGCCATTTCTAGGAGTGAAAGTCGCCATGAGTAAATTGGCGAACAAACAAATGTGGTTGTGGGCCACGATCAATTTGTGGTTGCTGAATGTGAATAACAAAATTGATTGGCAGATAGAAGGCGGTGAAAATCTGTCTAAAGATCAATGGTATCTATTGATCTCCAACCATTTAAGTTGGGCTGATATTGTGATTTTGTCTTCGGTAATGAAAGACAAAATGCCAATGGGTAAATTTTTGTTAAAGCACAGCCTATTGTATGTTCCCTTTGTTGGTTTAGCCTGTTGGGGATTGGATATGCCCTTTATGCGTCGCCATTCGCATGAGTATTTGGTTCGCCACCCTGAGCGTCGCAATGACGATTTTGATGCCATCAACAAGGCTTGTGAGAAATTTCGACGTGTACCGACAACTATGATCAGCTTTGCCGAAGGAACGCGTGCTAGCCAAGAAAAAATGGCCACAGCCAAGACGCCTTATCAGCATTTACTCAAGCCTAAAACGGGTGGGGTGGCATTTACTTTAAATGCCATGAACGAATTGCTCAATGGTGTAGTGGACGTCACCCTCGCTTACCCTGAAAACCGTGAAAATCCGTTTGATGACTTGTTGAAAGGGCGCATGACCAAAGTGGTTGTGAACATCAAACTTCATGAAATTGATGAGAACCTAAGTGGTGATTACTTTAATGACAAAACCTTTAAAAGAGGTTTTCATCGTTGGTTAAACGGTGTGTGGCAAGATAAAGACGACTTCCTTAAAGGTGTTTACTCGTCTACCTCCGACGAATCACAGTAATAGTCTGTTTAACTTAGGTATCTAAATGGAACTTTTTTCCGCAATTTTATTGTTCGCGTTTTCCAGTACAATCACACCGGGCCCAAACAACATCATGATGATGACTTCTGGGATGAACTATGGTGTAAAGCGTAGCTTGCCTCACTTTATGGGGATCTGCATTGGTTTTCCGACTATGGTGGTGGCTATTGGGTTAGGGCTGGGATCTCTTTTCCAGTGGATACCGAGCCTACACGATGTGATAAAAATTCTAGGTATTGTCTATTTACTGTATCTTTCTTGGAAAATAGCCTCAGCTGAAACCGATTCCTTGTCTTGTGAAGAAGCTAAGCCATTTACTTTTTTCCAAGGGGCATTGTTTCAATGGGTAAACCCTAAAGCGTGGATCATGGCCACTGGAGCGGTGGCAACCTACACCAGCAATGGGATGAATATCTACAGCCAGGTAGGACTCATCGCTGGCTTATTTTTCTTAGTGGCATTTCCTTGCGTGGGGGTATGGTTAGTTTTTGGAACAAAAGTCAGATTGATATTGTCCGAACCTAAGCATCAGAAATTATTCAATGTATGTATGGCGATACTATTAGTACTGTCTATTGTGCCAGTCATTGCCGAATACCTTTAACCCTCCCTCTTTTTGTGCCAAGTCAGTGACTTGGCACTTCTGTTTTAAACCCTCTATAAATGCTGATATAGGTGAGCGTGGCAAATACTGCGATGACACATCCCAGTTGCCATGCGTGACGAAGCCCCATACTCATTAAGCTCATACTGATAAGAGAAGACACTATCATTTGTCCGCCTCCTTGCATTGCCGCCGCCGCCCCGGCTTGTTTGCTGTAGGGCTGCATTACCATTGCCTGTGCACAAGGCATAGCAAACCCATTCCCCAACACCATAAAGAATTGCCCTAGCATCAACCACAGTGGTTCTACTGGGCACAAAATTAGCCAAGTGGCGCCAATGAGTTGGATAAAGGGTGCCATTTTTAAGGTTCTGTGAATGCCAATGACAGGGCGAAGTTTGTTGCTAACAGTAGAGCCTATTAATAAACCTATCGTTGGAATAATGGCCCACAATGCGTATCGGTCGGACGTCATACCAATTTGATTTTGCAGGATGAAAGGCATTAAAGAGGTGGTGGTGACCGTTAAACTAAAGTTGAGCCAAGAGACACTGGCAAAGCTGACAAAGTAGCGTGATTTAAGAAGCTCTTTGTACTGATGAAACATGAATTTAGGGGATGGGATGGCTTTTTTATTGTGCATGGTCTCTTTAAAGCCAACTAATAACATCAGCCACGCAAGCGCCACGTAGCCAAGCAAGGAGACAAACACCATTCCCCAACCTAAATAATGGTTAATAAAACCACCGATAATAGGAGCGACCAGAGGCGTCAATGATGCCACCATCGCAATGTAAGACAGAGCTGTAGGCAGTTGGCTTCCGCTGTAACTGTCTCTGGTAGAAGCGCGGGCCAATACGGCACAACATCCTGTCCCTAAGCCTTGCAAAAAGCGCCCTAGTACCATGGCATGAAAGGAGTGAGATAAGAAAATGATCGACATTAGACCTAGCATGGCAATAAGTAAGCCAGAAAGCAGAATCTTTTTTCTTCCTAGTGCATCGGACAGTGGGCCGTACACAAATTGAGAGGGGCCAAATCCGAGTAAATATACGCTGACTAACAGCTGAGCTTGATCTAAAGAGATAGAAAAATCTTTGGCAATCCAAGGCAGAGATGGATAGACCAGCCCCATGCTTAACTGACCGATGCTAATAATGGCGCATGCCAGTAAGATAGGTTTTTTTTGAAATGCTTGAGTCATGAATGTCCGGTGTGATGAGAGAGCAACGTACGTAAATCGCGGGTTATCCTAGCATGTACAAATGCCATGATGACAGACTTATGCTTATGAAGAGTAGAATAATAGTTTGTTTAACTTCACGTTTTGTTCTCGCGCATTTTTTTGCGCTATTTTTGAACATCTATTTACTTTGAAAGAAGAAGTCCCGGGATTTGTTAGGATAATTATGCATCACGGCACATAGGATGCCACGCATGGGTGGCGTTACATTCATGCTTTTATGTTGGCAAAGTGAAAGACGATTTTCAGTCCGCTTTGTTGTTGAGGGTGAGTGAACTGCACCTCTATGTTCATGTCGTGTAACTGTGCGACCACTGCGACTAAGGGTAAGCCTAGTCCAAAACCTGGGGTCGTTCGTGATTTATCGACTCGATAAAGACGTTGAAATATCTTTTGTTGCTGAGCTTCATTTACTCCGGGGCCGTCATCTTCAATAACCAAGGTGCTTTGTGTCAGCTTTATACGAACGGATGTTTGATTAGGGCAATATTTATGAGCATTGTCTAATAAGTTATACACCATACGAAATAATAATGAAGGTTCACCTTGATAGTGTACTTTTTCAAGGTCTGTCGTGATCTGTTGCTGCTTGTCTTCAAATTGAGGCTCAACTAAATCGACGGCATCGATAATAATTTGTGCGAGATCCACGTCAACGAAGCGACTCCTATCATTACTTGATTCCAATTTACTCAATTCAAGCATGGCATTAAAGGTTTGAAGCAAGCCATCAAAGTCATCTTGAATCTGCTGATGTTGTACATTGGATATTGGTTGAGTTTGTGAGAGTGCTTGTAAGGTAGTAATACGATTTTTAATTCGGGTTAAAGGGGTTCGTAAGTCGTGAGCGATGGCGTCAGTCACACTTTGTATTTGTGTTATTGATGATTCAATTTTATCCAACATGGCATTGATGTAATGCGCGATGTTGTCCCACTCATCATGTGAGTTATTGGTGCGAATACGCCCATTAAAGTGGCCCTTTTCAATTTGTGATACGACAGTGTGTATTTCAGATAATTGTCGTTTCATTTTATAACGAATAAACCCGCTGGGAATTAATGCAATAAAAAAGGTAAAAATCAGTACCACAATCGCGGCATTTTCAAAATTGTCTCTTACTTGCCATAGGTACTCACTGTCGGTGGCAACGAGTACCGAATAGCCCTTGATATGAAACTGACAACCTTCTAGTAGGACGATATTATCTCCGTGACCTGCAATGACAGGAAACGGTTTAAGCGTCGGGCACGACGGTAGGGTACGGGGGAAATAATTCAGTGAACCATATAATTGCCCGTCGTCACTGCGTAACACGGTAATAATACCTTGCGGGTTGTATAAGGTGTCATCAAGAATATGGGGCAGTGTATCAATTGAGTTTGTTTCACTGGCACTTTGTAATTGCTGCGCGTGTTGCAATAAAATTTGCTGACGAGATTGAATTAAAGGCTGGATACTTAACTGGTAGATGCTAAACAGAGCGACAGCGACGGCAAGCCAAAGCATTAATGCAATGGAAAGAGAAAGACGCCACAATGAGTGACGACGCCATAAGATAATTAGCTGTTGTTTGCCTCTTGCCAGTAGTGAACTCATGGTGCCTTGACCATTTTATAACCAGCGCCACGCACTGTTTCAATTAAGTTGGGCTGGCCTTCCGCTTCGAGTTTCTTTCTTAATCTTGCAATATGCACATCAATAACATTGGTTTGAGGATCAAAGTGATAGTCCCACACAGCTTCAAATAACAGCGACCGAGTCACGACTTGTCCGGCATGCTCAATCAGATACCGCAGCAGTTTAAACTCTTTGGCTTGCAGCAGTACTTTTTTCGAGTCGACCCGTACTTCTTGTGACAACAGATCGAGTTGAATATGTCCATTTCGCAGTTGGCTTTGCAGTGCTTGTGTACTGCTAGAGGAGGTGCGACTGGCCAATATCTCCACGCGAGCCATTAACTCGGCAAGTGCAAATGGCTTGGTGAGGTAGTCATCACCACCGTGCTTTAGACCTTTGACGCGTTCGTCAACGCTATCTAGCGCGCTCAGTATTAACACTCTAGCGGGGTTGTTTGCCGCTCGAAGGGTTGAAAGTACCGTAAGTCCATCAAGGGTGGGTAACATTCGGTCTAAAATAATGACCTGATAATTTCCCTCTAGCGCTAAAAACAGCCCTTCTTGACCATTATCAGCGCTATCGGTTTCCCAACCTTGTTGTTTTAGTGACTGACACAGATACTCACGGGTATCTTTGTCGTCTTCAATGACCAGTACTTTCACGTAGCGTATGCCCTTATTAATGATGTTTTGAGCGCATGACTGGAATTTCTTCCCCTGACGCAACGTTGATCAGCAGTTTTTGCATGCCGTGTTTAGCGCTTGCCAGTTCGACCTCATAAAAGACAATGCCTTTCTTGCTTTCGAGTTCTGCTTCCAAGGTTTTCGCTGCATATTTTCCTTCAAGCTCTTGTAGTTTTGTCACAATATCAAACTGTGATTTTTCAACTTGCTCGATAGCAAGCCTTTCTTCTTTGTCTAAGTCACTAAAGCCAAAAGTAGAGAGGCTTTCTGATTTTTGCTTGAGTAAGCTACCGTCATCAATGGCGTAGCTAAGTTTATGTTTGTTGCCCGCTTTCGTATCAACCACTTTAAATTTATACACCACTTGTGTGTCTTTGTAGTCATCCAACTCTATTTCTGTGATGACTCCAGTTGAGACCGCTCGCACTTTAGGCGCTAAGGTTGAAAGTGTGGCTGAGGCAGAATTTAGCGCCATTAACGCAATGGCCGCATCTTGTTGATCGTTGGCGTGTGCCAGTGGCATTGTTGCCAAAAGTAGGCTAGATAATCCGATAATAGGCAGTGTTCGTTTCATTAGGTGATTTCCATGTTTATCAATATGTCATCACTATAACGTGCTGAAGTAAACTCAAGATGGAGGGAAGATTAAATATAGTTAATCTTCCCTGAGTACTTATGATGAATAGGGAATCAGTAGTGCCAAGGGAACTTAGAAAAATCTTTGGCACGCTTCTCTAAGAATGCATCTCGACCTTCTTGTGCTTCATCGGTGCCATAAGCTAAGCGCGTCGCTTCGCCCGCAAACAGTTGCTGTCCGACTAAACCATCGTCAGGTAGGTTGAAGCCATATTTCAGCATGCGCATTGCGGTAGGGGATTTACTGTTGATTTCTTTTGCCCAGCGCAGTGCTTCGTTTTCTAAATCAGCATGTTCGATAACTTTGTTGACCATCCCCATTTCGAAGGCTTCTTGTGCGGTGTAATCAAAGCCACAGAAGAAAATTTCGCGAGCGCGTTTTTGACCAATCATCTTGGCTAAGTAGGCAGAGCCATAGCCAGAGTCAAAAGAGGCCACATCAGGGTCTGTTTGTTTAAAGACCGCGTGCTCTTTTGACGCTAGGGTTAAGTCGCATACAACGTGCAAGCTGTGCCCGCCGCCCACAGCCCAACCAGGGACAACGGCGATGACCACTTTAGGCATAAAGCGGATTAAACGTTGCACTTCAAGAATATGCAAACGTCCCATACGAGCCACATCAGCAACGTGCTCACCATCGCCTTCGTATTTATAGCCATCTTTACCGCGAATGCGTTGGTCGCCACCTGATGAAAATGACCATTGCCCTTTCTTAGAAGGCCCGTTGCCAGTCAATAACACACAACCTACATCAGACCATTGTCGAGCATGATCTAAAGCAGTGTACAGCTCATCAACAGTACGTGGACGAAAGGCGTTTAGGCAGTCAGGGCGATCAAAAGCAATACGTACTGTGCCCTGAGTTTTGCTTCTGTGATAGGTAATATCTTCAAAATCAAAGCCCGGTACTAGGTCCCACAATTCAGCATTAAAGATATCTTGATTCGTGTCGGTCATGGTAACTCTCATTAGATGTTTCTTTTAGGCTAGGAATTTGCGCAGTGCGAGTCAATATACAGCTATGATTTGTTCGATCTTTTTATCAATAAGGTCGTTTATTTGTGCGATATGCTGGCATTTAAAGCGAACTTTAAGAAAAAGTGCGTTGATTAACTCTTTGTTCCCGATAGTTTTGTTACTATCACTGTATATGCAATAAGTTTAATCAAGGATGATATGAACCGTTATTTAGCCAATATTCCACCTAGAATCTGTATTTTATCTGCCGTCACATTAGGTGTGAGTGCCTGTAGTGTGAGCACCGATTACGACAAACAAATAGGCGCTGAAAATGCCGCTTTGGTTGAAGCGCAAATCGGTATTTATGATAAGCACAAGATGGAAGCCTATGTTCAACAAGTAGGGGCTCGCTTAGTGAGTCATATCGATAATCCAGAGTTTGAGTTTCATTTTAAAATTATTGATGACGCCACGCCTAACGCATTTGCTTTACCCGGAGGCTATATTTTTGTGTCTCGTGGTCTGCTTAGCTTGGTGAACAACGAAGATGAGTTGGCGTGTGTAATGGCGCACGAAATTATCCATGTCACTGAACGTCATTCAGTGAAGCAGATGCGTTCAGGAATTTTACCTGGGATTGTTGAGATCCCCGGAAACATCGTGGGCGGAGTGATCAATGAAGACCTTGGCAACTTAATTAATGCGCCTATTTCGGCAGGGAATCATTTATTAATGGCAGGCTATAGTCGCAGCCATGAAAGTGACGCCGATCGATTAGGGATCGATTTAGCTGCTAAAGCGGGCTATGAACCGCTGGCGATGAACAGTATTTTACAACGCTTAAATCGTACCGTAGAGATACAAACTAAGAAGGAATCCGAGCGCAGTTACTTTGACTCTCATCCATATACGCCAGATCGAGTGGCTGATGTGAATAAAGAAGCGAAAAAGCTCACCGTGGCGCAAATTCCGCCGATTCATAAAGATTTTGTGTCGCAAGTTGATGGATTGTTGGTAGGGCAAAACCCCAGCAAAGGAATATTCCGCGAGCAACTTTTCTTACAACCAGAACTCAAGTTTGCGATTGATTTTCCAGAGCAGTGGGTAACGTTAAATCAAGCATCCGTTGTCGCAGCAGTGGACAAGACGCAAGATGCTGCGGTGGTATTAAGTCTTGCCTCGAATGAGTTTAGCGCGAAAGAACATGCGATACGTTTTCAAAATGAGTTACAGCGACGCTATAAAATGGACCTTAGCCTTGATGAGCAACCTTTAGGCTGGGGGAAATCCATCTATAGCATTACGTTGAGTAATGAAAAGAAAGATCAGAAAAGTTATATGACGAGAGGTTGGATCAATTTAGGTGTTGATACCTATCAGATAGTCACGATTGCCAGCGAGGAAAAGAAAGCAGTGGCTGACGCCAGTGCACACTCGTTTCGCCCAATGACTGAGCAAGAACGTTCGTCCATCACGCAACTGGAGCTCAAAGTTGTTCAAGCCACAGAAGGTGAAACTTTAGCTGCATTACTGGCTGATAATCACAGCCAGCGATCTTTGGAGTTACTCGCAGTAATGAACGCTCTGGATGAAAATCAGCGTTTAACGAATAATGAAAAAGTCAAAGTGGTGGTCGAAGCGCCTTATTAACCGTGACCTTTTAGCTTTGCAGTAAAATCTTATGCAGAGCGCCGCCACACAATCCAGTGAAGTGTGTGGCGGCGCTCAGGCGGATATTGATTACTTTTTGCCTACGCCCAAATTGTCTAACATTCGCAGCGCCACCACGATATATAAGATGGCCAGAGAGATGAATAAAATTCTCGACACCAATGCACTCATGAAATCGGAATCGGCGCCCATGTTACCGTTGATCAATACAATAATGCAGGTCATCGCTGAGCCATAATATTGACCATTCGGGTTTGATGAGAAAATATTCATTCCCATAAACAACGCAATCCCAAACATCAATAATATGAAAAAGACAAACAGCGGTACTCCGACTAGCGCCCAATAAAACCCTAAGGCGACGAGCCCACCTAACACTGTTGAAATTAAAGAATTTCTTCCTGCCTCTTTTCCCGCACTGAGCTCTGGCTTCATGGTGAACAAGGCTGCAAATACCATAGTTAACAGTAGATCCGTGCGAGCAAAAGAGATGCAAAAAGCCACAATGGGAAATGCTACTAAGGTGCTTTTTAATGCCAATGTAGCCGCAATGGGCACATAGGTATTATGAAAAACTGCCGCAGGAGGGAAGGGGGCTTTTTGTGTGTCGGGCACTAAATAATACATGGCGAAGGTAAATAAAATTGCCGCCCAAGCCGAAGCAACAAAACCCAGAGAAAATCCAATGGCGAGTCCCTCTGACATATTGCTAAGCATCGGCAGTATCAACATGGACAACATCATCATTAACGTGAGCCAAAATGAGCCACCACGATTGAGGTAGTAATAAATATAAAACAGTGCCACAAACAGCAGTAGTAAGAAAATCAGCGGAAAATTGATTAATAGCACTGAAAAAATTAAGCCAAAACAAAACCCTTTTAAAGTATTCAATAAAGCTGTGAAAAGCGCGCTCGGTGTCATTTGCGGTAGAGGCATAGACAGCAATAGAGTCGTAAATATCGGGAATAAAAATGCCAACGGCCAGTTAAATGTATAAGCGATGGTCGCTGAAGCGGCAACCCCTATAGCAAAGCGCAATTGCCGCACCATCGCTGGGTTTTGTTTTAAGGTCATTAATGCGCGGCTAGTAAACATAAGACAGCCAACTGATCAGGTTGATATAGCCTTTGGCGATCGCGTTTAATAACAGGTTATCACTGGTATAAAACTGCACATCGGCTTGCCCACCGATGCGTCGTAATCCCTGAGGGATTTCTTCATCAAAGGAGACAGTCACAGGGAAACGTTGTGGATCTCTAAGCCAACCAGAAGTGGACTTTACGGAGACTAATCCACCGATGGCATCACTTGAACCACTGGCGACGGCAAATCCGATACTGCGCACACTGCCTTTGTAGATCTTTCCTGGGGTGATATCGAGCGAGATATCGACAGGGTCGCCAATGCGTAAATTGGCGAGGTTGTTCTCTTTTAAGTTCGCTTCAATCCAGATGTCGTCAGCATCAACAAAGGTCATGATGGGGGAGCCAGTATTGGCATAGTGCCCAACATCGACTTGTAAATTGGTAATGCCACCTGTTGTGGGAGCAAACACTTCGGTGCGGCTGAGATCAAGCTGAGCTTGCCTTAATTTAGCCATCGCCGTTCTCACTCTTGGGTTTGCTTCTCCTTCAGCCCCCAGTGATTGCTTGGCTTTTTCAAGATTCGCTTCTGCAATGCGTAATTGTGCTTTTGCTTGTTTGATGGCCGCGCGTGCTTTATCGCCATCGGATTTTGAATAGAGTTTGCGCTGCTCTAACTCAAATACGCGGGCACTTTGGACATTCACATGCTCTAGGTTAGTCTGAGCTTCGACTAAACTGGCTTGAGCGGTCACCACATTTGCCATACCTGCGCCAATTTCTTGTCCAGCTATTTCTACCTCAGATTGAGCCAGTTCTACGTTGAGTTCAAAGTCAGAAGGGTCGATTTTAAATAATGGAGTGCCTCTTTGAACAATTTGGTCTTGAGTGACGTTTACTTCTAATATTCTGCCAGAGACTTGCGGCGCGATTGGAACCACATACGCTTGTACCCGAGCTTGATCTGTCCATGGCGTATGTCTATCGGCAAACAAATACCAAGTGAAGAGTACAGCAACAACAATAAAAACATTGCGAGTGAGTTTTTTGACAGGATCGGCAGGCTCGCTATTGGTGGGCCTCCCCGAATCCTTTTGGTTTTCGTCAGCGTTGTTGTCTGCTGACTCAACACTGATGTCGGTTTGGTCTGCGTTGTCTGTATCCGTTTTTTGCTCAGTCATGTCTACCTCATTAATCCATTTTAGGTCGATTAATTAATGTCAATTTGCGCCGTTGATTCACAAGGCAAATCACGTAAGTTAAAATTCATATTCAATGCCAACGGTAAATAACACATCGGTGCTTTGTGGCTGAATGCCATCTTCGTTAGCGATGGGGTTGGCGGTGTTGTTGATGACGGTGATGAGAGCAAGGTCAAAGTCGTTGATAAGTTCAATATCAAAGCCCGATTCAATACGTTGGATAAATTGCCCACTTTGTTTATTGACCACTTTTGCATCGTAGATAAATACGTATTCGATATCGGAGGTGATGTCGTATTCAAAATCCAAGCCAAAGGCTAAGGCAGGAGAGAGGACATTTTGTTCTTCTCCAGGTTCCACGTTGATAAATTGTGTTCTTTGAATGCTTGGCCCCATGTACACATTAAGATCCATACCTTTAATGTCGATAACCTCATAGCCTGCTGCAACCCCAAGCGAGGTTTGATATTTGATGTTGCGAAATTCGTCTAACACCAAATCGTAGCTCGGCAAGGTAAAGTAGAGTTTATGCGAATAAAAATAGTCGTATTTAGCGGTAAACCTATGATTATCTTCGGTCGTGATAGTTTGATCGGTATTGCCATCCCGGACCTCTTCATAGATCCCACGATAGGTCACATGAAAACGCCCTGTGGTGATTAAATAACGAAGGTCAGTACTTGCGTAGTAATCAAAGCTTTCAGTGTTTCCCGATTTAAAATTGAGCCCGGCGCTGATTTCACCTGTCCAAAGGCTGCGGCCACTTTTTAGTGAAGGCGTAATAGAGAGAATGTGCTCTCTAGGGTAAGTGATGGCGGTTTGTTCTCTAACATAAACGTATTTTTCATCAATAATGATATGCCCTTCGATAATAGAGCCGTTGAGAAAGCGCACTTGCATAATGTCTTTAGTGCGTAATTCTTTTATATCCGACATCTTGATTTTATGAATGCCAACTTCATCGCTATCAAATTCCACGCGTTCGTCATACATGGCAATGATGTCACCGCCAAGGACTTCACCTTTGTGCACGATAATCCAATCAAAATTTGTCGAATCGATGGGGATCTCGACTGACCACCGAGCGCGACTTGTGTTCGAGTTAGAAGCAGTGTCTAGATTTGTCGGGCTTATATCGACCTCTGAGTGGGGCGCTACTGAAAGGGTCACAGGCAATTCGTGTGCGGGTAACGATGGCATAGCCCGTCGCGTCTCAGCTTGACCAGGTAAAGCCAAAACAGCACTCATCATGAAAACCAATATCCAATGTGAAGTTTTTATCATCATCCAAACAAATCCTTTTGCTCCATTAAAAAGTAGTCTGTTTTTCGTTAAAAAACAGTGGCTTTGAGATAAATTTGTAAAAATAATGACGACATAACTCAGATATGGGGCCGGCGTTAGACGAATGTGCATTAGGGGAGACAACTGAACGAAAAAGGTCAGTTATGCAAAGTGATTGGTATGGCGATTGGAGTTGCCGATTAATGAAATAGAGAAAAACAATTTAGTAATTTTATAAATATGGTCGACACTTAGAGCATAGCGTGGCATTTCACTGTTAAGGAGTACAGTATGCAACCATTAAAAGTTAGAGATTACATGGACCATCAATCGGTGACCTTTACCCCCGATATGTCGTTGTCTGTGGCATTGAAAAAAGTATTAAACTCTCCACACTTGGGGGGGCCAGTTATTGATGAGAATGAGCAAGTTGTTGGCTTTTTATCGGAGCAGGATTTATTAGAAAAGCTGATTAAGGTCAGTTATCACTGTCAAGATACTCATATTGTGAGTGATTGTATGTATAAAGACGTGCTGTCAGTGAGTCCAGATACATCCATCATTGCGCTGGCTGATATGATGAAGGTGGGAAAACCGAAAGTATATCCTGTTATTGATAATGGGAAGCTGGTGGGCATTATTTCACGAAGTGATATTTTGCGGGCCGTTGGGGCCTCTATCGATGCGTGTTTTAAGAATCCCATTTAGCCTGTGTTGACGACCCTGTAATGCCTGTTAGCCTCGACGTGTTCGGGGCTTTTATTTACAAAGAGTTTACTGCTTGAAAAGAACGTCTTGTTCTCAAACACGTTACCTAGATCATTTCTACTGACTTCATTATCGTGATGAGGATAAACTCAGTTGATGACGATATAATGTGATGGCAATCGTTTAACCTTGAAATCAACTGATATTTCAGACTAAAACCTGTGAATTGACTCACGATAGTAAGGAGTGAGTTTATTTACAGTGAAATGAACCTATACTGTGACGGCAATTAGAAGGATATTTTCATGGCAACTGAACAAAACGTATTTCACCTTGGCGTAAATAAGAGCGATTTACAGGGCGCAACTCTGGCTATTATCCCTGGTGACCCTGATCGCGTGAAGCGTATTGCTGAAGGTATGCAAAATCCTCAATTTCTTGCTAGCCATCGTGAATACACTGTGTATTTGTCAGAGTTAGCAGGGAAAAAAGTCGTGGTTTGTTCAACAGGGATCGGTGGTCCTTCGACTTCTATTGCTGTGGAAGAATTAGCGCAATTGGGCGTCGATACTTTTTTACGAGTGGGGACGACAGGGGCGATTCAGCCGGATGTGAATGTGGGAGACATGATTGTTACCACTGCATCGGTACGTTTAGACGGGGCGAGCCTACACTTTGCACCCATGGAGTTTCCTGCGGTCTCTGATTTTAATATTGCGTTGGCGATGAAAGACGCAGCCATCAGTGAAAAGGCGACAGTGCATACTGGCGTGACAGCATCCAGCGACACATTTTATCCGGGACAAGAGCGTTACGATACGTTCAGTGGTCGCGTTGTGAAACGATTCCAAGGTTCTATGCAAGAGTGGCAAGAGATGGGTGTGCTCAATTTTGAAATGGAATCGGCAACTCTGCTCACCATGTGTGCCTGCTCAGGCTTACGAGCGGGCTGTGTTGCAGGGGTGATTATTAATCGCACTCAGCAAGAGATCCCAGATCAAAGTAAAATGAAAGAAATTGAAGCTCTGTCTATTCGCACCGTTATTGAAGCGGCGCGACGCGTGTTAAGTGACTAGTCACGCATGACCCTATTGGCTATCGCGCTTTACTGATTAAAAAACCCCAGTTCAACAGTTGAACTGGGGTTTTTATTAATATCGATATCAATTAAATAACGTCGATACCGCCTGCTTGAATTAACCATTCTTTCAAGTGACGTTTCAAATCTTTAAGCTCTTCTGGACCTATTAATCCAAGCCCTAAATCCATTGCGCGGGTAATGTCGTTGTAACGCAGTGGTCGGAAGCTGACCAACATGGCTCTGGCCTGTAAACCGCCTAATAAGTCACGAAGAGACTCTAATTTGTAGAGAGTATCATCGCCATCGTCACGCATACCCTTGGTTTTACACTCAATGATATGAAGCTTATTGTTGACGACCGTAGCAACATCGAGTTCATTGCGCACTTCTTTCTCACCGATTTTACGGGTGACTTGGACGTTTAATGAACAATCTTGGATGGTGCTAAGCTCTTTTTCCACAGACTTTATTTGGGTGTGTACGTACGACTCTAGCCATTCGCCATTTGAGAAACGACGTGCTTGTTCAGATCGGAACACCAATACGCCATCGGCGTAAGCTGCAAGCTCTGCATCGACTAAGTCTTGCAGCAAAATATTTAACTCGCGATAGCCTTGCTGTTTCTCAGACAGAGCCACATCGAGTTTTTGTTCTTTACGGCAGGTAGTCGCTAGGAAGTTTAATGTCGCAAGGCCTGGGCCTAATTCTAGTGCGTGGCTAGCCCACTTTTCACAAATTTTCAGTAACGAGCTGTCGATTTTAATTGCTTCGTTAGGATCAGGGAATTGCGCCTGAGCACCAAAAATAGTCAGATAGTCCGCAATCGTAATGCGGTCTTGAACTTGAACGTCTTGCAGCGTATTTGGATATAACCAACTTAAACGGTCGCTATTTGGTTCAACCACAAAAATAGGCCATTTGTAACTGCGTACAACTTCATAAACTGAGAGTAAACGGTGGCGAAGTCCACAGCTGGCGTTAAGTTTGATTTCTTCGCCGGTCACCACAAGGCGCTCAGCTAATTGAGTGATTTCTCTTTTGATTATCGCGGTATCTGAAACATTTGAGATTTCAAAAAATTCACTTTTGATGCCTCGCATATCGAGTACTATGCTGAGTTTGTCAAACATAGGTTTTTGTGTTGAATCGCCGATAAATATGCTGTGGCGACATGAAGCTCTATCATCGAGTAAAGGGGTCACGAGTCTGATTGGATCTTTATCGATAATACCAAGTTGAATTGGCATACAGTGTCCTTCTTGTTCACTTTTAGAGTTCGTAGATACGAATGCGCTAGATATCTTATCTCTTAAAGATGAGGTGGGCGTCTAAAAATTATGGGTGTTTGAACTAATATTAGTTTTCATTTTTAAAATTACATTCTTTATTTTTCGGTAATAGGAACATTGCATTTGTGCAGGTCATGATGCAATCTTTAACTATCTATAAAACAGACCAGAGTAAACCATGGCTGAAGAAACAATTTTTAGTAAAATCATACGTCAAGAGATAGAAACGGACCTTCTTTATCAAGACGATCTTGTGACGGCATTTCGTGATATCAACCCTCGTGCGCCATCGCACATTCTGATTATTCCTAATCATGTTATTGCGACGGTGAATGACGCCACCGAAGCGGATGAGCGTGCGCTAGGACGTTTGTTTACTGTTGCGGCTAAGCTGGCGAAAGCAGAAGGTATTGCCGAAGATGGCTATCGACTGATTGTGAACTGCAATTCTTATGGTGGGCAAGAGGTTTACCATATTCACATGCACCTTGTTGGCGGTAAGCCATTAGGTCCAATGCTGGTCGATTAATGTTATTCGTTAATAAAATGTGCCGTGTGGTGCTGATCGCGATGAGTGGCGTGCTGGTGACAGCCTGCTCATCGATGTCTGCAGGTAATTTATTCAGCAATTACAGCGCGCAAAATAAGCCGGTATATCAAGCGGTTCAGCAAGGAAATTATGTTGATGCTCAGCAAGAGCTACCGGATTATCGAGCTGGCGATATACTCGATAACATGGAAAAAGGGCGAGTAAACTTTCTTGCTTCGGCATACCCCGCCAGTAAAACTTCTTTTGAACTCAGTGATAAAGCCGTGCGAGAGTGGCAAGATCAGCCGCTTATTTCCCTCAGTGAAACGGCTACAAGCGCAGGCGCACTGGCGGTGAATGATAACCTAACCTCCTATCAACCTGCTGATTATGAGCTGGGCTTTTTGCATCTCTATCTTGGCTTGAACTACATTAAAATTAATAGTTTGGAAGGGGCATTAGTTGAAATGCGCCGTGCCAATCAAGTGCAAGAGCGTGCTCGAAAAGCCAGAGAAGCGGAGCTAAGGTCAGCAGAGAGCGATATGAAAAAAAGCGGTCTAAGCCCAAACTTAGGCAGTGTGTTATCTCGTTATCCTGATGCTGGCGATAAGCTTAAAGCGGTACAAAATGGCTATCTATTGTATTTATCCGCGTTGCTTTATGAAACACAAGGCGACCCTAATAGTGCGTATGTAGATTATCGTCGTGCGTTAGCCGTTGCCCCTGATAATAAGCAAGTCATTGACGGTACATTGCGTGTGGCGACCTTACTTGGCATGCGTCAAGATTTGGCGTTGCTAACAAAACAGTATGGTCCGTATCAGCCTCTGCCGAAAGGTGAAGGTCGGGTGATTATTATTGATGAACGAGGCGTTGTAAAAGCGATGGATGACTGGCAATTAACCATTCCAGTGAATGACAGCCGTGGTAACTTAGCCTTGTATTCCGTATCACTTCCTTATTATCACGATAACGAGGCACAGCGCTTTGGCTCATTGCAGCTAGACGGTCGAGGTATCAGTGGTGATGAGCTGGTGGATGTCAATTTAATGGCAAGTAATCAACTCACCGAGAAAATGCCCAGTATTTTATTGCGACAAGTTTTACGGGTCGTAACAAAAGATCTCGTGCGTAGAGAAACCACCAACGGTAATGATGTAGGCAGCATATTATTTAGTGTCTTTAATACATTAACCGAGCAGGCAGATACGCGCAGTTGGCAGTCGCTTCCGGAAAAGGTTTACAGCTCAGGTGCTACACTAGAGGCAGGAACGCATGAATTGGTTGCCAGTGGAAAGCCTTATCAATTTGAGGTCCGAGAAGGGCAAACAACCTTGGTATGGCTCTCTAGGCAAGGAAGCAATGTAACAATATGGCACAAACAATTGGGAGCGATTGAATAATGAAAAAACGAGTGTTACTCCTAGTCGCATTGATGGCGATAGCCGGTTGTTCTCAAAATACAGCAGGTTTGGGGATAGACGGAAAAAGCCAAAAGGTATTTTTTGGTGACAATGTATTGGGAAGCCGTTTGATTGTTGATGATATTGCAACGGTCGAAAAAGAGGGCCGAACCCGAGGCGTTGTGACAGTAAGCAGTCATTACAAAGGTGATCTACGTATTCAATATCGATTTTATTGGTACGATGATAGCGGACTAGAGGTGAATGCAAAACCGTCCGCATGGCGACAAGATGTCGTTCGTGGTCTTGAAACGAGAACATTCTCAGAAGTTTCAATTAATCCAGAAGGTACTCAATTTAGAGTTCAAATCCGCGAGTCGGACAACTAAGGAAATAAAATGAAAAAAAGTGTAATTGCGTTATTGGGCTTAGCTGTCATTCTCGGTGGCTGTTCAAATAAAGTGAACTACGGTGATGCGCAAGCTGTAGAAACAACAACGGTTGATTTCGGTTCGACGGATCTGCAAAAAATTGCCGCTGAGATGGTAGATAGCATGCTTAGCTCTGGCTCTGTGGGTGCAATCACTCAAAATCAGCGTCCGATTGTTTTTGTTGAGCGTATTAAAAACAAAACCAGTGAACACATTGATACGGAGTCTATTACTGATTCTGTGAGCACTAAGATGCTAAATTCAGGTAAGTTCCGTTTTGTTGATATGGACCGTGTTGAATCGGTACGTAAACAACTTAACTTCCAAAACAATGATGAGCTCGTTGACCAAAGTAGCGCGATTCAATTTGGTAACATGGTTGGTGCGCAATACATGTTGTACGGCAACTTATCTAGCATTGTTAAAGAAGACGGTAGTGACAAAGACGTATACTACAAAATGACCATGCGCCTTATGGATCTGAAAACCGGTCTACTTGAGTGGGCTGATGAAACAGAGATTCGTAAGCAACAGTCGAAAAGTCTGCTAGGGCTGTAACTTTAGTCTATAACTATAAAGGCCAGTATTTACTGGCCTTTTTTGATTGAGCACAAAGAGGTTTGGATAAGAATCAACATTTTATTCATTACTTGAAGTGGCTCAACAAAAGCGCGCAACAAATATAGCGGGATAACTTCTTATTACTCGAATACGTGTTAAATTTAAATGAGTAGCAACGATTCTAGGCAGCAATACAAGGTCTCAACTACTGGCTGCCAGTATTTACAAGGAAAGCTTCATGATTATCTATCTTCACGGCTTTGATTCCACTAGCCCGGGTAACCACGAGAAGGTGATGCAACTTCAATTCATTGATGATGACGTGCGTTTTATTAACTACAGTACTTTACACCCTAAGCATGATATGGCGCATCTGTTAAAGGAAGTCCATAAAGCTATTGAGTCTTCAGAAGATCCAAATCCTATTATATGTGGGGTAGGTCTTGGTGGATTTTGGTCAGAGCGCATCGGATTTCTCTGTGGCATTAAACAGGTGATATTCAACCCAAATCTTCACCCTGAATCGACCATGCAAAATCGTATTGATCGACCAGAAGAGTATGTGGATATTGCGTCAAAATGCGTTGAACAATACCGCATTAAAAATAAAGGACGTTGCATGGTGATATTGTCGAGAAACGACGATATTCACGATAACAATGTTACCGCACAAGCACTTGAGGATTATTACCAAGTGGTGTGGGACGAGCACGAACCGCATAAATTTAAGAAAATCTCTCAGCATTTACAAAATATTAAGGCATTTAAAAACGCTGAACAGTGATGCATTGACAAAATTCTCTAAGCAATAAGTCTCATAAAAACCTGCACCTTGCAGGTTTTTTTTTATCTGTACTAAGCTCTTTTTGCAATAACAGCAATTTAATTAAGGTTATTTCGTCATTCTCGGTTGCTCAGCAAGGCGATTTGGATATAATGCGATGAATAAATTGATTTAGATCAATAAATGAGAGGCGAAACATAATCGCCCCAACAAATCTTTAACGTGAATACAAAGAGTTTTTCGATACTCAGCAAATTCTTATAAGGTGGCGTAGCCGCCTTAAGCAAAAATTATTATTAGAATCAAGGAGTGTTGAAATGGCACGAATTATTATTGTTGGCGGCGGCGCCGGTGGATTAGAGCTAGCAACTAAAATGGGGCGTAAGTTTAGACGCAACCAAGAGACAAGCGTGACCTTAGTGGATCGTAAAGCGAGTCACTTATGGAAACCCTTGTTGCATGAAGTCGCAACGGGTTCGTTAGACGCAGGTGTGGATGCATTAAGTTACCGTGCTCATGCTAAAAACCATGGCTTTGAATTCCAGATGGGCAGTTTGAGCGATATTGATCGGGAACGTAAGGTCATCATTTTAGAAGAGCTTAGAGATGCGTCGGGTGAATTATTAATTCCTCAGCGTGAGTTAGAATACGACTACCTTGTTATGGCAATTGGTTCTACTTCAAACGACTTTAATACTCCTGGTGTTCGTGACAACTGTATTTTCCTTGATAGTCCAGAGCAAGCGCACCGCTTTCGCGAAGAGATGAACAATCAGTTCCTCAAGTTGCATGCTCAGTCAGGTGAAGGTCAGGTTGATATTGCGATTGTTGGCGCAGGGGCGACAGGGGTTGAGCTTTCAGCTGAGCTGCATAACGCCATTAAAGAGCTGCGTAACTACGGTTTTGGTGATTTAGATTCAAGTAAATTAAACGTTAGCCTTGTTGAAGCAGGTGAGCGCATTTTACCGGCGTTACCGCCACGTATTTCTCAATCAGCGCATCAGGAACTGACTAAGCTGGGTGTGAATGTGCGTACCGCGACTATGGTGACGTTAGCGGACGAAACGGGCTTAACAACGAAAGATGGCGAAAAAATCCCGGCGCAAATCATGGTTTGGGCTGCGGGTATTAAAGCTCCTGATTTTATTAAAGATATCGCAGGTTTAGAAACGAACCGTATTAACCAGTTGGTGGTTAAAGATACGCTGCAAACAACACGTGATGATCATATCTTTGTGATCGGTGATTTAGCGCAATGTACGCAAAAAGACGGTAAGTTTGTACCGCCTCGCGCGCAAGCGGCGCATCAAATGTCGAGCCATGCTTTCAAGAACATCTTAGCGATGATGAACAACAAATCTTTATCGGCTTATGAATACAAAGACCACGGCTCTTTGGTTTCCTTAAGTAACTTCTCCACAGTGGGTAGTTTGATGGGGAACTTAACCAAAGGCTCTATGATGGTTGAAGGGCGCATTGCTCGTGTGGTGTATATCTCTTTATACCGCATGCATCAAATGGCGCTACACGGCATGTTTAAAACCGCATTGATGATGTTGGTGGGTCGTATTAACCGAGCGTTACGTCCAAATTTAAAACTGCACTAAGTGTGCATGATTGTTAATACCTATAATCATTGACAGAGAGGAGCATTATAATGCTCCTCTTTTTTTGTGTTTGAAGTGCCAAGTAGTCGCTTTACATCAAAGGGTTTGTTACCAGAAACGTGCACAGTATTGGTGGTGGATAATTAATATAATCAGTGGTTTACAACTTATCGTTTAACACTAAACTGTATATTGATAGCTTTAACTTTGCTTGTTAAACAAAAGGAGTGAACGACGTAATGACGCATACTATCCCTGCGCAAGTGCCTTTCTCAACGGGGAGAAATCTTCCGCAGTTAACGATTCCTGCGGGGGCGTGTGATGCTCACCACCATATTTTTGATCCGGTAAAGTTTGAATATCGTAAAGGAGACACCAGCAATATTCCTCCGGCGACAGTGGCGTGTTATAGGATGCTTAAAAAGCGCTTTGGCTTTGATCGAAATGTGATTGTTACACCGTCTGCCTATGGTTATGACAATCGCTGTACGTTAGATGCATTGACTCATATGGGAAGTAGCGCCAGAGCGGTGATTGCAATCTGTGAGCTGCCGAGTCGCGAAGAGTTGCAATTCATGCACCGATTAGGGGTACGTGGAATACGTTTTGCGATTTCCTCTGATGAGGATTTTAATGAAGGTTTCATTCGTCGCTGCGCAAAAGCTTTGTCTTTGTTGGGGTGGCATATTTGCTTTTGGATTAAAGCCGATCTGATTGTGCAGTTTCAATCTGTACTTGAGAGCTTAGAGTGTCAAATTGTGTTCGATCATCGGGGGCAACTGCCAGCCGATAAAGGCATAACACACCCTGCTTTTGACATTATGAGCACTCTAATGCAGCAACATAGAGCATGGGTAAAAATCTCTTCAGCTTATCAAGACTCTATCATCGGTGCGCCTCACTATAGTGACAATATTGCTATTGGCCGCGCTTTCGTTGAGGCGTGTGCAAGTCGCATATTATGGGGCTCAGATTGGCCACATCCAAGTGAATATATCAATAAGCGAGAAATGCCGAATGATGTCAGTGTGCTTGATTTACTTGCCGAGCAAGCGCCTACCACAGAATTAGTTGAGCAAATATTGGTGGCTAACCCCGCTAAGTTGTATGGCTTTGATACATAGCATTGATTCGTAGCGTTGATAGATAGGGTTGACACATAGCTTCGATGGCTGACCTAGCTCTGTGATTGAGATATTGAGCGTACAATTAAAAATGGCTTCCTCTTGAGGAAGCCATTTTGCTATCAGTTCTACGCCTTTGTTAGGGCTATTGCGCGACGCGTCTTACTTGAATGATCATCCCCATCAGTGGGTTATCAAGATAATGAGTTTCGCCACTGCGCATACGACGTTTTTGATCCATGCGGTAGCTTTTCAAGAAGGTCTCTTCCTCTTTCTTTGGTGATACTTGTTCGAGGTTTCCAGCTTGAACATTGGCATCGTCCGTTTCGGTATCTGCGAGTACTGAGAAGTTAGCGCTGTCTTTGAGTTCATCCGGCGTTTTTTCTGTAAAGGTAACGCTACGAACACTCGGTGCATGCAGATCCAATTGAGTTTCTAGGAACAAATAGTGTTGGACATACACTTGTAATTTGCCATCTAACTCATAGAGTGGGGCAGTTTTGTTTTGTCGTGGATTATCTGCACTGATCTTTGAACCATCGGCATTAAAAGTATTGGCGTAGTTTTTACCCGCCTGAACGTGAAACTCTGGAGCACTTGCTTTTCCGTGATCCCCTTGACGCCATGCTTTATGAAACAGCACTTCAAATCCGGCGTGACTTTTCAAAATATCACGCTCTTTGAGCAATTTGTAGTGAGAATAAGAGAGCATTTGCACGCCTTTCTTATGTCTGTAGGTAGCATTACTAAAAGGTTGACTACTTTGTAGATCAATCTTAGGTAGCTCATTTGGCCATGATTCTGTCGTGGTTTCTGGGTCAATTGAACGCTTGAAAATCAAGACTTCAACATCAAATTCTCTCTTTTGAGCTTGTGCTAAGTTAGGAATCAGCAAAAGCATCATCAATAGAGGAATAATTTTTTTCATTCTGGCTCCATGGCTGTCAAAGGCCGTTTATCTTTATGAATACATAAAGGTTATTGCTGTATATATGACAAGGTTACTATGAGTAAAACTATCATGAAAGAGCAATATTCCTTAGATTTACGCAGTATAGCAGATATCATTTTAATGCTGTTTATGAGACTCTATTTTTCGAAAACTCTTCAATTAACTGGTTGACGTAAGAGACTCGTTCACGGCGATCAACTAAGTTCTGCATGAATTTAATTTTAGTTGGTCCTTCCATCGCAAATTTATTGGGCTGGCTTTGCAGCAGTTTAACCAAATACATCGGGTTAATGTCTGCGTCAGGATAAAACTCAATGTATCCTCCTTTATCGTGCGCTTCCACTTTATCGACTTTGATTGCCGCCGCCGCCAGTCTAATTTGCGCTACCTGCAATAGGTTTTTTGTTGCGTCAGGTAATGGGCCAAAACGGTCGATGAGTTCCACTTTCATTTCGGTCAGTTGATTGTTGTTGGCAACACTGGCGATGCGTTTATACAGTGATAAACGAGTGCTGATATCGGGAATATAGTCATCAGGCAACAGCGCAGGAAGACGCAGTTCCACTTCGGTTTGCTCACGCAACAGGTCATCAAGGGAGGGTTCTTTCCCCTCTTTAAGTGCTTCGACCGCTTGCTCTAGCATTTCCATATACAAAGTAAAGCCGATAGTGTGGATTTGTCCGCTTTGTTCGTCACCGAGCAACTCACCCGCGCCACGAATTTCAAGGTCGTGTGTAGCGAGGGTAAAGCCAGCGCCAAGATCTTCAAGGGAGGCAATCGCCTCTAAACGCTTCGCTGCATCTTTACTGATGGCTTTAGGGTGAGGGGTGAGCAAATAGGCATACGCTTGATGGTGAGAGCGTCCCACACGTCCTCGCAATTGGTGTAGCTGAGCTAAGCCTAGGTTGTCCGCGCGATTCATTATGATGGTATTGGCTGTTGGGACATCGATACCTGTTTCGATAATGGTCGTACATACCAACAGATTAAAGCGTTGGTGATAGAAATCGTTCATTACTGATTCTAGTTCACGTTCACGCATTTGACCGTGTGCGGTCGTTACACGTGCTTCAGGGACCAGCTTGGCTAAATCTTCCGCTACTTTGTGTATGGTATCCACCTGATTATGCAGGAAGTACACCTGACCACCACGCATGATCTCACGTAAGATCGCTTCACGAACAATGGCATCATCACTTTGACGCACAAAGGTTTTTATCGCTAAGCGTCGCGCAGGAGGGGTGGCAATGATGGATAAATCTCGCATCCCACTCATTGCCATATTTAACGTGCGAGGTATCGGCGTTGCAGTGAGCGTCAAAATATCAACATCAGCACGCATCGCTTTCATTTTCTCTTTTTGTCGGACGCCGAACCTGTGTTCTTCATCGACAATTAATAGCCCAAGATCGGCAAATTTGATGTCGTCTTGTAATAGCTTATGTGTACCCACGATAATATCGACTTTCCCGTCGGCCACATCCGCCAAAATTTGTTTTTGCTCTTTGGCGCTTTTAAAACGCGAGAGCACTTCAACGCGAATAGGCAAGTTGGCAAAACGGTCTCTAAAGTTTTCAAAGTGTTGCTGAGCAAGAAGAGTAGTCGGTACTAACACCGCTACTTGCTTTGCATTATCAGTACACACAAAGGCCGCGCGCATTGCCACTTCGGTTTTACCAAAACCAACATCACCACACACTAAGCGATCCATGGCTTTGGCTTGGCACATGTCCGAGAGTACAGCATTAATGGCTTGGTTTTGATCGTCCGTCTCTTCAAAAGGGAAGCCCGCTTTAAACTGTGCGTATTGCTCTCGGTCGAGCTTAAACCTAAAGCCAGGTTTGATTTCCCGTTTGGCGTAGACATCCAATAGCTCGGCGGCCACGTCACGCACTTTTTCAGCGGCTTTACGGCGTGCTTTCGTCCATGATTCACTACCGAGTTTATGCAGTGGCGCTGTTTCTTCTGCGCCGCCAGAATAGCGACTGATCAGATTTAATGACGAAACCGGAACGTACAGCTTAGACTCGTTGAGGTACTCAAGGGTCACATATTCAGTGGTGATGCCTCCGGCTTCTAGGGTTTGCAGCCCCAAATAGCGCCCGATGCCGTGATCTAAGTGCACCACAGGTTGGCCAGGCTTTAGCTCGGCAAGGTGGCGAATAACGGTGTCACTGTTGACCGCTCGTTTGTCTTTTTTGCGTCTCTGTATGACTCTGTCGCCTAAGAGATCGCTTTCACACACTAAGGCAAAATTTGGCTCGGTGTGAATAAATCCATGTTCTGAGGAACCTAAAATAAGGTTGAACTTGTCTTTGCTGGCTAAGGCATCTTCTAAGTTGTTCACCGCTTTGGGCAGTATTTTGACTGGAGCCAATAATTCAATCAAGGCTTCACGACGACCTTCAGATTCTACTGAAAATACCACTTTACCCGTATAGCTTTCACTAAACTGTCGCAATGCCGACATGGGTTCTTTGGCTTGCTTCGCCGCAGCCAGTGGCGGCAGAGCTTGGATGGGTAAATTGACGCGTCCGGCTTTTTGCTCAATGGCGTCTTTATCTAATTTAACTTGAGGCCATTGTTTAATGGCTGAGAACAGCTCGTCTTTTTTCATCCAAAGCTCGGAAGGCTCGAGCAGTGGGCGCAAAGGGTCGACTTTTCGCTGATCGTAGCGATAGTCGACGTCATTTAAGAAGGTATCAATGGCCGACTCAATATCACCGACAGACAACAGCAACGTGTGTTGTGGTAAATAGTCAAATAAGGTTTCGGTACGCTCAAAGAACAGAGGTTGCCAATATTCTATACCCGCGGGCCATGTGCCTTTTGACACTTGCATATACACAGATTCTGGTTCACGTCGCGCGTCAAATTTTTGACGCCAGCGAATACGAAAGTCTTCAATGGCTTCTTCGTCAGTAGGAAACTCATGCGCAGGTAAAAGCCTGATTTCGGTGACATCAGAGATTGAACGTTGGTTTTCCGGATCGAAAGTGCGGATTGTATCAATCTCGTCATCAAAAAAATCAACGCGAAATGGGTCACTGCTGCCCATAGGGAAGAGATCTAAAATAGAGCCGCGACTGGCGTATTCTCCGGGACCAAAGACTTGGTCTACGTTGCGATATCCTGACTTTTCAAGCTGCAACCTTAGCTTATCTAACGAAAATAAGTCACCAGTTTTCACCATCAAGGTGTGTTGCAGTAAATATTCTCGTGGTGACTGTCGTTGTAGCAAGGTGGCGATCGGTACAATGACCACCCCTTGGCTTAGTGTGGGCAGTTGATACAAGGTCGAGATGCGATCGGAAATAATATCTTGGTGCGGAGAAAAATTGTCGTAGGGCAAGGTTTCCCAGTCTGGAAATACCGAAATAGGCACTGAGCTAAATTGCTCAAGTTCCATCTGCAGCTTTATTGCAGTTTGAGGGTCACTGACTACCAATAATATTGGGCTGTTGTGTTGTTTGGCGAGTTGCGCCACAGCAATTGAAAGTGATGCACCTTGTAGGTTACCTAGCTGTTTTCTATCGCCCGATGTGGACGCTATAGGTAAAGCAAAAAGCGAGTGGTTATCCATAAGAGTGTGAGATTCCAAGATAAAATGATCTGCGTAGTAATGTACCTGATTATCGTAAACCCTAGAGCGTTTATCTATGAATAACTGACTAAAAAATGCCGATTTGTGGTGCGATTGGTTAAATATTGACGTTTTGGGAATGATTCTGCTTAAAAAGAGAATCAAACACTACTCGAAGCCACAATTAGTGGTTACATTAATGACACTGTCATTATTATTCGGTTGGTTATGTTTCGACCCATTTCACTTTATGTTGGTTTACGCTATTTAAGAGGACGCTCGGGCGATCGATTTAGTCGGTTTGTGTCCTATATGTCGACCGCGGGTATCACTATCGGCGTGTTATCCTTGATCACTGTATTGTCGGTGATGAATGGTTTTGAAGGGCAGTTAAAAGGGCGAATTTTAGGCGTTTTGCCACAAGCGATTGTCAGTGATGCATCGGGTAAAACCGCCCGCACTGAGCAGCCTCCGCAGTTTATTGCCAATTTGCCACACTTGGCTAAAAGTGTGCCTGTAGTGTCTAGCGAAGCGGTTTTGCAAAGTCCTGACCACCTTGCTGCTGGGCAATTGGTTGGCATTGAAGGTAGCCGTGATGAACCCTTGCGTCAGTTTATGTTATCAGGGAGTGTCGATGCTCTTGAGCAAGGGAAATACCGCTTATTGATCGGACACTCTTTAGCGCGAACGCTGAAAGTGAAAAAGGGCGATAAAGTTCGCTTGATGGTGACCAGCACTAGCCAATACTCACCGCTTGGTCGTATCCCAAGTCAGAGGAATTTCACCATTGCGGGTATTTTTAATACGGGCTCGGATGTGGATGGACAGCTGATGGTTGCCAATATTGAAGACGCAGGGCGTTTGCTCAAAATGAACAGCACACAAATGAGCGGTTGGCGTCTTTATTTAGATGATCCTTTTGCGGTCAGTCAATTGGCTAATCAGCCTTTAAAAGAAGGTTGGGTATGGCAAGATTGGCGTGCTCAACGAGGTGAGCTATTCCAAGCGGTAAAAATGGAAAAAAGCATGATGGGCTTGATGTTAGGTCTGATTGTAGGCGTGGCGGCGTTTAATATTATTTCCGCACTTATTATGGTTGTGATGGAAAAACAAGCCGAAGTCGCCATTTTGAAAACCCAAGGCATGAGTAAGCAGCAAGTGATGGGAATTTTTGTGGTGCAGGGTGCCAGTAGTGGTGTTGTTGGCGCCGTTTTTGGCGGCGTTCTTGGGGTAACCTTAGCCAGTCATTTAAACAGCTTACTGCAAGCGATAGGCGTATCACTTTATACCTATGGTGGCTCGCTGCCTATTTTAATTGAGTATCAACAAGTTTTATTGGTGGTTGGCTTAGCTGTTTGTTTGAGCGTCGTGGCAACCCTATATCCTTCTTACCGAGCTGCATCTGTTAAACCCGCTGAGGCGTTAAGATATGAGTAATTTATTAGAGTGTCATAATCTACAAAAAACCTATATTGAAGGGAACGTTGATACTCAAGTTCTTCGAGGTGTGAGCTTTACTATTGCTCACAATGAATTAGTGTCAATTGTGGGCAGCTCAGGTTCGGGTAAAAGTACGTTACTGCATATCTTAGGGGCATTAGATGATGCCACGGTAGGCGATGTGCAATTTAACGGACAAGATCTTGGCGCGTTAAGCAGTAATCAGCAAGCGAAGTTACGTAATCAGCATTTAGGTTTTGTTTATCAATTCCATCATCTATTAGCGGACTTTTCAGCGCTTGAAAACGTGGCAATGCCACTATTAATCGGTGGAGAGAAACCAGAGAAAGCAAAGCAAGCGGCCAGAGAGTTGTTGACTCGTGTTGGCTTGGAACATCGCCTTTTGCACCGCCCATCCGAGTTATCTGGCGGGGAAAGGCAGCGCGTTGCCATTGCACGAGCTTTGGTCAATAAACCTTCTCTAGTGCTGGCCGATGAGCCTACGGGTAACCTTGACCATACCACAGCGCTGGGGATCTATGACTTAATGCGTGAACTCAATCAAAATTCGGGTACTGCATTTTTGGTGGTCACTCACGATAGTGAATTAGCTGAGAAAATGGATCGACAAATGCACATGAAAGACGGACTTTTGGTGCAGGTAAATGCAGAGGTAGGCGAGTGATTAACTCTTTATCGCTTTTTATTGGCGGTCGTTTTAGCCGCGCGAAACAGCGCAATAAGATGGTCTCTTTTATCTCATTGTCCTCAACACTTGGCATTATGGTTGGTGTGGCGGTGATTATTATTGGCTTATCGGCAATGAATGGTTTTGAGCGTGAGTTGGAAAATCGCGTCTTGTCGGTAGTGCCTCATGGCGATTTTACTTCGGTAAATGCGCCTTTAGAGGATTGGCCACAACTGATTGATCTGATAGAAAAACAGCCGCAAAGCATCGCTGCGGCTCCTTTTGTTACTTTTACCGCCCTAGGGGAAAAAGGCCAGCATTTAAAAGCCCTGCAAGTTCGAGGAGTAGACCCTAAATTGGAAAGCCAAGTCACTCAATTATCTCACTTTATTCAAGGTGATGCGTGGCAGCATTTCACACCAGGATCAAAACAAGTGATCTTGGGGCAAGGTATCGCGAAGCAATTGGGTGTGGATGTGGGGGACGGTATTTCGTTGATGATTCCCGTAGCGGCGAAAAACGGTCGTACTCAAGCACCAAAGCGAGTGCGTTTAACCGTCAGTGGCATATTCGCGTTAGGTGGGCAGCTTGATCATGGATTGGCGTTAATTCCGCTGCAAGATGCCCAGTCTTACTTAGCCATGGGAGATCGCGTTAGTGGCATCTCGGTGAAAACAACTGATGTATTTAACGCTTCAAACTTGATGCGCGCTATCGGTAATCGCTTACCAGTGTACGTGTATATTAATAGTTGGAAGCAAGAGTTTGGTTTCATTTACCGTGACATTCAGATGGTGCGAACGATTATGTACTTGGTGATGGTGTTAGTGATTGGTGTTGCTTGCTTTAATATCGTGTCGACTTTGATGATGGCGGTAAAAGATCGCGCCGCTGAGGTGGCGATTTTGCGCACTATGGGCGCGCCTGACTCGCTAATTAAAGCCATATTCATGTGGCAAGGGGTATTATCTGGCGTATTAGGCTCTGTAGCCGGTAGCGCACTAGGTTTATTGGTGGCGTTAAACTTGACTTCACTGGTGCAGATCATCGAGCGATTGATTGGACATAAATTCTTGTCTGGAGATGTGTATTTTGTGAACTTTTTGCCTTCTCAAGTTAACTTTATGGATGTGCTGATCGTATCGAGTACTGCGATTGTATTGAGCTTATTAGCCACATGGTATCCCGCAAGTAAAGCGAGTAAGTTAAATCCTGCAAGTGTACTCAGTGCCAAATAGAAAGGGCTTTAATGACTCTAACGAGTATGAATAGCGAGTATGAATAAAGAACCAAAAAAGCGTTGCTCAATGAGCAACGCTTTTTTTATGTCTATGTTTGGTATATGGCTTGTTGTGGTGATTATTTGGCTTTGCTAAATAGGCTCAGCTTTAGCTTTCTTTTTTGCCAACTGCGAACCACGGAGTATCGCCACAAGGCGCGAATACCAAAGTACCCAGTAATAGAAAGAACGACAGAGCAAATAGCACAACCGAGCAAAAATGGAGGACCAATGGTCGACATTTGTGAAATCAGGTAGTTCCACGACAGCTCGAAGTGGAAGGATTGGGTTGGCAATTGCATGACCCAAGCCCCTAATTTATATGCCAAGTAAAACATAATTGGCATGGTAATAGGGTTACTGATCCACACTAAGGCGACCGACAAAGGAAGGTTCACTCCAAAAGCAATGGCTAAACCAGCGGCCATGATCATTTGGCTTGGAAGTGGCACAAAGCACATGAATAGGCCCACAGCAAATGCACCAGATGCTGAGCGGCGATTCAATACCCAAAGGTTTGGGTTGTAGAGAACATTTCCAAATATCCTAAGCGCTTTTTGACGTTTAATCAGTTCATGGTCTGGCATGAAGCGTTGAATAAATTTTCTAGGCATGAGGGAAAATGGCTCTCTTACTAGGTAACTGGAATCTAATTTCGTTTTCAGCGACGATTGTCGCGGCAATGCACTGGCATTCTCATTATGAATTAGCCTGGCTTGTTCCAATACTTACAACGGTGTTGCTCTGTTGTCGATTCAAAATATACAGAGGAACTCTGGGCATTTTGTTGGCATTCATGATTAGTCTAGTACAGAGTGATGCTTTTGTACGAGACGTCAACACGTTGTTTGATTGCAGTAAGAATCTTACCATAGATATTCAGATAGACAGCACGCTTAGATCAAATCTTTATTTTGCAAATTCAGTAGTTAACGTAACAAAAATACACGGCTGTGATGGTGATTTTTCGGGACGAGTTTTGCTTAAAGTCCCCCTAGATTTAGCGCTACCGATGAAACTTGGGGAAACATGGCGTGTATCTGCGGACATAAAGCCGATCTATGGCTTGTTAAATGAGGCTGGGTTTGATGCTGAAAAACATTACTTTTCTCAGCGGGTACTTGCACAAGCTAAAGTGACCGAGGTCGTCGAGCGGATAAATTTAGCCGATTTAAGGGGGCGTTGGTTTCACGATATTTATCGACAGACCGTGAATTTTAAGTCACAGCCATTAATGTTGGCGCTGTTGTTTGGTGAACGTTCATTAATAGACAAACAGCAATGGCAAAATTTAAAGCAGACTGGGCTTGCTCATCTCATTGCGATCTCAGGTTTACACATTGGATTGGCCTATATAGTGGGTTGGTGGTTAGGGCATGGGATACGCATCGCTATGCCAAATCTGATATGGCTACCTGTGCTGTGTGCGGTTACTGTTGCGTGTTTTTACGCCTGGTTAGCTGGGTTTAGTTTGCCCACTCAGCGTGCGTTGGTGATGTGCCTGATTGCGTCGCTAATGCTATTACTGAGTTTACGTATTAGTCATTGGCGGGTGTTGTGGTTAACCCTTGCCATTGTATTGGCTATTTCTCCTATGTCAGCGGTGTCGAGTAGTCTTTGGCTTAGCGTAGGTGCAGTGTCGGTTATTTTATTAGCCTTAGATCATGCCAAAGCGGCAAATAATCCACCGCTAATGCGTACTGACACTATCAATAGGCGATGGCAGACATGGCTACGCGTCCAACTGTATTTGAGTTTAGGTTTAGCCCCTATTTCCGCGCTATTTTTAGGCGGAGTAGCGTGGCTATCGTTTGTGTTTAATGCATTTGCCATTCCTTTAGTTTCCTTTTACGTGGTTCCGCTATTGCTCGCAGGCATTGTGATTAACCCCGTTTCCGTATCGATAGCCCATACACTGTTTGTGATGGCGGATAAGGGCTTGGGCATATTACAGCTTTTAATCTCCAGTGCTCAGCCGTATTCGGTATTGTGGGTCGAGGCATCCAGTGCGCAGATTTTTTGTATGCTGATGGTGTTTTGTGTTGGATGCCTACGCGGCGTGATTCGTATAGTGGCACTGTGTACTGTGCTGGGATATGGCGTTGTCAGTAGCGCGTCTCTTCCAATGCCAACGCAGACGCCCAACTGGCAAGTGGATGTATTGGATGTAGGGCATGGGCTTGCGGTATTGATTGAGTCGGAAGGTAAAGTCGTGCTTTACGATACTGGAAGTCGTTGGCAAGAGGGTAGTATGGCTGAGTCTGTCATTGCGCCAATTTTGCGGCGACGTGGCTTAGGTATTGATGCGCTGTTCATCAGTCATTGGGACAATGATCATCAAGGCGGTATGGACGTGCTTATCGAACAGTTCTCGCCACGCTTTGTGTTTACGCCACAGCAGGCTATTCACACCTTACCTTGTATACAGGGACAATTTTGGTGGTGGCAGGGATTGCACTTTCAAATTTTGTGGCCACCAAAGTTGGTGACGCGCGCATTTAACCCTCATTCTTGTGTGGTTAGAGTCTCCGATGGTCGACATTCGATTTTGTTGACTGGTGATATAGATGCCGTCGCCGAATATCACTTAGCGCATCAGAGATTAAAATCGGATGTCATCATTGTGCCTCATCATGGCAGCAATACCTCTTCTACGACGCCTTTTATTAAAAATGTGGCAGCTGATATTGCGATAGTATCGACGGCTAAGCAGGGGCGCTGGTCGCTTCCTAGCCAAAAAGTTATCAACAGATATAAAACCTTGGGAACAAAATGGTTCGAAACAGGAAACCATGGACAGGTAACTGTACATTTTTTGAGTGATAAAGTGGGTGTCAGTACAATACGTCACCGACAAACTGATGCTTGGTATAGGCAGATTTTGCGTAACAGAGTAGAATAGTAATTAACTGAATAAAAAATATAGCAATTCTTATGACACAACTAGAAGATGAGTCGACATGGAAAACCTTTAAGCGACTGTGGAAGTACGTTCGCTTATATAAACTGGGACTGGTAATTGCAGCCGTTGCCTTAGTGGTTAATGCGGCAGCGGATACTTATATGATCTCTTTGCTTAAACCTTTGCTCGATGAAGGTTTTGGTGATGTAGAGTCTAATTTCTTAAAAATCCTGCCGTTTATTATTTTTGGCATGATTATCGTGCGGGGTCTGTCTGGCTTTGTTTCCACTTATTGCTTGAGTTGGGTCTCTGGCAATGTCGTGATGTTAATGAGACGAGCGATATTCAATCACTTTATGCACATGCCTGTGCCGTTTTTTGACCGTGAATCTACCGGTGGCTTACTGTCTCGAATTACCTACGACAGTGAACAAGTGGCCGCAGCAACCAGTAAAGCTTTGGTAAGCCTTGTCCGAGAAGGTGCAAGCATTGTGGGTTTGCTCGTGTTGATGTTCTGGAACAGTTGGCAGTTGTCATTGGTTTTATTAGTCGTTGCACCACTGGTGGCATTTGCCATTCGCGTGGTATCAAAGCGTTTTCGTAAAATCAGTAAGAACATGCAAACGGCAATGGGTCGAGTGACCTCGTCAGCGGAGCAAATGCTAAAAGGGCATAAAGTTGTTCTTAGCTATGGTGGTCAAAAACTCGAAGAAGAACGTTTTGACCAAGTCAGTAACAAGATGCGTCAACAAACGATGAAAATGGTAACGGCTCAAGCCGCCGCTAACCCTATTGTGCAGTTGATTGCCTCTTTTGCGTTAGTCACAGTGTTGTATCTTGCCAGCTTTGATCAAGTTAGAGCCGATTTAACGCCCGGTGCGTTTACGGTTATCTTTACTGCGATGTTTGGCATGATGAGACCGTTAAAATCATTGACCAATGTAACCTCTGACTTCCAACGAGGTATGGCTGCTGCGCAGACTTTATTCTCGTTAATGGATTTGAAAACAGAGCAAGATACTGGCAATAAAGAGATCACTCGTGCTAAAGGTTTAGTAGAAGTAAAAGATGTGACCTTTACCTATCAAGGAAAAGAAAAAGCGGCGTTATCAAACGTGAGCTTTAGTATTCCAAAAGGTAAAACTGTGGCCTTGGTTGGGCGTTCTGGTTCAGGTAAAAGTACGATTGCCAGCTTGTTTACCCGCTTTTATGAGGTGGATGACGGTGAAATTTGTTTAGATGGTGAAAACATCAAGCAGTACAAGCTGACCAATTTACGTGAGCAGTTTGGTTTAGTGTCGCAAAATGTGCACCTGTTTAATGACACGATTGCCAATAACATCGCCTATGCGGCTGAAGGCGAATATACTCGTGAACAAATTGAGCATGCGGCAAAACTGGCTCACGCTTTAGAATTTACCAAGAATATGCCCGATGGTTTAGACACCATGATTGGTGAAAACGGTGCCAGTCTTTCGGGTGGTCAACGTCAGAGGGTAGCGATTGCACGTGCTCTGTTGCGTGATGCGCCGGTACTGATTTTGGATGAAGCTACTTCTGCTTTGGATACGGAATCTGAGCGAGCGATTCAGTCAGCTCTGGATGAGTTACAAAAAGATAAAACGGTATTGGTTATCGCACACCGACTCTCTACCATCGAAAATGCCGATGAAATTTTAGTGGTCGATAACGGTGAGATTATTGAGCGTGGCACGCACTCTGAGCTACTTGCTCTGGGTGAAGCGTATGCTCAGCTTCATAAAATCCAGTTTGGTGACTAGAACTTGATACACATATTATGGTTTAGTAGCCACCCATTACGCTGGTTATTCTGGCCACTATTGTGGCCATTGAGCCGGTTATTTGCGTGGGTTAGCCAAAGCCGTAAACGGGCCTATATAGAAGGTGAAAAACCTAGCTATAAAGCGCCAATTCCCGTTATTGTTGTAGGAAATATTACGGCAGGCGGAAACGGTAAAACCCCGGTGGTGGTGTGGCTGGTGGAAAGCTTGCAAGCCTTAGATCTTAAGGTGGGCGTTGTCTCTCGTGGCTACGGCGCTAAAGCACCTTCTTATCCTTTATTGGTTAAGCACGACACTCCTGTTCAGTATTGTGGCGATGAACCGAAACTCATCGCCCAACGCACGGGAGCACTGGTTGCTGTTGATCCCGTAAGAGCGCATGCAGTGCAGCATTTATTGCAACACGATATTGATATCGTGGTGACGGACGACGGTTTACAGCATTACGCATTGCAGCGAGATATTGAGTTTATTGTTATTGATGGCAAACGCCGTTTTGGCAATCAGAACTTAATTCCGTTGGGACCATTGCGTGAAGGTATGCAACGTTTAAATGAGGTTGATTTCTTGATAACTAATGGCGGCGATGCCAAAGCCAATGAAATCGCAATGACCTTACAACCGTCGTTGGCCATTAACTTAGTCACCGGAGAGCAAAAGGCTGTTAAAGAATTAGGGCCATTAAGTGCTATCGCAGGTATTGGTCATCCCCCTCGATTTTTCGATACGCTAAAAAGCATGCAGGCTCAGCTAAATACCTGTACTGGGTTTGCTGATCATAAAGCGTTATTGAAATCAGATTTAGAGTCTTTGTTGGCCGATGGCGAGCAATTGATAATGACAGAAAAAGATGCGGTGAAATGCCGTGAGTTTGCAGACGATAATTGGTGGTATTTACCCGTGTCGGCGCAAATCAGCGATGAACATCGTCATAAAATCATGAATAAAATTCAAGAGGTATTAAAGGAATATGGATCATAGATTGTTAGAGATCGTTGCCTGCCCAGTGTGCAAGGGAAAGCTGACTTTTGACAAAGATAAGAATGAGCTAGTGTGTAAATTGGATCGATTAGCTTACCCTATCAAAGAAGGGATCCCAGTGCTTCTTGAGCCAGAAGCGCGCACCATGTCTATGGAAGAGGGACGTTAACATGGCGTTTACTGTTATCATTCCGGCGCGTTATCAATCCACTCGTCTTCCGGGTAAGCCTCTTGCGGATATCTGTGGTAAACCTATGATTGAGCATGTTTACCAACAAGCGATTCAAGCTGGCGCTGAGCAAGTCATTGTTGCAACCGATGACGAGCGAGTTGCAAAAGTGGTAACAGATTTTGGTGGTCAAGTATGCATGACCTCATCTGCCCATGAGTCGGGTACTGAGCGTCTTGCTGAAGTGGTGGATAAAATGGGTATTGCCGACGATCACATCGTGGTCAATGTTCAAGGTGATGAGCCGTTGATTCCACCTTCTGTGATCACTCAAGTAGCCGATAATTTAGCCGCTTCTAGCGCGCCTATGGCGACGTTAGGCGTTGCTATTGAAGATGCCCACGAAGCCTTTAATCCTAATGCTGTGAAAGTGGTGACGGATCAACAAGGTTATGCGCTGTATTTTAGCCGCGCAAGCATTCCTTGGGATCGTGATCAGTTTGCTCGTGATCAATCTGTGCTCAAACAGCCTTTAATGAGGCACATTGGTATTTATGCTTATCGAGCCGGTTTTATAAACCGTTATATTAACTGGGCACCCACCGCCCTTGAGAAAATCGAAAGCTTAGAGCAGTTACGAGTGCTTTGGTATGGCGAGAAAATCCATGTGGCTTTAGCAAAACAAACGCCACCACCGGGCGTGGATACCTTAGAAGATTTAGAAGCGGTGAGAGCATTGCTAACCCAGCGCTAAATACGACTTTTAATACTACGATCAATATATAAGGGAAGCGATGTGAGCTTCCCTTATTCTTGGCTGCAGAAAATTCTTAGCCGCGAAAAAACGCTTAGATGCTTTTGCCATAGTCACTGCGTTTAGGGCAAGTGGCTAGGATATCGCGATGCCCTGACTCTTTCAGCTCTTCTAAAATGACATCAAATCCCCACAAACGGTACAGATGCTTGAGGACGTCATCATAGCTTTTATCGAGTGGGATACGCTGATGCGGGATGTGTTGTAGTGTGAGTGAACGGTCGCCTTTAACGTCCACGTTCCATACTTGAATGTTTGGCTCTAAATTGCTGAGATTATATTGCGCTGCCAATTTCTCTCTAATTTCCTTGTAACCACTTTCATCGTGAATGGCATCAATTTCAATGTAGTTTTTTCGGTCATCGTCTTTGACGGCAAACAGCTTAAATTCCCGAATGAGCCTAGGCGATAAGTATTGGCTAATGAAGCTTTCATCTTTAAAGTTTTGCATCGCAAAATGCAGGGCAGGTAACCAATCACTGCCTGCAAGATCGGGAAACCATTCTCTGTCTTCGTCGGTAGGTTCTTCACAGATGCGACGAATATCTTGGAACATGGCAAAGCCTAAAGCGTACGGGTTAATACCATTGAAATATGGGCTGTTATAGGCTGGCTGAGCGACAACACTGGTGTGGCTGTGCAGAAACTCAAGCATAAACTTATCTGAGACGATTCCCTCGTCGTATAGGTGATTAAGAATGGTGTAGTGCCAAAATGTTGCCCAGCCTTCATTCATCACTTGGGTTTGTTTTTGTGGATAAAAATACTGACTGACTTTGCGTACAATGCGCACTATCTCTCGTTGCCATGATTCTAAAAGTGGCGCATGCTTTTCGATGAAGTATAAAATGTTTTCTTGTGGTTCGGAGGGAAAGCGTGTTTTTTGCGTAGCAGCATGTTCGCTGTTTTGCGGAACCGTACGCCACAGTTCATTCACTTGAGATTGGAGATAGTGTTCACGCTCTTGCTGGCGAATGGTCTCTTCTGCTATGGAGATTTTTTCGGGTCGTTTGTATCGATCGACACCATAATTCATTAATGCATGACATGAATCCAACAATTGCTCCACCTCATCAACGCCATGTTTTTCTTCACATTGGCTAATGTAACTACGAGCGAAGATCAGATAGTCAATGATAGAGTTTGCGTCGGTCCATGTCTTAAATAGGTAATTGCCTTTAAAAAATGAGTTATGTCCATAGCTGGCGTGAGCCATCACCAAGGCTTGCATGGTGACGGTATTTTCTTCCATTAAATAGGCAATACATGGGTCTGAATTGATGACGATTTCGTAGGCAAGTCCCATTTGTCCATGTTTATAATTTTGTTCGGTCTGTATGAACTTTTTACCAAAAGACCAATGGTGATAATTGATAGGCATGCCAATGCTTGAGTAAGCATCCATCATTTGTTCCGCAGTGATCACTTCTATTTGATTTGGATAGGTATCAAGTTGGTAGTGCTTAGCGACGCGTTTTATTTGCTGGTGGTACTGTTCTAATAAGTTAAATGTCCAGTCTGGACCGTCTGGTAGTATTTTTGACTGTGTTTGTACTGGCATAACGTATCCTTACTTGTATTCCCTTAACTGCGCTCTTTTTGAAACAGCTCTCTAAATACAGGGAAAATGTCCTCTACCGTTCGAATATTCTTCATCGCAAAGTTATCGTATTCTTGTTCTAATTTTTCATATTCATGCCACAACGATTGATGGCTTCTACGAGTGATTTCAATATACGAGTAGTATTGGCAGATGGGCAGTAGTTCCTCGGAAAGGAGTTTTTTACAGCGTGGTGAATCATCAGCCCAATTATCACCGTCAGATGCTTGCGCGGCGTAGATATTCCATTGATGGGTGGGGTAGCGCTCTTTGACGATATCGTCCATCAGTTTCAAAGCACTCGACACAATCGTACCACCGGTCTCCTGTGAGTAGAAAAACTCTTGCTCATCCACTTCCTTTGCTTGAGTGTGATGGCGAATAAACACCACTTCAACGTTTTCATAAGTGCGGTTTAAGAACATATACAACAAGACATAAAAGCGTTTTGCGATGTCTTTTGTGGCTTGATCCATCGATCCTGACACATCCATCAAGCAAAAAATAATGGCTTGGCTAGAAGGGATTGGGCGCTTCTCGTAGTTTTTGTATCTTAGATCAAAGGTATCAATAAACGGCACGCGTCGTAGGTTTTGACGAAGCTCTTCGATTTGCAGTTTAATGTCTTTTTCAGCCAAAGGTTTGGCGGGTTCATGCTCTTTTAATTCGGCAAGTTGTTGCTCTAGCTCATTGAGTAGACGTTTTTTGCCAGCAGACATTGCGGTGCGTCTTGCTAAAGATTGTCTTAATGAGCGAATGACTGAAATATTGGAAGGTATACCTGCGGTTTGATAGCCCGCACGATGAGTTTTCCACTCGGTAATTCGATTCACTTGTTTTTTTTGCAGATTGGGCAGTGCTAAGTCTTCAAATAAAATATCCAAATACTCATCTTTAGAAATTTGGAAAATAAACTCGTCTTGGCCTTCACCGTCAGCGCTGGCATCGCCTTCACCTGAGCCTCCGCTGCCACTGCCATTAGGTGGACGCTCTACTTTATCACCGCGGACAAACTGGTCATTTCCTGGGTGTACTTTTTCTCTTAACCCCCCTTGTCCTTGATGGAAGGCCGGTTCTGATATATCCCGTTTTGGCAGTGTGATATCTTCGCCACTCTCAGTATCTGTGATCGAACGATGATTGACAGCGTCTGATACCGCTTCTTTTATTTTTTGTTTATGGCGGCGAATAAAGCGTTGTCGATTGACAGTGCTTTTGTTCTTACCATTGAGTCTTCGGTCAATAAATTGAGCCATTCGCTACCCCTATCACTCCTGTTAGGGTGATGTTCGTATGACGCTTGGCATACGAACTTCCCTGGGCTACAGCCTGCTACTGTATTTGTTTGCTGTGCTACTCGTAATGTTTGTGCACAGGTATCGCTATGAGTGGTTATGAGGACTTGCGAACTCGTAAATACCACTCTGAAAGCAAACGAACTTGTTTTTCGGTATAGCCTTTTTCCATCATCCTTGCCACAAAATCGTCGTGCTTTTTCTGATCATCGGTGGATGTCTTGGCATTGAATGAGATAACGGGCAGTAACTCTTCGGTATTAGAGAACATCTTTTTCTCAATCACGGTGCGCAACTTCTCGTAACTGGTCCACAGCGGGTTAGTACCTCCATTATTTGCTCTGGCGCGCAGAACAAAATTAACGATTTCGTTACGAAAATCTTTTGGATTACTGATACCTGCTGTTTTCTCTATCTTCTCCAGTTCTCCGTTTAGAGAAGAGCGGTCAAATAGTTGTCCGGTTTCTGGGTCTCGATATTCTTGATCTTGAATCCAAAAGTCGGCATAGGTGACATAGCGGTCAAAGATGTTCTGTCCATATTCAGAGTAGGACTCTAAATAGGCAGTTTGAATTTCTTTACCAATAAACTCTACGTAGCGCGGCACTAAGAAGCCTTTTAAAAACTCTAGGTAGCGTTCAGCTTGTTCAGCTGGAAATTGCTCACGTTCTACTTGCTGTTCTATCACATAAAATAGATGGACAGGGTTTGCAGCCACTTCGGTTTGGTCAAAGTTAAAGACGCGCGATAAAATTTTGAACGCGAAACGGGTGGAAAGTCCGGACATGCCTTCGTCCATCCCGGCAAAGTCTTTATATTCCTGATGGCTTTTGGCTTTAGGATCGGTGTCTTTGAGCGTCTCACCGTCATACACGCGCATCTTACTAAAAATAGAGGAGTTCTCTGGCTCTTTTAGACGAGATAAAATACTAAATTGTGCCAGCATATCTAACGTGCTTGGCGCGCAAGGTGCATTGGACAGTTCACTGTTTTCTAATAGCTTATCGTAGATTTTCACTTCTTCGGACACGCGCAGACAATAAGGAACTTTAACGATGTAAACCCTATCAAGAAACGCCTCGTTGTTTTTATTGTTGCGGAAGGTTTGCCATTCAGATTCATTGGAGTGAGCGAGAATCATGCCGTCAAAGGGTAGGGCAGAAAGACCTTCCGTACCGTTAAAATTCCCTTCTTGTGTCGCGGTAAGTAAGGGGTGCAACACCTTGATTGGCGCTTTAAACATCTCTACAAATTCCATTAGACCTTGGTTTGCTTTACAGAGTGCGCCAGAGTAACTGTAAGCATCGGGATCGTCTTGTGAATAATGCTCAAGCTTACGGATATCAACTTTACCGACTAATGAAGATATATCTTGGTTGTTCTCATCACCGGGTTCGGTTTTGGCAATACCGGTTTGATCTAATATAGAGGGGCGTAATTTGATGACTTTAAATTGCGAAATATCACCGCCAAATTCATGCAAACGTTTTGCCGCCCACGGAGACATAATGGAACGCAAATAACGTCTATCAATGCCATACTCGCTGCGTAACACCTCGGCGTCTTCGCTAGGATCAAACAGGCAGAAGGGGTGGTCGTTAACCGGGCTTCGTTCACCGTTTGCAGAGAGAACATAGATTGGCTGTTGTTGCATTAATGCTTTGAGTTTCTCTGCAATGGACGATTTACCCCCTCCGACAGGACCAAGGAGGTAAAGGATTTGTTTTCGTTCTTCCAAGCCTTGCGCTGCGTGTTTCAGATAAGAAACGATTTGCTCTATGGCATCTTCCATACCATAGAAGTCTTTGAATGTTTCATATCGGGCGATAACTCTGTTGGAGAAGATACGACTTAAATGAGGGTCAAGCGCGGTATCGACAAGTTCAGGTGTGCCAATGGCATGTAATAGGCGCTCAGCAGAGTTGGCATAGGCCATTTTATCTTCACGACATAAAGATAAAAACGCTTGGATGGAAAGCTCTTCTTCCTTTGCAGCTTCGTATCTGTGCTGAAAATGTTCAAAAATACTCATAACAAAAATCCCCTTTAAAATGTTATAAGATTCACGTGTTTCAATACGCTTACCCTTTTATAAGATTAGTCATGAAAAATAGGTTTGCTTGAAATATCAGTGGTTTTTGTATTTGATGGCTAAAATAAGTATTCATATGTGTGTATGATGGCGCGAGATTCGACAGTTAGTAATACCTTAATGTAGGGGGAGATGGTCAGTGAAGTGGTTGAAGTTGGCTTTGGCAGCGGCAGTTATAGCGACACCCAGTGTAGCAATGGCAAGATGGTCATTGGGGGTGGGAGCGTCTTATTCGCCTGAGGTTTATAAAGATACCCGCGCGAATAAAGTAGTGATTCCGATTATTGGGTATGAAGGCGATCACTTATACCTTAGAGGGTACGATGCCGGATACAGTATCTGGAAGCAGGATTCGCCACATAACTTAGTTTTCCGCTTAGCCTATGACCCAAGAACGCTGAAACCGTCTGATTCTGACGACCCTATTATTCGTCAGCTTGATCGACGTAAAAGTACTGCCCTTGGCGGAATAACGTATCAATACATCAACCAAGAGCTGGGTAAGGTTGAATTTACGCTAGCGGGAGATGTGATGGGGGTACACGATGGTTTATATGCAGAAACCGTGTATAAAAAGCCATTCCAAAGCACAAGATGGCAACTGACACCGTCTATTGGTTATGCATGGAACTCATCGAAGTTGAATAATCACCTCTACGGCGTATCACAAGAAGAAGCTAACCGTATCTCCGGAATAGACGCTTTTTCTCCTGATGGTGACGGACAATTCTTTGTTGGCTTAAGTGGTATGTTTTACCTAAGCAGACATATTGTGGCCATGGCGAGTGGACGTTACACGAATTTGGAAGGGGATTTAGAAAAGAGCCCAATACTGCATAGCACGGACTCTTTTAGTTTCATGACTGGACTTGTGTATACCTTTTAAGGCTTAGCCTTTGGGCTTTGGTATCTAAATAAGAACGTTATTTTAGATGCCAGAGCCAAACCGTCTCTTATGCGTTGAAAATCTGAGTGATTTCCGTTGCACATAGGTGATACTGACGAGGGCAGTTGCGCCATGTTGTCAGCATACGGCGGTATTTGTCCAGCATTGGCATTTGACTGTTGAAGTGGTGATTCGCTTTATCAAATTGCGGGTATAGGCCTTCAGACTCAGTCAAGAAGCGAACGTAATTTACAAGGCTTGCTTCTGTAGCGATATCAAAGCCTAGGAACATCAAGCGACGCTTGTCTACATTTGCTTGCTCAGACGCTTGCAGTACGTTGAACGATTCTTGCATTGCATGGTACATCTCCATGATGTCGATCACTTCACGACATTCAGTTTCGCTGATAGAACCAAAGTCTTTGTCTAGTTCACGCATTTGCAAGCCGTAGCCACGCTCTACGATGGTTTGTAGTCTTTCGTATTTGTCTTGGTTTTCAGGAGAAAGCTTTGACATTAAGTAGTATTGGTTCGAAAGGATCAAACGCTGTGCGTTGGTCATTTCCATAAATAGTTTCCCTTATCTTTTTGATGTTTGCGTAAGTTTGTCCAACAAACCGCAGTTTGCTGGACAGTCGCAAGATTAGTATTTAACTACGTCGGTATATGTTTCTAGAATGCTAACAATGTTGTCCATTGTTTCTTTAGAAGGCGGTTGTGTCCCTTCTAATGGGTAGTCGTAGCCCAATGCTTCCCACTTATGAGCGCCGAGCTTGTGATAGGGCAATAGCTCTACTTTTTCGATGTTGTCCATATCCTTGATAAAGTCGCCGAGCATATGAACCGCTTCGATATCATCGGTATAACCTGGAACCACAACATAGCGGATCCATGTTTTCTTACCGATTTTGTGAAGGTAGCGAGCAAAATCTAGGGTACGCTTGTTTGATACACCAATAAAGTCATGGTGTATTTCATCTTTCATATGTTTGATATCAAGCATAACGAGGTCTGTTGCATCGAGCACTTCGTCAATTAAGTCCGTGTGCTTACGAACAAATCCATTCGTATCCAAGCAAGTGTGAATACCTTCTGCTTTAGCTGCACGGAAAATATCACGTACAAACTCAGGTTGTAGCATCGCTTCACCGCCAGAGCAGGTAATACCACCACCAGATGCATTCATAAAGTGACGATAAGATTTTGCTTCTGTGATGAGTTCCTCTACAGATATTTCTTTGCCACCATGAGTATCCCATGTGTCACGGTTGTGGCAGTACATGCAGCGCATCATACAACCTTGTAGGAATACGATAAAACGAATTCCAGGACCATCAACTGTGCCACATGACTCGAATGAGTGAATTTTACCTTTCATAGATGTTCTCAATTCTAACGTTTCAAGACTCAGATAAGTGTATTACAAACACAGGGTATAACCTAGACTAGAGTTGAGATATTGGCTTTCTAATTCGTCGAACTGTATGAAATGACAGCAATGGGGAATTAAAACAACCAGAAAAAAGCCAATGACCCATTGGTATGCAGTGGGTTTTGATCTTCTTTGTAGTCAGGGGTTTTGCTTGATATGGCTAAACTCGCCCCCCAGCCTTGATAATATCCGGTGAGTCCGATCGTTGCAGTACCTTGAATAGGTTGAACTTCGTCCGCGGTAATTCCGTCGTCGGGACGTTTGCCATCAATGGTGATGTCATTAAATCTCAATCGTCCTTCTATTCCCGAGAACAGATACCAACCGCGGTTGCCACGAATGATAAGGCTTGGGTCTAAGGTGGACTCGTTGCTGACTCGGGCGCTGCCAAAGCTATCTTGCAACTCTGTTCCCCAGCGCCACATAGCGCCCGCTGCCACTTCACTTTTGTAGGTACCTGCAAGTACGCGAACCGGCGTGGTGATTTCATGAGAGGTCGAGTTATTAAAAGGGGATTGATACCATTTATCGGTTCTGTGGTAGCCAAGGTTGAACACCAATTGATTACTTATTTGATTGTGCCATCCCTTTGGCTCGGCGGATTTTATTAACCCATGAACGTATTTTTGCGACTCTTCGGCATAAGCATTAGGACCGACAGTGCCGAGCAATAAACTGTAGTGATTGATCACCGAGGGAGAAATGGAATACAAACTCGACGATAGGTAGAGCAATCCTGCATAAGGTCGTTCATCTAAGATAGGGTTTGGGTTTTCAATATCTTCTGGCGTCCACATTTTTTGCCCGATTTTGATGTTGAACTTATGCACCTTTCCGTGACTTGAAGTCGCACTAAAATGGCGACCAGGAAGAGAGTCGAAAAAGCCGTTGGGCTGAATATCGAATGAATCCGAATATGAGAGGAATAGACCGTTCGTATAGTCCTTGTCTGTGGTCAGTATGCTGTCGTTATCGATGCCGAAATTAATCGACCTATTGGGGGATGCTGCGGATAAATGTGGGCTGGCCACAAGTAGCGTAGGAACCACGAAATATTTAATCAGTGAGTAATTGGCCATATAACTCCATATCTGTATCAACATCCTGTTGAAGCAACAAAACCCATTTGAATCGATTGTTAAGCGGTTAATGGGTATTTAACAGAGCAAGTCTGTTCGTTGCACAGTACCAATTTTATGAAAGAATTCAGGCTATTATATCGGATATCTGCTTGTTAAAGATAGGTGTTATTGGTGTGTATTTTGTAAGTAAATTGTAAATGATGGTAAAGAAGTTAGGGCTCGAGAGCGAACTTTCTACACGGCAGAAATACACGTTTTATTACTGCCTAGTTAGTAGGGAAGTATAGACAAAAAAAACCTCGCCGAAGCGAGGTTTTTATATTACACGTTACTGACTATATAAGAGTTAACTTATAGAGACTCAGTAAATGTACGAGCGATAACGTCTGCTTGTTGTTCAGCTGTTAGAGAGTTAAAACGTACAGCGTAACCCGATACACGGATAGTTAGCTGAGGGTATTTCTCTGGGTGCTTAACTGCGTCTTGTAGAGTTTCGCGGTTAAGAACGTTAACGTTAAGGTGTTGACCACCTTCAACAGCAGTTTCATGGTGGAAGTAACCATCCATTAGACCAGCAAGGTTAGCACGTTGGCTGCTTTCTTCTTTACCTAGAGCGTTAGGAACGATAGAGAAAGTGTAAGAGATACCGTCTTGTGCATCAGCAAATGGTAGTTTACCAACTGAAGTTAGAGACGCTACAGCACCTTTCTCGTCACGACCGTGCATTGGGTTAGCACCAGGAGCAAAAGGAGCACCTGCTTGACGACCATCTGGAGTGTTACCAGTTTTCTTACCGTATACCACGTTTGAAGTGATAGTAAGAATAGACTGAGTAGGGATAGCATCACGGTAAGTGCTAAGCTTACGGATTTTGTTCATGAATGTAGAAACAAGTTCACATGCGATGTCATCAACGCGTGCGTCGTTGTTACCAAATTTAGGGTAGTCGCCTTCGATTTCGAAATCGATAGCTACGCCATTTTCGTCACGAACTGGTTTAACTGTAGCGTATTTGATTGCTGATAGTGAGTCAGCTGCAACAGAAAGACCTGCAATACCACATGCCATAGTACGTTTAACGTCACGGTCATGAAGAGCCATAAGAGCTGCTTCATAGCTGTATTTGTCATGTGAGTAGTGAATTGCGTTTAGTGCAGTCACGTATTGTGTAGCCAACCAATCCATGAAGTGGTCCATACGATCCATTAGGTCATCGTAGTCTAGAACTTCATCAGTGATCTTAGGCATTTCTGGGCCAACTTGAGCTTTAGACTTCTCATCAACACCACCGTTGATAGTGTAAAGCATAGTTTTAGCAAGGTTAGCACGAGCACCGAAGAACTGCATTTGCTTACCAACAACCATTGGAGATACACAACAAGCGATTGCGTAGTCATCAGACTCTAGGTCAGGACGCATTAGGTCATCGTTTTCGTACTGGATAGAAGAAGTATCGATAGATACTTTAGCACAGAAACGTTTGAAGCCGTCAGGTAGTTGCTCAGACCAAAGAACAGTGATGTTTGGCTCTGGAGAAGGACCCATAGTGTATAGGCTGTTTAGGAAACGGAAGTTAGTACGTGTAACTAGTGTACGTCCGTCAAGACCCATACCACCCATTGATTCTGTAGCCCAGATTGGGTCACCAGAGAACAATTCATCGTATTCAGGAGTACGTAGGAAACGAACCATACGTAGCTTCATTACGAAGTGGTCAATCATTTCTTGAGCTTGCGCTTCAGTGATTTTACCAGCCGCGATATCACGTTCGATGTAGATATCTAGGAAAGATGAAGTACGACCAAGAGACATAGCCGCGCCGTTTTGAGATTTAACAGCTGCTAGGTAACCGAAGTAAGTCCATTGGATTGCTTCTTGTGCAGTTTGTGCAGGCTCAGAGATATCGAAGCCGTAAGACGCTGCCATTTCTTTGATTTGACCAAGAGCACGATGTTGCTCTGCAAGTTCTTCACGAAGTTGCATAGTCATTTGAAGGTCTTCGCCCTTTTCAAATTTCTCTTGTAGAGAAGTGAATTGAGCTTTTTTGTCCTTCATTAGGAAGTCCATGCCGTATAGAGCGATACGACGGTAGTCACCAATGATACGACCACGGCCGTAAGCATCTGGAAGACCAGTTAGAACGCCAGATTTACGACAAGCTAGGATTGAAGGAGTGTAGATATCGAAAACACCAGCATTGTGTGTTTTACGGTATTCGCTGTAGATTTTTTTCACTTCAGGATCTAGAACGCGATCGTAAGCTTTACAAGAACCCTCGATCATGCGGATGCCGCCGTTCGGGATTAGAGCACGCTTAAGAGGCGCTTCAGTTTGAAGACCAACGATTGTTTCAAGATCTTTGTTGATGTAACCAGCGTCATGAGACGTGATGGTAGAGATAACAGAAGTATCGAAATCTACAGGAGCGTGGGTGCTGTTCTCTTGCTTGATGCCTTCCATAACTTTAGCCCAAAGCGTATTAGTTGCTTCAGTACCTTCAGTTACAAGAAAAGACTCGTCGCCTTCAAACGGTGCGTAGTTCTTTTGAATGAATTCACGAACGTTAACTTCGGTTTGCCAGTTACCTTCAGCGAAACCTTCCCAAGCTTTAGCAAATTGCTCTGCCATGATGTACCTACCTTATTAGTAGCAAAAATACGTGCCGTCCCACTACCCAAAATTGGCTAGCTAAGTGTCGTCATTGACACAGCACACTTAAGATTAATAACAATGTGGATTAAACCACTATCGACTAGTGCTTATTCATATTGTTACTTATAACCCTCAAAAATAATTATAAGTTTTAAACTAAATTAATAAAAGGGTTTTTTTGAAATCTTTGTAACCAAAATCCGATCGTTTTTCTCAAAGTACTCATGATGTGTAGTCGAGTTTAGAGAAGTAATCAAATTTCGTGGTGAAAAAAAGGGCAGTGCCTGAGCACTACCCTTAATAGAATTATAGGAACGCTTTCAAACCGTACTGCGGCTCTAGCATACCCACTGCCAGCATTGCCACTAGACAGATAACAAACACACTTACAGGGATGATGATTTTATCAAGGAATGATAGGCGCTCAGCACGCTCTTTATCACCAATTAGACCATTGTTATCTAAGAACATAGTCAGTGCCCATGCAAGTACAGGGTTCGTTACGATAGCAGCAAAGATACAGATACCTGCAGCTTGTGAATCTTTTGTTTCACGAACCATTTGCATACCTGCTTCAAGTAGCGGTAGGAATACACCTACTAGCAGAGCGATACGCATTACTGGAGGCCATACTGCGATATCCATAGGGAAACCTAGGATTGCAACCACAATACACATTAGACCAAGTAGGATTGCACCACCTGGGATAGGGCGTTTTGCGATAGCCGCAGGAATCATGTACGTACCCCAAGAAGAAGTGATGTTACCACCACCAACAGCAGTACCTACCATCTGACGGATAGAACACATAGTCATAGTGTCATCAACGTCCATAAGTACTTTTTCAGTTTTCTTAGGATAGTTGAGTTCTTGGAAGATACGGTGACCTAGGAAATCTGGAGACCACATAGCAACCGCTAGAATCGCAAACGGTAGTGACGCAATAAAGTGTTCTACATTAGGAAGACCTAATTGCCAACCTTGTTCAGTGCTGCCCCACCAGTAAACAGGGTTTAGATTTGGTAGACCCATATGTGTTTCGAAAGTGAGGTCGAAGCCAGCACCAAGTCCAAGCGCAATTAATAGACCAGCAATGGCACAAACAGGAATCGCTAACCAACGCATGCCAATTTTTGCAAGGTATGCATAAATCGCAATGTTGATACCTAGAACCACTAAACCAACGTAACCTAGGCTACCTGCAGCAACGTTTGCTGACTCAAGACCGACAGCCCAAGATTGGATATCACCAATCTGACTCATGGTCCCGGAGAAGCCAAGGAACATTAATAAGCCGCCAGCGGTACCTTCCGAGGTCAGATTGACCAGTTTGGAACCCCCTTTAAGGAAGCTCAGAATAAGACCGAACACACCAATTAAGATAGCCAGAGCTAGTGGGTGAGCACCCGCTAGTGCAATAGAACCGATCAATGGGATCATTGGACCGTGGTTACCGGCCAAGTTGGCACGTGGATTCACAAACCCAGAAGCGAGTACACAAAATAGAAGGGCAGGGATTAGCATCTCAACACGTGCGACTTCAATCGCGAACTCTTTACCTAAATGTACGTGGTCCCATGCGTGTGTTAGACCATCAGCCCAAGACATCATAACAGCAGAGTACATTGCAATAATGCCGATAGTACCCGCTAGAGCTGGAACTAAGTCTTCTAGTTCGAAGCGAAAATCACGACCAGGTAAGTTTAAACCAAAGCGACGTGGCTTCATGATTTGAAGTTCATGATCTAAGTAATCAGATCGAGTGGCGAATTCTGAGGCTGGTTTATGCAGTTCTGAATAGCTTTTTTCTTCAGCATCAGACGGCTTGTTGTTGGCAGCGTCGGACATAGTATCCTCGTTAGGTGGAAGTAAAAATTAATCTAGTGTAGTCAAATATTTCGCGCGCATTATTCTGCGCCGCGCTAATTTCGCATATTTATTGCGATGTAGCACGTAAATATAGGAAATAAATTAGGCGAAAATTTGAAAAGTACTGATTAAATTTGAATTTGTTGGCTGAGTGTAACAAGGCTATCACGTTGAGCAATTGATCTTGATCAGTTAATGAAAACTACTGATACAAAAGATTTATAGGGTTTAGATTAGGCAGAATATGTAATTTACTATTCATTAACTTGCATCCATTTTCTGTCTATTTGATTGAGCGAAACCGTAAAAAAAGTGTGCGGTAACGTAAGGGGAGTAAAAGTGAACGCTTGTTATCTTGGTGTAAATATAAGGTGACTTTTGTGTATTTTCATTTACATTTATAGGTGGATAAGATGCTGTTATTTGTACATTTATTTGATTTATATAATACAAGGTAAATATATAGGCATGGGTCGTGACTAAATATCCCAAAAAGTCACTCAGTTAGGTCATTGCTAATCCGTTTTGCAAATGATACCTTTCTTCCATCAACACAGGCTGACATTAGGATTACGGGGAGAACTAAGCGCATGACGGAAGTATCCGCGCTCACTATCAACAATTTGCATAAAACTTTTGGGCAAAATGAAGTACTAAAAGGTATCTCACTAGAAGCTTACAAAGGTGATGTAATTTCTATAATCGGCAGCTCTGGTTCTGGAAAAAGTACTTTTTTACGGTGCATTAATTTACTCGAAACTCCGACAAAAGGTGAGATTTGGGTTAATGGCGAACTTATTGAGATGAAAAACAATCGTCTTGGTGATGCCATTCCTTGTAACGCAAAACAAGTTCAGCGTATTCGTTCACGTCTAGCAATGGTGTTCCAAGGTTTTAACCTGTGGTCACACTTAACGGTTTTAGAAAACGTAATAGAAGCGCCAGTACACGTATTAGGTGTTCCAAAAGCGCAGGCGATTGAAAAAGCCAAGCAGTTGTTACAAAAAGTAGGGCTCTACGAAAGGAAAGACTACTATCCCGGTCATTTATCGGGTGGACAACAACAACGTGCCGCTATTGCGCGTGCGTTAGCCGTTGATCCAGAAGTGATGTTGTTCGATGAACCGACCTCGGCACTTGACCCTGAATTAGTCGGTGAAGTTCTTGGCGTAATGCGTGATCTTGCTGAAGAAGGACGTACCATGCTAGTGGTTACTCACGAAATGGCGTTTGCTCGAGACGTATCCAACCATGTGATGTTTTTGCATCAAGGTCTGGTTGAAGAGCAAGGGGACCCTGCTAAGCTGTTTACTCACCCAGAGTCTGAACGACTAAAGCAATTTATTTCATCAATTTACTAACGAAGTGCTTTTAAGCGCTCATTTAAACACAACAAAAAACACCAAAATCACAGGAGTATGGATATGAAAAAGTGGTTACTAGCCGCAACATTAGCGGCCACAGCACTTTCAGGTTTTGCACAAGCCAAGGATTGGAAACAAATTCGTTTTGCGGTTGAAGGTGCTTATCCTCCATTTAACAAAACAGAAAGTGACGGTACTTTAAGTGGTTTTGATGTCGATATCGCCCACGCACTTTGTAAAGAGATGGAAGTAAAATGTGTGCTAGTTGCTCAAGACTGGGATGGCATGATTCCTTCTCTTCTAGCGCGTAAGTACGATGCAATCGTCTCGGGAATGTCTATTACAGAAGAACGCAAGAAAAAAATCGATTTCACTAATAAATATGCCCTTGTTCCTAACAAGTTTGTTGCGAAAAAAGGCGCTCACCTAGACTTCTCGAAAGACGGTCTTAAAGGGGTGAAAATTGGTGTGCAACGCGCGACTACGCATGACAAGTACTTAACTGAGAACTACGCAGGTGAAGTTGAAGTTGTCCGTTATGGTTCTTTTGATGAAGCATATCTAGACCTTGCAAATGGTCGTATCTCTGCAGTATTAGGGGATGCCACGGCACTGGAAGAAGGTGTACTTAATTCAGCTGATGGTGACAAGTATGAGTTTGTAGGTCCAACAATGACCGATCCTAAATGGTTCGGTGAAGGTTTTGGCATTGCAACTCGTAAGCAAGATAAAGATCTTACTGAAATGCTAAATAAAGCTATCCTTGCAATACGTGCAGACGGTACTTATAAGAAAGTTCAAGACAAGTACTTCAAGTTCGATGTATACGGCGAATAAGCAAGTTTAGTTCGTTAAAAAACAATAGCCCGAGAGATCCTTTCTCTTGGGCTATTGACATTAATTTTGTTCATAATGTTTTGTATAAACATGAATCGTTAAAGCATTATGCACAAAAACATGTCATCAATGAGGTGATGAGATAACCATGATAGAGTTTAAAAAGAATTATGTTTGATTTGCAGGGTTATGAAGCCTCAATTTTAAACGGAGCTTGGCTAACATTGCAGGTAGCTTTGCTATCGTTATTGTTCGCCGTTGTATTGGGCATGCTTGGGGCATTAGCGAAATTGTCTTCGTTTCGTGTTTTACGCGGTATAGCCACCCTCTATACCACCATCATACGTGGTATTCCTGATCTTGTATTAATGATGCTGATTTTCTTCGGCGGCCAAATCCTACTCAACAACAGTTTATATGCGGTCAACGAATGGATAAATAACTATTTTACGGCTAGCGATCCTAGTCATGAATGGGTGTCATACCTTCCGGATTATATAGATGTTAGCCCTTATGTTGCGGGTATATTGACGATAGGGTTTATCTTTGGCGCGTACATGGCCGAAACCTTCCGTGGCGCTATCATGGCGGTAGACAGCGGAGAGTTAGAAGCGGGTAAAGCGTACGGCATGAGCCCAGTATTATCATTTCGACGCATTCTTTTGCCACAGATGATTAGACACGCGCTGCCCGGTTTTGGTAATAACTGGTTAGTACTGTTAAAGACCACAGCTTTGGTTTCTATTATCGGTTTAGAAGATATGGTGCGCGTTAGTTCACTGGCGGCAGGCACAACAAAGATGCCGTTTACTTTCTACATGGCCGTTTCCATTATTTTCTTAATATTCACCGCAGTGTCGACAGGATTATTGAAACTTGTTGAACGTAAATTCAGCATTCAAGCGAGGTAATGAGCGTGGATTTTTCAATTATCCTCGATAGTATCGATGTTTATATCGAAGGGTTATATACCACAGCGTGGTTGGTCGGCTTGTCTTTGATCATGGGGATTTGTATCGCCATTCCTTTGGCCATTGCGCGAAACAGTAAAAATTGGTTTTTTGTGGCTCCAACTTGGTCATTTATTTACTTCTTCCGTGGCACGCCATTATTGGTCCAGCTTTACCTGATTTATTACGGTATGGACCAATTTTATCCAGTAAAAGATACCTTGTGGGAAAACGCATGGTTTTGTGCCTTAATCGCTTTTGTATTAAATACATCGGCCTACACATCTGAGATCATTCGTGGCGCCATTAATGGCTTACCGAAAGGGGAAGTGGAGGCAGCGAAAGCGTACGGCATGAGCCCATTTGCTACCTATCGTCGTATTATCTTACCGAGTGCGTTACGTCGCGCTTTACCTGCATACAGTAACGAAGTGATTTTTATGCTTCATGGTTCAGCGGTCGCAGGTATTATTACTATTCTTGATTTAACAGGGGCCGCGCGATTGGTAAACTCTCGTTACTATGCACCTTTTGAAGCGTTTTTAACGGCTGGCTTATTTTATATGTGCCTAAGCTTTATTATTTTATTCACCTTCAAGAATTTAGAGAAACGATTCTTGGCGTATCTTCGTCCCCTTGAGTCGAAATAAATAAGGTAAAATAAAAAACCGAATCTCTAGAGATTCGGTTTTTTATTATCTAGCCCATCTAAATGACCATTGTCTTACTGAAAGGTTGCCCATATTGGGGCATGATCTGATGGCTTCTCGATGCCACGTAATTCATAATCCACTTCCGATTCAGTGCACTTAGCGGCCAAGCTTGGCGTTGCAAGTACAACATCAATGCGTAATCCGCGGTTGTCAGGAAAACCTTTTGAGCGGTAATCAAACCATGAGAAACGGTCGTTAACTTCAGGTTGTAGCTTTCTAAAGGTATCTTCAAAGCCCCAATCCATTAGTGTCTTCAGCCACTCGCGCTCTTCTGGCTGGAAAGAACACTTGCCGGTTTTCAGCCAACGTTTACGATTTGGCTCTCCGATACCAATGTCTAAATCAATCGGACTAATATTAATGTCGCCCATAACGACTAACTGTTCATCGCTATTATGGTGAGTGGTTAAATAGGTCATGAGATCTTTATAAAATTGGCGTTTATAAGGGTATTTAGTCTCATGCGCGATGTTATCGCCTTGTGGGAAGTAACCATTTAGAATAGTGACAGGTTGCCCCGCTTCGTCTTCTACAGTCACCATGATCATACGCTTTTGGTGATCTTCGTTGTCCGTTGGAAAGCCTTTTTGTACAGAAATAGGCTCTTTTTTACAAAGCATCGCGACACCATAGTGTGCTTTTTGTCCGTGATGATAGACTTTGTAGCCCATGGCTTCCACGTCTTCGATAGGGAAGGCTTCGTCGTGAACTTTTATTTCTTGTAAACCGATCACATCTGGTTGATGTTTGTCGATAATGGCTTGAAGTTGGTGAAGTCGGGCTCTTAGGCCGTTAATGTTGAAACTGATGATTTTCATTCTGTCATTCCATTGGAGCGGGTCGGTGATTAGGTTTGGCGTTGTTTTGCAAGTAGATCGTTTTTGACTATCTCAAGTGCTGACAATGCAGTGTCGATATCAACCTCGTTCGACTCAAATAAATAGATAAGGTCAACCGCAAGCTTAATATCATCGGGTGCATCGTCTAAAGGAGAAGTTGGTTCACTCATTACTGATGTTGCTCTTTATAGGTGATTTGTTTTTCAATTTTTATGATGGCATCGCGACAGCGCTGCAAACGTTGCTCTGCGGTCAATAGTGCTTGCTGAGCTTGTCCTTGGTTAAACCCAAGGGCATTGTCTAACGCACGCTGCCGATCAATGACCATTTCCATTAACTGTCTTTCCCATTCTTTATGTTTCGCTAAATCTTGGTAAAACGCGTTGATGGGTTTTCGATAATAACTTTTGTGCTTTGGCTCATCTTTCCTAAAGTGTGCAGTAGAGAGCTCACGAGTAATCGCGCTGATTTGGGAAAGCAAACGCTCTGATAAATATTCAGCTCGCTCTTTAGTCAATCGTCCGTGTTGCTGTTCTCTTACGATAGACTCATAGGTAGAAGTCGCTTCTAGTACACAAGGGTGTAATAACTTAGAGCGACAGTTAAATAAGCTACTATCAAATAAGGCTTGATGATGTTCACCGCGCTGTTTATCAAGTTGTGTAGCGCTGTGTGACATCTGAGCAAGTTTTTCGGTTAACTGTGAGAATTGACTCATTGATATAACCTTATAGGGCGACAAACCAAGCGTTATAAGCCAGTTTGACAGCAAGGATTGTGACGACAGTGATGAATACTGGTCGAATAAACTTCGCACCAAAACGAATGGCAGAGTGAGCACCAAAGTAGGCGCCTAGCATTAAACAAAATCCCATAGTTAACCCCAGCAACCAATCAATATGGCCTAAATAAGCGAACATGATGAGTGAAGTAAAGTTACTGGTGAAATTCATGGCTTTTGCGAGACCTGACGCCAATAAAATGTTTAGACGGTACAGTGCCATGCTGCTCACCGTCCAAAATGCGCCTGTACCAGGGCCCGCCATGCCATCGTAGAAACCTAAACTAAAACCTTGCGTGACTTGAGTCAGGTTGTGTTTGGTACTGGGTTTAGGCAACAGATTGTTATTGGCGTCCGGCGTTTTATAAAAAATAGTATATAAGGCTGCCCCCAAAATAATTAACGGCAGACCTTTTTCAAGCCATTCGGTCGATATTGAGTCAACAAATAGAGTGCCACAGGTGGCGCCAACCAAGGTTGCAATGAAAGTGGGCAACCAAAGTCTTGGTTTAAACAGCTTCTTTTTGTAATAAGTAAACGCTGCGGTCGAAGAGGCAAATGACGCTGCAAGTTTATTGGTACCCAGTGCAATATGCGGAGGCAGTCCAATAGAGAGTAGGGCCGGTACGGTCAGCATACCGCCGCCACCTGCGACTGCATCAATAAAGCCCGCAACAAATGCGACGATTGCTAACACGAGCAACATGCTTGGTTCTATGTATTCCATTGAGTATTGAATTAATCCTAGTCGATACGTCGTTTAAAGGGAGGCAATGAATCTAACAGTGCTTTTCCGTAGCGCTTGGTCACAAGACGGCGATCAAAGATGACCACTTTACCAGAATCTTGCTCTTTTCGCAGTAACCTACCGACGGATTGAATGAGCTTTTTGCTGGCCTCAGGCACGGCGATTTGCATAAACGGATTTCCACCGCGGCTTTCAATATATTCAGCATGCGCTTCTTCTACCGGAGAGGTAGGAACAGCAAAGGGAATTTTAGTAATAATTAAGTTCTCTAAGAGATTACCGGGTAGGTCGAGTCCTTCTGAAAAGCTGCCTGTACCAAATAAAATACTGGTTTTACCGTTTTCAATGGCCTTTTTATGGTTTTTTATAATTTCTATGCGAGAACTATCCCCTTGAACCTGTAACTGCCAGCCTTTTTTGGTGAGTTCAGTTTGCATCGCATCCGCGACTTGGTTCATTTGCCAATAAGAGGCGAATAACACTAAATTGGCTTTATCAGGAACCAGCCAATGAATCAGTTCTTTGCTTAAATAATCGGTAAATTCGGGCGCCTGAGGCTCATACTTGGTCTTTGGCACAATAAGCTCTGCATTTTCCTGATAATCAAACGGAGAAGCCAATGCCAAAAATTGAGTGCCTTCGTCTTTATTGTAGCTAACCCCACTTTGCTGACAAAAGAAGTTAAATGAATTGAGTGCTCGGAGCGTAGCGGACGTTAAAACCGCGCCTACGCATTTGCTCCATAACTGCTGATCAAGGGACCAACCCACTTCTAACGGTGACACACTGACGACAAAATCAAGCTCTCTTTCAGGGTTAGTTTCAATCCAGCGGGCTAGGGGAGCCCCTTTATCTCGTGAAGGCTCAGCCATCAAATTCCAGACTTTCGCTAGGTTTTCCAATCGTTGTAAGAAAAAGCCAGCTTCCGCAAGGGCGGGTTCGGCTAAGCGAGGGGAAACTTCACCTTCTTTTACTCTTTCACTGATAAGATCCGTGATTTTGGCCAGTGCTTGCGCGGCTTTGGTACACACGGTTTTCAGTTCTTTACTTTGTTCAACTAGCCACTGTGGCAATTCGCCATGCTCAAAACGAAGTCTATTTTCTTTAAAACCGGCCGGGTCAAGCTGACGTGCTACGTTATTCAAGCTGGGAATAATTTCACTAATGCCGTTTTGTAATTCGGTAAGAAAGCGGTCGACGCGTTTTGGATCTGCCAGTGAAGATATTTTGTTGCTGTTTTTATTTAGTGTTTCCAGCCATGCAGCTGCGCCTTTAAGACTGGCAGAAGCGGAGGAATGGTCTCGAGCTACTTTCGGTAAATGATGAGCTTCATCAAATACATAGATGGTATTTTCCGGCTCAGAAAGAATGACACCGCCCCCAAGGTCTAGATCAGCCATGACTAAACTATGATTAGCAATCACCACATCGGCTTTATCTAACTCCGAGCGAGCTTTTTGAAATGGACAGCCACGATGCGCTGGTAAGCCATTGTTGCAGCTGTGTTTATCGCTGACGATACTTTGCCAAACGTCATCTTTAATGGGTTTTGGCCATGAATCACGGTCGCCATCCCATTTGTTTTCGCACAATGCTTTATACATTCGTTCAAGCAGCTGTATATCGGACTTCTTAGGCTTTGTTTCAAACATAGCGATTTGTCCATCATCAGCGCCGGAAGCCGCCGCCAGTTTTTCGGCGCAGCAGTAGCGCTGACGACCCTTTGCCAAAATAAAGGAAAACTCAAAATCCACCAATCGGCGATACAAAGGTAAATCTTTGTTGATGAGCTGCTCTTGTAGGGCAACCGTCGCCGTGGAAATGACTACTTTGCGGTTATTAAATTTGGCGACCGGAATAGCGGCCATTAAATAGGCCAGTGATTTCCCGATACCAGTACCTGCTTCGGCAACGATTAAACGGTTACTTTTATGGTAATCACCACAGAGGGTTTTTGTGATCTCTGCGACCAAGTAATTTTGTGCTCTACGGGGAATAAAGTTGTCCAGTTGATGATGCAGATTTTTGTAACTGTGGCGTATTGCTTCTTGGATTTTATGATTCATTTTTGTTCAGACAGTGACATGCTAGCGCCATAATAGCACAACTATAGAAGGGGAAAACGCTCTCAATGAGTGTCGAGTGATAAAGAATGTTAGTGATCTTTGTCACAAAAATATCAATAGAGATGGCAGTCTTAAAAACTTCATATTTTAAGTTTTAATTGTTGCCTTGCAGTAATAAGTACTTTCGATGTGAAACTTAATGGCTACTCATTAATATAAAATCCCATAAATTGCATTATATTTGAAAGTTAATATTGCGAAAATCAATATTTAAAGAGTTGTTAAGTCTGTGCGTTCCAAGCCCGCAAAAATGTGAATTAATAGGTTGAAAGTTCACATCTATATGATTTTAAAGAGGTTTTATGTTTTTTGTTATTGATTTAGGTTGTGTTGACACTGCTTTACAAACATTGCAATGTAGCAACACTTTCAAAGGGGAAGCAGATACGAAGATATCTCGCCTTTTGGATGATTATAAAAATAACTAAATAAACTTAAAGAATCGCATAGGGTTCGAGTTAAAGGAATAAGGACGTAAATTAACATGAAAAAAACACTATTAGCACTAACAGTTGCTTCTCTAGCTGCAACTTCTGTTAACGCTGCAGAAATCTATAAGTCTGAAGATGGCGCTGTAGACTTTTACGGTCAACTTCGTCAAGAGCTTAAGTTCCTAGATGGCAATGATCACGACGCAACTCTAAGCTCAGGCTCTTCACGCGCTGGTGTTCAAGGTCACTACGCTGTAACTGATTCACTAGACGTTATTGGTCTAGTTGAGCTAGGTGTGGGCGATAGCGATATCACTAACCGTCAACACTATGTTGGTCTTTCTGGTGACTTCGGTACATTAGAATTTGGTAAGCAGTGGACTATCTCTGATGATGTATACGGTGCTGATTACTCTTACTTCTTCGGTGGTTCTGGTCTTCGTTACGGTACTCTTTCTGGTGCAGGACACGATTCTCAAATCCAATACAAGTTCGACGGCGACGCAGTTTGGTTTAAAGCTGCTTGGGGTCTAAACGAGAGTGACTCTAACCAAGATCTATACGAAGTATTTGCTGGTACAGCGTTTGGCGACCTAGCTCTACACGCAGGTGCTGGTTACAACCGTGACCGCAACCATGACGTAGATGGTACTGATACAGACCTTTCAAACACGTACGCTGAATTCACAGCAGAATACACTCTTGGCGACTTGTTACTAGGTGGTACGTACTACTGGGCTCAACTTAAAGCTGAGCAAGGTTCTGAGAAAATCAACGAGAACTCAATCTCTTTGGCTGCTAAGTACCAACTAGTTGAGAAAACAGCACTATACGCTGGTTACGAATACACAATGCAAGAAGCTGACGTAGCTGACTTCGATGAAAGCGGTACTGTTATCTACGCTGGTGTTGAGCACAAGTTCAACTCTTGGTCTCGCGTATACGCTGAGTACGGTTACGGCGACGGCACAACTCTTGGCTACAACAACCAAGGTTCAAACACTACTGTTGCAGCAACTCAAGCTGACGGCGCTAGCAACTTCGCTATCGGTGCTCGTTTCTACTGGTAATCACTAGTAGCAAAACACTTTATTTCCAATGCCCAGCCTAGTGCTGGGCATTTTTGTATCAAGGTGTTCCATATTGTTGGTCGCGTGGTAGGTTTATCGGTTTTATTATTATTTATTTAATAAAATTCAATGACTTAAAGGTTTTTCATTATTTAACTATTCAATAATAATTTGAGTAAAATTCACCCTCCAATAGTCCTTCATATTCGCGCAATCGATTGTTTTTTATGTTAAAGTTGCCTAGAAATGATGCGAATCAAATCGACCAAAACCAGAAGCTGTGAACAGCTCAAATGAAGAATAGGATTTCCCCCACAATGTCACAATTAAAAGTTTGGTTTACCGTCTCCGAAGCTGAAGGATTAGTAAAAAGCGGAGGCTTGGCTGACGTAGGTAAGGCGCTACCCAAAGCGCTACAAAATTTAGGTTCGGACATCGCGATTGCGATTCCGGGTTATACAAAGTTGCCTAACTTTGAGCAGAGCCCAGTGGTACTTTCCACGACATTAGATCACTTCCCGCACACACCGTATCAAGTTCGCCAACTTGAATTAGATGGCGTTCCTGTCTATGCGTTTGAATGTGCGAAATATTACGATCGTCCCGAATTATACGCTGAGCGCAACGAAGCGTATGCCGACAATGGTGAGCGCTTTGCTTTCTTTGCTGCGGCCAGTTTAGATGCGCTGCCAAAGTTAAACATCAAACCTGATGTCATTCATGCCAACGATTGGCACACGGGTTTAGTCCCTTTTCTGTTAAAAACGCGTTTTGCGAATAACGAGTTTTATAAAGACATTAAGAGTGCGCTTACTGTGCACAATGCGTTGTTTAAAGGTATCTACTCGTACAATGAAGTGAGCATTATTCCTGAATTGACTCAAGTGGATAGCAGTTCTGTGAACTACGGTGACGATTGCATCAGTATGCTACGTGCCGGCATTCAATACGCTGACAAAGTCAATGCGGTGAGCCCTAATTACGCAGAAGAGCTAAAGACTCCGCTAGGCTCACACGGACTGGTCAATGATTTTGTCTCCCGTTCGGCTGATTTTTGTGGCATCGTTAATGGCTGTGATTACAGTGAGTGGGATCCTGCCACTGATCAATATTTGGTTAAGAAGTTCAAACCAACTAAAGCCAGTTTTAAAGCGGGTAAAGCGGCCAATAAATTGGCACTACAGCAAGAGTTTAGCCTTCCTGAAGCAAAACTGCCGATGTTTGGTATGGTGTGTCGCTTAACTCATCAAAAGGGCTTCCACTATATTCTGCCGATTCTTGAGCGTTTCTTAAGAAATGACGTACAGTTGGTCATTATCGGTACGGGTGATCCGTCAATTGCCGCTCAGCTTCGTGAAGTGTCTGAGCAATACCGCGATAAATTTGCCTTTATTGAAGCGTACGACAACCGTTTGGCTCACTTGGTTGAAGCAGGTTCGGACTTCTTCCTAATGCCGTCTGAATTTGAAGCCTGTGGCTTGAATCAGATCTACTCGATGGCATACGGCACACTACCGATTGTACGTAGCGTCGGCGGACTAAAAGATACCGTGAACGATTACGACACTGATCCAAGTACCGGTACTGGTTTTGCCTTCCGCGAACCAACAGCTGAAGAGCTACTGATTTGTATGCAGCGTGCATTGATCATGTATCTGCAACAGCCAAAAGAGTTTGCTGAAGTACAACTGCGCGCAATGAATCAAGATTTTGGTTGGGATATTGCAGCAGGTAAATATATTGAGATGTTCAAGAGCGCTTTTTAGGCGTCATTTCAATAGATGAAAAAAAACCTGAATCTGTAAAAGATTCAGGTTTTTTGTTTTTAGAGGCTATAACAAATTAAATTATAGCTTGTCCGTTAGCTCTACAGCTTGACCGATGTAGTTCGCTGGCGTCATCTCTTTAAGGCGTGCTTTTTCTTCTTCTGGAAGTTCAAGACCGTCAATAAAGTTGCGCATAGCTTCGCCATCAACACGTTTACCACGAGTCAGCTCTTTTAGCTTCTCGTATGGCTTTTCGATGCCGTAACGACGCATCACCGTTTGTACAGGTTCTGCTAATACTTCCCAGTTCTTGTCTAGCTCAGTCAGCAGTGCATCAGCGTTAATTTCTAGTTTGCTAATACCTTTTAGGGTAGACGTATAAGCGATGATTGCATAGCCAACACCCACACCTAGGTTACGAAGTACAGTTGAGTCTGTTAGATCGCGCTGCCAGCGAGAGACAGGCAGTTTTTGTGCTAAGTGACCGAACACAGCGTTGGCAAGACCAAGGTTACCTTCAGAGTTTTCAAAGTCGATAGGGTTCACTTTATGCGGCATGGTTGAAGAACCAATTTCGCCAGCAATGGTTTTTTGCTTAAAGTGACCTAGCGCGATGTAGCCCCAAACGTCACGATCAAAGTCGATCAAAATGGTGTTAAAACGAGCAATCGCGTCAAACAACTCAGCGATGTAATCATGAGGTTCGATTTGTGTGGTGTATGGGTTCCAAGTTACGCCTAGAGATTCAGTGATGAACTCTTGTGCGAACTGATGCCAATCAACACTTGGGTAAGCAGAAAGGTGAGCATTGTAGTTACCTACTGCGCCATTTACTTTACCTAAAATTTCAACGCTTTCGATTTGCTTGTATTGACGCTCCATACGGTACGCCACGTTGGCCATTTCTTTACCCATAGTAGATGGAGAAGCTGGCTGACCGTGTGTACGAGATAGAAGAGGGATGTCGCGGTATTCAACAGCAAGTGCTTTGATGGCATCGATGATGTTTTTGATTTCAGGAAGAATCACAGTTTCACGTGCTTCTTTAAGCATTAGAGCGTGAGAAGTGTTGTTGATATCTTCTGAAGTACAAGCGAAGTGGATGAACTCGTTTACAGCGTGAAGCTCAGGTACACCCGCTACTTTCTCTTTAAGGAAGTATTCAACCGCTTTAACGTCGTGGTTGGTGGTGCGCTCGATATCTTTGATGCGCTGTGCGTCTTCTTCATTAAAGTTTGCCGCTACATCATCAAGGAATTGGTTCGCTTCTGCGCTAAACGCAGGTACTTCTGCAATTGCATCAGTTGCTGCAAGCTTTTGTAGCCAGCGAATTTCAACGATAGTACGGTACTTTAGGAGGCCATATTCACTAAAGATGCTACGTAGTGCAATGGTTTTACTTCCGTAACGGCCGTCTACTGGTGAAACAGCAGTCAATGCTGACAGATCCATGTTGTTCTCCCGAGTTGAGTTTCTAAATTTTGTGAGGTTTATACCAGTAACAAACCGAATTGTCACTAGTATTGCGCAAACGTTTGCGTTAATTTTCTTTAATCAAAAAAATGAGCTCGCGACAATGCGCGAGCTCATCATTAAATTCGTGCTAAAAGTATTTCGGCTTGCTGTACCATTTTCTTGCGACCGAAGACTAAGTGGCGACGTTTACCACCGACTTGACGCCAAAGTACTGCGCTACGAATACCAGAAAGAAGTAGGGCGCGCACTTTGCTTTGTACTGCAGGTTGTTGAAGCATAGCTGGGTTGCCAGTGACTTGAATGCGAGGTCCAATCGGGCTAATGACATCCAAATATACGCTGGCAAGGTTACTGATCATTTGCTCTTCAAAAAGATCAAAGTGCTCTGATTGTCGCTCAATTTGATGAATGCGGTCACCTAGCTGAGACATGGCATCACGACGTTGACTTAGCTTACGCTCTAGTGCCATAAGGCTAATGATATAGCGAGTTAATTCGTTGCCAGTGACTGAGCTATCCAACCCTTTGGCTAAGCATTCAAGACCGAGTTTAAGATCTCGCTCATGACCAAAGACACCGATAGTGTCCGCAGGGCTGGTGTTAGTGATTGCTGCTATAGATGTTTCAAAAGCAGCAGAATTACAATGTCCGTCTTTTGCCACTTGTTGAACTAAAGCGACAGCTTGGCAAATGCCAGCAAAAGCGATGGTACGGTCATAATTTGTGTTTGCCACTTAAGAACTCCTTTATCTTATGCTTTGATTCTTTTCTCAATAATACCGCCACCTAGACAGTCGTCTCCTAAATAAAAGACCGCAGATTGTCCTGGTGTAACAGCGACTTGTGGCTCATCAAAAATCACTTTAATGTTTTCATCGTCCACAGGAATAATGGTACATGGAATATCGGTTTGGCGATATCTTGTTTTTACCGTACAGGTCATAGGTTCACTAATTGGCTGGCGATTTACCCAGTGAAGTTGCGAAGCAAATAGCCCTTCAGACTTCAATAGTGGATGATCAGCACCTTGCACCGCAATCAACACATTACGTTTTAGATCTTTTTCAGCAACATACCACGGGTCTTCGTTACCACCGCCGCCTTTTTGGCCGCCAATGTGTAGGCCTTTACGTTGACCAAGAGTGTGGTACATCAAGCCCATGTGTTCGCCAATGACTTTACCTTCCGGCGTTTCAATGTTGCCCGGCTGTGCTGGCAAATAGCGAGATAGGAAGTCGGTAAATTTGCGCTCACCAATAAAGCAGATACCGGTTGAGTCTTTCTTCTTGGCAGTGACTAACCCTTGCTCTTCCGCGATGCGGCGAACTTCTGGTTTTTCGATATCGCCCACAGGGAATAGGCTACGACCCACTTGCTCATGGCTTAACGTGTAGAGGAAATAGCTTTGGTCTTTGTTGCCATCAAGTCCACGTAGCATGCGAGGTTTTTCACCGGCTGCGATTTCTTCGGCGCTTGGGAACGTGCGACGCACATAGTGACCCATTGCAATGTAATCAGCATCGAGCACTTCATCGGCAAATTCCAAGAAAGCTTTAAATTTGATTTCTTTATTACAAAGGATGTCTGGATTAGGGGTGCGACCGGCTTTGTATTCTTCTAAGAAGTACTCAAAAACATTGTCCCAGTATTCGGCAGCAAAGTTAATGGTATGCAGATGAATGCCTAGTTTGTCACAGACCGCTTGCGCATCGGCAAGATCTTCTGCGGCTGTACAATACTCTTCGTTGTCGTCTTCTTCCCAGTTTTTCATAAACAGGCCTTCAACTTGATAGCCTTGTTGTTGAAGAAGATACGCAGAGACAGATGAGTCAACGCCACCGGACATGCCGACGATGACTTTCTTTTGGCTGTTGTCAGACATTCAAAAATACCACTAAATAAACACGGTCGCACATTCTACCAGAAACAAAGCGAGTGTGACAGTTCAGCGATATCAATCACACTTTAAATTGACTGAAAAATGTAAACAAATTCTGGCATACTGTGCGCAATTATTTTCAGTTTCAGATAAAAGGCTATAGGCATGCAAGACGAACAAGAAATGCAAGATCAACTCTTGGAGATCGTTGAAAACCAAATTGAATCAGGCGAACCTAAAAAAGTAAAAGAAACCTTAATGCGTTTGATGATGACAGGTAACAGCCGAGAAGATTCTATCGCAATGATGGGGTGTGCGGTGGCAATCGAAGTATTTGATGTGGTGAATAACGGCGCTACGTTCAACGAAAAGCGTTATGCTGAGCATCTTGAGCGCTTACCTGATTTAGGCTTTATGGAAGGCGAGTAATACCAATAACGTGATGAACCCCAGTGTGAACTAGACCGAGTGAGTCTTTCACTGGGGTTTTTATTGATGTAATGAGCGATTTTTACGTTAATCGGCCAGTTTCCACTGTCCATTGCCAAGATCGCCTAAGCGGTATTCACCGATAGAATAACGAATTAAGCGCAAGGTAGGAAAGCCGATATTGGCGGTCATACGACGTACTTGACGGTTACGCCCTTCGATGATGGTAATGGACAACCATGTGGTTGGAATGGCAGCGCGAAATCGTACAGGAGGGTTGCGCTCCCACACGTTTGGCTCTGCCATGACCTCAACTTTTGCAGGCAATGTCATGCCATCTTTAAGCGCAACGCCTTGACGTAGTTTATCTAGGTCTTCTTCGCTCGGAGCCCCCTCAACTTGCACCCAATACGTTTTCGGTGATTTGGAATCTGGCTGAGTGAGCTTGGCTTGTAAAATACCATCATTGGTCAGCAGTAGCAGTCCTTCACTGTCTCTATCTAAACGTCCCGCAGCATAGACTTCTTTGATAGTGATAAAGTCGGCTAAAGTTTGTCTTCCATCACCATCGGTAAATTGGCTTAAAACGTCGAATGGCTTGTTAAACAACACTATTTTTCGGTCTTTTGCTGATACGCGTTTAACCTGTCTGCTGGTTTTTTTTCGAATAGGCGCATTTGAACGTTTTTTATTTGGCTGACTATTGGATGTAGAATCTCTACCTGACGTTCTTGAAGAGTTCCTTGGTCGACGATTGTCGCTAGACATGTTAACTACCTTGCATTTTTGTAAACAAACTGTGTGAGTTCGTTCTCTATAAACAACATTTGCTTTATGATACGCGCAGCAAACACGTTAGGGCAACAATAACACGATTGCGATCACCGCCATTTATTTGATAGGTTAGTCAGTATGCCTTGTATGATTAATGGCGTTTTAGGCCAAACGAGGCAACTAAGAACCGTTCAAAACAGATTAACGACCACAGATTCGCACGAAGCGAATGTAATCATCTTGATGGACACTGTCGCTGAATCGCCAGTGAAACCAAATAACGATAGGGAAATTTCATGTCTGCACAAAAGCCCACCATTATTTATACAATTACCGATGAAGCTCCAGCATTGGCAACTTACTCATTTTTGCCGATGGTTCAAGCATTTACTGCATCTTCTGATATCGCAGTAGACACAAGAGATATTTCATTGGCCGGGCGCGTCATTGCCAATTTCGCAGAATATTTAAAGCCAGAGCAACGCATTAACGATGCACTTTCCGAGCTTGGTGAATTGGCTAAGACGCCAGAAGCAAATATCATTAAATTACCGAACATCTCAGCATCAATACCTCAGCTAAAGGCCGTGATTAAAGAGTTGCAAGATAAAGGGTACGATCTTCCTGACTATCCAGAAGACGCAACCACCGATGAAGAAAAAGCCATTCAATCTATCTACGGCAAAATTAAAGGCAGCGCAGTAAACCCTGTATTGCGTGAAGGTAACTCCGATCGCCGTGCCCCTGCATCAGTGAAAAACTACGCTAAGAAAAACCCACATTCAATGGGGGCTTGGTCAAAAGAGTCTAAATCGCATGTGGCGAGCATGGACGGCAATGATTTCTTTGGTAGTGAAAAATCACTGACGTTAGACAAAGCAACGCAAGTACGCATTGAATTGCGCGGGCAAGATGGCAGTGTTACTGAGCTAAAATCGGCGTTTGCTCTGCAAGATAAAGAAATTATTGATACCTCAGTGTTGAACAAAAATGCACTTGTGGCTTTCTTTGAAAAAGAAATTGCAGAAGCAAAAGAGCAAGATGTATTGCTCTCGTTACACCTAAAAGCCACCATGATGAAAGTATCCGATCCGGTGATCTTTGGGCATGCAGTTAAAGTGTACTACAAAGATGTGTTTGCTAAACACGGTGCGCTGTTTGATGAGTTAGGGGTGGATGTGAATAACGGTCTTGGTGATGTGTATGCCAAGATTGAATCTTTGCCAGAAGCGCAAAAAGCGGAAATTATCGCGGATTTAAATGCGGTCTATGAGACACGTCCTGAGCTGGCAATGGTCGATTCTGATCGCGGGATCACTAACTTACACGTACCATCAGACGTCATTGTTGATGCGTCTATGCCTGCAATGATTCGTACTTCCGGTCAAATGTGGGGACCGGATGGCAAGCCAAAAGACAGCAAAGCGATGATTCCTGATCGTTGTTATGCGGGTGTTTATCAAGCGGTGATTGAATTTTGTAAAGAAAATGGCGCGTTTGATCCTACCACTATGGGTAGCGTGCCAAACGTTGGCCTAATGGCGCAAAAAGCAGAAGAATACGGTTCACACGATAAAACCTTTATTCTTGCTCAAGCGGGCAGTGTGGTAGTGGTTGATGCCGACGACAAAGTGCTTCTTGAGCAAGACGTCGAACAAGGCGATATCTTCCGCATGTGTCAGGTAAAAGATGCGCCAATTCAAGATTGGGTGAAACTTGCGGTAAACCGCTCTCGTTTATCGAATACTCCAGCGGTATTCTGGCTAGATGCGAACCGTGCGCACGATGCAGAGCTTATTAAGAAGGTAGAAGCGTATTTACCACAGCACGATACGCAAGGTTTGGATCTGCGCATCCTGTCTCCTGTGGCGGCGACTTTGTTTACTCTAGAGCGCATTGCTAAAGGCGAAGATACCATTTCAGTCACAGGTAACGTACTGCGTGATTACCTAACGGACTTGTTCCCAATTCTAGAGCTAGGTACTTCCGCTAAGATGTTGTCTATTGTTCCTCTTATGAACGGCGGCGGCTTATTTGAAACTGGTGCCGGCGGCTCTGCGCCAAAACACGTTCAGCAAGTAGAAAAAGAAAACCACCTACGTTGGGATTCTTTAGGTGAGTTCTTGGCACTGTCTGCTTCACTAGAGCACTTAAGCGAAGTGACTGGCAACCAAAATGCACGCGTACTAGCGCAGACGTTGGATGCTGCAACAGGTCAATTCTTAGACGAAAACAAATCACCATCGCGTCGCGTCGGTGAACTGGATAACCGTGGCAGTCATTATTTCCTAGCGCGTTATTGGGCTGAAGCATTAGCAAGCCAAAACAAGAGTGCTGAATTGGCTGAGCAGTTTGCGCCAATCGCTAACGCTCTAGCGGAAAATGAAGCACGCATTGTTGCTGAGCTTAATGAAGCGCAGGGCGTAGCAGGGGAGCTAGGAGGTTACTATGCGCCAGTTGATGCAATTGCCTCGAAACTGATGCGTCCAAGTGCAACTCTAAATCAGATCATCGATAACGTATAATTTGCTTCAATAAACACAAAGCCGAGCTAATCATAGCTCGGCTTTTTTGTTTTATTTTACAATCAAAAACTCTAACGCAGTTATCGAGTGCTTTAACAAGCTAGCGCGTCATTGATTGACTACGATGGCTATGAATACACTTCGACGCGATTTATCAAGCCTGCAATTGACCTGTCACCATTAGATAGATAGAGACAATTGCTAGCACAATCAGGATGCGTTCAATCCATTTATCCGCTGTTGAATACACTTTCTCACCGGCTTTAATGCGCGCGGCGTGGGTGTAGCGGAAAAAGGGAATACCGATTGTGTACAAGATAGTGGCCATAAGTTGATACTCTAGACCTGCGGCTGTAATTAACCATGCACAAAACAGTGCAGCAACCGTAGCCAATAAAACATGACCGTTGTTACGTTTTTCTTGACCTAGTGCTTTGTAGTTCCATGATAGCTTCAATAAATACAAGCAGCTCAGTAGGTAGCAAGGTAGCACCATCACTGAGGCAATGTTAATTGCAGCCAAGTAGACGTTTTCAAACATCACAACCAGCAATACACACAGCTGCATGAAAATAGTTGAAATGCGCAATGCAATGATTGGTGCGCCATTGCTATTGGTTCGGCTAAAGAATTTAGGGAACTCTCCGGTTTTACCTGCTTCATAAGGGACTTCTGCAACCAGCATAGTCCAAGCAATTAATGCCCCAAAAACAGACACCAACACACAAATGTTAACAATGATTTGACCAAATGGGCCAATGGCAACTTCAAGTAGCGACGCTGTTGAAGGGTTAGACAATTGCGCCAGTTCTTGCTGAGGAAGAATACCAAACGACAATACGGCAATGAGAGTGTACATGCTAAGAGCAACTAAAAAGCCAATAAGTGTGGCTTTTTCTACATCGGAACGGTTTCTTGCACGACCGGAAAGTACGACAGCACCTTCAATACCGACAAAGCACCATAAGGTCACCATCATTGTACTTTGGATTTGTCCCATGACAGAACCTAAGTGCTGTTGTTGACCCCATACATCGATAGACAGTTTTTCTGGCTCGAAGCTGTATAGAATGATGCCAATGATTACCACTAAGCCAAGTAGTTTACCTGCGGTTGAGATGACATTAATGAATGATGAACTGGCCGCACCTTTTAGCGCAATGCTGTTCATTCCCCACAATAGAGCGGAGCAAAGAATAACCGTTTCAATACCGTGTTGTAATAATACAGGGAAAAACAGACCAAGTGAGTCGTTGATCATCACGCAGAGTGCGACATTTCCCATACAACTCATTAGCCAATAGCCCCAAGCGGACTGAAAACCAATGTATTCGCCGAAACCGTCTTTGGCGTAAGTAAAGATACCTGAGTTTAGGTGGGGCTTGTGTTCAGCTAGCAGTTTGAAGGTTTTCACCAGCAACAGCATACCGAAACCGGTAATCACCCACGCAAGAGCGACCGCACCAATTGAGGCTTGTTCCGCCATGTTTTGTGGGATACTGAATATGCCACTTCCAATCATTGAGCCAAATACGATGGCAATTAAGCCAATGAGGCCCACTGAATTTGTTTTATTCATGTTTATTAAAACCGATTTATCGACCGTATAATACCGTCAAAATGTCTGACTTAAACAGGCTACAAATCTTAATAAAAGACTTGATAGAGTTAAGCCGCTCGAAAGGTGCAAAATTATACTGAAGCGCCTATGAATAAGTAGCAGAAATCGAGTCTTATAATTAAAACTATTATTCCAATGTTGATCGGTAAAGTTGTGAATAATGCGTACAAACGCAATTGGCTGACATTGAACTTGAGTTGTTTTGTGTATATTTGTGGAGAATTGTATTTATTGATGAAAAGCAGATGAGACAAGGGTCTTGCTTTGTTATCATGATGTTATGGTTTAAGGGTGATAGGCGATGCAATAGATAATGACCAAAGAAGTACAACGAACAACATTGTTTATGAAAAACAAAATCGGCCTAGCACTGCTATCGGCACCGTTATTATTCGGTTGTAGCCAATCAGAATTACCCATCAACGATAGCAATTATTCAACGCATCAAAAACAGCAAGTTATTATTGTGCATGGCCTTGCGCGCAGTGCCTCTTCAATGGAAAAAATGTCGGACCGAGTATCGTCTAGTGGTTATCAAGTATGTGTGGTTGATTATTCTACGTTGGGGCGAGCAGTAGACACAACACTGCATGAAAGTAGTGCGCAAATCGACCAGTGTATTGATAAATTTAATCGCGAATTGTCACAAACGAAGGGGAGTAAGGTACATTTTGTTGGCCACTCTCTGGGTGGACTGGTGATCCGTAATTATTTGGCTCAAAACAATAGCATGACTCATTCACCGCATTTTGGGGAGGTGGTATTTGTCGGAACCCCGAATAAAGGCAGTGATGTCGCAGACTTTTTTTCTAACTTATGGTTATTACCGTTAGCAGGGGGCACGGCGGCCTCATTAACAACTAGTTCGGAGAGTTTACCTAATTCCTTACCCGAACCTAATTATGCGTTCGGCGTGATTGCAGGCACAGACAGTTATCCTATTTTGAAGTACATGTTTGATAATTCAAATGATGGCTTAGTGTCGGTGGAGTCGACTCAATTAGAAGGGATGCAGGACTTTATCGCGGTGAATATTACTCATGATAGCCTGCGTAGTGATCCACTCGTGACGGACTTAATTGTGAATTACTTAGATCAGCGACGTTTTGCAAGCCAGTAATCTGATAACGAACCTTTATACCGTCCAAATAAAAATGGCCCACCAAAAGTGGTGAGCCATGCGCAAGTAACTGCTTTCAAGTCATTACAGTACTTTCAATACGTCTTCTAACGCTAAGCGTGATTTCGGTAGGCTAGCATTGTAGTCTTCTTCTTGATGGTGATAACCCATCGCTAACGCCACATTGCATTCATAGCCGTCTAGCTCATCTTTGAAGATCTCGCCAATAAGTTCGCTATCTATGCCTTCCATTGTCGTAGAGTCAATGCCCAGTCGAGCGAGCACGTGCAGGGTATTGCCCAGTGCCAGATAGGTTTGAGATTTCGTCCACTTAGAGTTGTCACCCGTTTCATCAGTATTGAGATCAACAAACGCAAATCCACCAAACGCCGCTTCACGTTGTTCTTTAGGAGTACGTCCGTCTTCAATTCCTTTATCGACTACTTTGGCGTAATCGTCTCTTGTGTAATGAGGGTTGTGAGCAAATAGAACAATGTGCGACGCCGATTTGATATGAGGCTGATTAAACTGAAATTTGTTGGCAAAAGTATCATGCATACGCTGTTTAGCGGCATCGCTTTCGATAACAATAAATTTCCAAGGTTGGGAGTTGATAGAAGAAGCGGATAAACGAATGGCTTCGTAAATAACATCGAGATCGTCTTGAGAAATACGTTTTGTAGCATCGTAACGTTTAGCGGTATATCGATTTGCTAAATCGGTAATGATAGCGTGAGTCATGATAAATCCTTATACAGTGTTGCCACTCGCAGAGGGTGGCTTGTTAGCGATGTTGTTCAAGTCCATGTTAGGTTACGTGAATAGACTTTTTGAATAAAGAACCTTTTCGGCAATACACTTTCAAATTAAATTAGAAAATCGAGTTATACCCATCGCACTC
>NZ_BATM01000008.1 GCF_000467185.1 Vibrio ezurae NBRC 102218
ACGATGTATCAAAAAAGTTCTGCCTTGTTCTCATCATTATTATTGCGCTATTTCTGATCACTTACTGAGTGTGATTGGTATGATTGTGCCAAGTGATGCAAACTTAGCGTCAAAATGTCATTTTTGGATACTCAAGTTGATGATAATTATCGATTTAACATGGTGTAGAGTGGCGAATTACTGCATAATCAAAGATATTACACTGATTTTAAAAGGGTCATCCTAGTGAAAATTTTGAAGATAGCGTTGGTGCTGGTTCTGTTTTTAATAGCATTAGCATTAGGCGCACAAAATCAAGAAGTTGTGACTTTTGACTACTTATTAGCAGAAAGTAATTTTCATCTATCCACCTTGATTGGCATTGTATTTGTGACGGGTTTTGTCATTGCGGGAGTTATTTTCGGTAGTATGCTCTTCCGCTCTCGACTTCAGGTAAGAAAGCTTAATCGCAAGCTGAAAAAGCTCACCCCTCAAATTACTCCTGCGACGTCCACCGCGACTGTCCCGGCGACAGATAAGTCTAATAAGTAATTTGCTAAATGCTTGAACTACTGTTTCTACTCTTACCAATTGCAGCAGCCTATGGATGGTACATGGGTCAACGCAGTGCGCGTCAAGATAATCAGAGACAATCCAACCAGATCTCTCGTCAATACGTTCACGGCTTAAACCTATTACTGTCAGAACAGTCTGATAAAGCGGTTGACCACTTTATTGAACTGTTACAGGTGGACGATGAGACCATTGATACCCATTTAGCGCTAGGTAACTTATTTCGTTCAAGAGGTGAGGTAGATAGAGCTATTCGTATTCACCAAAGCCTGATCTCACGTACTGAGTTGACCATAGACCAAAAAAACATTGCCTTGCAGCAGCTGGCGAAAGATTACATGGTGTCCGGTTTTTTGGATCGCGCTGAGAAAATCTATGAGCAGTTGGTGGATGAGCCTGATCATAAAGAGCCAGCACTGCAACAGTTAGTCGCCATCTATCAACAGACTAAAGAGTGGAATAAAGCCATTCACTACGCAGGAATGCTAGTGAAAATGGGTCGTAAAAAAATGCGCACCAGTATCTCGCATTATTGGTGTGAGTTGGCGATTCATGAGAAGGCATTTGGTAAACGTAATAAATGCATTCAATACTTTAAAAAAGCCCTGTCTGAAGACCCTAAATGCGTGCGCGCGAATATTTCTCTTGGCCGCATCTATATGGAAACCGAGGAATATTCAAAGGCGCTGCGCTATTTAGAAGCGATCTTAGCCCAAGACGTGGACTATGTGAGTGAGGTTTTACCGAACATTGCTGATTGCTATCGTCATTTAGGATTAGAGTCAGATTTGCTGTCGTTTCTGCGTCAATGCATGGAGAAAAATGCGGGCGTATCGGTTGAGTTGATGCTGGCACAAATTGTCGCACAACATGAGGGCAGCGTCGCCGCTCAAGAGTTGATGACCCGTCAGCTGACTAAAAACCCAACCATGAAAGGCTTTTATCGCTTGATTGATTATCATGCTGCTGAAGCGGAAGAGGGCAGTGCAAAAGACAGTTTAACCCACCTGCAAGCGATGGTTGGTGAACAACTTAAAGTTAAGCCTCATCATCGATGTCGAAAATGTGGTTATTCTACCCACGCTCTCCATTGGCACTGTCCTTCGTGCCGCAGTTGGGGCAGTATCAAGCCTATTCGTGGCTTAGACGGAGAATAAAAGCCACACTAGCTCTAACATTCTGCTGCATAGGAGGTTAGAATAGGCGTGCTTTACTCTTTATCCCCTCTAATTAGGAGACCCTTCGATGGATCAAAAAGTGATTGTTGCCTTAGACTACGACAACAAAACTGACGCTTTAAACTTTGTTGACCGAATTGACCCTGCTTCTTGCCGCCTTAAAGTAGGCAAAGAAATGTTCACTCTATTTGGCCCTGAGTTTGTAAAACAACTCCATCAGAAAGGCTTTTCTGTATTTCTAGACCTTAAATTTCATGATATCCCTAACACGTGTTCAAAAGCCGTTCGTGCGGCCGCAGAAATGGGTGTGTGGATGGTGAACGTTCACGCCAGTGGTGGCGAGCGCATGATGACAGCTTCACGCGAGATCTTAGAACCCTACGGTAAAGACCGCCCACTATTAATTGGTGTCACCGTATTAACCAGCATGGAACAAGCGGATTTAGCGGGTATTGGCTTAAATGTGCAGCCTGCTGAGCAAGTATTGCGTTTAGCGAATTTGACTAAAAATAGCGGTTTAGATGGCGTGGTATGTTCAGCTCAAGAAGCGAACTTCTTAAAAACTGAACTTGGTCAACAATTTAAACTCGTGACTCCGGGGATTCGTCCTGCGGGTGCTGATGTGGGTGACCAAAAACGCATCATGACACCTGTTGATGCAATTCAGGCGGGGTCTGACTACCTTGTGATTGGCCGTCCAATTACACAAGCAGCTGATCCTGCAAAAGTATTAGCGCAAATTAACGCGACTCTTGCTTAATTGCTAACTAATACCAAGCATGCAGAGCTTCTCTGCATGCTCATTTCACCTTAATTCTTCTCTATAAAACCGCTTCGGCAACCGGCACGCCACTATGAAATTTAAATTCATGGTCGTCAGAGCTGATTAGCTGCGCTTCTACGTTGGCAAAATAGTCAATTCGTTCACTGATATCTTCCCCAGCAATTTGCTCAGCCAAACTTAGGTAATCTTGATAGTGACGCGCCTCAGAGCGAAGTAGCGAAATATAGAAAGTGCGAATATCCTCATCCATATAAGGGGCGAGGGCTGCAAATCGCTCACAAGAACGCGCTTCTATAAAGGCACCGATAATTAATTTATCAATTAAGGTTTGTGGCTCATACGTGCGTACGTGTTTGAGCAACCCTTTGGCGTAACGGCCAGCAGGTACGTGTTGGTATTCAATACCTCTGCTGACCATGATTTCAAGAACTTGGTAAAAGTGATGCAGTTCTTCTTTGATCAATAGCACCATCTTATCGATAAGATCTTGGCTATAAGGAGACTCAGACTGGGCAATAATGCCTTTAGAAATATTACTTTTTCCTTTTAGGCTAGCCAAATCGCCGACGCCTTTATAAGCAAATTCTTCGTAAGGTTTAAACCAGTCCAGCATTTGCTGTTTACTGTCGTTATTCGCGGCGTACTTGCGGATTAAAAACATCGCTGATTGACCGGCTTTTAACTCACACAATAGATGATCAATAAGCACAATCGGTAATCGCTCCGGTTTTTTCGCTTCATCAATCCATTGGGTTGGGGTTGTACAGTTGAGAAATTGGTGAATAGGGGCAAGCAGTTGTTGATACATATGGGGTCCAGAATGAGTTTAGCTAGGGCTAGCCTAAGAAAATTGTCTTGAGATGTCTATAAAGTGATGAATTGTTCATGATAATTAACGAAACTACTATTCAATATATACAAAAAGCGTTATAACTAATCATTATATATAACGGAGTCTGGGACATAATATGAAGCTACAGCAACTAAGATACATTGTAGAAGTTGTTAATCATAACCTGAACGTATCGGCCACTGCTGAAAGTCTTTATACCTCTCAGCCGGGCATCAGTAAACAAGTAAGATTGCTTGAAGATGAACTCGGCGTTCAGGTGTTTGAACGAAGTGGGAAGCACTTGACTCAAGTTACTCCAGCCGGTGGCGAAATCATTAAGATCTCTCGTGAAATTTTATCAAGAGTAGAATCCATCAAGTCGGTGGCCTCTGAGCATACTCATCCAGAAATGGGTACGTTAAACATTACCACCACCCATACTCAAGCGCGTTATGCATTACCTGATGTGATTAAAGGCTTCACTACTCGCTACCCTAAAGTTTCTTTGAACATGCACCAAGGCACGCCTTCACAAATGTCTCAGGCGATAGCCAAAGGCACCGCGAACTTTGCGATTGCAACCGAAGCGCTGCACCTTTATCACGATGCGATTATGTTGCCGTGCTATCACTGGAACCGTTCAATCGTTGTAACTCGTGACCATCCTTTAGCAGCAAAATCTCACGTTACGATTGAAGATCTTGCCGCCTATCAGCTGGTCACTTATGTGTTTGGCTTTACTGGGCGTTCTGAGCTAGATACCGCGTTTAACGCGGCAGGATTAACCCCAAGAATCGTGTTTACTGCCACTGACGCCGATGTCATTAAAACTTACGTACGTATGGGCATTGGTGTGGGTGTTATCGCTAGTATGGCGATTGATGCGGAGCAAGATAAAGATTTGGTGGCCATTGATGCCAGTCATATTTTTGGCGCGAGTACGACAAGTATTGGCTTTAGACGAGGCACTTTCTTAAGAAGCTATATGTTCGACTTTGTCGAGCGTTTCGCCCCTCATTTAACGCGACCAGTCGTAGAGCAGGCGATTTCATTGAAAAATAATCATGAAGTCTCTGAAATGTTCAAAGATATCGAACTTCCTATTCGTTAATCATTTCTAATTGGCAGACTTCCCTCTAGAATACTCCGCTAGGGGGAAGCATGCGCACTCAATATATTCAACTCGATCACTTACTGCTTAAGCATCAACACTATTGGCGCTTTGAGCCTTTTCACGCCAGTCAAACGGTAGAGCATCGTTTTACTCAAACAGCATTGGGTACATGGCTTGATAGCCTCTCTATGTCGGATGTACAGCGTCTAAAGCAAGACTTACCCAGTATCTTGTGCCAGTTAAGCGAGTATCTGCCACAACTGCCTGAATTGACCCAGCTTTGCCTGTTGGAAAAAAGTACCAGTATGCCATTGGCGCTGAACTCGCATTTAAGTTCAGGCATACCGGGACGCAAACTGTCGCAAATTGCCGCTATGGGGGCAGAGGCTTTGGGCACCCATCATGGCAGTGAATGGTTGGAATGGTGCGCAGGTAAGGGATTTTTAGGACGCATTTTAGCGCATCATTCAGAGCAGGATGTAACCAGTTTTGAGTGGCAAGAGTCCTTGTGTCAGCAAGGTCAACTTGATGCGAATAAACAACAGCTTCCGCTACGTTTTGTACAAGGGGATGCGTTTGATTGTGACCATCAGCAGGTTTTTAATGAGCATCAGCATGCGGTAGCCTTACACGCCTGTGGTGATTTACATGTGCGCTTAATGCAACATGCGAGTCACTACCAACTTCCCGCTCTGTCTATCGCGCCGTGCTGTTATCATTTGATACAAGAGGATGCCTATCAGCCATTGTCCGACATTGGTAAAAGCTCCTTGCTCGCACTGTCAAAAGCTGAGCTTCGTATACCACTTCAAGAAACCGTAACTGGGGGAGAGCGAGTACAAAAGCACCGCTTCTTAGAAATGAGTTATCGGCTGGGTTTAGATGAGTTATTACGCCGCGAGCTTGATTTTAAAGAGTACCAACCGATTCCAAGTGTGAAAAAATCACAGTTACAGCTAGGGTTTCATGCATTTTGTCAGTGGGCGACTGAGCGCAAGGGATTGGCGTTACCCGATTGCGATTTTGCTCATTATCAAACACTGGGTGAGCAGCGCTTTGTGAGAATGGAGAAGCTAAGCCTAGTGCAAATGGCTTTTCACCGCCCGTTAGAGCTGTGGTTGGTAATGGATAAAGCGTTGTTTTTGAAAGAACGTGGTTATCGAGTGAATCTAACGGAATTTTGCGACAAAAAAATAACACCGCGTAATATTTTAATACACGCGGTGTTATCTAGATAAACAGAATTAGTGGACTTTTGCGATGGCTTCCGCTGGATCTACGTATTCTAGGTCAAAATTCTCAGCCACTTCTTTGCAGGTGACCATGCCGTGAATGACATTTAGACCATTTAAGAAGCCTTGATCTTCAGTTAACGCGTCTTTATAACCTTTGTTCGCCAGTCGCAGAATATACGGCAAGGTGGCATTATTTAGGGCGTAAGTAGAGGTTCTTGCTACGGCGCCTGGCATATTAGCCACACAATAATGCACTACATCGTCCACTAGGTAGATAGGGTCGGCGTGTGTCGTAGCGTGCGAGGTTTCAAAACAGCCTCCCTGATCGATCGCTACATCCACAACGGCTGCACCCGGTTTCATAGATTTTATGTGTCTTTTTGTTACAAGCTTCGGTGCGGCAGCGCCAGGGATAAGCACAGCGCCTATGACTAAGTCAGCGTCAAGAACATGACGATTTAGCGCCTCTTCTGTGGAGTAAACCACTTTTGCTCGCCCTTGGAATTCTTCATCCAATGCACGCAGTGTGTGCATATTGCGATCTAAGATAGTGACGTCAGCACGCATACCGACCGCCATTCTAGCGGCGTTTGAACCCACCACACCACCACCAATCACGACCACTTTTGCCGGCTCCACACCCGGTACGCCACCAAGCAGTAAACCGCGTCCAGCATTAGATTTTTCTAATGCTTGAGCACCCGCTTGAATTGACATTCTGCCAGCCACTTCCGACATTGGCGCTAAAAGAGGTAACTGATTTAAGTGGTCGGTCACGGTTTCATATGCAATGCATACCGCTTTGCTATTGATTAGTTCCTCAGTTTGTGGAAAATCAGGAGCTAAGTGTAAATAAGTAAACAATATTTGCCCTTCGCGAAGCATTGCTCGTTCGATGGCTTGAGGTTCTTTTACCTTTACGATCATCTCGGCTTGAGCAAAAATTTCCGTTGCGGTTGGAAGAATGGATGCACCTGCTGCGATATAATCATCGTCGCTGAAACCAATGCCCGAACCGGCTTGCGTTTCAACGATGACTTGATGCCCGTTAGAGGTCACTTCTCTTACGCTATCTGGGACCATACCTACTCGATATTCATGGTTCTTGATCTCTTTAGGGATACCAATGATCATCCTGACTCCTTATTGTTTTATAGTTGTATTAGCTGTATATCTAGCTCTTATTGGGTGTTATCTACTAGTATAGTGTTATTTATATAAAATTTGATGCTGAATATTTTAATATTGTAGTGTATGTTGTTGCAAGGAAGTAAAAAGGTGGAGCAAAGCATGATAGAAGCGAGTAAACCGTCCAAGGAACTGGATCGTATAGACAGAAATATTCTTAGTGAATTACAAAAAGATGGTCGAATTTCGAATGTAGAACTGTCTAAACGAGTTGGTTTATCTCCAACGCCTTGTTTGGAAAGGGTGCGACGTTTAGAGCGTCAAAACTATATTTTAGGATATACCGCGCAATTAAACCCACAATACCTAGACGCATCACTATTGGTGTTTGTCGAAATCACTCTCAACCGTGGCGCGCCGGATGTATTTGAACAGTTCAATGAAGCGGTACAAAAACTGGATGATATTCAGGAATGTCATTTAGTGTCGGGCGACTTTGATTACTTGTTAAAAACTCGAGTATCAGATATGGGAGCCTACCGTAAATTGTTAGGAGATACTCTTCTTCGTTTACCGGGTGTTAATGACACTCGTACATATGTTGTCATGGAAGAAGTGAAACAGAGCAACAACTTGGTTATCAAAACTCGTTAAATGACTATTCCCCAAGGTTCTATTTGGGTTTTTGCCTCTGCATGTGTTTAAATGAAGGTAATCATGGGCGACAGTAGTCGCTCATGTTATTTTTGTCCGACCTAGACTCACATGCAATGGATATGTTGAAAAGAAATCCTAAAATTCGAACGATAGTTCACACGTCTCCAAAAAAATCGACTACTCATCTGTCAGGCATACAACGCTTGCGCGAAGGGTGCTTAATTATTGGGGTACTCATGGCCGTCTTAATGGCGGTATCTTTGATGTCATTTAACCCAGCTGATCCTTCTTGGTCACAGACCGCATGGGGTAGCGACGTTGCCAATGCGGGTGGACTGCTAGGTGCATGGGTCGGTGATACACTGCTATTTACCTTTGGTGTACTGGCTTACTTTATTCCGCCCATCATTATTTTATTGTCTTGGATTGTGTTTCGTAAACGTTCGCAGACTGAGCCAATTGATTTGATGTTGTGGGCAACAAGGTTGCTTGGTGGCGCACTATTGATAGTGACAAGCTGTGGTCTAGCGGACTTAAACTTTGATGATATCTGGTATTTCTCATCGGGTGGTGTTGTTGGTGATGTGATCGCAAGCCTTGCCTTGCCAACCTTAAACACATTGGGCACTACATTAGCATTGCTCTTTATCTGGGGCGCATCCTTCACGTTATTTACCGGTCTTTCTTGGTTATCTATGGTTGAGCACATAGGGCAGGGGACACTATCCTTGATTAGCTCGTGCCTAAACTTTGTTCGTGGTGATAAAGAGCAAGTGATAGAGCCAACTCGTCTTGATGATCAAAAACTGGTTTACGCGGATACTACCCCAGAAGTGACTGCGCCAATGGACAGTGATGATTCGGTACCGAGCATTTCTACGGCAGATACGGCCTCTGAAGATGAGCCTTATAAGATCTATATGCCAGAGAGCAATGATGACGATACGTTTGCCTTTGATCGCGTAAATAACCTAAATGCGCCTATCGATCAGCTAGAGCGTGATGCGCAATTGGCAAACGATTATGTCGATCTAGATCCATTGATGGATGAAATGCCTCCGCTTGATACTCCGATCGTCACATCAGCAGCGCAAGGTGCAGCAGCACCATCGGCATCAATACCGGAGCACGCACCGGTTGCCCAGAATACGCAACCCACACAACAATCGCAGCAAGGTATAGCATCTAACGATATTGCTGTGCCTAATCCAGTGCAGTCGCAAACTGCGCATGCAGCGGCAGGCACGCTTGCAAGTGCTGTCGTCGGCGCTGCTGCATCACAAGTGGCGGCAACACAATCCGCGCCAGTAGGGGAAACACCGATTTACGAAAGTGCATCAACTGGCGTGAATCATGCGGACTTTGAAGCCACAACTATCCAAGATGATGATATTGAATTGGATGATGGCTTTACTGACTTTGACATCGATGAAGGTGACAAAGTGACGCCAAGTTTCTCTTCGCACAGCTTTGATGAAGTGGACGATAACGCAAGCACCATTGAACTTGAAAATGAGTTAGATGAGCCGTCTACGCCAGAAATGACCTTGGATGAACACACCGCAGTACACTCGGCGGGACACACTGAAGCGCAATTCGAAGCGCAAGAAGAATTTATAGAACCACAGCCAGTCGCTGCTTACGCTGCTGAGTCTGAAGTTATCGAAGAACCTCAGCCACTGCACGCTGAGCAAGATCAACCTTTCAATGAGCACGTATCTTCGGAAACGCCGTTGCAGCCTGCACCTGAAGCAGTAACAGAAGCAGAGCCAATGGCTGAAGCATTAGCTGTTGAGCATGAGCCAGCCGTTGATGATGAGCCTGTTGTTGAAGAAATGAGTGAGGCGGAAGCTTTTGCCAAACAAGTAGAAAGAGCAAGAGCTCGTGATGCGGCATCGCAAAACCCGTTCTTAATTCGTCAAGATGAGAATTTGCCGGCGGTCACGACACCACTGCCAACGCTGGAACTGCTTTATCACCCTGAGAAGCGTGAAAACAATATTGACCGAGAAGCCTTGCAAGGCATTGCTCGCTTGGTGGAATCAAAACTGGCGGATTATAAAATAAAAGCAACTGTGGCCGGTATTTTCCCTGGTCCGGTAATCACACGCTTTGAACTTGATCTCGCGCCTGGGGTCAAAGTGTCTAGAATCTCAAGTTTATCAATGGATTTGGCTCGTTCACTGTCTGCGTTAGCGGTACGTGTGGTTGAAGTTATTCCGGGTAAACCTTATGTGGGTCTAGAGCTGCCGAACATGACGCGTCAGACCGTGTACTTATCTGATGTGATTAGCAGCCCGCAATTCCAAGAAAATACATCACCAACCGCGGTGGTATTAGGTCAGGACATTGCAGGCGATGCAGTGGTTGCTGATTTAGCAAAAATGCCACACGTATTGGTTGCTGGTACCACAGGTTCTGGTAAGTCGGTGGGTGTGAACGTCATGATTCTGAGTATGTTGTATAAATCAACGCCAGAAGACGTTCGCTTCATCATGATCGATCCAAAAATGCTGGAGCTATCCATCTACGAAGGTATTCCGCATCTTCTTTCAGAAGTTGTGACGGATATGAAAGATGCATCCAATGCATTGCGTTGGTGTGTTGGCGAGATGGAACGCCGTTATAAACTGATGTCAGCATTAGGCGTTCGTAACCTAAAAGGTTTCAACGACAAATTGAAAATGGCGGCCGATGCAGGTTACCCAATTCAAGACCCATTATGGAAGCCGGGCGATAGCATGGACGAAGAAGCGCCTATGCTAGAAAAACTGCCTTATATCGTGGTGATTGTGGATGAATTTGCCGACCTGATTATGGTAGTCGGTAAAAAAGTCGAAGAGTTGATTGCTCGTATCGCGCAAAAAGCACGTGCGGCAGGTATTCACCTTGTATTGGCAACGCAACGTCCATCGGTAGATGTAATTACCGGTTTGATTAAAGCCAATATCCCAACGCGTGTGGCGTTTACGGTTTCTACCAAAACCGATTCGCGTACCATTTTGGATCAAGGTGGCGCTGAATCCTTACTGGGTATGGGTGATATGTTGTATTTACCACCGGGTTCAAGCCATACCATTCGTGTACACGGGGCATTTGCCTCCGATGATGATGTGCATGCGGTCGTGAATGACTGGAAAGCGCGTGGTAAACCACGTTACATCGAAGAGATCACTAAAGGTGAACCTTCACCGGATACGCTATTACCGGGTGAAAAAATGGAAGGTGACGAAGACACTGACCCATTATTTGACCAAGTGGTTGAGCATGTCACAGAAACGCGTCGCGGTTCTGTGTCAGGCGTGCAACGTCGCTTCAAAATCGGTTATAACCGAGCAGCACGTATTGTTGAGCAATTAGAAGCTCAAGGTATTGTTTCGGCGCCAGCACACAACGGTAATCGTGAGGTGCTTGCGCCACCTCCAATTAAAGATATGTAATGGGCCTTTTGGCCCAGTTTTCAGAGAGTAATATGAAAAAACTATTAATTAGCGTTTTAGTGTTAGTTTCCAGCGCAGCCTTTGCCAATCCTCAACAAGAGTTGGTTCAGCGCCTTGATAAAACCGATGGTTTTACCGCCAATTTTGCGCAAACTGTGGTCAGCCCTGACAACGAAGTGGTTATGCAAGGTACTGGCACCGTTGAAATTGCCAGACCGAGCATGTTCCGTTGGTCAACGAACGCTCCAGATGAAAACCTGTTGGTGTCTGATGGTGAAACGCTTTGGTATTACAGCCCATTCATTGAGCAAGTGAGCATTTACAAGCAAGAGCAAGCCTCTGAGCAAACGCCGTTTGTACTGTTAACTCGCAACAAAGCCAGCGATTGGGATAAATACAGCGTGGAACAAAACGGTGACAGCTTCACCTTAACACCAACTGATAAAGCTTCAACACAAGGTCAGTTCCAGCTAAACATCGATAAAGCTGGTGAGATCTCAGGCTTTAACGTGATTGAGCAAGACGGTCAGCGCAGTAAATTCACGTTCAGTGATTATCACTCGCAAGTGTCACCAAAAAGTCGCTTTGTATTTACTGTCCCAAATGGGGTAGAAGTTGATGATCAGCGAAACTAAGTCGCTATCATGAGCAATATGCAGTTTGATTTTTCATCGGGCGAAGACTTTCGCCCGTTAGCCGCTCGAATGCGTCCTCGCACCCTTGAAGAGTACATCGGTCAGCAACATGTATTAGGGCCGGGTAAACCTCTCTACAGAGCCTTACAGGCCGGCCAACTGCACTCCATGATTTTATGGGGGCCTCCGGGCACAGGTAAAACCACCTTAGCCGAAGTAGCAGCCAGTTATGCCGATGCCCGTGTTGAGCGAGTCTCAGCGGTCACCTCTGGGGTGAAAGACATTCGCGCCGCCATCGAAAAAGCTCGTGATAATAAACTTGCCGGTCATCGCACCATCTTATTTGTCGACGAAGTACATCGCTTCAATAAAAGTCAGCAAGACGCCTTTTTGCCACACATTGAAGACGGCACTGTGACATTTATTGGTGCCACCACCGAAAACCCGTCTTTTGAGCTTAATAACGCACTGCTGTCTCGCGCTCGCGTGTACAAGCTAGGCTCGTTAAACACCCAAGATATTGAACAGGTGATAGAGCAAGCCTTAAATGACGAAGAGCGAGGCTTAGGCAAGCTACAGGCTCAGTTTATCGACGAAAGTGATAAACGCCTTGCCGAGCTTGTCAGTGGCGATGCGCGTATGGCGCTGAACTATCTTGAATTGCTTTTCGATATGGCACCGGAAAAGAACTCAGTCAAACAGATAGACCTTGAGTTATTGGCGCAGGTGGCTGGCTCTAAAGTGGCTCGCTTTGATAACAAAGGCGATATTTGGTACGACCTTATTTCAGCGGTGCATAAATCCATTCGCGGCTCTGATCCCGATGGCGCTCTGTATTGGAGCGCGCGCATGCTCAAAGCAGGATGCGATCCTTTATATATTGCGCGCCGTTTATTAGCCATTGCCTCTGAAGATATTGGCAACGCCGACCCAAGAGCGATGCAAGTGGCAATCAGTGCATGGGATTGTTTTACTCGTATTGGCCCTGCCGAAGGCGAGCGTGCCTTAGCACAAGCGGTGGTGTATTTGGCCTGTGCACCTAAAAGTAACGCGGTGTACAAAGCATGGAAACAAGCCTTGCAAGATGCCGAAGATACCTCTGAGCTTGAAGTGCCTCATCACTTACGCAATGCTCCTACTAAGCTAATGCAAGATTTAGGCTATGGGGAAGGGTATCGATATGCTCATGATGAACCGGGCGCCTATGCCGCAGGTGAGAGCTATTTCCCGCCAGAGATGCGTGACACCCGTTACTATTTTCCAGAAAACCGTGGCTTAGAAAGCAAAATTGCTGAAAAGCTGAACTATCTACATTCATTAGACGAAAAAAGCACACGAAAGCGCTACAAAAAGTAGTGGTTTTTCGCTATCTTTGTTCGATTGAATTTTTCCCTTTTTAGCTCCTTGAGAGTTATCGTTAACTACACGCAGGATTAGCAATGCTAGATTCTAAATTATTTCGTACAGAGCTGGACGAAACAGCAGCAAAACTAGCCCGTCGAGGTTACACCTTAGACGTTGATACCATTCGCCAACTGGAAGAACAGCGTAAAGCGATTCAAGTTGATGTTGAGAACTTGCAATCCACGCGTAACTCCATCTCCAAGCAAATTGGTCAAAAGATGGCTGCTGGCGATAAAGCAGGCGCTGAAGAAATCAAAAAACAAATCGGTACTCTAGGCTCAGATTTAGATGCGAAGAAAGTAGAGCTAGCAGAAGTGCTTTCTCAGCTAGAAGACATCACTCTTTCTGTTCCAAACTTGCCAGATGACTCTGTACCAACAGGTAAAGACGAAAACGAAAATGTTGAAGTGACTCGTTGGGGCACACCAAAAGAGTACGACTTTGAAGTGAAAGATCACGTTGATCTTGGTGAACTTGCAGGCGGTCTAGATTTCGCAAGCGCAACTAAAATCACTGGTGCTCGTTTCATCGTGATGAAAGGCCAATTTGCGCGTCTACACCGCGCGATTGCACAGTTTATGCTAAACCTTCACACTGAAGAGCACGGCTACACAGAAATGTACGTACCGTACCTAGTAAACTCAGACAGCCTATTTGGTACTGGTCAATTACCTAAATTTGGTGAAGACCTATTCCACACAGAACCACTGACTGAAAAAGTAAACGATGAAGAGCCACGTAAACTGTCTTTGATTCCTACAGCAGAAGTACCAGTGACTAACATGGTACGTGACACCATCGTTGATGAAGCAGATCTGCCAATCAAGATGACGGCACACACACCATGTTTCCGCTCTGAAGCGGGTTCTTACGGTCGTGATACTCGCGGTCTTATCCGCATGCACCAATTCGACAAAGTTGAACTTGTGCAAATCACTCGTCCAGAAGATTCAATGGATGCGCTAGAAGAGCTAACAGGCCACGCTGAGAAAGTACTGCAATTGCTAGAACTTCCTTACCGTAAAGTGGTGCTTTGTACGGGTGATATGGGCTTCGGCGCTCGTAAAACTTACGACCTTGAAGTTTGGGTTCCAGCGCAAAAAACATACCGTGAAATTTCTTCATGTTCAAACACATGGGATTTCCAAGCACGTCGTATGCAAGCTCGCTTCCGTCGTAAAGCTGAGAAGAAACCAGAGTTGCTACACACACTAAACGGTTCAGGCCTTGCTGTAGGTCGTACTATGGTTGCTATCTTAGAAAACAACCAACAAGCAGACGGTCGCATCGAGATCCCTGCGGTACTACAACAGTACATGGGCGGATTAACTCATATCGGTTAATTCTGCTAGGTTGTAAAAACCGGCTGACTTATTTGAAACCACCTAGCAGTATTGTTAGGTGGTTTTTTTGTTATAGCTCAGCTATCTGTGAGAGAGTTTCTGGATGACGCTGAACCAATTTTAGAAGGGTTATCGCTTGTCCATTTGGTGCGCTACGCCCTTGTTCCCAATTTTCTAATGTACGAGATGAGGTATGCAGTAAACGCGCAAACACACCACGAGACATATTAAATTGTTCACGAATACTCACGATCTCATTAGGTGAAATATCTAACTCACCGATATCGTTAACTTGGTAGGTTTTAAGGGTTAACTTACCCTCAGAATGTTCTTTAGCCTCAATAAGAGCTGAACTTAACTCTGTAAACAGATCACGACTGCTCATTACGCCACGCCTCCATAAAAGCTTTCAATTGTTTCTTCTGGTCTGCGGTTAAATCAGACATTTCATTCTTGCCATAAATCGTCAGCAAGTAGAACCGACGCTTTTCGTCGAGGAAATAATAGATAACACGAGAGCCGCCACGCTTGCCTTTGCCTTTACTTGCAACTCTAATTTTCCGCAAACCACCTGTACCTTGAATTACGTCACCTTGTTTCGGGTTAGACATTAACTCAGATTGAAAAAGCCTAAACTCATCATCGCTGAGATATTCATTACGGTACTTTTCAAATATGGTTGATTCGACAAATATACTTTTCATATGCAAAGTATACGCAACTAACGTATAGATAGTAAAGCTATACGTGATTAACGTAGTTATGATTTTTAAGAAGGCGGGGTTGGGTTGAGCTATCACGCTTTGTTAAGCGGCAATAAAGCAGGGTCAGGACTTGAATTTTGCGTTTGAAGGTTTACTTTGTGCAAAAAGAAAGACCTGACCCCATTTACTTCCCGAGTTTACCACTTGGGGACCATACTCAAAGCAGAAGTAATTTGATCTCTTGCCGCTTCACCAAATAGATGAGTATTTTCTATCAGCATATTAACTGCAGCTCCATTAGAAGCAATTTGCTTGCGAATACGTTCTTTTGCTGCAAAAGCTGGTTTCTGACGTTTATAAACGTCTTCCCACCAATCTCGACCATATCTATTTATGAGACTATTTTTAATTGATTTAAAACGCTCTCTACTTCGAACACCCTCAGCAGACACTAAAACGCTTGCCCAAATCATGCGCTTTTGTAAATCATTTGGAATCCAACTTTGACGTTGAAGATCGGAAATCACATCAGGATGAACGTAAAGCGTGTTCTCAGAAACCTTTCGTGCAATCCACAAAGTTTGAGCACGTTCAAAAGCTAATTTCTTATCCTGAGGACTAAAATCTTGGCTATATTCTTTCCAAGTTTCTAGCTCATCAATTAATGCCAATTTCTTAATTAATTCTTCCAAGACTAAAGTCCTCCGAGAACGTATAACATTCTTAATAACAGATCTGCTTGCCCAACTTTCATTCAACATACCATAACTAATTGAAATGTAATGCATATACTCAACATTTCGTATTCTGTCTTTACATAAAAACGAGTGTTCGTGTTATCACTTTTTAACAATGCACGTTACCTTAGGGATAACAGAGATAATTCTATAATTAATCATTGTTATTCAATAGCTTAACATGTATTCATGCTCCTTGTTGAGAGGGGTTAGCGACTCTATTCAGCTTTCTAATGATTATTTAAAGTAAATGACAGTGCTACATAGGCAGAACCTTGCTCGGAATAAGGTTCTGCCATCAAATATTGCCAATAGCGGTTTATTTAGATGGATAGGGGATGAGCTTTTTGTTTAGCGGTGTGCACTAACCAGCAACCACTACAACTGAAAATTATCAGGATCAGCGACCGCACTCTCAACAGCATCTATCAAGCGCGCTAATTCGTCTGGCTGGATAATGTAAGGAGGCATCATATAGATAAGTCGTCCAAACGGACGTATCCACACGCCATGCTCCACAAAGTGCGCTTGAATGCGTTGCATGTTGACGACTTGATAAGTTTCGATGACGCCAATTGCGCCTAAATAACGAATATCTTTCACCATCGGCTGTGCTTTTAGCTTGGGTAGTGATTCGGCAAAGATGGATTCAATTTGCGTGACTTGCTTGTGCCATTCACCCGTTTGCAATAGCGACAAACTTGCGGTTGCCACGGCGCAGGCGAGTGGGTTGCCCATAAAGGTTGGGCCATGCATAAAGCATTGCGCTTCACCTGAGCAGACGGTATTGGCTACTTTTTTGCTAGTCAGGGTAGCAGAGAGCGTCATGTAGCCACCCGTTAGCGCTTTACCAACACATAAGATATCTGGCTGTATATCGGCATGTTCAACGGCGAACATTTTGCCAGTGCGGCCAAAGCCTGTGGCGATTTCATCGGTGATCAGCAACAGATCATATTGGTCGCATAATTCACGCACTCGCTTGAGATAGGTGGGGTGGTAAATACGCATTCCGCCAGCCCCTTGCACAATTGGTTCAAGGATAATGGCCGCAACTTCTTGATGATGCAGTGCTAATGCATCAACTAGCGGAGCGGTATCGGATTCATCCCAAGTATCAAAGAAGCCCGTCTTTGGCGACTCAACAAAGATATGTTCAGGCAAAAAGCCTTTATACAGGGAGTGCATTGAATTATCAGGGTCGGTTACGGACATAGCGGCAAAAGTATCGCCGTGATAGCCGTGTCTAAGCGTGAGAAACTTAGCGCGTTTTTCGCCTTTTGCGTGCCAGTATTGCAATGCCATTTTTAAGCTGACTTCCACTGCGACCGAACCCGAATCGGCAAGAAAGATATGCTCAAGATTATCAGGGGCGAGATCTAATAGCTTTTTACCGAGCTCTATTGCCGGCTGATGGGTGATTCCGCCAAACATCACATGCGACATAGCATCGATTTGCTGATGAGCCGCCTCGTTTAATGCAGGATGTGAGTAACCATGAATCGCTGACCACCAAGAAGACATGCCATCAATTAACTCTCGTCCATCTTCTAAGGTCAATTTGACGCCAGAAGCTGAGGTGACTGGGTAACAGGGGAGAGGGTTAAGGGTTGAGGTATACGGGTGCCAAAGGTGGTTTTTGTCGAAGTCTAAATCCATAAAAGCGCTCAAATTGTACAATTAGTGTTCGTTAGTAAACAAAGTTACCTTTGTGATGTTGACAGTGTATCGCTTCGGGTTAGACTAGCCAAGCATCAAAACAGCCCAAAAGGATAACAGCGTGGAAGTTCGCCATGACTGGACAGTTGCAGAAGTCCAACAATTACTCGATTTACCTTTTATGGATTTGCTCTATCAAGCGCAGACCATTCATCGAAAGCACCAGCAACATAACTATGTGCAGGTCAGTACCTTACTTTCAATAAAAACAGGCGCTTGCCCAGAAGATTGTAAGTATTGTCCGCAAAGTGCCCATTACCGCACTGATGTTGATAAAGAGCGTTTGATGGAAGTTGAGCGAGTGCTTGAAGCCGCTGAGAAAGCGAAAAACTCAGGTTCAACGCGTTTTTGTATGGGCGCAGCATGGAAAAATCCAAAAGCGCGCGATATGCCGTTATTAACGGACATGATCAAAGGCGTGAAATCCATGGGCTTAGAAACCTGTATGACGCTGGGCATGTTAACCCCAGAGCAAGCCTCTGAGCTCTCCACCGCTGGCCTTGATTATTACAATCATAACTTGGACACCTCTCCAGAATATTACGGCAACATCATTACCACTCGCACCTATCAAGACCGTTTAGACACGCTCTCTCACGTGCGTGATGCCGGAATGAAAATCTGTTCTGGTGGCATTATCGGTTTGGGTGAAGGTTCAGCCGATCGCGCTGGGCTGTTAGTGGAGCTAGCCAATTTACCTGTGCACCCAGAAAGTGTGCCAATCAATATGCTAGTGAAAGTAAAAGGCACGCCACTGGAAAACGTGGAAGATGTCGACCCATTTGAATTTATTAAACTTATTGCGATTGCTCGCATCATCATGCCGCAATCGGCGGTACGTCTTTCAGCAGGACGTGAAAGCATGAACGAGCAAATGCAAGCGCTGTGCTTTATGGCGGGTGCAAACTCCATCTTCTACGGTTGTAAGTTGCTGACTACGCCAAACCCTGATGAAGACAGCGACATGCAGCTGTTTAAAAAGCTTGGCATTAATACCATTGCCACCAGTCAAAAGCCCGATGAAATTCAAGAGCAAGATTTGCTTGAGCAAGTGAATGAGCGCGTGGCGGCAAGACCAAGTAAAGACGATTTGTTCTACGATGCAACCGTTTGAGTCGCGCCTATTTGAATCTCGTATCGACAAGGCATTGCAGCAACGTAAAGAGCAGGGCCTTGTTCGAACGTTAAATCCTATCGTGGGTGGCAACACCGATACCATTATTGTGGATGATACGGCGTTTGTTAATTTCTCCAGTAATGACTATTTAGGGTTGGCAGACGAGCAGAGCATTAAAAGTGCGTGGAAATCCGCCATTGACGAGTACGGCGTGGGTAGCGCCGCATCGCCAATGGTGACTGGGCATTCATTTGCTCACCAAGCATTGCAGGAAACGTTGTGTCACTGGCTTGGGTTTGAACAAGCACTGCTGTTTAACTCTGGCTTTAGTGCCAATCAAGCCGCGCTGTTTACCTTGTTGAAAAAAAACGACATCGTCTTGCAAGATAAGCTCAATCACGCCTCCTTGATGGAAGCGGGGATGCTAAGCCCTGCTAAAATGCTTCGTTTTTCGCATAATCGAACGGATAAGTTGCAGTCTCTACTTCAAAAATCAGGCCCCAGTTTAGTGATTACTGAAGGGGTCTTTAGTATGGATGGAGATCGTGCTCCTCTGGCGAACATAGAGACTCTTTGTCAGCAACATGATGCTTGGTTGATGGTCGATGATGCACACGGCATTGGCGTATTGGGCGAGCAAGGTCGCGGCAGTTGTAGCGCTATGGGCGTTAAGCCGAACCTCTTAGTCGTCACTTTTGGCAAAGCCGTTGGCGTGCAGGGGGCCGCGATTCTATGCGATAGCCAAACCGGCGAGTACTTACGTCAATATGCACGCCATTTTGTTTATTCAACCGCTATGCCTGCCGCGCAAGCGGTGGCGATTACCCGTTCAATCGAGTTAATTCAAACTCAGGATTGGCGTCATGAAAACCTGAGCAACCTATTAAGTACTTACGCTAAGCACTTAGGTCACCTGCCGGGGTACGTTGCAACGGATACACCCATTAAACCGTACTTGGTCGGCTGTTCTCAACGAGCGATGCAACTGGCTGAGTATTTACGTGAGCAGGGCTTTTGGACGACGGCCATTCGTCCGCCAACAGTGCCACAGGGCAGTGCGCGAATTCGCATTACTTTGTCTGCAAAGCATGACGCGCTGCAAATCATCAATTTAGCGCAAGCCATTGAAAGCTTTGAAGCGCTTAATTCCAGTAAGAGTTCATTATGATGTCGGAGCACAGTGGTTTGAATCTCACCGCCGATAAGCTGGCGATTGCGTCAGCATTTGGACGAGCGGCAACGCATTATGACAAGCACGCGCAGCTGCAACGAGATGTGGTAGAGAAACTGTTGCAAAAACTGCCACCTTGTCTTATCGGTGTATCCATTTTGGATGTGGGCTGCGGCACAGGGTATTTAACACAGAAGCTGATTGAGCGAGGTGCCACGGTAACGGCGCTGGATCTGTCTGAGAAAATGCTCGAGCAAGCTCGTAGGCGTTGCCAAGATAGCGCCAGCTACTGTGTAGGGGATGCGGAATCACTGCCGTTTGCCGATGCTGATTTTGACTATGTTGTCTCAAGCCTAGCGTTGCAATGGTGTAATGACTTGAGCGTACCAGCCACAGAACTGCTCAGAGTCTGTAAATCTGGCGGTGAAGTGTTGTTTTCAACCTTGGCTGACGGCTCTTTATTTGAACTCAAAGAGGCGTGGAAGTGTGTGGATCACTACCCACATGTAAAAGAGTTCATTTCTGATAAAGCGATAAATATTGCGTTAGCTCAAGCGAATGGTAATTGCTATCAAGTAGACTCGATAACGATGACATATTGGTACGACAGTGCGTTTAGCCTGATGAAAGATTTAAAAGGCATAGGCGCTACACAACTTGACGGGCGTTCTCAAGGACTCACAAAACGAAGCACCCTCATGCAAGTGGAACAAGCGTATCAAAGTCTCTTTCAAGATGATCTCAAATTACCGGCAACTTATCGCGTTTGCCTAGGGTTAATAAAGAAATGAAAAAGACGTTTTTTGTTGCAGGTACGGACACCGATGTAGGTAAAACCGTTGTATCACGAGGTTTGCTACAGGCACTTCAAGCCAAAGGATTTTCTACGATTGGTTTTAAGCCCATTGCTGCGGGCTGTGAATCCACAGAGCAAGGGTTGAGAAATTCCGATGCTTTATATTTGCAAGCCGCTGCGACAGTTGACTTGCCGTATGAAGAGGTCAACCCAGTCGCCTTGCTAACTCCAGCTTCACCACATATTGCCGCGCCGATTGATAACACGGATATCGACACCGAGTTTTTTTCACAAAAGCTGCATCAGCATCAAGAGAATGCAGACGTGGTTTTAGTTGAAGGCGCGGGTGGTTGGCGCGTACCCATTGGTGCAGGTTGCTATCTCTCACAATGGGCAGTGACGGAAAAACTGCCTGTAATTTTGGTTGTTGGCGTGAAGCTAGGTTGTTTAAACCACGCAGTGTTAACAGCTGAAGCCATTCGCAACGATGGTTTAGAGGTTGTTGGCTGGGTCGCAAATCGCGTGAACCCATGTGAAGAATACTACCAAGAAATCATTGCCTTTTTGCAAGATCATATCGGCGCACCAAAAATTGGAGAGATCCCTTACATGCGCAGTGTGAAGAAAAAGGACATTAGCGAATACATCAATCTTGATGCGATCTTATAATTTGTTTTTTGTAGTGCATAAAAAAACGCCCATTAGTGGGCGTTTTTATTAAAAAAGAACAGCGCTGAGTGTCTGTATTAGGCGTCTGTAGCGACTTGTGACTGCGCCTTGATGACTTGTTGTTCAATGGTCGGCATCTTTTCAAGCCCAAGTGCTTCTAAGGCTTCTTCCTTACTCATCCCTAAATGGCAACGAAGCATATCCAACGCCATTTCATGATTTGAACCCTCTTCCATAACCAACTCCTTTTGTTAATAAATGGTTAATAGTTAAATTCTATGCTTAATATTTATACTCATACATTGATTTTAAGCAAGATAGTTTGATAAAAAATGCGTCAAGTTTGGCTCAAGGTCTCATTATTGTAGCAATTTGTTACTGCTATTAAGTTTGCGCGGCGGATGCACCTGTATACAATGTGCAGATCAAGATAGCTTGTCCTCAAAAGGTCAGTGTTGTTTGCTGAGCACGGGGAACAAAGAGCGTTTTTCTTTGTCTACAGTATCGATTAAAACCCATAATTACATAGATTTAGCTTCTTATTTTGGAGAACTCTGATGAAGCGCGTAGCGTTATTTTTACTGACCAACCTTGCTGTGATTGCAGTATTGAGTGTGGTATTAAACCTTGTATATGCCTTTACCGGTATTCAATCCGGTAGCCTTTCTGGTTTGCTTGTGTTGGCTGCAGTGTTTGGTTTTGGCGGATCTATTATTTCTTTGATGATGTCCAAAGGCATGGCGCTTCGCTCTGTGGGTGGACAAGTGATCGAAAGCCCTCGCAATCAAACAGAGCATTGGCTGTTAGAAACGGTTTCTCGCCAAGCACAACAGGCGGGTATCGGTATGCCAACGGTAGCGGTCTATGACTCGCCAGATATCAATGCTTTTGCGACAGGCGCAAAGCGTGACGACTCACTAGTGGCCGTGTCTACAGGTTTGCTACATAGCATGACGCAAGATGAAGCCGAAGCGGTACTGGCCCACGAAGTCAGCCACATTGCAAACGGTGACATGATCACCATGACCTTAATGCAAGGTGTGGTGAATACCTTTGTTATTTTCCTTTCTCGTTTTATTGCCAACATTGTGGCAAACAACAATAACGATGAAGGAGAGGGCGGTTCTAACATGATGGTGTACTTTGGTGTGTCTATGGTGCTAGAGCTGGTGTTTGGCTTTTTGGCGAGCTTCATCACTATGTGGTATAGCCGCAAACGTGAGTTTCATGCTGATGCTGGCGCGGCCGAATTGGTCGGTAAGCACAAAATGATTGCCGCTCTTGAGCGATTGAAAACCAGTCATGAGCCTCAACTGGAAGGTTCTATGATGGCATTTGGTATTAACGGCAAAAGCTCACTGACTGAGCTACTGATGTCGCACCCACCATTGGACAAGCGTATTGAAGCGTTGAGAAACACTCAAAACTTCTAACCCTATTGCGTGTTGGCAATATGCGAAATAAAAAAAAGCTTGGTGTAAAAACCAAGCTTTTTTTTGATCTTAATTCACCCAAGTCACGTAGTTAAGGAGAGCAAGGTACTCTACCTTTATATTTGGCACTGCAAAAAGTGCTCAAAAAACAGGTATTAAGCGTATAGGAAAGGACTTCTTAAACGGTGATTAGGAATAGACCATGAGCATTGATAGCGTTGCAGATGTATACCAAAAATTGACCAAAGAGACATTGAGCGATTTAACGCAGATTTATCATCAAGATGTCATCTTTGAAGATGCGGTACATAAGTTAAATGGCTGGGAAGCCCTGTCTTTATACTTTGAAAATCTTTATCAAAACGTGATTGATTGTCGCTTTGAGATTGAGAGCAAGCATCAAACGGGCGAAGCGGGTTTTATTATTTGGACCATGCGTTTACGCCACCCGAAATTAAGAGGCGGCAGTGAGGTGGCCGTTAAAGGCATTAGTCATTTGCAGTTTAGTGACGGTAAGATCATTCACCACAGAGATTATTTTGATATGGGTGAAATGCTGTATGAAAACTTACCTATTTTGGGGTCTGTGGTTAAAGCGATCAAAAAGCGCATGGGTGAGTTATGAGTGCGCTTCTCATCACTGGCGCGACCTCTGGCATAGGAGAGCAGCTGGCTTATGACTATGCTCAAACTCATGCCGAACACAATGCCCAATCCGATGCACTAGAAAATGCCCAGCCTAAGCGGGTTATCTATGTGTGCGGTCAAAACCAAGCCAAATTAAATGCCCTTGCGGCATTGGGGGAACATGTCATTCCCCTTAACTTTGATATTACCGATTTAACCGCCTGTAAAGAGGCGCTCTATTCATTAGACCCTGTTCCGAGCACATGGATCTTAAATGCAGGAAGCTGTGAATATATTGACGATGGCGTGATGGATGCTGCACTTCTGGCAAGAGTCATGCAGATAAATGTAGTGGGACTAGCGAATACGATTGAGGCGGCGCAACATCATTTTACCGCGGGTCATCACTTGGTAGTGATGGGGTCAATTGCCAGTGAATTAGCACTACCGAGAGCCGAAGCGTATGGCGCCTCTAAAGCGGCGGTCAGTTATTTAGCTAGGACACTGGCGCTGGATTTATCCAAAAAAGATATTTTGGTCAGCACGGTTTTTCCCGGGTTTGTAAAAACGCCTCTCACCGATAAAAACGATTTCCCAATGCCGATGATGATCAGCGCAGAACAAGCCTCAAAAGCAATTCAAAAGGGCATTGCCGACAAAAAAGCACACATCTATTTCCCAAAACGTTTTACATGGATTTTAAGACTGCTTGGCAGCTTGCCGTATTCCATACAGCAACGCCTATCAAGCAAACTGATTAAGGATAACGCCGAATGAAAATTGCAATTATTGGCACCGGGATCTCTGGTTTAACCTGTGGCTATCATTTACATAAAACGCATGATGTCACTTTATTTGAAGCCAACCATTATATTGGTGGGCACACCGCAACCGTGGATGTTGAAGTCGATGGAAAGCCCTATAGCGTGGATACGGGGTTTATCGTCTATAACGACAGAACCTATCCCAATTTTATTAAAATGATGAATGAAATTGGCGTGCGCGGAAACCCAACTGAAATGAGCTTTAGTGTGCGTAATGACCGTAATGGATTAGAGTATAACGGACATGGTATCTCGAACCTGTTTGCGCAAAAACGCAATTGGCTAAACCCTAAATTTTACCGCTTTATCTTAGAGATTTTACGCTTTAATCAATTAGCGAAAGCGTTTGCCGCTGATGACTCAGTGCAAGATGACACCTTAGGCGATTTTTTAAATCAGCATCAATTCAGCGAATATTTTTGTGAGAATTACATCTTGCCAATGGGCGCAGCCATTTGGTCATCTACGCTTGCGGATATGCGCGCCTTTCCACTGTCATTCTTCCTGCGCTTTTTCTTAAATCATGGTTTGTTGGATATTAAAAATCGTCCGCAGTGGTATGTGATTGAAGGCGGCTCTAGGGCTTACATAGAACCGTTAATTGCAGGTTTTGCCGATAACATTCACCTTAATTCACCCGTTGAAAAAGTCGTGAGAAGCGAGAATGGGGTGCGTATTTTGGTCAAAGGGCAATGGCAGCATTTTGATCAGGTGATTTTTGCCTGTCATAGCGATCAGGCATTGCGCATTTTAGGGGAAGAGCGCACAGAGACTGAGTCCGATATTTTAGGCGCGATGACCTATCAAGCCAATGAAGTGGTATTGCACACCGATACCCGTTTATTACCTAAGCGTACTAAAGCGTGGGCATCTTGGAATTACTACTTAGAAGGTGCAAGCGATCAAGAAGCTCGTTTACCGACCTTAACTTATGACATGAATATACTGCAACACATTCAGTCATCGCATACCTTTTGCGTTTCGTTAAATAACAGCCCCAATATCGACAAAGACAAAGTTTTAAAATCCTTTGTTTATCACCATCCGGTTTTCACCCGTGAATCCATTGCCGCGCAGCAGCGTAGCTCTGAGGTGCAAGGTCAAAATAACACGTGGTTTTGCGGCGCATATTGGCGCAATGGTTTTCATGAAGACGGCGTAGTGAGTGCATTAAATGTGGTGGAAGCGATTGAGAAAAGGTTGCCTGCCACTTCACGAGATTTGCAACAAAAGGGCGCGGCATGAATACCTCCTCAGCACAGCAAGTCACAAGCAGTGCCATCATGGTTGGTGAGGTCAGACATCGACGTTTCTCACCGGTAAAACACGCACTGAATTATCCTTTGTTTATGCCCAGTATTGATCTGGATGAACTCCCCAGCTTAAAGAAATCCGTATGGGGTTTTGGGGAGCGCTGGTGGCATTGGGCTCGGTTTTCTCGTCGTGATTATTTAGGAACAGGCTGTCTTAAAAAAGCGGTGCAAGACAAAGTATTTTCGCTAACAGGAGAGAGGCTGTCAGGCAAAGTTATCGCGGTGGTGCATCTTCGTTATCTAGGCATCTATTTTAGTCCAGTAAATTTCTATTATGTGTTTGATGAGCAAGGACAATGGCGAACTTTACTGGCCGAAGTGAGTAATACGCCGTGGAATGAGCACCATTACTACGCCATTGATGCCTGTGAAGGTGAGCACGGGCAAAACTGGCAGCATGACAAAGCATTTCATGTATCGCCTTTTAATCCTTTAAATCAACAATATGTCTGGAAACTCAAACCTTTATCTCAGCGCTTGATGGTGCATTTAGAGTGCCATCGACAGGGGAAAGAGTTTGATGCGACGTTATCCATGAAAGCTCAGCCATTTAATTCAAAAAATTTGTTAAAGCAATTGATCTCAACGCCAATAATGGCAGTAAAAGTACTGACAGGTATTTATTGGCATGCTTTTAAGTTGTGGATAAAGAAAGTGCCTTTATATCCCCATCCGGCCAAAAATAAATAGAAGATGAAGCAGGAGGCTTTTTGCAATGTATAACTCTCAATCTTTAGTGATAGAAAAGGAATTCTCGCCATTACAACGCTCTGCCAGAGCCATGGTGTTTAAGCAGTTGCAGAACTTAAAGCACGGCTCTTTAACCATTGTTGAACGTTTCGACTCATACTCATCGGTGCAGAGTTTTGGTAAAGAAACTCATGCACTTACGGGTTGCATTGAAGTATTGCATCCGGATTTTTATTCACGAATGCTAAGTGGCGGTAGCATAGCCGCGGCTGAAGCCTATATGGATGGTTGGTGGGAGAGTGCTGACTTAACTGCGGTCACTCAAATTATGGCGTTGAATCTTAATGCCCTTGACCAACTCAACAGCAAACAGAGCGTATTGACTCGCTTAGCCTACAAAGTCGGGCACTGGTTAAATCGTAATACTCAGGCAAATTCGAAAAAGAATATCCATGCTCACTATGACTTAGGGAATGATTTATATCATCGTTTCCTTGATGAAAACATGCTGTATTCAGCGGCCCTTTATCACAGCGCAGAAGACAGTTTAGAGCAGGCCCAAGTCAATAAAATGGAAAGGCTATGCCAACAATTACAACTTGGTGCGGGTGACTCTGTCATTGAAATTGGCACGGGTTGGGGAGGCATGGCGATTTACATGGCGCAAACCTATGGCTGTCATGTCACCACCACGACTATCTCGCAAGAACAATTCTCATACGCTGAGCTGCAAATCAAACAGGCAGGTCTTAGCGATAAAATTACTCTGCTACAACAAGATTATCGTGATTTGGAGGGGCAGTACGACAAGCTTGTTTCTATTGAAATGATTGAAGCGGTGGGGCGTGAGTATTTGCCGTCATACATCGAAAAGTGCCAAGCCCTACTCAAACCTGGCGGCTTGATGGCGATTCAAGCGATCACCATTGCTGACCAACGATTTGAATCCTATAGCCAAGGGGTCGATTTCATTCAAAAGTATATTTTCCCCGGTGGATTTTTGCCTTCGGTTTCCCATTTACTGCAACAAACCACTCAATACAGCCAGTTGGTTGCCCAAGATCTGCATGATATTGGGTTAGATTACGCGCGCACCTTAAAGCAGTGGCGACATCGTTTTGAGCTGGCGAAAGGCGAATTATCTGAGTGTGGCTACGATGAACGGTTTATGCGTATGTGGCGTTATTATCTGTGTTATTGCGAAGGTGGCTTTTTAGCGCGCCGAATTAGCACGGTACATCTTACATTCAGAAACCCTATGTAGGCTTGTTATGAATAAGACACTATTACTGACGTCAATTTGGTTTCAATGCTTGTGGTTCTTAGCGGTTGTGGGCCAACAAAGTACGCAATTGCTATTGCTAGTGTGTGTGGTTGCCACTGTCGTGTTCTCTTATCGGTATCGCGGGATACCGTTAAGTTGGTTGTTGATGATAGTCAGTGCCGGCGTAGCGATGGACATCATGCATGGCGTGACAGGGCTATTTGTGTTTGCATCACTGCCAACCGCAGGCATACCTTTATGGCTGGCGTTATTATGGGTTAGCTTTGCTTGGTATGCCTATCATATGCGTGCTCTTTTGATCCGTTTTCCTTTTGCCATCGTATGTATGGTAGGAGCGTTGGGAGCGGCAAGCAGTTACTTTGCAGGTTTGCAATTAGGTGCGGTGCAGTGGCCTTATTCACATGCAATGACGTTTGTGATTGTTGCATTGGAATGGGCATTCATTTTCGCACTGATTATCTACTCCTTAAACGTATTGGAAAAACGACGTCATGGAGTAAAAGCACATGAGACTCGTCCAAGCTAAAAGCGTCTTACTAAGTGGTATTGTGTTTATTTGTGCATCCGCCTTTGCGGCGCCAAGTAAAAGTACTTCAGCACAATGGGAACAATGGCAGACATGGCCTAAGGTCGGTTCGGCAGATTTAAATTTTATGTTTTTTGATGTGTACACCTCAGAGCTTCGCTCTCCAAAAGGGCAATATCAAGTCGGTAATGATTTATCCCCACATCCTGTGGCATTAGCCATCACCTATGAACGTAACATTTCTAAGCAACATCTACTAAAAGAGACTCAAAAGCAGTGGGCGCATCTTGGCTATAGTCATCAGCTATCCACACAGTGGCTTGAAAATTTGGGCCGTATTTACCCTGATGTCGCCCTAGGCGATCAGCTGGTGTACATCAGTGATGGGCTCTCAGGGGCATTTGTGTACATACAAAAAAATGGCATCGCACAAATGCGTGGCGAGATCACCGATGAAGCGCTCAATGATGCTTTTCTAGCTATCTGGCTGTCACCAAACACTGAATACCCTAAACACAGACAGCAACTTATAGGGATGAATTGATCATGAGAAAAATATGGAAAGCGTGGCTATTGGGTGCGGTATTTTCCCTTTGTATTATCGGGTGCACTGCCGATGTTAAGGAGTATCAAGGCGAAGGTCCTGATTTTGACTTATTTGGTTACTTTGACGGGAGCGTCACAGCGTGGGGCATGGTGCAAGACCGAAGTGGCAAACAGACAAGACGCTTTGAAGTCGCGTTAAGCGGACGCATAGTTGGCGATACTCTCACCTTACATGAAGATTTCGTGTTTGCCGATGGTGAACAATCCACTCGTATTTGGCGCATCACCCGTTTACAAGATGGCACCTATGAAGGAAAGGCCGACGATATTGTTGGCGTAGCCAAAGGGCAAGAAGTTGGCAATGCACTGCGCTGGCGCTACGACTTTACGTTACCTAGAGGGGAGTCGAGTGTCGTCGTGCACTTTGATGATTGGTTGTATCGTCAGGATGAACGTCATGTCTTTAATTTGACGTCAATTCGTAAGTTAGGGATCGAATTTGGCACACTGACGCTTTTTTTCCAGAAAAATCCTTAGCTTGCGTTTGCGCTCACTATTTGTTACAAAATCTGCAAGGAGGGCAATCAGGCGCTCCACAATTTGTGTTACCATCAGACATTCTTGTCTCTACGTTTAGTGTGATCAATGACCGCTGTTGCTGAATCTAATCCAATGTTATTCCACAAAACCTATCACCATCCTGATTCTCAGGAGTGGGTGGTGTTTGTGCATGGCGCAGGTGGCAGTTCATCCATTTGGTTTAAGCAAATTAAAGCGTATCGAGAACATTTTAATGTCTTATTGGTGGATTTACGTGGTCATGGTAAATCGAACACCTTATTTCAAGATATTATCAGCAAACGTTATACCTTTGAGTCGGTAACAAAAGACATATTGCAGGTGTTGGATCATCTGAAAATTAAGTCAGCGCATTTTGTTGGCATGTCTCTGGGCACAATTATTGTGCGTACCTTAGCCGAACTGGCCTCTGAGCGAGTTAAGTCAATGGTATTAGGTGGCGCTGTAACTCGTTTTAATACTCGTTCACAGATACTGGTGAAAATGGGGGATTTGTGTAAGAACATTATCCCTTATATGTGGCTATACAGTTTGTTCGCTTGGATTGTTATGCCTCAAAAAGGGCAAGTTGAATCCCGCCTAATGTTTGTGCGAGAAGCGAGAAAGCTGTGCCAGAAAGAGTTTAAACGTTGGTTTAAACTGGCCGCTGACGTGAACCCCTTGATGCGTTACTTTAAAGATAAAGAGCTGGACATCCCCACGTTATATTTAATGGGGGACAAAGACTATATGTTCATCAAACCGGTAAAAGAAATGGTTTCAGTTCATCAAAATAGCCAGTTGGTAGAAATTGAAGACTGTGGACACGTGTGTAACGTGGAAAAGCCGTTAGAATTTAATCAGAAATCGATTGAATTTATCCGCTCTCAAAGCTGATCTTGCGCATTTTATAGTGTCATTCTTTTTAGATTAATAAGGCATCATTAGTCTGGCTTGAACCACATTGCCAACACAGTGCAAACTGTCCTTCATTTATCTCATTGCAATGATCACAGCGCCAACTTGGCGCATGCTGATGCCTGCTCTCAAACTCATCAATCAGTGCCTTCGCTTGTGGCTGCTTGTGTTCATCAAGCAACCAAAGGTAGGGAAGACTGCTGTCATCCATAGGCAGCTCACCTTGCAGGCCAAATAGCCCTTCACCACGCACTTCTACGTCAATACGATGACTGCGCAAAAGCTCGCACAGAATATGAGCTTGCGGTGGGTTTTGAGCAACGTAGAGCTTCATACATATCCTTGTTTATGCAGGGCTTGAGCCATTTTGCGGGCGAAGTTTACCCATGATCCATTTTGCAATCAGCGGGAATAATCCTAGCAGAGCAAAAGAGGCCAACACCGCTGGTGAGACAATGCCAGACAAACTGTCTATTTCAGCCAGTTGTGTGCCAGCATTGAGGTAAACCATAGTCCCGGCTAACATCCCTAACTGACTAAAGACATAGTATTTCACCACCGAGATAGGTGTTAACCCCATTAGCAGATTGATCAAGAAAAATGGAAATACAGGGATCAAACGCAGCGAGAATAGATAGAAAGCACCATCACGTTCAACGCCTTTATTGATGGCGTCCAATTTCGAACCAAACTTTGCTTGAACCCAATCACGTAAAAGATAACGGCTACTTAAAAAGGCCAGTGTGGCGCCAATGGTGCTGGCAAAAGACACCAATAATAAACTCGTCCAAAAGCCAAATAATGCAGCCCCAAGCAAGGTGACTACCGCCGCCCCAGGAATAGAAAAGGCGGTCACAAACACATAGCCGATAAAGTATATGGCGGCTGATAAAATGAAGTTATCTTCAATGTGAGTATTTAGTGCGAGCTGCTGAGCTTTAGCATTTTCTAAGGTGAAATACTGACCGAAGTTGACGCCGAGTAAAACAATAGAAATGACTAAAATTAGCCCGATTATCAATTTCTTATTCATGAGTACATCCTTATTATCTTGAGTAAGTATAGAGACAGGCAGAGTAATAGAAAACTTTCATAACGATTTATCTTTGTTTAGTGATCACGCACAAAAAAGGCCAGAAGTCGGTAAACTTCTAGCCTGATATTTGGGGCACTATCGCGTGGCGTTTAGTCTGCGTTTAGATTTCTTACGCTAGAGCGCGCCACCAATTCTGGGTGCATTTCAAAGATGCGACGGTCATGCTCTTTGTTTTTGATACGCTCAAGTAAAATTTCAAAGGCGGTTTTACCAACACGACGTTTAGGTTGGTGTATTGTGGTCAGCGGCGGCGCAAAATAGCCAGCAAGATCGATATTATCGTAGCCAATCACTGAGATATCTTCAGGAACAGCAATGCCATGTTGAGTTAGACGGCTAATTAAGCCCAATGCCATAATATCATTGAAGCAGAAAATCGCTGTTGGACGTTCGTCCTTGGCAAGAGCCACCAATTTATCAGCGGTTTCAACCGCAGTATCACATTCGAAATTACCTTCAAAAATATAGTTCTCGTTGAAGGCGATATCAGCTTGAGACAAGGCTCTTTTATAGCCCGACATACGCTCGATGCACGCCAGCTTCTCAGCCTGTCCTGTAAGACAACCAATTTTTTGGTGACCGTTTTCGATAAGGTATTTAGTCGCTAGGTAGCCACCTTCTTCAGAGTTATCGATGATCTTATCTGCCGACGATGATTCTGGGCCCCAATCCATTACTACTTTTGGAATACCAGGATGAGAATCCAGCATTTCACGCAACTCTTCGGTCAAGTCTGAGCACATGACCAGTATTCCATCAACGCGTTTTTCTGCAAGCATACGGATATAATCGCGTTGTTTCTCGTATAGGCCGCCCGTATTACACAGGATTAGCGTGTAACCTTGACGATAACAATAACTCTCAACACCGTCGACCACCTCGGCAAAGAATGGGTTGGTGGATTGGGTGACTAACATGCCAATGGTTCTAGTGCTGTTGCATTTTAAGCTACGAGCAACCGCACTAGGCGCATAGTTGAGCTCTTTTACAGCTTCCATGACACGTTCTTGTGTTGTTTCAGCCACAAAACGTGTTTTATTGATAACGTGTGAAACTGTAGTGGTAGAGACACCAGCCAGTTTAGCGACGTCTTTTATGGTTGCCATAGGAGACCTTGTTAATAAGAGTTAGGGTATAAATGCAGTCAATTATAGAGTAAATACCTGTCAATAATTCGACTGCAAACGATTGCGGGGGAGTCTAGCCATAAATGAAGAAGCTGACAACGCATTTATGAAGATAATGTGAATCTATTTCTTACAGCCTGTTATTTTTCGTCACTGAGGTACAAACAATCAATTTCACAGAAGTTAACCAACAATTCGGCGACCGCAGAGTAGAAGCCAAATTCATCATATTGAGTGCAGTTTTCTGAAAACTGTGGAATCCAACTCAGTAGATGCTGTTCAATAAAGAGCTTTTGTTCGTTAAGCGCCGCATCTAGGTGCGCTTGTTTTTCTAACTGATTGGAGCGAATGATTAAATTGCCGATAAAATCGAGCTCGATGGCAAGGTGGTCAGCAGGTTCATTAAAACCTTTATCCACCTCTATACCGTGCTCAAGCATAATTTGCGTCATTTTTTGCGCAGGAGCGCCGTTGAGCAGTTTGTTCTCTTCTAGGTAAAGAGAGGCATAGGGAAGGGCTGCGTGTTTATCAGAGGTGAGAAATAAGTCGCAGAAGTCGGCCGATAACTCTAATTGAGCGTCTTCGCGCTGTTGCAGTTTATCAAGTGCTGTTAAAAGGCGGGTGGCGGAGGCAAACAGAGACTCGTTTTCAGCAAGCCCCTGAATAAAGCCTCTTACTGCGGGGGTTTGGTAGGCAATGAGATCGTCTTGTGTCAGCTCTTTGGAGAACAGACTTGAAAACCACCAGTAAATTTCGGCTCGCTGTTCGTTAAACTGTTTCAGTTCTTGCATCCTTTACCTCATTAATGTGTCGCCTAAACGACTGTCAATAAGCGGTATCTCCCTATCGATATGCTTAAATTATGAGACAGTTATTTAGCACTGACAAGGTCACGAATGCTTTTCCACCATTTGCCCATAGTTTCATGCCAATAACGCTCAGTCTGCTCCAAATATCGGGCTTGTGGGGTGTATTTTTCCCATGCCTGATTGATGTTGGATTGAGCTAAGTAATTGGTTGGTGCTGGAATTGGGGCTAAACCTGCGCTGTGAAACTCACGTAACGCTCGTTCCATATGACTGGCGGAAGTCACTAAAGCCATATGCTGCTCACCGACAAAGCTTGCCGCCTGTCGGGCTTCTTCCCAAGTATCTTGCGCGGTTTCTAATAAAACAATGTCAGACTTTGCCACCCCAAGTGCCAGCGCTACAGTGGCCATCATACGCGCTTGGCTCATTTCTGAACCGCCATCATAGCCGGATAAAATTAATTTTGCCCCAGGGTACATACGCAAGATACGAATGCCTTCACTAAGGCGCATTAACGCGGTGCGACTCAACTCGGAGGTCGGCGGAATTTGTGGATCAATTACATGCCCACTGCCTAACACCATCACATAGTCTAAGCTTTCTGCAGGGGGTAAAAAGGCCGTGTATTTTCGTTCCAACGGTTTAAGAAGCGAAGTAGAAATAGGTTGGAATGAAATAGCAAAAATGGCCGCTAAAGAAATAAAAATGAAGATGCATCCCGATTTATGTTTACGGGTAAACATCACCAAAGCAAGCCCAAAGAAGCCAATGAGTAGCATTGCGGGCAGTGGCATAAGGAAGACAGTAATGATTTTTTTCAATTCAAACATATTGGGTTAAACCATTTCCTAAGTTCTGTAGGGTAAATTGGTGTCACGAGTTAAAATGTCGTGTTTTGGTCGGTTTTTTAGTCGATCGGAGGGGCAAATCGACAACCGCTCTTTATTCTTGACGTCCTTGTGACACAATACGAAACTCACTCAAATAACATCATACATTAATTAAAAGTGACACAAGATCGTAATTTCGACGACATTGCCCACAAATTTGCCGAAAATATTTATGGCTCAGATAAAGGCAATATCCGTCAGACTATCGTCTGGGAAGATTTGCAGCAAATCATAACCCAAATAGCAGGCCATGCAAAACCTCTCACCATTCTTGATGCGGGAGGGGGCTTAGCACAAATGTCACAAAAGTTGGCCGAGCTTGGTCACAATATTATATTGTGTGATGTCTCTAGCGAAATGCTTTCTTTAGCTAAGCAAGAGATTGCACAACAAGATTTGCTAGAGCAGTATCAGTTTATTCATGCGCCTATTCAAGAATTAGATCAGCATCTTAAACAGCCAGTGGATCTGGTTTTGTTTCATGCGGTCATGGAGTGGTTAGCTGATCCTAAAGACGTATTAGAAAAGTTGATGCAACATGTGCGCCCCGGCGGCATGGCGTCAATCATGTTTTATAACCACCATGGATTGGTGATGAAAAACGTAATATGTGGCAACATCCCACATGTATTGCAGGGAATGCCTCATCGTAAACGATTTAAGTTGCAGCCGCAGAAAGGGTTATTACCCGAAGACGTTTACCACTGGTTAGAAGAATGCGACTTACGCATTTGTGGAAAATCAGGGATTCGCTCTTTTCATGACTATATTGGATTTACCCAATATGTGGGCGATTATAGTCAAGAAGAACTGATGCAGCTTGAACGACAATTATGTAGAACCGAACCTTATCTTTCGCTAGGAAGATACATACACGTATGGGTTCAAAAAGAAATGACAGTAGGGAACTGAATGAGTCAACTCTCCCAAGAAGGGCAACATGACGATCAAGTCACAGTCGATGAACTGGTCGGGTGGGTTAAACAGCACGATTTCTCCCTTAACCTCAATAGTGAACATCTGAGTTTTTTAGTCGCGATAGCGCTACTCAGTCGTGAACGTTTTGATGAAGAGTTAGGAGAAGGCGAATTGCATGATGCATTTGCTATTGTCCAACGAGAATTTAATGGCGATGCGAGCGTCAGCAACATCGCATTTAAAGCCAACAATGCCATCAACAGTTTAGTTGCGCAGAGATTACTGAGCCGATTTACCAGTGAAGGACAAGACGGAAGCAGCATCTATCGCCTTTCGCCCCTTGCGGTAGGCATCTCTGAGTACTACTTGCGCCATCGCCAATTTTCGAAATTGAAATTGTCCATCCAACTGACTTTAGCCGGTAAAGAGCTGGCAAATGTAGTGGCAACCGCTGAGCAGACGCCAACCGATGAAGGTTGGCGCAGAGACATATATGGCACATTGAAGTTTTCAGTTGCGGAAATTTTTGACCAAATTGATTTAAACCAAAGGGTCATGGACGAAGAGCAGCATCAGGTAAAAGCTGAGATTGCTGAGCTACTAAACCAAGATTGGCGAGAAGCGATCATTCACTGTGAAGACTTGCTTTCTGCAACCTCAAATACCTTAACTGAGCTGCAATCTTCCTTGCAAGCAGCAGGCGACGAGTTGCAATCTCAACTATTGACCTTACAACAATTGGTGTACGGCAAAGAAGAGTTAGATTACATCGATGCGGTGTTATTTAGCCTGCAAGTCAAGCTCGATCGCATCATCAGTTGGGGACAACAATCGATAGATTTATGGATAGGCTATGACCGTCACGTGCATAAATTTATCCGTACTGCGATTGATATGGATAAGAACCGAGCGTTCAGTCAAAGACTGCGTCAATCTATTCAAGATTTTGGTTCCAACTCTTGGCTACTGACCTTTGCCGATGCGGAGCGTTTACGAGATCTAAGAGATGAATCTCTGGTTCTGAAAAACGATGAAGCCTTGGGGCAATTACCGCCAGAAGTTGAATATCAAGAAATGCAACAGGTCAGCAATGAGTTGGCCGAACAAGTAAAAGCCATGTTGAAACGTCATAAAGATCAAGGGGCAAAAATCGACCTTGGTGAAGTGCTGCGTAACTATCTCGCCACTCACACACAGGCAAGTCACTTTGATTTAGCTCGATTAGTGGTAGACCAAGCGGTGCGCTTGGGTTACTCAGAGCAAGACTACGCAGCAATACAGCCGGACTGGCAATCAATTAACGAATATGGCGCAAAGGTACAAGCGAATGTCATCAATAAATTCTGATACATATATGCCAGAGAATCTGGTTCGAGCGATAGCAAATCCGCTGTTTCCAGCGTTAGATAGCTTACTTCGCTCTGGTCGTCATATTACTCAAGACGACATGGATAACCATGCACTGCTGTGCGACTTTGAAACAGACTTGATGCTGTTCTACCAAAGATACAATACCGAATTGGTGCGCGCGCCAGAAGGCTTCTTCTACTTGCGCCCACGTTCAACCACCTTAATTAGCCGCAGCGTCCTGTCTGAGTTAGATATGCTGGTGGGCAAAGTATTGTGTTTCCTTTATCTAAGCCCAGAGCGTCTGGCTCAAGAAGGCATATTCAGCAACCAAGAAATGTTTGATGAACTGCTTTCTATTGCCGACCATCGCACTTTGATGAAATTTGTCACTAACAAAGCGACCGGTACCGATTTAGATAAAGAAAAACTGTACGACAAAGTGCGCACTTCTCTGCGCAGATTGAAACGTCTGGGCATGCTATTGCCAGTAGGTGAAGGCGAAAAATTCCGCATTAGCGAAGCGGTATTTCGCTTTGGCGCCGACGTGCGAGTTGGTGATGATGTTCAGCAAGCGCAAATACGCTTAATTAGAGACGGTGAAGCGGTCCCTTCAGAAGAAGTACAACAAGGCAGTTTGCTTGATGAGCCAAGCTCTAACGATCAAAGTAATGATGAGTCAAATAATGAGGAACAAGCATGATTGAACGCGGTAAATATCAATCACTGACCATGGTCAACTGGAACGGTTTTTTTGCACGTACCTTTGATATCGATGCTCTTGTTACTACATTATCTGGCGGTAATGGTGCGGGTAAATCCACCACTATGGCGGCATTTATTACCACATTGATTCCCGATCAAAGCCTACTGCACTTTAGAAACACCACCGAAGCGGGAAGCTCGCAAGCTTCTCGTGATAAAGGTTTGTACGGTAAGTTGCAACCGGGCGTGTGTTACGCGGCGCTAGAAGTGGTCAACTCACGTAATCAACGTCTGGTATTTGCGGTTAAACTGCAACAAATCGCCGGTCGTGATAAGAAAGTGGATATTAAACCTTTCTTAATTCAAGGTTTGCCAAGCTCGATTAAAACGGCAAATCTGTTCATTGAAACCATCAATGATACGCAAGCGAAAGTGTGTCAACTCAATGAAGTCAAAGAGCGAGTGGCGGAAATCGAAGGGGCGCAATTTAAAGCCTTTAATTCTATTACCGATTACCACGCGCAAATGTTTGATTTTGGCGTAGTGCCGAAAAAACTGCGTAACTCTAGCGACCGCTCTAAGTTTTATCGCTTAATTGAAGCCTCTTTATACGGCGGCATCTCAAGCACCATTACTCGTTCATTGCGCGATTACTTATTGCCACAAAATGGCGGGGTGAAAAAAGCCTTTCAGGATATGGAAGCGGCGCTACGTGAAAACCGCACCACCTTGGAAGCGATTAAAAATACCCAAGCGGATCGTGACCTGTTTAAGCACCTGTTAACTGAGTCAACCAATTACGTTGCCGCCGATTACATGCGTCACGCTAATCAGCGCCGCTCGAAATTAGAAAGCACGCTGGCTATGCGCGCAGAGCTATTTGGTAATCGTCAGCAGATCATTGATAACAATGCACTGCTTAACTCAACGCAGCAGCAATTAGAAGCGGTTGTCGAAGAGTACTCAGCGCTAGAGCAAGACCATCAATCCGCAGTCGATTATGTTCAGCTAGTGCAAAATGCACTGCAGCAACAACAAAAAATTGCTCGTTACGAAGATGATTTGGTTGAGCTAAGCGAGCGCCTTGAAGAGCAAATCATGGTGGTCGAAGAGGCGCAAGAGCTACTGATTGCCGCCGAAGAGCAAAGCACCTTAACCGAAGAAGAGGTAGACAGCCTTAAATCTCAGCTCGCGGATTATCAGCAAGCGCTGGATGTTCAGCAAACTCGCGCATTGCAATATCAGCAAGCCATTAAAGCCTTTGCTGAAGCACGTGAACTGTGCGGTTTAGACATTGATTCAGTGGACGAGATCCCAGCCATTGTCAGCGAATTGGCTGAGCAGCAACAAAGTCAAACTCAGCAAATCTTATCGCTAAAACACAAATTAGACATCAATTCAGCGGGCGTTGAGCAGTTCAACCATGCCTTTGAATTGGTGAAAAAACTCGATGACACTTGCTCTCGTCAGCAAGCAGCAAGTTTTGCCAAAAGCGCACTGGCTAAAGCGGTATCGGCCAACAACGATGTGTCTCAATTGCCACATTGGCAGTCACAAAAACAAGCATTAAGCAGTGCACTGGCAAAACAAAAAGCGGTGCGTGCGTTGGTCACTGAATACCAACAGCAATTTGCTTCGCAGTTAGCTGATGAAGCAGACTTAGAAATTGAGCACGAGCGTCAAGCTCTGGCTATCGAAACGGCTGAGCAAAACATTGAGTCAGGGCGCGATAACTTAATTGAGATGCGTCGTAATGAGCAGCAAATCAATTCTGAGATTGCCCGTTTTGAATCCATTGCGCCAAGCTGGATTAAAGCCAATGACGCCTTGACGAAAATTGCCGAGCAAACCGATGCTGAGCTCACCGATGCTCAATCGGTAATGGCGTCTATGCAGCAAGTGTTAGAAACAGAGAAAGCCCTGTTATCGAGCAAAGATGCGATTGCCATTCGTCGCACTCAAGTCGATAAAGAGATCGAAGCGTTAGGCGCACCGGGCGGAGCAAATGATGCTCGTCTGAAAGCGTTAGCGGATAGCTTAGGCGGCGTACTTCTTTCTGAAATATACGATGACATCACTTTAGATGACGCGCCTTACTTTAGCGCCATGTACGGCCCTGCGCGTCACGCGATTGTCGTGTCCGACATGAGCGGCATTAAAGAGCGATTGGTCGAATTTGATGATTGTCCTGATGATGTTTACCTTTTAGAAGGTGACGTTGATGCCTTTGATGATAGCCAATTTGAAGTGGAAGAATTTGAAGGCGCAGTGTGCGTTCAAGTCAGCGACAAACAATTGCGTTTCTCACGCTTCCCGAAAGTGCCATTATTTGGACGCGCCGCGCGTGAATCTCGCCTTGATACCTTGCGTGAAGAGCGTGACCAATTAATCGAAGATTACGCAAAAGCCTCATTTGACGCGCAAAAAGCGCAGCGTTTGTACCAAGCCTTTAATGACTTTGTGGCAAATCACGCACAAGTGGCCTTTGAAGACGATCCAGAAGATAGTATTCGCGAATTACGCAGTCAGCGCAGTGCGTTGACAGAGCAGTTATCAAAACTGCAAGCGGCAGAAAGTGAGCATAAAATCACTTTAGCCAAAGCGAAAAAAGCGCTCTCGGCATTAGATAAAATTTCGCCATCGTTACATCTCCTTGAAGACATCAGCCTTGCTGAGCGTCTAGAAGAGGTCGAGCATAAGTTAGAAGCGCTCACTGAAAGTAAGCGCTACCTTGACAAGAGTGGTAAAACCCTGCAACAGCTTGAGCCTATTGTAGATGCCCTTGATGCTGACCCTGAGCAATTTGATGCGATTCAAGCTGAATACGAAGCTCTTGATAAGGCTTTGCAACAAAACAAAACCAAGAGTTTTGCGCTGTCGAACGTATTAGGACGTAAAGCGCACTTTGCTTACCAAGACTCAGTTCAATTGCTGGATAAAAGTAATGAGCTGAGCGATCAGCTGAAACTTAAACTAGTCGGCGCAGAAGCTGCGAAAGAGCGCGCCAAAGAAGGCTTAAAACAGGCGCAAAAGCAGTTCCAACAATATAACCAATTGTTAGCGACGCTAAAAAGCTCTCATCAAGCGAAGTCTGAAACCGTACAAGAGTTCCGCCAAGAACTCACCGACGCAGGTGTTACCTTAGATGATGGCATTTTAGAGCGTGCGCAATTGCGTAAAGAAAACCTGCATCAGCGCATTGAAACCTCGCGCACGGCGCAATCTCAAATGCAGAAAACCTTAACCGCGACTGAGATGGAGCTTCGCACCGCCACTAAAGCGCTGAAGAAGCAGCAAAAAGAGTACAACGAACTGCGCACCTTTGTAGTGACAGCAAAAGCCGGCTGGTGTTCAGTCTTGAAACTGGCGCGAGAGCACGATGTAGAACGTCGTTTGCACAAACGTGAGTTGGCTTATCTTTCTGAAGGTGAGTTGCGCTCCATGTCGGATAAATCGTTAGGGGCATTGCGCCTTGCAGTAGCCAATGAAGACGATTTACGTGATTCACTGCGCGCTTCTGAAGACACCGCGTATCCTGAGCGTAAGGTGCTGTTCTATATCGCGGTGTATCAATATCTGCGTGAGCGTATTCGCCAAGACATTATTCGCACTGACGATCCTGTGGAAGCCATCGAAGAGATGGAAGTGGAGCTGGCGCGTCTAACCGAAGAGCTTAATCAACGTGAAACTCGTCTGGCAATTAGCTCAGAGTCTGTTTCTAGCATCATTAAGAAGACCATTCAGCGTGAGCAAAACCGCATCCGCATCTTGAACCAAGGGTTGTCGAACATCCACTTTGGTCAGGTGAAAGGGGTTCGCTTGAATGTGCAAATTCGCGAAAGCCATCAAGTGCTGTTAGATAGCCTAGCAAGCCCTGATAAAGCACATCAACAACTGTTTGATAATTCAAGACTGACCTTCTCAGAAGCGATGGCGAAGTTGTTCCAACGCGTTAATCCACACATTGATATGGGTCAGCGTTCGCCGCAAGTGTTGGGTGAAGAGCTACTGGATTACCGAAACTACCTAGAAATGGGCGTGGAAGTTAACCGTGGCTCAGAAGGTTGGTTACAAGCCGAGTCTGGCGCACTGTCAACGGGTGAAGCGATTGGTACGGGTCAATCTATTCTATTGATGGTGGTACAAAGCTGGGAAGAAGAATCACGCCGTTTGCGCAGCAAAGACATTGTTCCTTGTCGTTTATTGTTCTTGGATGAAGCGGCGCGTTTGGATGCTAAATCCATTGCCACCTTGTTTGAACTGTGTGATCGCTTGAACATGCAATTGTTGATTGCCGCTCCAGAAAACATCAGCCCAGAAAAAGGGACGACTTATAAACTGGTGCGTAAAGTGTTTAAAGATCATGAACACGTACATGTGGTGGGTCTGCGCGGTTTTGGTCAAAAATCATTAGATAGCCAGCAAATTGATGAAGCGGAAGTGATTTAGACTTTCTCTTTATTAATCCAAACAAAAAGCACCTGTCATGAATCATGACAGGTGCTTTTTGTTTGCCCAATTTAATCGATAAACGAAGTCGGGGATTAGAGTAAATCTAATGTGTGCTGATAACGGTATTGATAGCCAAGTTTTTGTGACAGGGAGCTGTCGATTCTTTTATCAGGCGTATCGACAATTTCTGGAAGCGTAATATCCAACTGTCGAGAGGCAATAGCCGCTTGATAAAACTGCGCCTTATCACAGGTGTCTGGGGTAGAGGCATTCAGTACTCGGCTCGTGACCTTATCGAGCGCAAATTCAATAACTCCAATGGCATCGTCTTTATGCAGCATGTTAGCCGGCGCATGGCGACTGACTGAGCGTAAACGCGTGACAAAGCGGGAAGGGTGGCGATGTTGGTCAATGAGCCCGCTGCAACGAATAACGGCATAATCCAATCCACTATCAAACACTTGTTGCTCCGCTTTTAACAGCGCTCGGTTCTTTTCTGAAAATTGGTTATCGACAATAGATTGTGCAAAATCAGCATCACTTTCTTGCATTGGCTTGGCAATGGCAGGATAGACTGCTGTTGAGCTGATCATGATGATCTTATTGATTTTCGCTTGTTGGGCACTTTGACAGATTTGCTGCCAGTTTTGTGCGTAACTGCCCCAATTTGGTGTCGCTGTGCGACGAAATCCGGGCGTAAAACAGCCAATAATGGTATCGATATTTAATTGTTGTAGCAGATCGGTGAGCGAATGAGAGGTATCTAACGGTAGCGATAAATGATGAGCGTGTAAGCCGTCTGTTAAGCTTTGGCTGACGGTATCTAATTGAGAATTGGTGACATGAACTTGATGATGAGAAGCGCTAAGTTGCTTGGCTAAAGGACGACCAAGCCAACCTGCGCCTATTATTAGAACGGAAGCCATATTAGTGGCTAAGCGCCCTTAGAATCTTGTCTGCCGATTCAGCGATTTCTACGCCTTGATCGGTCAGGTAACCACCGTCACTGAGTGTACACAAACCTTTCTCAAACAAGCTTTTAATTGCCACTTGAGTTGCTTCACAAGCATCACTGCGAACCTTAATACCTGTAGCCGCACTGTCTAAGTTGAATTGCATTAGCAAGTTCAGTTCATCGACTAATAATTGATTAAATTTCATGCTCTTTCCTTTTTGATTCCTTTCAACACATTAGAACTGGAATGCAAGCGAATCAACCACAAACACCGAAAAACGTTACCTCTATCAGATGCGCGCTTATTTATTAACCGCATAGGGTGCTGGGAAATTTCAAATATGATTAATGTCATGACAAAGTAAAAAAAAGCATTTTTTTGTTGACTCTGCTCTATCCCAGATGAGGTCAGTCTTTACACTTTTTATCCACAATTATTGTGGATAACCGCAGCGAATCCGCTTTTCGTTCTACCTAAACGATAGATAACATTAAGCGCTTATAAATTAACCACTTATTGTTGTTCATATAGAAATAGGGGATTAAATAGAGCAATTCGCACGCTTTATTTTTTAGCTCATATACTGCTAGCACAATGAAAATCCCCGTCTTTAGCCTAGATAGATTATGGATATGGTCTAGATTATTAATATCGATTAACTGTCGAATAGCTGTGTTATTCACAATGAAAAAGGCGTCGCGAATGAGTGATACGAATACGATTCAAGAAGAAGAGAAGCACTCCTTAGAGTGGAAAGCGTTTCTCTTTATAGCCGTTATTCTCTTTCCAGTTTTAAGTGTCATGTTTGTCGGTGGATACGGATTTGTAGTGTGGATGCTTCAAGTTTTTGTTTGGGGGCCTCCGGGAGCCCACGGATAACGAAATAAACGACCCACAACAAATGGAAGAGTGAGAGTAAAATGAAATCACTAATTGTTAAATTATGGACGACCATGAGTCGCCCTGCTAAGCACATCAGTCTTGGCATCCTAACGTTAGGTGGCTTTTTAGCTGGGGTTATTTTTTGGGGTGGATTTAACACCGCGTTAGAAGCGGCCAATACCGAAGAATTTTGTATTAGTTGTCATACCATGCGTGACAATGTGTACGAAGAACTGCAAACCACAGTGCACTGGAAAAACCACGCTGGTGTTCGCGCCACTTGTCCTGATTGTCATGTCCCGCACGAATGGACCGCAAAAATAGCCCGTAAAATTCAAGCATCAAAAGAGGTCTATGCTCAAATTTTTGGCGATTTAGATACGCCGGAAAAATTTGAGGAGCGCCGTTTTGAACTGGCTCGTCATGAATGGAATCGTTTCTCTGCCAATAAATCCTTAGAGTGTAAAAACTGTCACCAATACGATTCCATGGATTTTGCCGCGATGTCACCAACCGCTCGTATTCAAATGAAGCAAGCTGCGGAGCGAGATCAAAGCTGTCTTGATTGTCATAAAGGCATTGCGCACAACTTACCCCAAAATATGGACTCTTCCGGTGGTTTGATTGGCGAGCTTGAGCAGATAGCGCATTCAACTTCCTATACTAAAGACGCCTCATATGTTTCTGTTCGTCACCTTGCCGTTTATGAAGACCAAAACTTATCTGTTGAAGCCGGTCTGCTTAATCCTGCGTCACAAATTAAAGTACTGCAAGTGACAGACCAAGCCTTGCAAGTGGAAATTAGTGGCTGGCGTAAAGACAAAGGCTTTGGGCGAGTGATACAAGAAGACTTTGGTATGAATATCGCCGTTGGATCTTTACTTAAAGAGGCTGCGCAAAATGACGCTATCGTGCAAAGTTTTGAAGAGAAAGAAGATGAGTTAACCGGGCTACCATGGAGTCGAGTAGTGGCAACCGTATGGATGAAACCTGAGTCACTGGTTGAGGGCTTTGACGACATATGGACCCGAGCTGGAGAGTCCTACAAGGTGAATTGTTCAACTTGTCATACTCAACCTGCCCCTGCTCACTTTACGGCAAATGCATGGCCGGGCATGTTCAATGGGATGTCTGCTTTTGTCAATCTAGATACTGACAGTGAAGCTTTGGTATTGAAATATCTACAGAAACATTCATCTGACTTTTCAGATCAACATCACTAATTCTTGACGGAGAGAAATCATGTCATTATCAAGAAGAAACTTTCTGAAAGGGTTAGGGGCATCAGGTGCAGCTGCCTCAGTCATTGGCCCAAGTTTATTGGTCTCTAGCTCAGCCAATGCCGCCGCCGAAACTGAAGGTGTTTGGAAAACATCAGGCTCTCACTGGGGGGCATTTCGAGCAAGGATCTGGGCAGGTAAAGTTCAAGAGATTAAGCCGTTAGAAGTGGATAAATACCCCACCGAGATGTTAAACGGCATTAAGGGCATTATTTATAGCCCATCGCGAGTACGTTACCCAATGGTGCGCCTTGATTGGCTTAAAAAGCATAAATATTCTGCTGATACGCGAGGGAATAACCGTTTTGTTCGTGTGACTTGGGATGAAGCTTTAGATCTGTTTTATCGAGAATTAGAGCGAGTGCAAAAGGACTATGGACCTTGGGCGCTACATGCGGGGCAAACAGGCTGGCGTCAAACCGGACAAATGCACAGTTGTAATAACCACATGCAGCGAGCAATAGGGTTACACGGTTACTCAGTTAAGAAAGTAGGGGATTACTCTACAGGAGCAGGGCAAACCATTTTGCCTTATGTGTTAGGCTCAACAGAGGTGTATGCACAAGGCACCTCGTGGGATCTTATTTTAGAAAACAGTAACAACATTATTATCTGGGCAAGCGATCCGGTGAAAAACCTGCAAGTGGGTTGGACCTGTGAAACCCATGAATCCTTTGAATATCTCGAAAAGCTAAAGCAAAAGGTTGCCAATAAAGAGATCAAGGTGATCTCTGTCGATCCGGTAAAAAACAAAACCCAGCAATACCTTGGCAATGATCATTTGTATGTCAATCCGCAAACCGACGTTGCGTTCATGTTAGGGATCGCGCACACCTTATATAAAGAAAAGCGTTATGACAGTAAATTTATCGACCTTTATTGCTTAGGCTTTAAAGAGTTCACCCAATACTTAAACGGTGAATCAAAAGACAAGGTCGAGAAAACCCCAGAGTGGGCGGCAAAAATTTGTGGTATTCCAGCGGATAAAATCCGTGAATTTGCCAGAATGCTGGTGGATGGTCGCACACAAATCCTATTTGGTTGGTGTATTCAAAGACAAGAGCACGGTGAACAACCTTACTGGATGGGGGCAGTTTTAGCGGCAATGATAGGTCAGATTGGACTACCCGGCGGTGGGGTCTCTTATGGGCATCACTATTCTGGCATTGGTGTTTCTTCAACTGGCTTTGGTGCGCCGGGGTCATATCCACTCAATATAGACACGGGCCAGTCACCAAAATACACCAATACAGACTTTAATGGCTACAGCAGTGTGATTCCGGTGGCAAGGTGGATTGATTGCTTAAAAGAACCGGGGAAAAAGATTCAAGCCAACGGCAAAGAAGTCACCTTACCGGCGTTTAAGATGATGGTTGTCAGTGGTAATAACCCGTGGCATCACCATCAAGATCGCAATAATATGAAGGCCGCATTTAAAAACCTACAAACCTTAGTCACCATCGACTTTGCATGGACAGCCACCTGCCGATTCTCAGATATTGTGCTTCCAGCATGTACTCAATTTGAGCGCAATGACATAGACGGCTATGGCGCATACTCTGGGCGTGGTCTGGTGGCCATGCACAAACTCGTGGACCCATTATTCCAGTCGAAAACCGATTTCGATATTATGACGGAACTTACCGCGCGCTGGGGAAGGGATAAAGATTATACTCGCGGTATGTCTGAGATGGAGTGGGTAAGAAAGCTCTATAACGACTGTAAACAAGCGAATGCGGCGTTCAATTTGCCAGAATTTGAAGAGTTTTGGCAAAAAGGCTTTTTAGACTTTGGGAAAGGGAAACCTTGGACCCGTCATGCCGATTTTAGAGAAGACCCTGAAATTAGCGCCCTTGGAACTCCTTCTGGGTTTATTGAAATCACCAGCCGAACCATTGGCCGTTATGGATATGAACATTGCCAAGAGCACCCAATGTGGTTTGAAAAATCAGAACGCTCTCATGGCGGACCGGGTTCGAAAAAACACCCATTCTGGCTACAGTCTTGTCACCCAGATAAACGCCTCCACTCACAAATGTGTGAATCCGAAGAGTTTAGAGCCACCTATGCCGTTCAAGGCCGAGAGCCGTGTTACATTAACCCAACAGATGCAAAAGCCAAAGGCATCAAAGATGGAGATTTAGTTCGAGTGTTTAACGATCGTGGTCAACTCATTGCCGGGGCAGTGGTCAGTGAACATTACCCGCCAGGCGTAATTCGTATCGAAGAAGGGGCTTGGTACGGGCCGTTAAATGAGAAAGTAGGCGCGATTGATACCTATGGCGATCCCAACACCTTAACTCAAGACATTCCATCCTCTGAGCTGGCTCAAGCCACTTCAGCAAATACGTGTATTGTGGATATTGAGAAGTTCAAAGGTCAAGTGCCACCCGTGACCTCTTTCGGCGGGCCAATTGAGTTGTAGATGTATGTAAGTCAGTTGAAAGCCTTGGGTAATACCAAGGCTTTTTTGTGTTTGTTAGGAAACATAATGTACCTAACTATCATCAAGCCTTAGAGGGAGAGGCTTATCACCATGAAACTCAGTGCCTTACAAGACCCTTGGGAAGAATAATTGAACCAAATATAACAAAGGCTCAAATGTACGGAGCCTTTCAATCATACTTCTACATATTCACCCTAACGGAATACCCTAAGGCTCTCAGAGCTTTATTGGTTCGACCATTCCTTGGTGGAGTATCTTCTGGTTTAGCCCATCCTGCCACTTCTGCTATTGAGTTAATACCATAGTGCTTGAATCTATACTGAGGATCTTTGCCTGCTAGGTATATACGTTCCCACATCTGATCTGCATTACCGCCGTACAACACGAACTTGAGTAGTTCACCAATGGTTTGCCCTTTGTCATTTTGTTGCCCCATGAGCCATTCTGTAAATAAGGGTACTCGTTGCTCCATCGACAGACTCTGCTCATGAGGCTTCCCAAGGGATGCTGTACTCATCTTGCTCAGATGGTCCATGGTTGCATGAGTTGCCCTTAGAATCCCATTTAGCTCGTTCTCTGATAGGTTATCGATATTGGCTTTGCTTAGGCTATTCCTAATCAGAGGAGCTTTTTCATACAGATTAATATCTTCATCTGATGGAGGTGCAGGTAAGTCTTTCCACCAAGCTAACATTGTGAGCAGGGATGCTTGAGGATCTTTGCTGTTGGTCTTGTAGTATTCCTCGTAGGGGTACTTGTTGTCTATCTGCCTTACTTTGTTGTAGTAGTAAGCATGTAGGAACTGATCTACCTGCCAATATGCAGGTGTATCTTCTTCAATCCAGTGTGGTCTAAAGTCGTTAATCTGGGAAGCAATATTACGGATGTGTGATATTGCACTATTCCACTCTATACGGAAGTTTTCTTTGCGTATGTCTTTGGCATTCTGGTCTGGAACAAAGCTTGGACCCTCCCATTCAGGGATAATACGCTTAGGTGGGTTGGTTCTGTCAGCTTTTTCTCTTTCACGCTTTTGCTTCTGAAGTAGCTTCTGTTCATCGATAATTTCTTGAGTTAGGTCGAATGCTACGTCTAAGGCTTCCAAACCATCGAAGAACTCTTCAAGCTGTTCGAGCATACCAGAATCACTTAGGTCACTTTCACTGAAGAATACACCTGCTTCGATGTTGGTATTCCATGCTCTGTCTGTGAGGTTAGCTGAACCAACATAAGCACCATAACCTTTCCACCAAATAACTTTGCTGTGCAGGCAATCAGGAACCAACTTACAGAACACGTTGTTCTTTGTATTTGATAGGAGCTTACTCAGGAAACTAGGTGCAACTGGAACTGTGTGGTCATATCGCATCCAAATATCTAGTCGATGTTTATTGTCGATGCAGTGTTGTAAAAGCTGAGTTTTATCATCACCGTATGCGATAGCCGCTACTACTCCATCAAGCTCAGTGTCTGCTGTTGGAAGCAAAGATCTGAAATACTCACGATTCAAGCTGTTTGCTACTAGCTTCATTTATTTATCCCCTTTCTTTAAAACAATTTTTCCAACATACAGCGTTCAGTAAATAGGGAGCAAACGTAGATCTTTGTTATGTGTTTTACGTTACAGTTCCACAAAAATAGTAATTAAATTTCATATGTATATGAACAAAAAACAATCATTTGGCTCTAATTTAGACTTGAACCAAAGGACAGATAGAATTGCTCTGTTACACTCATTGGTTCAGAATTTCTGTACAACTAATTTGGGTACGTCATGGTTCGTGAACATCAACAAGAATTACAAAAACAGCTCTGGAATATTGCCAACACACTCCGAGGTAATATGTCGGCAGATGACTTCCGTGATTACATACTAGGATTGATTTTCTACAAATATCTTTCGGACAAACTAAACACTTACTGTGACAACTTGCTTGCTGAAGATGGTATTAAGTTCGTTGAATCTGACGATGAGTTAATCAAAGAACTACATGAAGAATGTGTTGAGAACCTAGGCTACTTCGTAGCTCCGAACCAGTTGTTCTCAAGCCTAGCTAAGCGTGGTCAGAAGAATGAGTTTATTCTTGATGAACTGAGCCGTGTACTTAATGACATTGAACAATCAACCACCTCTGCTGACTCAGCAGATGACTTCAACGGTCTGTTTGAAGAACTAGAACTCAACTCAAGCAAGCTAGGTAAAAACCCTGACTCCCGTAATAAGTTAATTAGTCAGGTTCTGGTTCATTTAGAGAACATCGACTTCCAGATTGAGAATACAGAGATTGATCTTCTTGGCGATGCTTATGAATATCTGATTGGTCAGTTTGCATCGGGTGCAGGTAAGAAAGCAGGGGAGTTCTATACACCTCAGCAGGTCAGTAAGATTCTTGCTAAGTTGGTGAGCATCGATGGTAATGTGAAGTCTGTATATGACCCTACGTGTGGTTCTGGTTCATTGCTACTGCGTGTTGCTCGTGAGGTGGGTAGTCACAACCTTGAGTTCAGTGGTCAGGAACAAAACCCAAGCACTTATAACCTTGCTCGCATGAACATGCTTATGCACGGTGTTCGCTACGATAAGTTTGATATTAAGAATGACGATACCCTTGAAAACCCAATGCACCTCGATCAACGTTTTGATGCTGTTGTAGCTAATCCTCCATTCTCAGCTAATTGGAGTGCTAACGAATTATTATTGAATGATGAACGTTTTGCTGACTACGGCAGACTTGCTCCTAAGACCAAAGCTGACTTTGCCTTTGTACTTCACATGGTTCACCAATTGAACCAGAACGGTACTCTAGCAGTTGTAGTCCCTCACGGTATCCTTTTCCGTGGTGCGGCTGAGGGTCATATCCGTAAACACCTAATCGAGAAGAAGAACTACCTAGACGCTGTTATTGGCTTACCGGCAGGTATCTTCTTTGGTACGAGTATTCCTACTTGTATCTTGGTATTTAAGAAGAACCGTACTCACTCTGAAGACGTATTGTTTATCGATGGTTCGAACCACTTTGAGAAAGGTAAGGCTCAGAACCACCTGAGAGATGAAGATGTAGATCGCATCATTGAGGCATACGCTAAGCGTGAACCAATTGAGAAGTTTGCTCATGTGGCTGACTTGTCTGAGATTGCCGAGAACGACTATAACCTCAACATCCCTCGCTACGTTGATACCTTTGAGGAAGAGGAACCAGTAGACCTAGATGCAGTAGCTACAGACCTAACTGAGCTTGAGACCAAGATGCATTCAGTTGATGCTGACATTGCTGGCTTTTGTGCTGAACTAAAAATCAAAGCTCCATTCTAAGGTAGACATTTTATGACAGAACAACTAAATGTGCCAAAGCTTAGGTTTTTCGATTTCGATGATGCCTTGGAGCTAAAGTATTTCGGCGAACTAGTCAATGACATTACTTATGGACCACGCTTTAGTGCGGAAGATTATTGCTCAGATGGTAACGTTAGGACTATACGTGGTACTGATATGGGAGTTAATGGTGAGATCAAATACCATCAAGTTCCTACAGCAAACTTAGATGAAAAAACAGTTGACCGTCACAAGCTGAAAGATGGTGATCTTGTGATGATTACAACAGCTGATTGTGGTGTAACATCTGTATATCGTGAGCAATCAATTAAGCATATTTGTAGTGCGTATGCAGTTAAAATTAACTTGAATGAAAATGCTGACTCTACTTATCTCAAGTACTTTTATCAGACAACCAAAGCCCAGTATGAAGTAAGTCGATTCATTCGCAAGGCAACAGTTTCAAACTTGCCCGGTTCGGATATAAATCGAATCAGACATTATCCTCCGCTGTTGCCTGAACAACAAAAAATAGCCTCATTCTTGTCTAAGGTAGATGAGAAGATCAGCCTACTTTCAGAGAAGAAGGACAAGCTCACCGAGTACAAGAAAGGTGTGATGCAACAGTTGTTCAATGGTAAGTGGGGCTATGTTGATGGGAAAGAAGATGGACAGCTAACCTTCATTCCACCAACTCTACGATTCAAAGCTGATGATGGTAGTGAGTTCCCTGATTGGGAAGAGAAGTGTCTCGGTGAAATTGTATCGATAAAATCACCAAAAGTTGTTCCATTTGAAGGTATTGAACTTCCTTGTATTGAGCTTGATAACCTATCTCAGGAAACTGGAAGGATAATAGGGGACCTATCAGTTAATGGAGCCTTGAGCCAAAAAAACCGTTTTAAAGCAGGTGATGTACTGTTTGGAAAGCTACGTCCTTACCTGAAAAAGTTCGCTTATCCTGACTTTGCCGGAATGTGTTCAAGCGAAATCTGGGTCATGAGCTCTGCTGATTCACTTTCAAGTAATTATCTGTTTCAGTTTATACAAACTGAAGATTTTGTGGCGGAAGCGAACAAGTCTTCGGGAACCAAAATGCCTCGTGCAGATTGGAAAGTCGTATCGCAAATGAAATTTGGCTTGCCGTGTTTAGGTGAGCAAACCAGGATAGCTAATTTCCTATCAGCAATCGATCAGAAGATAGACCTAGCAAACACAGAGCTTGAGAAAGCCAAAGAGTGGAAGAAAGGCTTGCTACAACAGATGTTCGTGTAAGGGATGGTATGAGCACACAATCAGAAGTACAACTAGAGAACGATCTCATTGCACAATTGAACACCTTTGGTTTTGAACCAGTGGTGATTGAAGATGCAACTGCACTCAAGGCTAACCTGAAGGTTCAGCTAGAGAGAGCTAATGATATAAGCCTAACTGATCGTGAGTTTGAAAATGTGCTCATAAGCCTTGAGAAGGGCAACATTTTCGATAAGTCTAAGCGATTACGAGGTAAGGTAGATGTGGTTCATGAGGACGGTACAGTTAGCTACCTGACTCTGCTGTTTACTGATACCTCGAAGAACATCTTCCAAGTAACGAACCAGATCACTATCCATGGTAAGTACGAGAATAGATACGATATAACCATACTAGTGAATGGTTTGCCTTTGGTTCAGATTGAGCTGAAGCGCAGAGGCATTGAGATGGCTGAAGCATTCAACCAGATCAAGCGTTACGACAAGCATACCTATGGTGCTGAGGGTGGACTGTTTAACTATGTCCAACTGTTCGTTATCTCCAATGGTGTTAATACCAAATACTTCTCAAACAACCGTGAGTTGTCATTCAAACAGACCTTCCATTGGACTGATGTAGAGAACCAGAAGATCAATGCTCTTCCTCAGTTTGCTGATGCGTTCCTGAACCAAGAACACCTGACTAAGATGCTGTCACGTTACATAGTGCAGAACGAGTCAGGTAAGTTCCTCATGGTTCTACGTCCGTACCAGTTCTATGCGGTCGAAGCCATTGTGAACCAAGTAGCTACCACTAATAAGAATGGCTATATCTGGCACACAACAGGTAGCGGTAAAACACTTACTAGCTTCAAGACAGCTCAGCTTCTGACTCAGTTGGATGATGTAGAGCGAGTCCTATTTGTTGTGGATAGGAAAGATCTGGATTATCAGACAGCCAAAGAGTTCAATGCCTTCCTCAAAGGATGTGTTGATAGCACCGACAATACCAAGAGTTTATTGAACCAATTTCTAGGTAAAGCGGAGAAGGGCAAAGCAGTTAACGAGAACCGTAACTCTAAGCTAATTGTTACCACACTTCAGAAGCTTAATAACCTCGTGACCAAGGGCCACTATAAAAAGCAGATCGAAGATATTGCCAACCAACGTATGGTGTTTATTTTTGATGAATGTCATCGAAGCCAGTTTGGTGAAACACACCAAAATTTGGTTGAGTTCTTTGGTAGAGCACAATTGTTTGGTTTTACCGGTACTCCGATCTTTGCTGACAACGCTACAGCCAAGAAGATACAGAACCAAGGTGTTCAAAAGAGAACGACTAGAGACTTATTTGGTGAACGTTTGCATAGCTACGTTATTGTGGATGCCATTAGAGATGACAACGTACTTCCATTTGCAATTGAGTATTACGGTAAGCTCAAACAGCGAGATACAGGCATAGACGTAGATGTAAGCAGCATTGATATCAGTGAGTTCTTCAGTTCACCTAAACGGATCAGAAAGGTCTGTAAGCACCTCATTGGTATTCATCGACATAAAACTAAAGGTCAGTTTAATGCCATGCTGTGTGTGGCAAGTGTGCCCGATTTGATCACTTACTACGACACCTTAAAAACATTAAAAGAAGAAGGACAACATAACCTCAATGTTGCCACTATCTACAGTTATGGGGTCAACGAAGAAGAAGAATACGAAGTTGATATCAATATAAAAGGTGTTAATGAAGCCAGCGCCAAATACCATAGCCGAGATAAGCTAGATTCTTATATTGATGATTACAATCATCACTTTGGCACTTCTTATTCAACCAAAGACACCGACAGTTTTTATAACTACTACAAAGACATTGCCAAGCGCACTAAAGATGGTGAAGTTGATATCTTGCTGGTGGTGAATATGTTCTTAACCGGATTTGATGCGCCGGGATTGAACACCATTTATGTCGATAAAAACCTTAAATATCATGGTTTAGTGCAAGCCTTTTCTCGCACTAACCGCTTAAATGGCACCGTGAAGTCGCACGGTAACGTGATGTGCTATCGCAACCTTAAACCACAAGCAGATGAAGCCTTTACCCTGTTCTCTAACAAGCAACCGATAGAGTACATAGAAGTCCCTGATCTTAATGGTTTAACCGAAGACTTTACCAAGGCTCTTGCAGCGTTAAAAGCTATTGTACCGGATGTGCAAAGTGTTGATGACCTGCCCAATGAAGACTTGCAAGCTGGGTTTGTAAAACAGTTTCGCATCTTGATGAGACTGAAGAACCAACTGGAAACTTTTAGTGATTTTGATATTGAAACTCTGGGTATCTCTGAGCAGGAATTTGTCGATTATGCGTCTAAGTATAGCGACCTTGCTAGAGAGCTGAAAAAAGGGCCAGCCGATAAAGAATCTATCCTAGACAATATCGACTTTGAACTTGAGTTGCTGCAACGAGATAACGTTAATGTTGGCTACATTCGTCACCTACTGCAAACCATGCTTGAAGAATCAAGCAAAGAAGCCCAAGGCAAAAAACGACAAGTGATTGCCAACCTGCTTGCGACAGAGCCCTCTTTGTACAGTAAACGTGAACTTATTGAAGGCTTTATTGAGAAGAGTATGCAAGGCATCGTTCAGGGCGAAGAATTTGATGAGTATATCGAGGAGCAAAAGCAAAAAGAGCTACAGCAGATTGTTCTAGAGGAGAATCTGGACACTGATAAGTTTAGCGAAATGATTATTGAACTCGAAAATGGTTTGGATGTTGAATGCCTGAAGTCCGATGATATTGCGCAGCTCACCACTGAAAAGATGACTTTCAGATCGAGAAGAACAATTCTTCCTCGGATCACGCAAAGACTGAAGAGTTTTGCTGATACTTTTGTGAGTGGCTTTCACTAATATCTTGTTATTCTGGTTGTTCTATTTATGTCGATGAAAATATTTTAGGCTGTGAAAAGTATAAAATTGTTGGTCGCTAGAGATGTCCTGATCTCTCCCTTTCCCTTCATAGGGAAGACGTACTATTAACCATTAAGCCTTGTAGTAAAGCACTCATGCAAAGGAGTCATACCGCAAGGCTTTTTATTTTAACAAGTCAGAATGACCCGTTATTTAGTACGATTGCTATCAAGGCTACAGCGCGAATTCAAGCCCTGTTTGTTGCTCTGATAGTGTCCATAGTTTCTCGGCGCTGGCTTTATCTTGCACAAAAGATTCTATTTCACGCTGATCAACCGCTCCCACCCAGTGGTTAAATCCTGTTGGGCCATGGTAGGCTCGTTCTGATAAGTTATCTTGTGTGGCGCACATCAATTCTGGGTATGCGCCTTTTTCAGCGGATTGTACAATCGGAGTCATTGCCATTAATGAAAACGCAATGCGTGTGATGCCGTTGGCTTTGTTATTGATTAATGATGTTTTTGAAGCGCCTGGGTGACACACATACACTTGTACGTTTTTGCTTGCCTGTTTGATTCGGTTTTGCAGTTCATAGCCAAACATCATTTGCGCTAATTTGCTATGACAATAGGTATGGTTAGGGTGGTAGTTGTTATCCCAGTTCATATCATCAAATTGAATTTTCTTGATGCCCATTTTATAGCCTTCGCTACCGACCACTACGATACGACCATGACTTTCATCAATGCGTTTAAACAACAAACCACACAGCAAGAAATGTCCATAGTGATTCACTCCTAGGTGACTTTCAAAGCCGTCTGCGGTCAACTCTTGTGTTGCGACTTGAGCAATAGCGCCATTGCAAATTAGTCCGTCAATGCGGGATACCTGTTCAAGAATTTGCGTTGCGCCATGGCGGACAGAATCAAGTTTCGCGAGATCTAGGGTAATAAAGCTGATATCAGCATCGGCCCCTAATTGCTGTTTTAGCGCTTCGACTGCAACTTGTGATTTTGCAGGATTACGATTCAACATAACCACTTTAGCCCCTTTCGATAGCAAGATGCGCGACGCTTCAAATCCAGCGCCAGTATTCGCACCTGTGATTAAATAGGTTTTGCCTTTTTGTGAGGCCATCAGTTCTGGAGTCCAACCTTTAGGGCCAAATTGTTTGATTGTCATTTTAAACACCTTATCAGCGACAGTAGTTATGGAATTTGCAAACCGTTTGCTACGGTAGTAATCTTTTCTGGAACTAACTATAACTATCAATCGCATTGCTAAATAGGCGCTATACTCTTTAAAATATGCCTATTTGTATCTTTTTTGTTTATTTGGGTGGTAAGGGTATGATGAAGAATGAAATAAAAATGCGCTTAAAAAACCGGCTAAAAGACGATGGTTTGCATGAGACCGGAATCAAAGGAGTGCGCCTGTTTAAGGTTTCAGAATCCATTCAATGTGCACCAGCGGTTTATGAACCGACAGTGATTGCGATTTTAAGTGGCAGTAAAGAAGCGATTTTGGATGGTCAAAAACACATTTATGACAACGAAAAATATATGTGCTGCACTATGTCATTACCTGTAGAGGCAGGAACGCCTAATGCATCACCTGAGGATCCGCTACTTGGCGTATCCATTACCCTTGATAGCAAAATGATGACGGAACTTGCTCTGGAGATGGAAAATATATCGGGAGCCATTAAGAAAACAAAGGCCAGCGAGTTGCCCAAAGGATTGTCTTTTGCTTCGTGGGATAACGCATTTTCTGATGCACTATGGCGTTTACTTCAACTGGAGGATAATTCGGTGGACAGCGCAATGTTGGGTGAGGGGCGTTTGCGTGAGTTGTATTATGCGGTGTTAAAAGGGGAGGCGGGCGAGTCCGTCAGACGCTCTTTTGGTGTGGGGAACGAAATTGCTCGCTCTATCGAGTATTTATCACATCGCCTTGATCAAAGCGTAACGATTGATGAGCTAGCCTCTAAAGTAGGAATGAGCCGCGCGGTGTTTCACCGTAAGTTTAAGCAAGCAACGTCATTGTCACCCATCCAATTTATGAAATCGATGCGCTTAAACAATGCCGCAATGAATATCGCAACAGGAATGAACGTGAATCAGGCAGCGATGAGCGTAGGCTACGTCAGTTCATCTCAGTTCAGTCGTGAATTTAAACGATTATATGGTCAGTCCCCCAAGCAGTGGATCTCCTCTCAAGGGCATTTATACCAATCGTATTAAATAACGGGTTATTCGAGCATTTTTGTTGAGTTATTTCTGGTCACTGAATGGGTGTGATTGGAATTAGGCATATTAACGTAACGTGAAAGCAAAAAAAAAGCCGACCACGAAAAAGCGTGCGATCGGCTTGTATTCTTGTGAACAAGTACAACGTTCACTAACAACGTCAGTTGGCTAGGTGATCCTTGGCTTAAAAGGATCAGTTTCCTTATGCACTATGCGTGCCAACTTTTGATTATAGCTAGTAACCTTTTGTTATATAAGGTTAAAGTTTTAAATGAAAACACTTTTCGCATATTGCATTTGCAAAATGCAATGAAACTTTGATATTTGCATGTGTGCTTTCTTGCATACATTATGTACAGTGCGTTTATTCTTCTGGTTTCATTAGTGCGATTATCCAATCGTACGCTTATTTAATGGCAAACATTATTTAATGGCAAACATCGAACCGAAGTTGAAGCATTGGAACCACACTTCACTGCTACTAAAACCGATATCGGTAAAACGCTTTTTATGCGTTTCAATTTTGTCCGGTAACATTACATGTTCAATGGCGCTGCGTTTTTGGCTGATTTCCAGCTCGCTATAGCCGTTGGCGCGTTTAAAGTCGTGATGAAGGTCGATCAATAACTCGTGGGAAGTTTGGTCCTCGAAGATGAATTTCTCTGAAAGGATCAAAATGCCGCCGGGCAACAGTCCTTGATAGATCTTCTCTAGTAGCGTTTGGCGATCGTCTGGTGAAAGAAACTGCAAGGTGAAGTTCAATACCACCACCGATGCGTTGTTGATTTCAATTTCACGAATATCAGCTTCACGGATATCAACCGGTGTTTTCGCTTTATAGGCATTGATGTGTCGTTCACATCTTTCAACCATTGCCGATGAATTATCCACGGCAATGATCTGACAGCCATCAGCGGTGATATTACGACGCATGGATAGGGTTGCCGCGCCCAAAGAGCAGCCAAGATCGTATAAGTTTGAACCTGGCGTGGCAAAACGCTCGGCCAGCATTCCAATGGCAGAGATGATGTTGCTGTAGCCGGGAACGGAACGCTGAATCATATCAGGGAACACTTCTGCTACGCGTTCGTCAAATGTAAAGTCGCCAATTTTTTCAATTGGAGCGGAAAAAATCTTATCTGTGCTCATAGGATCTTGGTGGGTAATTTATAACAGCCGTAAGTTTAGAGAAAAGTCACGCCACTGTCATTAATCGAGATCAGCAAGGTGTACTTGTGCTGTACGACTTGGCTTGTTTGAATCGCTTATTTGGCTTAAAAACCCTTATCTTGCTTAAAAACAGAGCAAAGCCGTCATTAACTCAATAAAAAAGTACATTGAGTATCGATTTTACGCGTATTTCCGAGTATAAATATCGGTTAATTGCGTCGAGATCTCAGTCTCTCGACAGAACTTTATATAGTCATTAGAAAATAGTCGGGAAATTCAATATGCGTAGCCATTATTGTGGTCAACTGAACAAGTCCCTTGCAGGACAAACTGTAGAACTTTGCGGTTGGGTAAACCGTCGCCGTGATTTAGGCGGCCTTATTTTTATCGATATGCGAGATCGCGAAGGTATCGTTCAAGTCGTTGTTGACCCGGATATGGCGCAGGCACATGAAGTGGCAAGCCAACTACGTAACGAATTTTGCATCAAGTTAACTGGCGAAGTGCGTGTTCGCCCTGACAGTCAAGTCAACAAAGACATGACAACGGGTGAAGTTGAAGTTATCTGTAAAGATCTGGAAATCATCAACCGTGCTGACGTTCTGCCATTGGATTTCAACCAAACAAACACGGAAGAACAACGTCTAAAATACCGTTACCTTGATTTGCGTCGCCCTGAAATGAGCGATCGCATTAAACTGCGTGCGAAAGCGTCTAGCTACGTACGTCGTTTCCTTGATGACAATGGTTTCCTAGACATTGAGACGCCAGTACTAACAAAAGCAACACCAGAAGGTGCTCGCGATTACTTAGTACCAAGCCGCGTGCAAAAGGGCAGTTTCTATGCGCTTCCTCAGTCACCACAGCTGTTTAAACAATTGCTGATGATGTCTGGTTTTGACCGTTATTACCAAATCGTAAAATGTTTCCGTGATGAAGATTTACGTGCAGATCGTCAACCTGAATTTACTCAGATTGATATCGAAACTTCATTTATGAGCGCTGACCAAGTCCGTGCCAAAACAGAAGAAATGGTACACGGCATGTGGAAAGATCTTCTAAACGTTGATCTTGGCCAATTCCCTACCATGCCATTTAGCGAAGCGATTCGTCGTTTTGGTTCTGATAAACCCGATCTACGTAACCCACTTGAGCTTGTTGACGTTGCAGACATTTTAAAAGACGTTGAATTTAAAGTCTTTGCTGGTCCTGCTAACGACGAAAAAGGCCGCGTTGCGGTTATTCGTGTACCGGGTGGCGCTAAGCTCACTCGTAAACAAATTGACGGCTACGCTGAATTTGTTGGTATCTACGGCGCGAAAGGTTTGGCATGGATGAAAGTGAACGACCGTGCTGCAGGCATGGAAGGCATTCAATCTCCAGTTGCTAAGTTCTTAAATGAAGAAGTGATCAACGGCATTCTTGAGCGCACTGGCGCAGAGTCTGGCGATATCATTCTATTTGGCGCAGATAAAGCGAACGTTGTGGCAGAAGCAATGGGCGCATTGCGTTTGAAAGTGGGTATCGATCTAGAGATCACTGACCTATCGGCTTGGAAACCATTGTGGGTTGTTGACTTCCCAATGTTTGAAGAAGACGGTGAAGGTAACTTGCATGCGATGCACCACCCATTTACTTCTCCACTGGGCATCACCGCGCAACAGCTGAAAGAAAACCCGGCAGCGGCAAACTCAAATGCTTACGACATGGTTATTAATGGCTATGAAGTGGGTGGCGGTTCTGTACGTATCCATAATGCAGAAATGCAAGCGGCAGTATTTGATATCTTGGGTATTGATGCACAAGAGCAGCAACTTAAATTTGGCTTCTTACTAGAGGCACTTAAGTACGGCACGCCTCCTCACGCAGGTCTGGCATTCGGTCTTGACCGTTTGGTGATGCTACTTTGTGGCACAGAAAACATTCGTGACGTGATTGCATTCCCTAAAACGACGACGGCGTCTTGTCTACTGACGGATGCGCCAAGTCTTGCTAACCCTGCGGCTCTTGAAGAGTTGGCGATTGCGGTTAAGGTTGCTAAAAAAGACAGCGAATAACGCTTGTTGATCAATAAGTCTAAACTCCCGCTCTAGTGCGGGAGTTTTTGTTTGAGGGAGAGAAACATTCATGACGATTATTTTAGGCATTGATCCGGGGTCGCGAATTACCGGATACGGTGTGATTCGTCAAAATGGCCGTCATTTGCATTATCTAGGCAGTGGCTGTATCCGCATGTCAGAAAAAGCCTTGCCGGGTCGACTAAAGCAAATTTATGCCGGTGTCAGTGAGATCATCACTCAGTTTAAGCCGGACGTGTTTGCCATTGAACAAGTGTTTATGTCTAAAAATGCCGATTCTGCGCTCAAACTCGGACAAGCTCGGGGCAGTGCAATTGTGGCTGCGGTGAATGCGGATCTTGAAGTGTATGAATACGCAGCAAGACTTATCAAGCAAGCGGTTGTTGGGACAGGTGGCGCTGACAAAGCGCAGGTGCAACACATGGTGCAGCAAATGCTAAAATTACCTGCAAAACCTCAAGCTGATGCGGCCGATGCCTTAGGTGTTGCCATTTGTCATGCCAATACGAATAAAACCTTGATTGCTTTAGCAGGCAAAGCCACGTCAGCACGACGAGGCAGATACCGTTAATTGATGCAGAGTACTGGCTATCCGTCCAGTTATTTATTATCATCAATATCATTGCAAACCGTTATTGGAATAAGACCGTGATTGGACGTCTACGTGGAACCCTTATCGAAAAACAACCTCCTGAATTACTTATTGAAGTAGGGGGTGTTGGCTATGAAGTACAAATGCCAATGAGTTGTTTCTACGAGCTGCCTGAGGTAGGCCAAGAAGCCATTATTTATACTCACTTTGTGGTGCGCGAAGACGCACAATTGCTGTATGGCTTCAACAGCGTCAGTGAACGAGCGCTGTTTCGTGAAGTGATTAAAGCCAATGGCGTTGGCCCTAAATTAGGGCTTGGGATCTTATCGGGTATGACGGCAAGTCAGTTTGTGAGTTGCGTAGAAAATGAAGATATTTCTACCTTAGTGAAACTACCGGGCGTAGGTAAGAAGACCGCAGAACGTCTAGTGGTCGAAATGAAAGACCGCTTGAAAGGCTGGGGTGCAGGTGATTTATTTACGCCAGCGACGGATGCCGCGCCTGCGGACAATCACTTGTCAAACGATCAAAGTGCGGTGGATGAGGCGGTCAGCGCATTGTTAGCCCTTGGCTATAAACCGCAAATGGCCTCAAAAGCGATTTCGCAAATTGCGAAGCCAGATATGACCAGTGAAGCCCTAATCAAAGAAGCTCTTCGAGCTATGGTGTAATGGATGATTGAAGCAGACCGACTGATCGCGCCTGACAACCCAACGTTTAAAGACGAAGAGGCGGTCGATAGAGCGATTCGCCCTAAAAAATTAGAAGATTACCAAGGTCAGGATCATGTTCGTGGTCAGATGGAAATATTCATCAAAGCGGCGCAAATGCGAAATGAAGCGCTGGATCATTTGTTGATCTTTGGACCGCCGGGGTTAGGGAAAACCACCCTTGCTAATATTGTTGCCAATGAGATGGATGTTAATATTCGCACCACCTCAGGACCGGTGTTAGAAAAAGCAGGTGATTTAGCCGCGCTACTGACTAACCTTGAAGAGAACGACGTCCTGTTCATCGATGAAATACACCGCTTAAGCCCAATGGTGGAAGAAGTGCTGTATCCAGCGATGGAAGATTATCAGTTAGATATCATGATAGGAGAGGGGCCAGCGGCGCGCTCTATCAAGATTGATTTGCCACCTTTTACCTTAATTGGCGCAACGACACGCGCAGGTTCACTGACCTCACCACTTCGTGATCGCTTCGGCATTACACAACGTCTGGAATACTATAAGGTCGAAGATCTGCAACATATTGTTCAGCGCAGCTCAGATTGTTTAAATCTATCTATGGAGTCACAAGGGGCACTGGAAATCGCTCGACGTGCTCGCGGCACTCCTCGTATTGCAAACCGACTGTTAAGACGAGTTCGAGACTATGCTGAAGTAAAAAGCGATGGTCATATCGACTCGGACATCGCAGATAAAGCCCTCGACATGCTCGATGTTGACAGTTTGGGCTTTGATTACATGGACAGAAAACTGCTGTTAGCCATTATTGAGAAGTTTAATGGTGGGCCAGTTGGTTTAGATAATATGGCAGCGGCTATTGGTGAAGAGAAAGACACCATTGAAGACGTATTAGAGCCTTATTTAATTCAACAAGGTTATCTGCAAAGAACACCAAGAGGGCGAATTGTAACAGATCGCGCTTATTTGCATTTTGGCTTCGATTTGAAAGATTAATATTAAGTTAAGGAGGTGTGACCTCCTTTTCTTTATCCAACCATTCTTTAATTACATATTTTAACATTGCTGGCAAAACCTCCCATCTACGTATAATAAAAACGCTTTTTCAATTCATTATTCTTGATTTATATCAAGGTAATTTTCTTAAATAAAGCCTTTGAAACCAACGGCCTAAACCTATACTATACCCACCGGATATATTAGAGGATGCTTAACAAATGTTTAATTATTAATTATCAGTGTATTAATAATTAACTCAGTTATTTAACATCTCTTGTGTGATTTTAACTTTGCGCTTTATGCTAACCCGACTAAATCGTTGTTTAGAGGCTTGCTTAGATAAAATGACCTGATTAAAGCACTTAAAAACAACACTATTTATTGTTGATTAAGTGCACAGCAAGGATTGCGATTAGAAATGCCTTCTATCAATAATCATCGGTTGCTGTTTTAGGTTGTTTAATGAGTAACCATAAGCCGCTATTTAATGGGTTTAGTATTGGATTGAACCTGTGTCTTGGAAGACACCCAAGGAGTTCTTATGATAGATGTCGTTGATCTGTCGCGACTGCAATTCGCGTTGACAGCAATGTACCACTTCCTATTTGTGCCACTAACGTTAGGTCTAGCCTTCCTACTTGCCATTATGGAATCCGTTTACGTGATGACAGGTAAGCAGATTTATAAGGATATGACTAAGTTTTGGGGTAAGTTATTCGGTATTAACTTTGCCTTAGGCGTTGCGACCGGCCTTACCATGGAGTTCCAATTCGGAACGAACTGGGCATACTATTCTCACTATGTCGGTGACATTTTCGGTGCACCGCTGGCCATTGAAGCCCTTGTCGCTTTCTTTTTAGAATCAACATTTGTTGGTTTATTCTTCTTTGGTTGGGAAAGACTATCAAAACGTCAACACCTGGTAGTGACTTGGTTAGTGGCGTTAGGCTCTAACTTCTCAGCATTATGGATTCTGATTGCGAATGGCTGGATGCAACATCCAGTAGGCGCAGAATTTAACTTCGAAACCATGCGTATGGAAATGGTGAGCTTTGCTGAGGTGGTCTTTAACCCAGTCGCTCAGGTTAAATTTGTACACACAGTCGCATCGGGTTACACCACAGGTGCAATGTTTGTCCTTGGTATCAGTTCTTACTACCTATTAAAAGGTCGTGACGTGGCGTTCGCTCGCCGTTCATTTGCGATTGCTGCTTCTTTTGGTATGGCCGCTATCCTTTCTGTCATCGTATTGGGTGATGAGTCAGGTTATGAGCTAGGTGATGTTCAGAAAGTGAAGCTCGCCGCTATCGAAGCCGAATGGCACACTGAGCCAGCACCGGCTGCGTTTACGGCATTTGGTATTCCAAATCAGGAGACCATGGAAACAGATTACGCACTGAAAATCCCTTACGTAATGGGTATCGTGGCAACACGTTCTATCGACAAGCAAGTGACGGGGTTACGTGATCTTCGCGAAGAGCACGTTGGTCGTATCCGTAACGGTATGTACGCCTATGAACTGCTTGAAAAACTGCGCTCAGGCGATCGCTCGGTGGAAAACAAAGCCGCATTTGATGAAGTTAAGCACGACCTCGGTTATGGCTTATTGCTGAAACGCTACACCGATAACGTGGTCGATGCGACAGAAACGCAAATTCAAGCGGCAGCGGATGACTCTATCCCTACAGTTTGGCCTCTGTTCTGGTCGTTCCGTTTGATGGTGGGCTGTGGCTTTATCATGTTGTTTGTATTCGGTATGGCGTTCTTACAAACTTGTCGTCAAAAAATCGAACAAAAACCTTGGTTACTTAAAGCGGCACTTTGGAGCATCCCACTACCTTGGATTGCTATCGAAGCCGGTTGGTTTGTCGCCGAGTTTGGACGTCAGCCATGGGCTGTGGGTGAAATCTTACCTGTGCATGTGGCCGCTTCGGCACTGACGGTCGGTCAATTATGGGCATCATTAGCGGCTATCTTAGCGCTGTACACTGTGTTCTTGATTGCCGAAGTGTATCTGATGGTGAAATTCTCTCGTAAGGGACCAAGTAGCTTGAAAACAGGTCGTTATCACTTTGAACAACAAGACAATGATGAAGCGAAAGCAAAAATCGACCGTCAAGTTGAAGCATAATAAGGGAGCGAAATTATGTTTGAATATGAAGTTTTAAGATTTATATGGTGGTTGCTAGTTGGCATATTGTTTGTTGGCTTTGCAGTAACGGACGGATTTGATCTGGGGGTAGGCGCTCTAGTGCCTATCATCGGTAAATCGGATAACGAACGTCGCGTAATGATCAACAGTATTGCCCCGCACTGGGATGGCAACCAAGTTTGGTTAGTGACCGCAGGTGGTGCACTTTTTGCGGCATGGCCTACCGTGTACGCAACGTCATTCTCTGGCTTTTACTTCGCGATGATTTTGACTTTGGCGGCATTGTGGCTTCGTCCACTGGGCTTGGATTATCGCTCAAAGATTGAAGATCCAAAATGGCGCAGTAGCTGGGATATTGCGATCTCAATCAGTGGTTTTGTTCCGCCAATTATCTTCGGTGTGGCATTTGGTAACCTATTCCAAGGTCTGCCATTTCAGCTAAACGAATTTATGATGTCTAGCTACCACGGTTCGTTCTTCGCTCTATTAAACCCATTTGCACTGCTGTGTGGTTTAGTGAGCCTATCCATGATTGTGCTACAAGGCGCAACTTGGCTACAAATGAAGACGACCAGCGAAGTGCATGCACGCTCTCGTAAAGTGGCTCAGCTAACAGGTATTACGACAGCATTGTTGTTCGTTATTGCAGGTTACTTCATTCATGGAATGGACGGCTATGTCATTGCGAGCCAAATCGATCATAACGCAGCATCGAACCCGCTAAACAAAGAAGTGGTACTAGAAACCGGCGCTTGGTTGAACAACTTTGCACAATACCCAGCGCTATGGGCAGCCCCTATTATTGGTGTGTTCATGCCGCTGTTAGCCGTGATTGCATCGCGCGTCGAAAAAGGCTTTTTAGCCTTCTTGTTCTCAAGTTTGGCGTGTGCAGGCATTATCTTTACCGCAGGTCTGTCTATGTTCCCATTCATCATGCCTTCGAGCTTGAATCCATCGCACAGCTTAACGATGTGGGATTCAACTTCAAGTGAGCTGACATTGAATATTATGACAGCGGTAGCGTTTGTGATGGTTCCCGTTATCTTGGCGTACACCAGCTGGACGTATTACAAAATGTTCGGTCGCATCGATGCGAAATTCATCGAAGAAAACAAGAATTCACTTTACTAAGAAGGGATAAAGTATGTGGTATTTTGCTTGGATATTAGGTGTGCTGCTTGCGTGTGCTTTCGGCATCATCAATGCTCTATGGCTTGAGCACTCAGAAATGATGGACAAAGATAAGAAAGACTAAGTCTTTTAACCATTATTAAATAAGGTCAGGGTTGGAACTCCAATCCTGACCTTTTTTGTATAATTTTATTACCAATCGCAATAAAGGTCCCTCGTAAGTTTCGAAGCCTGTATAATCGGGCGATTATTTGACTATGCTTAGCTGTCGCGTGCGAGCACTTTGACCGTTGCAAGTACGCAATACCTTCAGCAATGCTAATTTGAACAACTGGCAAAATTGAACTTTTTCTCGTTAAAAGACTCTGATTTGGTTAAAGAATAGGGCTAGACCAGTCAATTTTTAGTCACTTAGGCAATGAAATTGCTGCCTGCATCAAAAAAAGCGTGTTGCATAAAAAATAAAGCGATACATTGTGTATATTACAGGCGAGAAAATCAGGGACCTAGGATATGCCAAAAGCCGAAACGACACTATTTCGCTGGCCAATACGAATTTACTACGAAGATACTGATGCGGGTGGGATTGTATACCACTCGAATTATCTGAAGTTTTTTGAGCGTGCCCGCACTGAAATGTTAAGAGCCATTGGTGTTTCGCAAGAGGTACTGTTACAAGAGAAATTAGGGTTTGTGGTACGTCATATGGACATCGATTTTTTGCAAGGCGCAAAACTCGACCAAGAGCTGACAGTACTCACACATATTTCTCAAATTAAGCGAGCTTCTCTCGATTTTTGTCAAGAGATAGTCAATCTAGAAGGCAGAGTATTGTGCAAAGCTACGGTTAAGGTAGCATGTATCAATACCGCTAAAATGAGGCCTCAGGCCATACCCAGTTTTATGATCACGGAGTTATCTTAAAGTGTCCGCAGAAATCAATTTTATTGATCTTATTCTAGAAGCCAGCCTATTAGTGCAGTTGGTGATGCTCACCTTAGTGGGTATGTCGATAGCCTCTTGGGCAATGATCATCAGCCGTAGCAAGGTTATCTCTGCCGCTTATGCTCATACCGAGCGTTTTGAAGATAAATTTTGGTCTGGTAAAGACCTTGGCAAGCTGTATCACGAAGTGAAAGCTCGCAAAGGTAGCTTATCTGGCATTGAAGAGATTTTTTACTCAGGCTTTACTGAGTTTGCGCGTTTACGTCGCACAAATGCTAACTCTCCTGACTTTATTATGGAAGGCACAGGTCGAGCAATGCGCGTCTCTGTTGCAAGAGAAGTCGACAACCTAGAAACAAACTTACCATTTTTAGCTACCGTCGGCTCTATTAGCCCATACATTGGTTTGTTCGGTACGGTATGGGGCATTATGCATGCCTTTATTGCTCTAGGGCAGGTTAAACAAGCGACGCTGGCTATGGTAGCGCCGGGTATCGCAGAAGCATTGATTGCCACTGCGATGGGCCTATTTGCGGCGATTCCAGCGGTTATGTTCTACAACCGTTTGAGCAATCGTGTCGGTAAGCTTGAGCATTCTTACGCCACCTTCTCCGAAGAGTTTCATGCTATTTTGCACCGTCAAGCAATGAGCGAAAAGGACTAGTCAATGGCGGGTTATCAACCTAAAAAGCGTAAGCTGACCGCTGAAATCAACGTTGTACCTTACATCGATGTGATGTTGGTATTGCTGATTATTTTTATGGTGACTTCTCCTTTTGTCACCCAAGGTGTGGATGTGGATCTGCCTAAGACTCACAGCGCAACACCCGCTTCAGAGCTTGCAGGCGATACTGAGGCGAGTTTTATCATTATCGAGATTAATTCCAAAGGCGAACTGGGTTTAAGTGTTAACGACCAAGAGATGCAAAGAGGAATGAGTCTGCAAGATATTGTGGTGCGAGTAAAAGCAGAAAGAGCCATTTCACCGAATTCACCGGTTGCGGTAGGTGGTGATGCGGCAACTCCATACTCAGACGTGGTTCTAGTTCTCGATGAATTAAGCCAAGCAGGTATCGCGAAAGTTGGCCTGTTAACGGATATCAAGGAATAGAATCCAGTAGCCGATGAAACAAGATAAAAAGTTCATGAAATCACTAGCCATATCACTAGCAGTTCACTTATTGCTAGTGATTGCTTTGATTTGGGGCACAAAATTCAATATGTCAAAGCCTGAGCCAAAACCGAATATGGTTGAGGCTGTGGTGATTGATCCCAACGTCATTCACCAACAAGCTCGACAGATTCGTCAGCAACGAGAGGCGGCGGCAAAAGCTGAGCAGGAGCGTATTCGCAAGTTACGTCAACATACTGAACAGCTGGAAAAAAATCGTAAAGCGGAAGAGAAGCGTATTCGTCGCTTAGCGGAACAAAAAGCGCAAGCGGAAAAGAAGGCCCGTGAAGCGGAAAAACAGCGCCAGTTGAAAGAACGTCAGCGTAAAGAAGAAGAGAAGCGCGCGAGCGCGGCAAAAGCGGAACGCTTAAAGAAAGAACAAGCGGCCAAAAAAGCCGAAGCAGAACGTGCGGCTAAAGTAAAAGCTGCCGCAGAGGCGAAGAAAAAAGCGGCAAAGGCCGAAGCCGATAGGTTAGCGAAAGAGAAAGCCGCTAAGGCTGCGGCTGAAAAAGCGCGTCAAGCCGAGCAGAAAAAACTCGCTGAGCAGAAGGCAGCTAAAGAAGCCGCTGAAAAAGCGAAGCGAGAGAAAGCGCACCTAGCGCAGCTAGAGAAAGAGCGTAAAGAGAAAGAAGCTGCTCTTAATGATATTTTCTCAGGGCTTGAAGCGGAAGCGGCCAGTAACTCTAGTGCTCGCAACCGCGCCATCACCGATGAAGTGTCACGCATGGGTGAAGTGTATAAACAGATGATTCAAAGAGAGTTGTTGTTAGATGACTCGTTTAAAGGTAAAGAATGTAAGGTCAATCTGCGCTTAATTCAAGCAGGCTCTACCTTTATGGTGAGTGACCTTAGAACGCTTTCTGGTGACTCAAGTTTATGCCGTGCGGCAAAAACAGCGGTCTCAAAAGTGGCGAGTTTCCCACTACCAAAAGACAAAGCGGCGATAGAAAAATTGAAAAATATTAACTTAACCGTTGCACCTGAATAAGGAAACCCCGGTGATTAAACGATTATTTGTAAGTCTACTGATGATGTGCAGTTTGGGCGTATCTGTTGCCCATGCTTCACTAGAACTTGTTATTACTGAAGGCGTAAACTCAGCTCGCCCCATCGGCATTGTGCCATTTAAATGGGCTGGGCCGGGAAAACTGCCGCACGATGTATCAGCGGTGATCGCCTCTGATTTACAGCGCAGTGGTAAATTTAGCCCAATTCCGACCAATCAAATGCCTCAAACACCTTATCAAGATAAGGATGTGGATTATTCGGCGTGGACTGCCATGGGTGTTGACGCTCTATTAACGGGCACCATTACCGATGCAGGCGACGGTAAATACCGCGTGCAATATAAACTGATTGACGTGGTACGCGGCGCCTTGACCAATGGTCAGTCTAAATCACTGCAAAACGGTAAGTTGGTGCTGTCTAAAGATCACATTCTATTCAACAAACAAGCGACCGTACCAGGCCCTCGTTTACGTGAATACGCACACAGAATTTCAGATTTAGTGTACGAGCAATTAACGGGTGATCGCGGCGCATTTTTAACGCGCATAGCGTATGTGGTCGTGAACGACAAAGACAGCTATCCATACCAACTGAGAATTGCCGATTACGATGGCTACAATGAACGTTTGGTACTGCGCTCTAAACAACCGCTAATGTCACCATCATGGTCACCTGATGGCAGACAATTGGCTTATGTCAGTTTTCAAAGCGGCCACTCAGAAATTTACTTGATGAATATCTATACTGGTAAAAGAGAGAAGCTAACGTCATTCCCTCGTCACAATGGTGCGCCAGTATTCTCTCCTGATGGTAAGTCTTTGGCTTTGACACTGTCTAAGACTGGCAGTTTACAAGTGTATACAATGGACTTAGCGACTAAGAAGCTAAAACAAATTACTCGTGGTCGCGCAAATAATACCGAACCATTTTGGAACCCAGATGGTAAATCGCTAATATTCACTTCTGATAGGGGTGGTAAGCCTCAGATTTATCAAGTAAATTTGGCAAGTGGTGCAAGTAAGAGGTTGACTTGGCAAGGTAGCCAAAACTTGGGTGGTCAAATTACCCCAGACGGACGTTTCATGATTATGGTGAATCAATCCCGTTCAGGATTTAATTTGGCAAAACAAGATTTGGAGACTGGAGCGGTTCAAGTGTTAACAAAAACACTACTAGACGAGTCTCCTAGCATAGCTCCAAACGGCGGAATGGTGATATACAGTTCGATGTATAACAAAAATAATGTACTATCGATGGTTTCGATTGATGGACGTTTTAAAGCCAGACTACCAGCAACCAATGGGCGTGTAAGAGCACCCGCCTGGTCACCGTTTTTGTAACCGTTTTCTTAACAACGTTACTTTTTATACAATAAGGAAAATTTAGAATGCAACTTAATAAAGTTTTGAAAGGACTGCTAATCGCACTTCCTGTACTGGCTGTTACAGCTTGTAGTTCATCTGACGATGCGACTGATGCATCAGATGCACAACAAACAACAAATCAAGAAACTCAACAAGCTACGCCAGCAGAAACGACTGATACTACAGTAGTATCTCCAATGACTGACGAGCAAAAACTGGCTGAAGAGCGTGAAGTTGCTGAAAAAGCACTACGTGAAAACACTACGCTTTACTTCGCATACGATAACTCTGCAATCAGCTCTGAGTACGAAGAAATGCTTTCAGCTCACGCTAAATTCCTAAGCGAAAACCCAGATGTTAAAGTATCTATCGAAGGTCACGCTGATGAGCGCGGTACTCCTGAGTACAACATCGCACTAGGCGAGCGTCGTGCTAACGCAGTTTCTAACTACCTACAAGCTTCTGGCGTTCAAGCTGACCAAATCTCTATCGTAAGCTACGGTGAAGAGAAGCCACTAAAACTAGGTCAAACTGAAGAAGCGTACGCGAAAAACCGTCGTGCGGTTCTAGTTTACTAATCTTAGGAAGACGTAAACATGATCAGTAACTATAAGCGAGCAGTTGCGCTTACGTTACTAGCAAGTGCGGCGAGTGTTTCATTCGCCGCACCAGCTCCCGTTTCTGATCTCAACTCTAGCAGTGTCTCGACGTCAAAATCTTCCACTGCCTCTAAAGAAAATGAGACACAACGTCTGGAGCGTTTGCTTAGAAACAGCAACCGAGTTCAAGCTAATTTACAACAACAAGTCGACGAATTATCGATGGACTTGAGTGAATTACACGGTCAACTTGAAAAAAGCGCGCACGAAAGAGAGCAACTTGTCGAAAGACAAAAAGAATTGTTTATCGAGCTGGACCGTATGCGTACAGAGCTAGCCGATATTAAAAAGGCGCCCGCGGCTCAGCCTGCACAAGCCACACCTGAAGGTCAGTATTCATCTAACCAAGGTGAGCAACAGGCGTATCAAAGTGCTGTCGATCTTATCTTAAAAAATAAAGATTATGATGCGGCCACCGTTGCCTTAGAGCAATTCCAAAAAGACTTTCCAGAATCTGTGTATTCGGCCAATGCAAGCTACTGGCTAGGACAGCTCTATTTCTCGAAAAAGAACGACGTAGAGTCAGCTAAGGCATTTGCTTCGGTTGTTTCACACGAGAAATCGAACAAGCGTGCAGACGCACTGGTTAAGCTTGGTGACATTGCGGTGCGCAATAACAGCGCTGCTGCGGCCAAAAAATACTACCAGCAAGCCATTGATGAGTATCCAAATACCGGCTCAGCCAATTCAGCGAAGCAGAAATTGTCGAAACTGAAATAATCATAGGCTTAATCAAAGCTCAACGTCTTAGTTGAGCTTTTTTGCTTTTGGCAACCAGCGTCAAAGCAGTGTACAATGCTCTAAGTTAAAGGAAGTTGCCCGAGCATTGCAATGAGCCAAATATTAGAAACAGCACCAACAATATACCCATTCCCTCCGAAACCTGTTCCATTGAGCAATGATCAAAAACAGGCGTACAAGGAGAGCATCAAAACCCTTCTTAAACAAAAAGATGCGGTATTGATTGCCCATTATTACACCGATCCAGAGATCCAAGCTCTAGCAGAAGAAACCGGCGGTTTTGTCGGCGATTCTCTAGAAATGGCAAAGTTTGGTAATCGTCATTCTGCAAAAACTTTGATTATTGCAGGTGTGCGCTTCATGGGGGAGTCAGCTAAGATCCTAACCCCAGAAAAGACCATTCTAATGCCAACACTTGAAGCCGAGTGTTCGCTCGATCTAGGGTGTCCGGAAGAAGAGTTTAGTCAATTTTGCGATCAGCACCCAGATCATACGGTAGTGGTTTACGCTAATACCTCTGCGGCCGTGAAGGCCCGCGCTGATTGGGTTGTCACGTCCAGCATCGCCCTTGAAATCGTCGAGCACCTAGACGCAGAAGGTACGCCTATTATTTGGGGACCAGACCGTCATTTAGGTTCATACATTGCCAATCAAACCGGCGCTGAAATGCTGCTGTGGAATGGTGAATGTGTGGTTCACGATGAGTTTTCTGCGAAAGCACTAAAAGACATGAAAGCGGTGTACTCTGATGCGGCTATCTTAGTTCACCCTGAGTCACCAGCCAGTGTCGTCGCGCTTGCCGATGCCGTAGGCTCAACCAGCCAGCTGATTAAAGCTGCGAAAGAGCTTCCGCAAAAGCAATTGATTGTTGCCACTGATAAAGGCATTTTCTTCAAAATGCAGCAACTGGTGCCAGAGAAAGAGCTGATTGAGGCACCCACCGCAGGCGCAGGCGCAACCTGTCGTAGCTGTGCGCATTGTCCTTGGATGGCAATGAACGGCCTTAAAGCCATTGAATCCGCACTGAAAAGTGGCGGGGCAGAGCACGAAATCTTTGTGGATGAAAACGTACGCGTTAAATCACTGATTCCGCTAAATCGTATGTTAGATTTTGCCGAGCAGCTGAACATTAAAGTGAAAGGTAACGCTTAAGCCATCTTGAGCGTTTATCGACAGCAAATAAAAACCTCGACGCACAGCGCCGAGGTTTTTTATTTATATAGTGTTTAAAGACTATTGCTCTGAAGCTAATATCGCGCCACGCTGAGTGAGTCCACATAACATCATAGGTACGGCATTAAAGATCTCGACAAACTGATCTAAGCCGTTCATACCTTCTTCTGACAAGGTAGCAAGTGAAGTCTCTGGATCATAAAGCATGCTAATAGAAAGCAACACACCGCCCAGCAAGGCATTGTCTTGGCTATTTTCAGGCATCAGTGTTTGCCAATCATCTTGCGCCAACTGCCAGCCTTGTAGCAGACCTTCACAAAATTCTTTAGTCGCTTCAGTCACAATCTCTTGATCGTTTAAGCCACATTCAATCGGCCACTGCCAAGTGTCCTCAAAAAGAGCAGGACGGGTCGCATTCCAAGAACCCACTACCGCTTCTAAATAAGCCTCTAACTGCTCACCATCAGTGAAAGGGGCCGTTTCTTCCCCTCCCCATAGATAAGCAACCCATTGAGATGGGTCAAGGACATTAGGGGCAGCCGCAACAGCCGTAATAAACCCAAGAGTTTGATGATAAGGGAGGAGGCGGTCTTCCAGCTCAGGTTGAGCAATAATTTGTGCTAAATCCAAAATATTTGTCCAAATAAAGGTTTTGCCCATTATATCAACCCTTAGCCCCCAACTGTAATGCAAATTAGTCGCAAAAGCGTCAATTTCCAACGAACTAGACAATAATTGCGCAAACAAACCAAAACAAAGTAAAAACCGCCCAAATCTACTTGACCAACCGCCCACAAATCATTAAATTAGCGCCTCGTTGACAGACACTGTCAACCTAATCAAATTCGGTGAGTTGTCCGAGTGGCTGAAGGAGCACGCCTGGAAAGTGTGTATACGGCAACGTATCGAGAGTTCGAATCTCTCACTCACCGCCACATTAGAAACCCTTGCTTCGGCGAGGGTTTTGTCGTTTTAGGGCTATCTGTTCCTTAAACACGGACACAGACACAATGTATCTAATCAAGTCTAACTATGGCATCTATTACTTTAGATTTACTGTTAGAGCCAACGGTATACAGCACCAACCTAAGTTATCTTTAAGAACCAAGTGTAAGCGCAAAGCTAGATACCATTCGGCTATCTTGTCTAATGCTATCTATAATCTACCTAGAAACACTGTAGATGCTATTAAAGCTACCTACTCAGAACAAGGCAGGGGATACTCAAGTTTCATCAAGAGTACTTATCTTGTTATAGGTCTTACATTAAATACTTCACCACATTAGATAAGAACATCAACATTTTGAGAGTTGTGCAAAAAGCGATAAACAGAGAGAGCGTAACAAAGCGATTGCTTGGGCGTAATACTTGCGTCTCAAGACTCGATGGATTCGAGATGATTATTTCAATGATCAGAAAATGCTATTGAGTTCGGGTACCATATGTTTTCTAGGATTAATGCAAAATATGCGATTATTTGCCATAGTGCTGCTGCTGTGGCAACACTGTGCTTTTTGTAGTCAACGCTTTAGCTAACTGAAGCGTAAAGCAAAAGCCTCTTCAGAAAAACAAATATGGCTTCAGCTCTTCAAAATTCCCTAAGATGATCTGTTGTCCTTTGGGGTTCGAATTCAACATATTAATATCGATGTTATAAGCATCAAGAACATAGCGAACTAATGCTGCGTTCGTCGGTATTGCCAGGATTCCTTTTTCCATACCATAGTCGTGTGCAATCACTTTGGCTTGGGCTTCGGTCAATCTTGAGTCGGGGATTAACTTAATAGATAGATGAGTATTCCAAAGCCTATCTTGTTCTTTCCCTTTTGTTTTTTTTGTCTCGAGAGTTGGAATACCTCGAATTCGGCTCAGCACAAAATCACGATAACCTTTTGCATGTTCACAGTAAGCCCGAATATGCCAGCGTAGAGGTGTGCAAACGAGGGTATGAGGAGAGATAATCCGCTCAACTTGAATACCGTCTTTGAGAGATGTGTAGCTTATGTCGACACGTTTTTTCTCTCTGATAGCTTGAACTAATGGACGCAAGACTTGTGGTGATATATTGCGAGTCACAGGGCGGATCATTGAAACATTCTCAAATCCCATATCGAGTTCTTTAAATGTGATGGTCATATCTTCACTTCTTGAAAGAATGTGCAAATATTCATCAGCATGACCGCTTGTTACTTGTGGGATAAAGCTATCACTGGGCTTGTAGCCTTTGAGCTGCTTATCATAAACAAGATTTCCTGGAGCGATGTCGGTTAGATAGGTGTTGATGTCTTTCGAAGCTTGCTGTCTGCCAATACCAAAGCTCTGAATCAAATGGTTGGTAGTGAGTCGCCCTTCCCATAATGCAATGATTTCTATCATTCGGTAGCGGAACAGCAGATCCCAACGTATTGGCCATTTGCTCATCATCTAATTCCTGTCTAGTTATGCGACGTGTGTATGCAATCAGTATTTACCTGTCGTTATTGACGTCATATTATTGAATTTGCTGTAGCTAAGTCAATGAAAGGATTTGGACATACTGAAATGAAACTTAACCGATATCTCAATAAAATCTCACAGGGCGGTATGATCAACTTAGAGCACTTCCTCAAGTCTTTGCCATTCTCGGACATCAATGAATGGCGGAAAATTTATCGTGCAACTCGTTTTAAGAATGGCTATCAAATGGAGATACTCGATGAAGAACGGCATCACGCACTCTTTGAGCCGGAGGTAAGCAATAGAGTCGAAGCATCAAACTTGGGTCGTTCACATGATTTCCCAAGTAATTTCGCTCATGTCCTAGTTTTGAACCTCTCCACTAAATCGCAGATCCCTTTTGTTGTTGTATCGGATAGCAACGGTTACAAAACCCATGGAAAGCTCATTGGCAAACGAGCAGTTCTTATTGAAAATATAGAGAACTTCTATCGATATCGAGAGTTCCTAGAGTTAATCGGCCATTCTTTGTTGGCGGAAAACTCAGACATCATTTTTGGTGCAGGAAATCAAATATGCGACTATCTGAACAGACCATTTTTATCTACTTATGATGAGATCTATTGTGCTCAAGACGTTGAATTGGGCGGGCTAACTGTGTATGGAACTCTCAAAAAGTCATTTCCTCAATGTGAATGGCTTGCTCCAGTAGATTGGGACTTATTTCAAAACAAATTCAAACTCAAACCCAAAAACGCAGTTCACTTAGCTAAGGCGATAGAGCTGGCTCGAAATCTTGGCTTAGATTCAGAAGCCGATCTTATGAACAAAACTCGCCTATTCCTAGAGCAAGAGGCTCTATTACCCGAAATACGACAGGATTCCACTGATGTTTAACAATCCAATAGATAATCTTCTAATCAGTATATCGCGCTTGGTTGCAGTAGATTGTGCTGGCGTTGCAATTGCAGAAATTGACCTGCGTGAAGGCGGGATTCTTATTGGTGGAGGGAACATCGGTAAAACTTCCATTCTGAACGCCATTCGACTCTTTTTGCTGCCAGAGGAGAACTTTAAAGATTCAAAAAATAAGTTTGGATTTTCAGATAAAGAAGGCAACTTTTACTCCAATGATGAGTGCTTTGAGCATTACTTCCCTAGTAGCACCAGCTTCCTGATTTTGGAATGTGACAACTACCTCGGCGGGCCAATGCCTCATTGTCAGATACTCTATCGTGGTAACTCGGATAAGCTCGATTATCGCCGTATGTTTACGTCCCTTCGGTATGCGCAAATACGGCATATATTTTGGGATGACAACGTTGGGGATGATGGCATTGGTGGTCGAGTCGATGATTTATCACCCAGCAAAGTGCAGGCTTTTCTAAAGCGTGAGGATAAGCACTTTAAATCATTAGTACGCTCTTCCGCGATTAAGGAAGTGATCTATGCGAATCAACTACTCGATATCGATGCGATGCGTTTTTGTTTATTTCCTCTCAGCTCAACTAAGGATGCAGATGTCGATGCTTTTCGAGCACTCGTCCGCTTGCTATTTGATATGAAAACGGGGTCGGACACGGTTCGCTTGGCTGTGGCCAATATCATTGAATCGAGAAAGAAGGAGCGCAAAGACGAACTCAATTTTGATATTGATGCTTTTATTAATCATAACGACATGTTGTCAAGTCGCGAGCTAATACTTAAAAAAATTGAAAGCCTAAGACCTGAGTACGAAAAGCTAGCCGTCAGTCATCAGCAATTAGTGAGCAATAAAAATGCTGAAGATGCGCTGATGCAGTACGCTATGATGCTTGACAGCCGAATCAATCAAGAAAACCAAATTCTTGAGCAAGAAGAGATACAGTTAACGTTACAGAAAGGAAAAGTACAGTCGGCTAAAAAAGTGTGTGATGACACTGTCGATAAACAAAAGACACTGAAAGGTGAGGTTAAAGTACTCGTTCGTCAGCAGAAAAAGCTCAATGAGATTGTGCAAGAGACGGATCTTATCCTTAACATCTACGATAAAAGTGAGACGATAGACGACATTATATCAGGCCACCGTGAACACCTGGATGATAAAAAGGAAGCGTTAAGATTAAAGGAAGATGCAGAGGCTCTACAAACTGAATTGGAAACCCTCAAGCAAGAAATTTCCAACCTTAGCGAGACTGAAGCTCGCTATAAAGCCTCGGTCAATGCTCAACAATTTAAACTGTTTAACCAGTTACCTGAAAGTGTTTGGATGAAGTTAGCAGCGGTTAATGAGGAGTTGGCGGAGGCTAACCCCGCAAGAGTGTTATCCTCATCAGAGAGGCAGGCAATTGAGTCATTTACCGATTTATTAGAAGAAAAACAGCAGCACTACGCACTTTGGGACTTAACATTAGGGTCTATCTCAAGCACAAATCGAGAGTCTGACCAAACGCGATTATCTAAAGTACAAGAGGCCTTAGAGCAAAAACGCAAGCGAGTTACAGAACTCAGTGTAATGGGTAATCAATCCCGCATTGAGCGAATTAAAGAAATTACGGCGCTTAAAACGGAAATCAAACGTACTGAAAATGAAATCAACTTGCTAAAAGCATATACAAACAATGCAGATCTGTTTCAAGAGACTAATAAAGAACTAGCGGAAGCCGAAGAAGTGCGTGAGTCGCTACAAAAACAGTTCGATGCACAAAATGATCTGTGGGTACAAGAAAAGCAGTCGTTTGACGAACAAACTCACAAATTAGCCGAAAAAAAAGAACAAGTAGAAAAATTAACCGGACGCAGCATTAGGGTCAAAGCGGAACTTCAGGCGCATCATCTGCCAGTCAGTGATTTCGCAGTTTTACCCGTTCAAACCCTCGACCTTTCGGAAGAAACACTACGAGATCGAATAGATGCTTTGCACAAAAAGCGTCAATCAAAGACCGAAATTACCGAAAAAATCCAAGGTTTTGTCAGAGAGCAAGTGCTAGAAAGTGACGATAAGTTGATGCTCTCTCACCTAGATGATGAGCTTCTAGAGCACGCATTTCAGCAACTCCAAACTCGCTATCAAGGCTTAGATGATGAGTTTGATATTCTGCGTAAAAATTTTGTTGAACATAAGCACACTGTTCACGCCATCATCAATGAATTAAAAAATAATCGAGAATTAGTTTTCCAGTTTGAACAGAATATTAACCGTGCGTTTGAAGGATTAGAGATCAATGATTTGTCACAGGTTGAAGCCAAAATCAAGGTTGAGGCGCGATTTGATGACCTAGTGAGGGAAATCGAGTTTTTTGATTCGCACTCAGATCAAAAAGCCTCGGAGCAGTTTATTGACCGCCTCAAAGCTTTTAGCAAAAAGTTTTTCCCAGAAGGCAAAGCCGCGCTGCTGACCATGGAGCAGATTGTCTCTGGCATTAGCTATAGAGTTAAAAAGCGTGGTCAAAATGGTTGGGAGAGCAAATCACAGTCCACCTCTACTATCATGCTGATCAATATCAAGCTGGTGGAAATTTTGTTGAGCCGATTAAGAAATAGCGCTTGTGCAACCCAATTTCCACTAGTGATAGATGAAGGTGCTTCGGTGGATAGTTCACAATTTGATTGGCTGTTGCCAAATATGAAAAAAGCAGGCTTCCGAGTTTTAAGTGCTTCGACTAACTCGGCATCCAGTGAGATCATCTTTAAGTTTGGTCAACATTTCCGTTTGGATTCGATGCGCACTTCAAAACCCTACGATGAAGCTCGAACCATTGCTTATACAGGCATACCAGAAAGCTTTGTGATAAAAGGAAGTGCGCTGGATAGAGAGCAACTCGATATTTGGGGAGAGGCTGATGAGTGATAAAAGGCTACTGACCATCCCCACGTTTGCAATTATGCTTGAACATCACACCATAATGAGGGACGTGATTCGGACAATGGATGAGGGAGGGGAGCCTTATGTAAGAGAAGCGACCTTCATCTCTAGATTACACCGATACATACAAGGGCAAAGCAAAGACAAACAAAAGCAATTACGTACTGCCTTTTCTACCGATAACTTGTTAGCGGCCCATATCTTAGTCGACAAAGATGAGTTCGGTGGTGAAAGTCGCTTGATCTTTGATCGAGCCGTGATTGGGGTATTTCGTCTGTTTGATCGCAGCCTATTTCAAGACCTTACCGATGTAGCACTTAAAATCCAGCTCGGTGGTATACGTATACTCTTAGAAAAGCTGCAATCGGGTTCGATGCTCTATAGCGATAGTGACTTAGATTTCAAGGAGTTAATTGACGAATTATTTCATCAATTGAGTGAGCTGCTTAACAGCATCCGCTTGAATTTGGTAAAAATGCAAACGATCAATCAGGAGCTCAGTGATGCGAGTGAACTTGCTGCCAAATCGGATAACCCACAAGTGTTCTCACTCCTCCAGCAAGAGTCGATAGAAAAAATATCGCTATTGTTATCGAGGCACATACTGCCCACGCGACAATTTTTGGATGAGAAAAGTCGCTTGAAAGATGGTCCGAACTTGTTTGAATGTTTGCAAAGTTTACGCAGTCAGTTTGAGCGCCATCAAGATCACCCACGGGCGAACGCGATGTTGAGATATGAGGTGAGTTTTAACAGTTTTCACAAACAGATCAGTAAAGTATCGCATTCAGTCGATCAGTTTTTGGCACGATCTAAAAAACGCCTCCAACAGTTTAATGCTATTGAAACGGCATTTGGTGATTTAGTCAAAGAGCTAGATGCAACAAAGCACAACCTAAAACGCAGCCAGATAGATGGGCAATTTGCCCGAGATAACGGCGCATTTATGGGCTTAATGCAACAAGCTAGGCCCAAAGTGCTTCGTATCAGCAGTTCAGAAGCCTACCTCAACAATGTAGTGAGTGATATAGATGCGCGAGTCGCGGATAAACGCCTGCTAGATCGAGGCCGTTATGTAGAGTTAGTTAGCACTAAAGATGATTCCACCGAACGAAGGCTCGCTCGCGCAGAGCAGATCTTTGAATTGGTGAAGCAGATGAAAATGGCCGAATATCAAGATCTCACGCTCTCACTTCATCGGCGCCTAAAAGAACATCTGGTTGATTATCATTTTGTTGATCTGTTGGAAGGGCTTAACTTCTTATTACGCAGTGAAGCGATGCTTGATGGACACATACTTAAAATGACTAATTTCCGCCAACGCATTGCCCAAAGCGACACTATTTATCTATACCGTAAAATTCGAACAGAGCGAGTAACTAATCTATGACGCCATTTTCTCAAATAAGCATGGTGAAAAGCCAGCAGATATACACGACATTCGTCAATGGTAAGGTTATCACTAAGCAAGCTTATGACCTTTACCAGCAACATTTTATTGAGAGCCCGCTTTATACCGAGCTTTACAATAATCTGGAGCACTTTACTCAGTTCTATCTGCACATTGGTTATAGCCTTAACTTTAACGTAGAAGGGGAGTTTTTCTATATTAGTCGCAGTGAGGCAGAAGAAGACGCAGACACTAATGCCACCAAAATCCAGGCCATGTTGCTGATTATTGCCCGTTACTGGGTAGACAAGGGCTTCGATTTAGATGATCTCACCACGCCAGTGATAGGACTCGGGCGCACAGCATTAGACGAGATTGCAGAGCAAACCATTTATGATGATATTCGCCAGGCGCTTGGAATAGAAACTTGGGATAAGGCCATCAACTACCTTGCGGATCGAAACTTCCTCTATCCTTGTGGTGATAAACATTACGTTCTAAGTTCAGCTGGAATGCATTTCTTGAACTTGCATGTTGAAAAATATTCACAAGAACAAGAGTAAAATAGTTTGTATCTATTGCTAGTCAATATTTGATTACTGACTGTTAGCTAACTCTATGAATTAACTAACAGTCTCAAAGGTAGTAAGATGCTAACTTAGTTGCATTTAAGGATTAACCAGCATTAGCGAGAAAGGAACTTTTGAGTGGAAAAAAGTAATTTTGAGTTTTTAAAGCATCATGACGAATTACTGTTTCGGTTAGCAAATCGTGCAGAGCAATGTTTTGTTCCTGATCCAAATACCACACTGGTTAAGATACGCCAACTGGGTGAAGCATTAGCGCAAAACGTAGCTGCACGCGTAGGTGTCCAATATGGCAAAGATGAAAACGGGCGAGATATCAGACAAGTCGACCTCTTACGTAATCTTGAGTATAAGTTGACCCTAGACCAGCGTATCAATGACTCTTTCCATACTATTAGAAAGCTTGGAAACACCGCTAATCATGACTTCACTTCGTCGAGCCACCGCGATGCCCTTAAAGCATTAGTGTTGGGCCATGCCCTTAGCGCCTGGTATCACACCCTATTTGGCGGGGCTCATGCCAAAGATTTTAAACCACAATCCTTTATAAAACCTGAAGACCCATCTGAGCATGTGCGTAAGTTAGAAGAAAAGCTACAAGCTTTAGAAGTTACCCAACAGCGAACCTCAGAGCGTCTGAAAGTTGCTGAACAGCTCAAACAAGTTGAAGCCGAAAAATCCGCAGCCTTGAAAAGCCGAGCCGAGCAAATGCAGGCAGAAAGCCAGCTTTGGGAGGAAGTGGCGACTGAGCATGAGGATAGGTTAACTCAATATCGTAAGAAGATGGACGAGGCTAATTTAATTTATTTGGCTGAATTCAACCAACAAGATAAACAAGCTCAAGCCAAAGTTATTGAGCTTGTTGAAAAGTCGCGTCTTGAATTAAATGAACAAGAGACGCGCGTGCTTATCGATGAACAACTTAATGATGCACAATGGACAACAGATACGGTTAACTTAAGGTATTCAAAAGGGGCAAGGCCTGTAGCTAACGAAAACCGTGCTATCTCTGAATGGCCAACTTCATCTGGGCCTGCGGACTATGTGTTGTTCTCAGGTCTAACGCCTGTTGCTGTGGTGGAAGCTAAAAAGAGCGCGAAGAACGTATATGGCGCAATTGATCAAGCTAAGCGTTATGCAAAAGGGCTATTAGAGAAAGGTGGGGTCACAATTGAAACGTCTTATGGAGAGTTTCAGGTCCCTATTGTTTTTGCCACTAATGGCCGCCCCTATTTAGAACAGTTAAAACAAGAAAGTGGTATCTGGTTTTTAGATGTACGCGACAGCACCAACCGACGTCGTGCCCTTAAAGGTTGGTACACACCGCAAGAAATCAAAACGTACTTAAGACAAACGCCACAACAGGCAGAGCAAGAACTTGATCAAATGGGCTTTGATTATGATTTGAAGCTGCGTGATTATCAGGTAGAAGCAATTAAATCAGTCGAAGCGGCTATTAAACAAGGCCAAACCAATGCACTGGTGGCAATGGCAACAGGAACAGGTAAAACCAAAACCTGTATTGCCTTGGTCTATCGCTTACTAAAAGCTGAACGTTTTCGCCGTATTCTGTTTCTAGTTGATCGCTCAGCCCTAGGGGTACAAGCCACTACTGATTTTGGTGAAGTGCGTCTAGAAAACCTCAATACCTTCGCCGACACCTTTGATGTGATTGGTATGGAAGCAGACAAATCACCCATTGCCAAACCCGAAGATGACACCAAGGTTCATGTCGCCACGGTGCAAGGCCTAGTGAAACGTATCTTGTACCCAAATGACGATGATACCAAGCCAGGGGTCGGTCAGTACGACTGTATCGTTGTCGATGAATGTCACCGTGGTTACCTACTTGATAGGATACTAAGTGATACCGAATTAGAGTTTCGCGACCAAAAGGATTACCAGTCTAAGTATCGCGCCGTTTTAGAATATTTTGATGCCTTCAAGATAGGCTTAACTGCCACGCCAGCGTTGCATACCGTCGATATCTTCGGTGAGCCTATCTTTAGCTACAGCTATACCGAAGCCGTTTTAGATGGTTACTTAAACGATCACCTTCCTCCGGTTCGCATTCACACCAAGCTCGCTGAGCAGGGCATTCACTACGATATCAACGAAGAGGTACAAGCCTACAACGTTGAAGACAACACAGTAGAGAAATACAACACACCCGATGAACTCGATTTCGATGTATCGCAGTTTAACAAGAAAGTGGTGAGCCCAAACTTCACCAAAGTCGTGACCAAATGGTTAATCGAAAGTGATGCCATTAGCCCTTATTCAGAAGCGAAAACCTTAATCTTCTGTGTCACCGACAAACATGCCGATCAGGTAGTCGAGGCACTAAAAGAAGCGTGTGAACATTATCATGGTGAAGTGGAAGATGATGCGATTCAGAAAATCACTGGAGCCAGTGATAAACCGCTAGAAAAAATCCGCCTGTTTAAGAATGATCGCCTGCCCAATATAGCGGTTACGGTTGACTTGTTAACGACAGGTGTCGATGTACCAAGAATTTGTAATCTGGTTTTTTTACGCCGAGTAAATAGTCGAATTCTATTTGAACAGATGCTTGGCCGTGCAACCCGCTTGTGTGACGAAATTGGTAAAGGGCCGTTTAAAATCTACGATGCGGTAGACATCTATACCCAGTTAGAAGACGTCAACAGCATGAAGCCTGTCGTCACCAACGTGAATGTAACTTTTACTGAGCTTGAGAACGAGATGAAGCACGTGGATGAAGACGAACTTCAAACGCTCGCCAAGAATCAGTTCATCGCTAAACTGCAAGTGAAACGCCGACACTTGACTGACACCCAGCGCGATAACTTTGAAACTATCGTTGGGCAATCACCAGAAGACTTTATTCAAGATTTAAAGAACCGACCGTTAAATGAAGTAGCCAAATGGTTTACCAATCACCCAGGTTTAGGTGAATTGCTTGATGCCAAAGTCACAGGTGGAGGAAACCGTCCACCTGTGATCATTTCAGATCATGATGATGAAGTGACGGGCGTTACTACTGGTTACGGCGATGGCCAAAAACCTGCCGATTATCTGCAAGCGTTTAGCGACTTTGTTAAAGCCAACAGCAACCGATTGATTGCTATTCAAACAGTCGTGCAAAAACCTTGGGAATTAACCAGAAAAAGCCTGAAAGAATTGGCGTTAGAGCTTGAAAAGAACCGCTTTAGAGAACAAGATCTGCAAGTTGCATGGAACGAAGTGAAAAATGAAGAAATTGCCGCCAGAATCATTGGTTTTATTCGTCAAGCCGCATTGGGTGAAGCTCTTATTCCATTTGATCAACGTGTCGATAAAGCATTAGCCACCATGTTAGCTAGCCAGCAATGGAAGACACCACAAAAGCAGTGGTTAGAGCTTATTGCCAAGCAAATGAAGGCCACCACCATTGTAGATCTTCCCGCGTTAGACCAAGGTATTTTTAAGCAGCAACAAGGTGGCATTAAACGCGCCAACAAACTTTTTGAACAGCCTATAGAGGATGTTCTACTTCAATTTAACAAAGCACTTTGGCTAGCCCCTCAATCGGAAGCGCCGCAGCAAGCAAAAACAGCCTAGTGCTGTGAAACCCAGAAAGGTATTGTATTAATGAGCACTCAAGATCTCGTCGCCAAACTTTGGAATTTATGTAACTTACTGCGCGACGACGGCGTGACCTATCACGAATACCTTAATGAGTTAACCTACCTGGTTTTCTTAAAGATGGTTGATGAAACAGGTCAAGACGAATTGTTACCAGAAGGCTACCGATGGGAAAACCTAGAAGCATATAACTCTGCTACTCGATTAGAAGAGTACAAATTGTTACTGCTGCATTTAGGTTCAAATGGTTCATTGATCACTAAAGCTATCTTTACTGATGCCAGCACAGTTATTCGCAAGCCAGCCACACTGAACAAGCTGGTGGTTGAAATTGATAAGCTTGATTGGTACAGCGCCAAAACCGAAGGGTTGGGCGATATGTACGAAGGCTTGCTAGAAATCAACGCAGGTGAGAAGAAATCAGGTGCAGGGCAGTACTTTACGCCGCGTGTACTGATCGACGTGATGGTAGAGTTAATGAAGCCAAGCTTAGATGATGTGATTGTTGATCCAACCGCAGGTACAGGCGGCTTTTTAATCAGTGCGCACAATTACCTAAAAGAGAACAATGATATTGAATCGTTAGATACTCTGCCATACGATAAATATCAACATGATACTTTCTTTGGTATGGAATTGGTGCCAGACACTCGTCGTCTAGCCATGATGAATCTGATGTTACATGACCTAGCTGTTGATGATGAAAACTCAGGCATTCTATTTGGTGATACTTTATCTAATGAAGGTAAAGCACTACCTCCCGCCAGCCTCATTTTAGCCAACCCACCGTTTGGGACTAAACAAGGTGGTGGAGTTCCGACTCGTGATGATTTGGTACATTACACCAGTAACAAACAGCTAGCATTCTTGCACCTGATGTATCACAAAATGCTTAAGCCAGGTGGCCGTGCCGCAGTGGTATTGCCAGATAACGTTTTGTTTGAAGGCTCTACCGGGCAAACCATTCGTAAAGACTTGATGGAGAAGTGTAACCTACACACCATCCTACGTTTACCAACGGGTATTTTCTACGCCGCAGGGGTGAAAACCAATGTGCTGTTTTTCTCTAAACCTGAAGATGTAAAACAAGACAAAGGCCAAACTAAAAATGTCTGGGTATATGACTTGCGTTCAAACATGCCTAAATTTGGTAAACGTACCCTACTGACTAAAAAGCACTTCGAAGAGTTTTATCAGGCGGTCGGCAGTGATTTAACTCAGGTTGATGAAAAGGCTCGCCAAGCATTCATTAGCAACCACAAAGATGATACTGATGGTTGTCGTCTGCGTTGTTTTAGCCGTGATGCTATTAAAACCAAAGATGAGTCACTTGACTTAAGCTGGATTCGTGATGAAAACAATGAAGATGCCTCAAAGCTGCCCGCGCCAGATGTGTTGATTAATGAGGCCTTACTTGAAATGGCAGGCGCAATGGAAGAGCTAAAAGCGATTTTGGTGGATCTAGATTCAGCGGAAAGTGATGAGGTGGCTTCGTGAGTGAGTTGCCGAAAGGGTGGGAACTAATTACGCTTAAAGAAGAGTGTACGTCGGTAAAGGGAAAAAAACCCAAGTCATTGGAAATAGAACAGAGAGACTCTTTGGTACCTTATGTCGATATTAAGGCGTTTGAAAAAGGAATCTTTGCAAAGTTTGCTGAAGCGAATAGCGGAGTGTTAGCTCAGGAAAACGATACATTGATGGTCTGGGATGGCGCTAGATCTGGTTTGGTAGGGAATGGTGTCAAAGGGGTTGTAGGGTCGACGTTAGCTAAAATAACACCGAATTATTCACATAGGTGTTATCTTCACTATTTTTTGAAGTCGAAATTTGATCACATTAATACAAAAACTAAAGGGACAGGAATTCCTCATGTGGATCCTGCTGTCTTGTGGAGTATTTCTTACCCTCTAGCACCACTAAACGAACAAATCCGCATTGCCAACAAGCTAGATTATATTCTTGCTATGGTCGATAAAGCCCAAGCGCGTTTAGACAAAATTCCAGCGATCCTAAAACGTTTCCGCCAATCGGTATTGGCTGCCGCAACGTCTGGGGAGTTGACTCATTCGAGTGTGGCGACAAAAGAGTGGAAGATTGTCAAGCTAATAGATCTTGTTGAAAATAAACCAAGAAATGGTAAATCACCAAAAGGGGTTGATTTTGATACTGGCGTTAAGAATTTAACGTTGTCGGCTATTACTCCGGGTTATTTTGTTGAAAATAAATATAAATTTGTCGATCTTGATGTTCCTACTGGTTCCCATTTATGGCTAAAGAATCAAGATATCTTGATTCAAAGAGCTAACTCAATCGAATATGTTGGGGTAAGTGCTTTATATGAAGGTGAAGATGATCAATATATCTATCCTGACTTGATTATGAAATGCAGAGCTAATGAGCGAGTGTTATCAAAATATTTATATTACGCTTTGTCATCAGAGCCTGTTAGAAAATACTTTAGAGATAATGCAACAGGTACTACTGGTAATATGCCGAAAATCAATCAGGCAGTAGTCTCTGCTGCACCAATCAATCTTCCGAAAATAGATGAACAAAAAATCATTGTTGATAAGGTTGAGAGTTTATTTAAGAAAGCCGACAAACTAGAACAACAATACCTAGTCGCGAAAGCTCGATTAGATCGCCTAACTCAATCTATTCTAGCCAAAGCCTTCCGAGGTGAGTTAGTACCACAAGATCCAAACGATGAACCAGCAGAACAACTGTTAGAGTGTATCTTGAAAGAACGTCTTTCTCAGCAACAAAAAGCAGATAAACCCAAGAAGACAGTTAAAAAACGTACAATCAAAACCAAAGTTGCAGACAAAGGGTAATACGGATATGAATCAATCACTCTCACTAGTCAATATCAAAGCCAATAACTTTAAGTCGCTGGTGGACTTTTCGCTGCCGTTTAGTAAGTTTAATTGTCTTGTGGGTTTAAACGGCTCGGGTAAATCGACGGTATTGCAGTTTATTGATTTCCTCTCACAGCAGATAAGTGGCGACATTGATGAGTGGTTGGATAGCCGTCAGTGGAGTGCTAGAGATCTTAATTCAACGTTAAGTAAGCAACTCAATATTAGCTTTACTGCTGAGCTGAGTTATCAAGGGAAGCCGGTTAAATGGACAGCAAGTTTTAATCGAACTGAGCTAAATTGTACTTCTGAGAAAATTACTTGGGGTGGAGAAACATTACTTGACGTTACTAGTGGTCGTTACTCCGTGCCAACGAAAGATATTTATGATGCCATTAATTTTGACTATCAAGGTTCTATTCTCTCTCAGCTAAAAGAAAAGCAATTGCCGAAAGAACTAGTGAAATTTAAAACTTTCTTCAATGAGCTTAATGCACTAGACATGCTTTCACCCGATATGCTTCGTGACCAACACATCAGTGGTAAAACACTTGGTGCGGGTGGCAAGATGCTGTCGAGCTTTATCAGTAATATGAAGAAAGAAGAGAAGTCGAACTTAGTTTCGACGCTTAAAGGCTTGTATCCAAATTTGATCAAGGTGGACGCTACGGTTCAAAAATCGGCAGGCACGGTTAAGCTTGAGATAGAAGAAAAGTTTGGCGAAAAAACCATCAAAACTGAAGCTAGGCATATTAACGATGGTTTGCTTCGCTTTATGGCTATTTTTGCTCAATTAACCAAAAAGCAAAGTGCTCTATTGCTTGATGAGATCGAAAATGGTGTGAATCCAGAGCTGATCGAAAAGCTGGTGGACAGCTTAGTGGCGGCAAACACCCAAGTCATTGTTACCACTCATAGCCCAATGATTCTTAACTACATGGAAGATGACGTCGCTAAAACAGGTGTTGTTTATCTGTATAAGAATAAAACAGGTGCAACTCAAGCGATTCGACTGTTTGACATCCCCTCTATGCAACGCAAGTTGAAGTTCATGGGGCCTGGTGAAGCTTACGAAGATACAATGCTTGAGAACCTAGCCTCTGAAATTGCCATATTAGAACACGCAATTGTCGAAGATACTGACAGCTAATAGGAGCATAAAGCATGTATTTAGTTGTCAGCGGTGAAGGTGAAACAGACATCGGAAAAAGCAATGAGGCCATAGGGCCACTGAGTAAACTGATTGATAAGTATATTGAGCCTTATTCGGGGTTTTCATTACTAGAATCAGAAATGCTCGAAGTTGTTCATGAAGCAAGAATTACTGAAATCTCTCGAGATAGAAGTATCATCAAACCCTTATCAAGGCGCGGTAAAAAGACTTTACATGAAACTCGTGAGTTTTACAGTGCTGCCCGTGCTCTAGCCTATGTAGCACAGATCGCGGATATCCAGCCAAGCCTAGCGGTTTTATTCCATGATTCAGACAGCAATAGATGGCCTGATTACAATTCCAAACGCCTTTCGATGAAACATGGCTTTGAAGCTCAGGGCTTTGACAATGGTATCCCTTTTATTGCTCAGCCTAAATCAGAAGCCTGGCTTTTATGTGCGCTGAAAAACGGCTATAGAAATTGTACAGCTCTTGAAGAGCGTTCTGGTAACGATAATTCACCTAATTCTTTAAAAGGTGAGTTGGAAGCTCATTTAGGTGAACCAGCTACTCGAGTTAAACTCAATGAGCTAGTAGATGAAGGCAATATCTATCTTGCTCAAATCACAGATATGCAGTCGATGACCGATTTCCAAGAGTCGATGAAAGAAGTACTAAGGCGCATGTTGGGTAAGCCGATCGAATAGATACGCCATAATTAAAGAATAAGAAGAAATTATAAATAAGGAATACAAATTGGCAATATATTGTGGTGACAAGAATTCTACATATTTACTTACCAACATCTCGGAGTTCAAAGAGCATTGTTTTATTCAAGGCCGCTCTCTTTTTACGGAACTCCCTGTGTGGAATTCACCAACTTGCCAAGAGCTCATTGATTTTTTCGTTGAAAACTTAGATGAAGGTGATGGTGACTTTTTTGAAAAGTTAGAAACTCAATTGGCAGATGCTTCCCCAGAAGCCAAAGTACTGGCGTCTGAAATGCTGTGGTTGATGTTTCTTTGCCCAAGCAATACGGGACCTGAATCTAAGCGTAAGAGTATTGAACGAGTATTTTCCTGGAGTGGATACGAGGTTACCCCAGAATCTAGACAAAAATTCCTTTCTGATAACGCGTTAACTGGAATTGGTAGTGCTGGCACTGCATACAACACACTTCGTTGGCGTGAGCTTATTTATGTTATCCGGTTGGTTGAAGGTTTGCTAAAGCTCTCTGACCTGGAGAGAAAAGAGCTTTTGAATGATGTTGACCGCTTACCTCAGTGGTTGGAATCCATTCCAGAAAATGGCAAAAGACAGTTTCGTCATATGTTTTTGTATTTACTGTTTCCAGAGATCCATGAGCGTATTTTCGGTAACACGGACAGAAAGTCTATTTTGACGACTTTAACCGATATCACGAGTGCCAAATATAACCGAATGGATACGAAAGATGCCGATGCTCGACTATTGGCATTAAGGCAATCGTTTGAAGCGGAGTACGAGACTAAAGAACTTGACTACTATGTTGAGCCATTACGTTCAAAGTGGAAGCAACCTAAGCCACCATCCGTCAATGAAGTCAACGATACAGTACAGGAGTATGACGTGAAGAGTAATGATAAACCTCAACCACTTAATACGATCCTTTATGGTCCTCCAGGTACTGGCAAAACCTATAACACGATTAATAAAGCCTTAGAGATTGTTGACCCTGAGTTTTACCATCAAAATAACGATGATCGAGTTGCCATCAAGAAGCGATTCGATGAACTATTAAACAGTAACCGCATTGGCTTTGTTACCTTCCATCAGAGCTTTAGTTATGAAGATTTTGTTGAAGGCCTGAAAGCGACGACAGAGAACAATCAGGTTAACTATGAAATCGAAGATGGTATTTTTAAACGCTTATGCGAATCTGCTCGTGCTAAACCAACTATCAAAGCGGCTCAAGATCATGTTGATATTAGTGGCCGTAAAATCTGGAAGATGTCGTTAGGTGATACCGCTGGTGATGATGCCTTTATCTATCAACAATGTATTGATAATGGCTGCGTGTTGCTAGGTTATGGTGATGATATAGATTTCACTCATGCAGATGATCGTAAGCAAGTTGCCCAGACTTATCGTGATAATGGCGTAAATATTGAAAATGAAAGTAATAACTATCAAGTAACATCGGTCAACACATTCAAGAATACGATGAGTATAGGTGATTTGATTGTTGTCTCGGACGGTAATCGTAAGTTTCGTGCTATTGCAGAAATAACCAGTGATTACTACTTTGATAACTCTTCGGTTGATGATGTTAGTTATTCTCAAGCAAGGAAAGTTACGTGGCACAGAGTATACGAACCATCATTACCAGTTGATGAATTATTCAATAAAAACCTGTCTCAAATGACTTTGTATCGATTGTATGACACGACCATTGATACTGAAAAGCTTCGAGCTATATTGCAAGGCAGTGGTGATTCAGACAGCGTTGCGCCGGGCCGCACGGTAGGTAAGTATCAGATTGAATCAATTTCTGATGAGTTGATTACTATTCGAAAGCCTAATGGTTCTGAGCTTCCAATGCCCAAATCGATTGTTGACGAACTTTGTGAGTTGGTTCGCTCTGGTAACGTTTCTGTTGACGATATCAAGCAAAAAAGGGTGTTTGATAAAGTCGACACCTTGATGGAGAAGTTCCTAGTAAATGGCTACCCTAATGTTCTCGGGCCGTTAGTGGAAGGGATTGTTAGCAAGGGAGTATCCGCATCAAATCAAGCCTCTTCAGACAAGAGGGTACTGATCATTGATGAAATCAACCGAGGTAACATTTCCAACATATTCGGTGAGTTAATCACTTTGATTGAGTCAAGCAAGAGGGCGGGTGGTAAAGAGGCACTATCGGTTAAGTTGCCATATTCTAAAGAGACCTTCTCAGTTCCTGATAACCTGCACATCATTGGTACGATGAACACGGCTGATAAGTCGTTGGCTCAGCTAGACATTGCGCTGCGTCGCCGTTTTCAGTTTGAAGAAATGATGACGAACTATGAACTGCTTGCAACTATCCCACAATTCGATGGTATTGATATTAAGCAGATGGTTGAAACCATCAACAAACGAATTGAGTTACTGTATGACCGTGAACACACAATAGGACACAGCTTCTTTTTATCGTTAGTTGAAGAACCGTCGATTGAAAAACTGTCAAAAATTATGGAGCTGGAAATTCTTCCTCTTCTAGAAGAGTATTTCTTTGAGGATTGGGAGCGGGTAGCGATGGTGTTGGGAGATCACCTTAAAGAGGATCAGAGCTTACGTTTTGTAGTTGAACAATTTGATGTGAACGAAGTCGCTCAGTTAATGGGCGATGATTGGGATCAAACGGGCATACAGCCTTATGTTAGAAATGCTCACGCCTTTAACACTTCCGCAGCGTATATCGGTATCTATTCTTAATGTTTAGTCGGCATCATGACTCCGTAATTGCTGTCCGCGAGTTCGGCTTGTTACTCAATGATGGTGATAAGTCGAGTATTGATTGCCAGTCAATACCGAGGAAAGCGTTCGAGTGGTTGTTGGTCAATGGACAGAGTCATAATCAAGAGTCAGTCGATCTCATAAAGGTCAAAAAGCAAGGTCGTTCAATTGCTCTGCAAGTTATCAATTATGTTGGGGTATTAGAAACGCCTTGCGGCACCCGGATTGAAATTCTGCCTAAAATATTAGAGAAGGAAGATAACCAAACAGCTACGAAAGTGCTTCTCAAGATGCTTTCAACGGTCTATAAACTTAACATGCATAGGTTTGAAAATTCTTCCTTACAAACGTTAAACAGACCATTGTTTGAAATATTGATTGGTTACTTCTTGAAAGATGTTTCAGATGTCATTAAGAAAGGGATTCGAAGCCAGTACACAAGAGTTCAAGATCGTAAACCTTATTTAAAAGGTCAGCTACAAACATCAAAGCAAATAAACCAAAGACCGGGTTGCTTGAATAGTTTTCACATTGCTTACGATGAATTTTCTCCAGACAGAGCTGAAAATAGATTAATGCGCTCTGCGCTTAATCAAGTGATGAAGTGGTCTAAAAATAGCGATAACTTGCGTTTAGGTAGTGAACTTCAATTTGCGCTTGATGATATTCCTTGTTCTAAAAACTATGCACTGGATTTTCGCCAGTGGTCTAAGGAGCGTTCTCTTGTTCACTATCGTACAGTGAGGTCATGGTGTGAATTAATTTTGAGTTACCAATCACCAGTATCACTCTCTGGGGGGTACAATGGCATCTCGATGCTTTTCCCGATGGAAATTCTCTTTGAGCGATATGTTGCGATTAGGCTAAGCAAGTCGCTACAACCTTCTCTTAAATTGAAAACTCAGGCAAGCAGTTGCTCATTAGTTACTCATACGCCGCGCTTAGGAAAGTCTCAAGAGTGGTTTAGACTCAAGCCCGACATTATTGTTAGTGATAAGGCTTCACATGAGCCGTTTTATGTAGCCGATACAAAGTGGAAGCGAATTAACGAGAAGCAAGCTACGGCTAACCAGAAGTACGGTATTAGCCAATCTGATATGTATCAGATGTTCGCTTATGGCCAAAGTTATTTAGGTGGTTCAGGCGTGGTATATCTTATCTACCCGGCTTACGAGTATTTTAATGAGTCTTTGCCGCCATTTAGGTTTGACGATAATCTCGCGGTGAAGGTTATCCCCTATGATCTTGTGGATGATGAATGTGAATTATTGGTTGTTGAGTGTCCAGGAAAAATTTCATCTCCTGAGCTTTCGTGCTAAATCGCGTATCCTATTATCAACTCGATTAGATTGAAGTATCAAATCAAGTGCATCGAGCTCTCTGTCGTTTTCAAAGATCAACTTTGCGTTTCCGATTCGAATGGCTGCACCAGCTTCATTGCTAAATTTTTGCTTTACAAGGGTTTTAATAGCACCTGCTCGTGAGATCTTTCCAGCAGCGAAGTTTTGGAAAAGCTCATAGTTGGAGAGGTAATCCTCCCAATGACTAGCGGTTTAATTGCACGTTCAGCATGGTTGTTATCGATAAGTGACCTTCATCGATGTAGCAGAGCAGCCATTACGCTTGATATTCCTCCATCACTTCAACCAAGTTATCCAGTGAAAATCCACGATATTCAATTTGATAGCCTTTTAGGTTTAACTTTTTCAAAAGGTTATGGGATTTTTCGATTAATTTTGCCTCACTGTAGCGCTTTTGCTGTCTTTTGACCTCTGCAATGAGTATTTTCTTATCTAGGTCATTGATGGCAACTATATCGATCTCATTGTGACCTTTTGCATCCCAGTAGCCACCGATCTTTCCAAATTGTTTTGATTCGATCAATATAGCAGTGAATAGGCTTTCTAACTCAAGGCCTGAGTACACAGCGAAGTCTCGCTCAATGTATCTTCTGATGTATTCGTAGTTCTCCATCTCGACTGCACTTTTGTTGGCGTGGATAAATCGAAACCAGAAGTTTAGAAATGGGTCGGAAATAGAGTAGCGAATATCTCGAGAGTTCTCTTTAGAGCTAATTGGACGCTTTTTAGTGATAACGTCAAAAACTTCATCAAGCTTTTCCATATGAACGCCAACACTCATATCTAAGAAGTTTTCAATGCGAGCGCGGCTTGTATTGCCTTTTGATATTGCTCCGAGAATATCGAAGTAAACTCGATGTTCTGAACCAAAATCTTCTACGAGCCGATGAGTGCCTTCTTTGATGAGTGGTGAAAACTCTGAGATCACCGATTCAAATAGTGTGTTATTTTCAGCAGAAAATCGAGTTAACCATTCAAGGTATTTTGGGATTCCTCCTGATAGGCACCACCATTGAAGCATGCTCTCTGCATCAAATTGATTGTGGTCTTTCATCACTTCGGCAAGGTAAGACGGTTGTAAAGGTTGGATTTTAAAGAATTGGTCATCGCGGTTGAACAAAGGTTCATCTTTACCTTTGAAGATCTTAGTCATCATACTGTATAGGGAACCACAGCAAACAAGGTGCATCATTGATTCTCTTTTGTTTGTATCCCATAAATTTTGAATGTCAGAGAATAGAGCAGGGCTGACGATATCAATGTCTTGAAACTCATCAATAATCACTGTTAGAGGTTTTTGCTTTGTATAATCTAGCAAGAATTCGATGATATCTCGGAGTGATTGAGGCTGGAAAAACTTTACACCGAGCTCATTGTTGATAACTTCTGTGAATTCAGTAACTAAAGAGTTTTCACTTTTTCGGCTTATGAATAAGTAAAGAAATTGAGTCTTACCTCGGTGAAATGCTTCGTTTAAAAGACGGGTTTTACCCACACGTCTTCTTCCCACCATTACACTTAGCTGTCCTTTGCTTTCAGCTATCTGTTCAGAAACAGTTTGTAGGGCTTTTAATTCTTTCTGACGATTATAAAATTTCTTCATCATTTCCGACTTTTGATTCTAATTTATTAGCCTTAGAATAGAACATGACTAACTTACTGTAAATAAAGTTACTGTAATATAATTTACAGTAACTTTATTTACACTAGTGCAAGGTGCGCTGTGGCAGTGAAATGAAGCGAAGAAACGGCAAGTACGGTGCATTTTGGAGTTGCTCGACGTACCGAAAGGACGCGGATAAAAACTGTGGCTACACGCTCGATGCAAAACCTCGCAAAAAAGCACATTAGGTGACTTAGTTCGCTATAAACAGCAATACAAGGCGAGCAGTAGGGAAGGGAATAAGCGGCATCGGAAGATGCCGCATAGAAGATTAAGCGATGAGGGTGATTAGTCTATGATCAGACGGTTCACTGTTTCGCGGTCTAGGCGTTTAACCAGCTCTGTGATCAAGGTGGTTGTCGCGTAGTAATCTTGCTTGTGGATCATTGAAGTATGCGAGTGGATATAACGTGAAGGAATACCAATTGAGATAGACGGTGCGCCGTTTCCTGATACGTGCATCATGCCTGCGTCAGTGCCGCCACCATCAAGTACTTGGTATTGGAATGGAATATCCAGCTCTTCACATAAGTTCACGCAGAGATCGCGAAGACCTTTGTGACCAACCATGGATGCGTCTTTTAGAGTCAGTTGTGGGCCTTTGCCCATCTGGCCTTTGTTGTCGCATCCAGGAGTGTCATCGGCAATACCTACATCGACTGCAATAGCAATCTCTGGTTGAACCAAGTTTGACGCGGTACGTGCACCACGAAGTCCTACTTCTTCTTGAACTGTGCCGACAGAGAACAGTTGGTTAGGGTGAGCAACGTCTTTTAGGTTGTCCATGACATCTAGCGCAATCGCACAGCCGATACGGTTGTCGAAGGCTTTACCCATTAGGTAGTCTTTGTTTGCCATTTCACGAAATTCGATATATGGCGTGATCATATCACCAGGTTTGATGCCAAGTGCGACGGCTTCTTCTTTTGATGCTACACCGATGTCGATGAACATCGCTGCGATATCTACAGGCTTCGCTCTTTCTTCTGGTTTTAGGATGTGAGGTGGTTTACTGCCAATGACGCCGTGAACATGTTCACCGGTGCTGGTGGTAATCGTCAGCTGCTGTGCCAACATGACTTGGTTCCACCAACCGCCAAGAGGTGTGAACTTAACAAAGCCCTCAGCGTTGATGTCAGAGACCATAAAGCCAACTTCATCCATATGGCCTGCCAGCATAATGCGAGGGCCTGTTTCGTTGCCTACTTTTTTGCCGATGATACTGCCGATGTTGTCAAACAGTACTTCGTCTGCAAGACCGTCGAATCGTTGCGCCATGTATTTACGACATTCGCCTTCGTTGCCGGGTACGGCATTCAGTTCAGTCAGTTTTTTAAGCTCTAAAATTTTATTTTCCATTTCGATTTAACTCTTTTGAATAAAAAAGAAAGTCGCCCGTAGGCGACTTTGTCATAGATATGAATCTAACTTATTGAATAACAGGAAGCTGTTCTAGTGCTTTCTGATCACGGTGGTAACGTGTAAGCAATAGTTTGAACGCAGCCGCTTTGGTTGCGTCAGCTTGACTTGCTTTGTCCGTTGAGAACGCTTTTAGTTTCTGTTCAATCAATTGGTAGTCGTAATATAGGCTACCTGCCAGAATGTTCTCTTCGGTTATCGTGTACTGCTTACCTTGTAGGGTAATGTTTGCACCTTGAACATAATCTGAAGCGAGGTGGATACCCACAAACTCACGAAGTTGACGAGCAGGCTCTTTACCGTAGCTATCACTGTCTGTTGAGTACAGTACCACTTGGTTCAGTAGCGCGTGGAATAGGTTAGTTTTACCTTTAGTCACGCCATTGTCTCTATCAAAACCAAAGCCGAGAACGTTTCGTGTTACCGAAGGCTCCAGTTCTTCGATGTCTTGATCAACAACGTCATCTGTCAAAGTATAGAAATCATCAACACTGGTAATACCTTGCCATTTCCAGCCAGTACTTGAGCTTTCCATAGTGGTTAGATCAAAGTCGGTTGGTAGGTCAGGGTTAGTTCCCATGATTTGCGTAATCGCCAGTTCATTACATTTTGATTCTGGTGCGGCTACCTTAGCAGGATCAGAACCGTCTACCGCTGCCATAGCGCCAACATAGGTGTTCTTCACATCCGCCAGTGCCATGCGACATAACATACCTTTGAACAATCGGTTGATTGGCGCAAAGTCCACCATAGCTTGGTGAGTTAGATTGTTAGTCTCACGGTTTGTATGACGCGTTACCAATTGCTTCATCGCGATTAAACGATCAGGCCAAATACCTAAAGAATCCACTTCATTTGAGTATGGGTGTTCAGGATCTGAAACCGTAGCACTAGTACTGTTTAGACGACGACCAACGACTTTCACAACCGGTGTGAATTGGTAGAACTGATCCCACATTGAGCTCTTAATTGCAACTTGAACGGCCATAAGATCGAACAGTTTAGGTGCATCAGAGTATTGAGTCAGTACTTGTCCTGGTTGCAGTTTATCAGCATCATCCAAACGAGAAAGATCAAGAGTCGTGTACTTACTCATTAGGAAGGTAAGGCTAGTGACAATAGGATCATTGAAAACAAGCTTGCCATCAGCGCCTTTGAAGTTAATCAATACGGCTGCATCAGGTTGGCTAGCTACTTGCAAGAAGAACTTAGCTGTTTTGTCTTTTGCGTTTACTGAATCACAGTACCAAGGGCTGCTGTCGTTCGCACACCATAGATCTAGAGAGTGATCAGGTAGATTGATACGACCTTCAAGTCCGCCTGTGTCTTCAATAAACTCATGCATTGTTGAAAACTCTTTTCTACGAGCTGCAATGTAACCGTTGTAATTCGTGTCGAAGTAGGTCGCACGCTCAAAACGTGTATTACGTAGTTTGTAGAAATTTAAGTAAGTTTCAATGTAGTTTTGTGCAATTTGCTCGTTGTTAAAGCCTGCGTCAAAACGGTTACAGTTACTGTTTAAGGTAACATGACCGTCAGTACAGTATTTATAACCAAAGAAGTTACTGTAGTTGTTGTCATCGCCTTTAGCGTTTACTTTACCGTCAAGCTGTTGACTTAGTAAGTCCACAGAGCCGGTACGAGTTTCGCCATTATTGATGTCGTTTGCCCATTCATCACGACGCTTCTGGTCAAATGGTTTCAGTGAATGCCAGTAACTCGCGTTATCCCAATCATCGAAGGTTGTTGCGCGGTTATCTTGGATTTCACGGCGGTAGCCAAAGCGAATAGCGGCCAAATCGTATGGTCCAAAGCCCATACCGAACATGTCACTGATGTACTCCATTTGCGAGCTGGTCGCAGTAGATAGAGTCACATTTTTGTAGCCAAGTTTAGCCAATTCTGCTTTTTGCTTATCAATGGCTGCTTTGGTGTAGAAGTGCTTGTAATCCAATGAGCCTTTGAAGTTATGGCGTAGGCCAATACTGTGACCAAATTCATGGATAATCGTACCGACAAAACCTACCGCTGCTGTTTTTAATACCATGTCATGGCGAAGTGCTTTCGGCAGTTTTTTCAGTTGCTTAAGCTTACCGCCAACAATACCATCAACCCATAGCTCTGGTTGTTTCCAATCAATCGCATAACCTTTGATACCTTTAGGCAGAACGGAATAGTTACCACCAAGGTTCACGGCGTCAGCCGTCATAATGTTATGCTCAGAGTTGTAGCTCATACGCTTGTTATACAGTTCAAGTACGTTTGTAGAGTAGGCTACCGCTTGTTGATTGGTTTGGACATCGCTTGTATCGCGATTGACTTTTTCTGATAGGTTTTGCAGCTCACTGAATTGCAGTGGATCTTTAGATACTTGCTCTAAAGTCTCATGCATCATCGGCAACATGTTAGAACCACTTTGCAGTGCAGCCGCCAGTTTTTGGTTGGCTTCTTTCGTTAGCATGTCTTGGTCGTGAGGCTGACTTGCATTGGCGATCGCATGTGCAATGTCCAATGGTGCTTCTTTCGCTGTTTGGTTTAGACTCGCCGTATTATTAATCGTACGAGCAAAGTCTGTCACACCTTCTAGCTTAGTGTTTTGTAGTGCAGGCATTGGGTAAGTTGCGCCTGTACTTTCTTTAACTGAATCAGAGTTTAAACGACCTAAGTTGTACTCACGTACGAATACATCGTATGAGAACGCGGCATTGCCTAGGAAGTTACCACTGAATTGGTTAAAGCCAGCACTGATGATTTCACCTGTTAGAGGATCAACACTGCTGTTTGCTACACCCAGTAGGCCGTTATCAAGAGGTTGATCAAACAGTCTTAGGAAGTTGTAACGTAAATCACCGTAACGCTTGTCTTTAGCTTGTACAAAGTTGATGTGAGGCAACCCTGTGTGGTACATGCTATTTTGCGTATTGATAATCGCTTCAGCTTCTTTTGCTGCGGCAAGGAATACGGCGTTATCTTCTTTCCAGAAGTCATTCGACAAGTAGTACGTTTCTTCTTTCTTATTCGGATTGAAGCGTTCTAGGTACGAGCGGCTGTAGCCTGATTTACCTGATTGATAATCATCATCGCGGTAAGAGTGCTGGGTTTTAAAGAAGCCGTATGTGCTGTTGTCTGCTTCTTGATAAGGTACTGGCTTATAGTCTTTTGACACGACTTTATCGCGCTCAACCATAGAGAAGTATTCGGTCGTTTGGAAGCTCAGTTTGTCGAAGTCCCAATCGCTTGCAAACTTAGGAATACAACTTTGACTTGGTACTGAATAAACCGATTTTAGCTCGAAGTTAATCACGCCATTTTTTAGGTCAAGTAAGTAGCCTTTCCATTTGTCTGCGTCCACTTGTGCAAGAACAGAGCTGACAGGTTGCACAGCACAATGCAGAGAGAATAGGTTATTCATGTCTTGCTCGGCGATGCTTACGTTCGAGAAGTCAGGAATGAAGTAGTGCTTTTGATCCCAAGTTAATGCGTCACTTGAATCAACTTGCTCTTTGTTAGTACATTTGTTGTAGCTGTCTTCAGTACATTTGTAGTCAACGTATTCGCCGCCAATCGTTAGGATTGGACGGTAGTTGTTGTCTGTATTAAAGCGAGCGTCATGGCCGTCACCTACATTATCAGAATCAAGTTGTAGAACTTGAAGTCCGTTTTCGGTTAGGCGAAGTTTTACCAGCTTAACATCATCAGGCACTTTACCGCGTACAGCAGTAAGGTAGCGTGGAGTCTCGCCCAGCATACGACGGTATAAAAAGGTTTTTGAGGATAGTGTGTTTATATCCGACACTTTGAGTTCAAAAGGAGAGCGATCAACTTTGTCATACGCTTCATCCTTGGGACCACAGCCTACAAGTCCTATGGTTGCAGCAAGAATACTGCAACCTAATAAGCTCTTATTCATTATTATTTCCTGGTAATAATTGTACTAAATGACATGCTACTTTGTGCTCGTCGCAACTTAGGGTAGGGGAATGTTCAAAACACCCTTTTTCAGCAAGACGGCATCTTGTTGAAAAGGCACAGCCTTTTGGTGGATTCATCGGAGATGGAATATCACCATTGAGTATTATTCTGTCTTTCTTAGCCCATGGATCTGGCTGAGGAATGGCAGAAATCAATGCTTCTGTGTAGGGGTGTTTAGGGGTGTTGTAGACATCTTCGGCTTTGCCTATTTCAACAAACTTACCTAAGTACATTACGGCAATTACGTCCGAAACATGTCGGACTACAGAAAGATCATGCGCAATAAAAATTAATGCGATGTTCATTTCTTTTTGTAAGTCGAGCAGTAAGTTCACAATTTGCGCTTGCACAGAAACGTCTAATGCCGATACTGACTCATCACAGACAATCAGCTTGGGCTTTAGCGCTATTGCGCGTGCAATTCCGATACGCTGACGCTGACCACCTGAAAATTCATGTGGAAAACGTGAAGCCGCATCAGGACGTAATCCTACTTTGACTAACAATTCTGAAACCCATTGGTCTCTTTCTTTGGGAGTTCCAATACCGTGGATCTGGAAGGGTTCTTTGATGATATCCCCGACAGTATGGCGTTGGTTTAAACTCTCAAGTGGATCTTGCAGTATGATTTGCATTTCTTTGCGAAGAGAGATCATCTCTTTTGCTTTTAGGTTCGTAATATCACGACCTTCAAAGAAAATGCGTCCTGCTGTTGGCTCGTACAATTTAAGTAATGTACGTCCTACGGTGCTTTTACCACACCCAGATTCGCCCACAAGACCAATGGTTTGCCCCGGATAAAGATCAAAAGAGACCCCATCCACGGCGTAAACGTATTTTTTATCTTGAAACAGTTTGTTGGACACTAAAAAGTGCTGCTTCAAATCTTTAATTTGGAGTAAAGGCGTTGCCTGTGTCATTACATAACCTCTTTAACAGCAAGACAAGAAACAAGGTGGCCAGCTTCCACCAATGCCGATTCAGGTTTGGTGTTGTGACAATGCTCCATTGCTTTGCTGCAACGGTTTACAAAACGACATCCTGACGGCATATCTTTTAACTGCGGTACGCTACCCTCAATGGTAGTGAGTTGCGTTTTGGGTACCGACGAGATAGTGGGCATAGATGCCAGAAGACCTTGTGTGTAAGGGTGTGATGGCTTACCAAAAATTTGATAAACATCGCCTTGTTCAACAACGTTTCCTGCGTACATGACGGCAACGTCATCACAGATTTCGGCCACAACGCCAAGATCATGAGTGATGAACAAAATAGCCATACCCAGTTGCTCTTGCATCTGTTTCATCAGCTCAAGAATCTGTGCTTGAATGGTGACATCCAGTGCCGTTGTCGGTTCATCTGCGATTAATACTTTTGGCTCACAGGCGAGGGCCATTGCGATCATAACGCGTTGGCGCATACCGCCAGACAACTCATGAGGATAAACATCTAAACGTTTTTCAGGTTCAGAAATTCCGACCTTTTTAAACATTTCAAGTGCCGCCTGACGACGAGTGGCATCAGTGGTGTATTTAGTGCTGTGTAGCTCATACACTTCTTCAACTTGCTTACCGACACGAACGACAGGGTTAAGCGCTGTCATTGGATCTTGGAAGATCATAGAAATGTCGTGACCGCGAAGTTTACAACGCTCTGCTTCGTTGAGCTTGCTAATATCACGGCCTTCAAAGAGGATCTCACCGTCGGTCACATTGCCATAAGGTTGAGGCAATAGGTTCATGATGGAAGCGGCGGTAATACTCTTGCCACAGCCAGACTCACCCACGATACCCAGTGTGCGACCTTTGATCAGATCAAAGGTAACGCCGTTGAGTGCGGTAATATCACCTTCGTCGGTATTGAAGGTAGTGGTCACGTTACGCAGTGACAGTATTGCTTTATTTGACATGCTTAGAGACCTTATTGACCGATAACTTGAGTACTTAAGTGCGTGATTTTAGGGAAGGTTCTACCTTCACTTTTCGCTGCTAGAACGTCACGCTTCATATCGGTATCAATCCACATTAATCCTAAATCCAATGTCGATTCGTCGAATAGGTAGCGAGATTGAGCGGTACCTACTTTCTCTGGTAGACGCACATAGCGCCAATGCGCTGCGCGAGCAAACTGAGAGACAGTACCTGGGATAAAGCAGTTTGATGCCATCACCATGCGTTGGATCTTGTTCGATTGCTTCACTTGCTCTTCAACCGTTGACGCTTCATCGAATTTCTTAATGAGCTTATCCATCTCAGGATCGGCAAAGCTGAAGAAGTTATTGGTTTGTGGCACAACATTACTTGAATGGAAGTATTGTCGATACGCAGGGTATAGACTGGATGACATAGACAAGTACGCCATCTGGAATTTCTTCTCTAGTAGCGATTTAAACCCGGTAGAGCTATCAACCAGCTTAAGCTCAATATCTAAACCTGCTTTTTTCGCTTGTTCTTTTAAGATAATGACATCAGCGGTAGAGCGAGGGCTTAAATAAGTCAATGTGACTTGCAGCGGTTGTCCTTTCGCGTTGTACAACAGACCATCTGAGCCGAGCTTGGTGTAGCCGGCTTTAGCAAAATGCTTCTTCGCTTCAACAGGAGAAAATGGCTTAACCCCAATATTTTTTGGCGTTGAATAAGCACCCACTAAAGTGCCAAATCCATTTTGTCGTCTTGCTTCACCATGACGTACGTGTTTGATAACTGAGTCAAAGTTAGTGGCGTACGCTACACCTTCTCTAAGCTCTGCATTCTTGAGTACTGGATCAACCATGTTTAAGAACAAACCAGCAGGTCCCATAGAGACTTCGTTATTGACCATCGATTTTACGATATAGCCTTTTCGGAACGGTTCAGAGTTCGTTTTATCAAACCACAGCTTTTGTGAGTTGATATTGAAAACGTCCAGTTCGCCTTTTTCAAAATAACGATACGCAAGATCAGGGTCACGGATTACAGAGAAGCGGATCTTGTCTACATTGAATCGATTTTTTAGGTAGCGGTTGTGGTAACCCCACCAGTCTTTAACGTGAGAAAGCTCGACGGTGCGACCTTTTTTCAGTGCCGAAACATAGAAAGCGCCAGTTGTTGGTTCTGCTTTCCAGTTGTATTCACGGATGTAGTTTTTACCGATGCCATGTTTGAAAAAGTGTCTAGGCTTTGGCTGTAAATTGATGCGGTCAATAAGCTGAGCTTCAGGTAACGCATCCGACGAGTGCAGTGCAATGGTGTACTTGTCGTAAATAGTTAAACCAGTGACTTTCTTGGTGTAATAGTTGTTATAAAAAGGTGCGTGCACATTTTTATTGGTCACGTATTCAAATAGAAACGCGTAGTCATCGGCGGTAATTGGCACACCATCAGACCACTTAGCTTTAGGATCTAAACGGAAATACATGGTTTTGTTGTCTTTACCAAAGGCCCACTGCTCAGCCAACTCAGGGTAGGGCTGTAGCGTATTTGGGTGAATACCAAGTAGGTTTGGATGACCGTCTAACAGGTACGAACGAAACGCAGTGTTAGCGTCAGGGCCGATAGTACGCATTGTTAATGGGTACGACGGAACATACAGATTCAACGTACCACCACGTTTGGCGTTCGGGCTGGCAAATAATGGAAGATCAGAGTTTGATATCCATTTTAAATCTTTTGGTAACTGAGGCGTTTGTTTGGCCTGTTGCGCACTGGTATGTTGCGGCGCTTGCGCCGCAGCTGTTGCCGCATCGGCATAAACGGGCGCTAACAGTGTTGTTCCTAATAGCGCAACCAATAACGTTGATAATTTTCGTGTATTTAGATTCATGATATTAGCTGTACTTCGTTTGTTTCTTAGGATCAAAGGCTTCACGGATAGCTTCACCGATGAAGGTAATCATGGTGAGAATTCCCACAATCGAGAACACAACTGAGCTCATGATCCACCATGCATCTAGGTTAGATTTACCTTGTTGCAACAAGTCACCCCAGCTTGGGGTAGGGGGAGTTAAGCCTAACCCTAAGTAATCCAGTGCGGTTAAGGTTGAGATGTTAGCCACAATGGTAAATGGCGCTAAAGTCACAATCATAACCAAGGTGTTAGGTAAGATGTGTTTAGTGATAATTCGCCACGTGCTTGCGCCTTGCGCTCTTGCCGCCAGTACGTATTCTCGCGCTCGCTCTTTATAGGAGATGGAACGCATATACCAAGTAATCGGTATCCAGCCAAAGAGGACGTTGATAAAGACAAATAAGACAAAGTTAGGCTTCATGATCGAGACTAATATCATGATCACGTACAGCATAGGCAGCATCGACCAAACTTCGATAATACGCTGCATAATCAGATCGAATTTGCCCCCTAAATACCCCATAGCACTGCCAATAATGACCCCAATGAAGTAACAGATAGCAAGGGTAATAAAGGCATAGAAAATGGCGATGCGGAAGCCGTAGACCAAACGTGCCAATACATCGCGACCTGAATTGTCAGTGCCAAGATAGTGCTGAGCATGTGCATTTGGTGCACTCGGTGGAAAACCGTTAGAGTAGTCTTGCTCTAATGGATTCCAAGGGACGATAGGCATGACTATCCAGTCACCTTTATCCTCTTTTTCAAATTTTGCTTGCAGTGCACGATAGTCGGCTTCGTAGCCGTATTGCTCACCAAAATCATTCCCGGTATGTATTTTTGAATAGGTCGGAAAATACAGGTGTCCTTGGTAAGACACCACGAGTGCTTTGCTATTGACCAATGCCTCTGAAAATAGCGACAACACGACCAGCAATAGCAAGAAGATAAGAGAAAAGTAGCCACGTTTAATTGAACGAAAGCGTGCTATTTTCTTTTTAGTTAATTCATCAAAGTTAAACATTATTTACCAAACTTAACGCGAGGATCAACGGCGGCAACACACAGATCCGATATGATATTGCCAAACATAAGTAGCAGTGCAGACAGCGATAAAATACCCATTACAACAGGGTAATCTCTTTGAATAATCGCTTCGTAGCCCAACAGTCCAATACCATCGATATTGAAGACCACTTCAATTAAGAAAGAACCGGCAAGGAAGACACTGATCACTGAACCAAAATGGCTAGCGATAGGGATTAAACTGTTTCTAAGCGCGTGTTTGTACACAGAATCTTTATAGGTTAAGCCTTTGCTTACCGCTGTTTTGATGTAATCCGAAGACAGGTTCTCTAATAAGTTATTTTTCATCGTCATTGTTAAAATGGCGACGTCAGCAATGGTGTAACAAATCACCGGTAAGATGGCGTGCGAAAATAGGTCTTGCACTTTGCCTAGCAGTGAAAGCTCTTCAAAGTTATTGCTGGTAAAGCCCCCAAGAGGCAGTACATCGAAATAAAACGCCAATAAGGAGAGCAACAGCACCCCTAATACGTAGTTCGGCATCGAGTAGCCGATGAAAATGATAACCGAGCTGAGGTTATCGCCTTTACTACCGTGATGTATTGCTTTGTAGATCCCCAAAGGAATGGCAATGCCGTAACTCAAAATTAACGCAATAAGCCCGTAAAATAACGATACAGGCATACGCTCTTTGATCATGTTCCAGACCGGATCATAGTAGCGAGTTGATACACCAAGGTTGAGATGAACCAAGTCTTTCAACCAGTCGGAATACGCGATGTAGACAGGTTTATCCATGCCGTACAGCGCTTTTAACTCGTTGATTTCACTTTCTGAAAGGGTTTGAGAAGCCGTTTTAGATCCACCGCTCATCTGCATTTGTGAGATCATTCGTTCAACAGGGCCACCTGGAACAAAACGAGTCAAACAAAAGATCAATACTGTAATTCCTAGAAAGGTAGGAATGATCAGTAACAGTCTTTTTATAAAGTAACCTAGCAATTTAATTTCCTTACTTAGTATTGACGGCTTAGAACGCGTAGTTCGTCGTTAGGTAGAAGTGCGGGTCTTTATCGTCAAACAATCCTGTAATTGGATTTGGACCATGCTCAGGGTTGTAGAACTGAGCGTTATTGGTATAACCGACACCGATGTAAATATTATCGGTGGCTTGATAGCCTAATTCTTCGGCATGACTCAACGTAGGGTAGGTTGAGTTGCCTTTGTATGTGATGTAGTGGCTGTTTGCCAAACTCACGGTAAAGTAGAACTTGTCCGAAATCTGATAGGTGGTATCTAACGTCATCGACAAGGTGTATTCCGTTAGGTTCTGGCCCCCAGCGGTTTTGTACTCATTAAAGTATTTCGTCACTGCTGGAGTAAGAGAAACACTTAAGCCATTGATGTAGCGGTTGACGTCAAAAGAAACCGGTACATAGCCCGTCGCACCAAAATATAGGTGAGTGTCTTGAGCGTATTGTGTGGTTGGCAAGATGATGCGCCCTTGTACTCCGACTGTGGTGAAGTCGTCGAAGAAGCTCGCAAGGTTGTCGTATTTTGCGTACAAGTACGTAGGAGACATACACCAGTAATCTTGGGTATGTGAAGAACAGTAAGCCGTATCTAAGTAGTAGGTGCCAGTGATGACGCCCGCGCTGAAATTCTGTGTGAACTGATAGCCCAGCTTGAGGTCAAAAGACACATTGCGGTCATCTCTGTAATCGCTTGCCCAGTCATCAGAATAGGTAGCTGCAATATAGCCAGTAAAGCCGGGTGTGAAGGCTTGAGTTTGGCTTGCATCGGCATCGGTCGCTTGAGCATCGGAGATGTTTGTTTCACTTGCCAAAGATGTTGTCGCCGTTAGCGAAAGTAGGGCAAGCAAAACTCCGTTTTTTACCACTAGATTTGATCTGTTCAATTTGATGTCTCAATAAAAGTGAAAAATGGTACGTATTGAGAGGGACTGGGAATCAATCAATCGCACTTATAAAGGTGAATAAACCACTTTCTATGCAATCGATAGAGTCTGTAGATGTATATACAGGCAGTTGAATATTCTGAGTCGTTATAGATTTAGTAATCCTTACTAACTATAAAGTGAACAAACTCATTAAACCTAACTAGCGACAACTCAAATATTCATAAATTAATAAACGATAATATTTTACAGACGAAAGGTGATCGTTAAATTAAGTTATATCTACGAGAGTTAGTTCCCTCACACGCGTGTTACTAAATTTTATAGTATATGACTCGGTTATTCTTTTTATATAAATCGATATAAAAAAATCAAAATCACACACTTACAAGAAAAAAACAGCTATTCCTGTTATTTAGTAGCCAATTTAGGTGAATTTGCTAGCGTTTCAATATTTAAATGTGAAATTTAAATATCCATTATTATGCTTCTGGAATATTAGATTTAATATTTACTCAATATGTGATTTGATTTCTATTAAAGAGATTATTTCAGGTAATTTAGGATTTGTTTGGTATTGAGAACCATTATTGTTTATCGGTGGAAGGATTGTATTTCGTCTTCAGAAAGAAAGCGCCACTGCCCCGGTGCAACGTCTAATGTTACCGACCCTATCTGCTCTCTATGTAAGTGTACGACTCGATTTCCAATCGCCGAGAACATGCGTTTCACTTGGTGAAACTTACCTTCAACGATAGAGAGGCGGACGTCCTTACTCGATAGCACTTCAAGCTTAGCAGGGCGTGTCATTTGGGCTTCCCCTTGTAAGTACAGACCATGGGCAAATTTGTCTTTAGCATCGGCGCTGATGTCTTTAGACAGTGTCACTCGATAGACCTTTTGGCAATCGTGATGTGGGGTCGTAATGCGGTAGGACCAACGGCCGTCATCGGTGAGCAATACCATACCTGTAGTATCTGCATCTAAGCGTCCGACAGTATGCAGCTCAGAGACATTTTCAATATTCAGGTTATTGAATAACGAAGGGTAGGCTTCATCGATATTAGAACAAATTGTATCGCCAAGTTTATTCATTACGATATAACGAAAAGGGCGAGGGGTAAGAATGCACTCATTTAACTTTATGATATTGTTTTCATGCACTTGAGTCTGTTCTTTTGTCACGATACTTCCATTTACCGTGACGTTTTCATTTTTAATATGAAACAAAGCGTCTATTTTATTTAACGTGGTACTCTTGCAGATAAACCTATCTAGACGCATTGTACTTAACCTTACTTAATAACCGTGCAGGTATATTTATCAATTAAATTAGAGGGTTGTTATAGTTTGAGCGCTCTGACGTTCTGTTCTATTACAAATAGATGGTTCGCCGCGCTCATATACTCTGGGTAGTCAATAAAATGCGTTTGATATTCAGTAGTCATTGTTCTTATTTCTTCTGCGCGCATTAATTTCCAGTAAATTGGTGTGGTATGTAGCATAGCGGCTAAAGGTTTGAACACTTCTTTCTCATAAGCTAAAAACAGGCATTCCAGCACGGCTTCACGTTCGTCTTCTGTGTGTATTTTAGCGTCAATGCTCGCTTGTGCTTTTTGATAGTTGGCATTCGCTTGCAGGGCTTGCATCACAGCAATGTTGCTCTGTGCCATCTCTTTAAGTTGTGCATGCACCAGTGTTAACCAATAATGTTTGCTGAGCTGCTGCTCTGTGACATGTTCAAAGTCATGACGAATCTGCTTTTCAATATTACGTTGCGAACTCATCAACACTTTACGAACTTTCTGAAACGAGAGTTGATAGGTTTTACACAGTTCAATGATCAAATCATGAAACCCATTGTCGGGAAAATGCATACATGCTTTAAAGGTGGCAAGAGCGTGTTCTTGCGAAGGGGTGAGCTCACTCATTGAATCTTGATCCTTAAACTGTGTTGGAGCGGTCGATATTATAAACCAAAACCCACTTTTGGCAGCATACGCACAGAGCGCACACCCCAAGGCGTTAAATCAGGTTTAGGTTCTCCGGTATAGTTACCTAGGCAGATATAGCCTTTTGATAAATAGCGATATAAGAAATCCCCACCTTGGTGTTTTGCGACTTTTTCATCGTAGGCGGGTAAAGAGATACGTTCGACGCGTAAATCGAAAGCTTGCTTAAACGCTGGATAAACAGAGGAGTTGATCTGATGAGCATCAAGATTGTTCAACAGAGCTTTATCTGACATAGATGCTTTTTTACGAATAAAGAGCATGATGAGGCGTTTTTGTTGTTCCGATGAAACAATGAGCATTTCCATAACGAGAATTCCTTTGAAAGAAGCGCAGTATATAAGAAGTAGGTGGTGAGGTCTTGCGTTTGTGCGCGAGATTCAGGTTGTCAGGCTTATTGAAAGCATTGGCATCAATTGTGCCGCTCTGCTTTCCATTCTATATAAATAGGCAAGGGTTATGTAGGCAGTGAAGGAGAGCGGGCAGGGTTGCCATTTTTGCTTGTCATTTTTCAAGATACATTCGGTTACAAACTTTTTTCTGGCGATGAAATATAGTGTTTGCAACGTAAATTGAATCGAGAAAAAAGGCATCAATTATGAAAACTATTTCCCTTGCTATCTCAGCTATCTTATTGTCACACGCCGCTATGGCTGATACTGGCAACACGTACATTCGTAACGGTAACGTCTATACACACGAAGGCCACGGTGTTATTGGCGGTGGTGTGATTACGGGCAGTAAAATGTATAAAGGTCAAAAACACCAAACTTCAGCGTATTTAAATGGTGGTTATCACGGTGTTGATTTTAACGCGGACTTAAGTTCAATTAACTACCGTTTCCTAGGGACTAACGAAGATCTCTTTAATATGAGTGTGTTTGTGGTCACAAACCCTGGGGTTGATACCGATGATGCAACCGTTCTTAAAGGCATGAAAGATCGCGATATTAGCGCAGATTTAGGTTTGAACGCCGATGTGCATCTTGGTCAAGGCACTCTTTCTGGTAAATTCCAACAAGACGTGACAGGCGTATATAAAAGCTTCCAAGCGGACTTAACTTACTATCACCCAATCGCGCTAGGTAGCGTGGATTTTGTTCCTTATGCGGGCGTTCACTACTACAGCGAAAAATTTGTTAACTACTATGCAGGCGTTTCAGCAGCAGATGCAACAGCTGATAGAGCCGCATACAAGGCTGATGGCGCATTTGCTTATAAAGTGGGTTACGCGATGGTGATTCCAGTGTCTGAGCACGTTGACATCACTCAATCGACTGGATACTCCTACATCACTTCTGATTTTGCAGACTCACCTCTGATTGACACGCAAAATCAATGGGCAACAAGTTTAGGTGTTAACTACACATTCTAAGTTGAGGATGAATGATGAGACTGTGTAAACCGTGGTGGGTTGTTGTCTTATTTGCTTGTGTATTGTCGGCGTGTGCTACGCCGTACAATACGCAAAAAAGTGTTTGGACTTTTGGTCAAGGATTTGAAACAACGCAAATAGCCCCCGATAGCTGGCAAATTAGCTTTGTTGGTAACGATCACACGGACAGAGCGTTATTGAGAAAGTACGTGATGCATAAAGCGGCGCAAGTTTGTCATGAGGCTGGCTTTGCCTACTTTATCTACACCAATGAGCAGACCACGCGTGATACGGTTGCTGAAGTGGGCGTTGGGAGTAAAATGAATAAACGTTTTACCTTTAACACCTCAAGTACGTTACAAAAAGGAACCAGTATTGTAGAGGTCACTGGCCTAAAAACTAAGCCTGAGCATGCGTCGGGTCGGGTTTACGATGCAGAGTTTTTGTTAACGCATTTAAATGTCGACTGATTGCATTATTGACTCACAGTCTTAATCATACTTTTCTTGAGCGCCATATAGTTTGAATATGGCGCTTTTTTACGTTCTGTAAACGGCCTATTTGCTGGCAGGTTATTATCATTGCAGCTAAAAAAGGCAGGGAACTTAGCGCTATACTTGGTCTGTTTTCTTGTTCTTTAGCGTGTTAAAGGTCAATCTCATGCTGGCGCCACCAAGCTCAGTTGAGCGATGGATCGACAATGGCGACCCCATCCAATCTCCAATACGATTGACGATGGCAAGTCCCATACCATGTCCGGCATTTCCTCGGCTTTGCTGACCGCGAACGAAGGGCTTGATAACCTGCATCGCTTCTTGTTCATCAATGCCTTTACCATCATCGTCGATGCGCAGTGTTGCGACATTACCACGCTGCGTGAGCTGCACTTTTATCTGTTGCTGACCAAAGCGCTCCGCATTACTTAATAAATTGCCGACTTGCATCGATAAATACATCACATCACTGTGAACCCACACGGGAGTTGGATTGGGAACGAACTGCAAATCGTGTTTATCCAGAGTATAAGAAGCCATTTTTGATTTTAGCCAGGCGTTAAGCTCTAGTGGTGCCAACTCTGGTTGAATGTTAGCTTGATCAAGACGCGCGTAACTTAACAGTGTTGAGACCAACTCTTCCATCGAATCCAAATCGTGATTAAGACGAGAAAAATACTTGAGTTTGAGCTGTTCGTTGTCGGTTTCTTCCAGAGCTTCGATACCAAATCTGAGTCGCGCGATAGGGGTTTTCAAATCGTGAGAGACGGCGCGACTTAATAACTTATTATCATCGAGCAGTTGCTGAATACGATCCGCCATACCGTTAAATTCCTGTTCTATTTCAGAAATATAAGAGTATTTAGCGATAGGTATGCGCTGCTTTAAATCACCCATACCAAATGATTGCGTAGCTTTACTTAGGTTGAGCAATTGTTTAATTAAGGGTGACACCCAAAGCAATAGGATGATGACAATGCCAATGTAAAACAAGGCCGTGTATATCATGTTAATGTTGTGGCTCTGTGGTACAACCGGAATGATATTCGTGTAGATGTTCAGGACTTGAGATGTGTTTGGTAATAGATAATGAAGGGATACGCCTTCGTCTGATTGCAGTAGCAGCTGCCCATCGTGAATAAATTGCATTTTTAACGAGGGGGGAAGTGGAAATTGATCTTGGTTGATCAGTGATAGCTGCTCCGGATTGTGACGATTCCAGCTATTGATAAGACTAAGGTGTGCCTGTTGTTGGTTGGCTATGTGGTTGTCGTCTAAAATCTGAGCAAAGTTACTTCCCACCAGTTTTAGGGCTTGCAGGCGTTCGGCTGTGGCTCTCGATGCCACCTTAGTTTCATGTTGCTGCGCATAATGGCTTATTGACCAGCCAACGATCACAATCGAGGCAAGCACAGCGGCAACCAGTGAGAGTATAAGCTTTCTCATGTTATTGATACTTCGCTATTCTTCTTCGCGACAAAATAGATAGCCTTTGCCACGAATGGTTTTTATTTTATACGGTTGCGCGGGAGCTTCTTGAAGTTTTTTGCGCAGTCGAGAGATGCGATTATCGATAGAGCGATCAAAGCCATCATATTCTATTCCACGTAATTGGGTGATGAGTTCTGTTCTCGGCACGACAGTGCCTTCTTTGGCTGCTAATGCCCAGAATGCGTCAAATTCGTTCGAGTTCAAATCCAGTTGATGTTCGTCAATAGTGACTGATTTTGCGGTGGCATTGAGCGTAAGAGAATCAAATTGTAATAGCATTTTGGGCGCTTCGTCGCTGGCTCTACGCAGCAAGGCTTTAATGTGCGCTAGCATCACTTTTGGGCGGATTGGCTTAGTCAGATAGTCATCGGCGCCGACCTCTAGACCTTTGATTTCATCGCCATCTTCTACACAGGCCGTCATAAAAAGGATAGGGCCTGAATAAAATTTGCGTGCCTCTTTGCATACATCAAATCCATCTTTTACAGGAAGCATCACATCGAGCAAGACAAGATCCGGTGTTTCTTCAGCGATCATCTCAAGGGCGTAGTCGCCTTGACTGGCAATGGTAATGTTATACCCGTGATCAAGGAGATAATCACCTATCCACTCTGACAATGAGGCATCGTCTTCAACGACTAAGATGTGTTTTTGCTCGGTCAAAATAGTCTCCATCCTGATTGTGATTGTTTCGGCGCTTTATAGACCCAAGTTACGACCACTTTCACTTCCGCCAACGCTTGTGCTGTTTCTTGATTGATTAGGCGAAATTTGGTGGTTTTATCGTTGCTAAAACTGTACTGGTATTGCTGTTTTAATTGACCTTGCCAGCAGGTCAGTGGGGTTGCGTTATCCGACTGCAAAAGACAAAACCGTCCTTCTAACGGTGTTTTCCATTGAAAAACAATATCTTGATAACAAGTTTGCCCTTTATGCAGGGCTACGCATTGCTGGGGAGTGGCGGTAAAAGTCACCTCTTTATCGTTTGCCAATGCTGGGGCAATCCCGGTGAATAAGAGTAAACCGCAATAAAGTTGCTTTCTCATCATTCCCCCTAAAACACGTAGCTTACAGACAGGTTAAATAACGAGCTGTAATTCGCTTGACTATAGGGGCTATCGGTAATTTCATCGGATAATGCGATGACCCGATAGGTAGAACGAAATACAATGTTTGGGGTCAGCGGGTAGGCCGCGCCAAATTCCAATCCATAATTAAAGGCTGCATCCGGTTTATATTCATAAAACTGGCTGGTGGCTTCGGCGGCGCTGACGCCAAATAAATTATTCGTAAGCTTACTAGAGAGGTAGGACACACTACCGAGTGTGTAAAGGTTCCAGTTTTGAACTTGCCATGATTTACCCAGCTTAATAGAGCCTTGTAAGCCTAGATTCTCCGAGTAATCGCTCACCATACGAAACTGGAAAACATAATTGTCATCCCAATAGCGGGTTGCACGAATACCGGCGCCGACATATAAGCCTTCATCAGCCAGCAAATAGTCATTACGCTGAGCTTCATTCAAAGTGCTCACATCAACATCAGGGTCTTTCTTCCAAGTGGTCTCAAAATTGGCGGCTAAAAAATCAACAGACCAATGTTCAGAGTTCCAGAAATTGTAGCCAAGGTTGGCACCATCTTGAGACAGATGCACCAGCTCGGCAAACATCCCTTTATATTGATATACACCACTCAGCAGCAGTGAAGGTTGAATGTTTCTATGATCGGTATTGCGAACGTCCATATGATTGGTCGCAATGAGCGAGCCACCCACTTCAAAATAGCCCCCATCGTCATGACGACCACCACTTTGTGTGGAAGCTGTGGTGATATCAGCTGCAAGGCAGGGTGCTGAAATAAACAGTCCAGTCAGAAGAAAGGCAACAGTAGGAGCGCGAGCAACATTTCTCAATAGGGATGATGTTTTTTGTTGCGTAACAAAATAGGCGTTCACTGATGTGTTCCAAATGAATGTTAATGGATGTGTCTATTATGACCTTCTAGTAAAACTGAGTCTAATAGAACAAGCCAGTTTTATAGATTAATAAGGTTTACCTTTCATGCCTATTATTGTGATAAAGCACGAAAGTAGGGGAGTGAATAATACCAATCACTGAATAAATACGATTGGTATAAGTAGAGGTGGGTAACGTATACACCTGATGGTAGCGTAATAACGCATCACAGAGACTGCTGACAGTATGGATGCGTTTTACGTTTTGGCAGAAGTGACAGTAAGCAGGGGCAAGCCCTGCTTTTCGCTATCAGTCGCGCAGTTCGCGACGTAAGATTTTACCTATGTTGGTTTTTGGCAGTTCGTCTCTAAATTCGATCACTTTAGGGATCTTGTAGCCAGTCAGGTGTTGACGACAGTGTTTCTTAATATCGTCCACAGTGACAGGGTCACTGGTTACGACTATCAGTTTCACTCGCTCACCGGCGACGTCATCGGGAACGCTAACCGCCGCAGCTTCAACAATTTTAGGGTGTAGCGTTGCAACTTCTTCGATTTCCGTTGGGAATACGTTAAACCCAGAGACCAAAATCATGTCTTTTTTGCGATCTTCAATATAGAAAATGCCGTCGCTATCCATACGGCCGATGTCACCAGAGCTCAACCATCCATCTGAGGTTAAGATAGCCTTAGTTTCGGCCTCTTGCTTCCAATAGCCTTTCATCACCTGTGCGCCGCGAACTTGAATCTCTCCAACCTCTCCAGTGCTAAGGGGCTGACCATTGTCATCCACAATGCGCAGTTCAGTGCTTGGCAGGGGTACACCAACCGCTGAAACGTACTCTTGTTGAGTGTGAATGCCGCCAGCCACAACAGGCGAGCACTCAGTCATGCCATAACCTTCGATTATTGGCATTCCGGTGATTTTTTGCCACTCATCGGCAGTGTGTTTTTGGGTTGCCATGCCGCCAGCAATGGTAAATTGCGCACTAGAGAAGTCTAGTGCTTTGAATTTACTGTTATTGAGCAAGGCAGCAAATAAGGTATTGAGACCAAAAATCATGGTAAATGGGTATTTGCTTAAATCAGAGACAAAACTTTTTAGGTCACGCGGGTTGGTGATCAGTAAGTTAGTGCCCCCCATATACATCATTAACATCATGCTGACGGAGTTAGCAAAGATGTGATAAAGCGGCAGTGGGGTGACGGCCAGTTCATTTTCTTTGGCGGTTCTTGGGCCAAAGTGGGCGAACACTTGCAGGACATTTGCAATGATGTTTTTGTGAGTCAGCATTGCGCCTTTTGCCACACCTGTGGTGCCTCCAGTGTATTGAAGATAGGCAAGATCATCATGCTCAAGGGTAGGGGCATTAAACTCCATACGCTTGCCTTCGGTTAATACGCGACGCAGAGAGATGGCGCTAGGAAGGTGATATTTAGGCACCATCTTTTTGACGTATTTCACCACAAAATTGACTAATGTGCGTTTATGGGGAGCCAGCTGGTCGCCAATGCTGGTCAGTATGACGTGCTTGAGGCTGGTTTTATCAATGACTTTTTGTAAGCTGTCACCAAAGTTTGTGACCGCAACAATGATGCTTGCACCTGAATCACGCAACTGATGTTCAAGCTCTCGTGGTGTGTACAGAGGATTGACATTGACCACGACTAACCCTGCTTTTAGCGCTCCGAGAATAGTGATTGGGTATTGAAGAAGGTTGGGCATCATTAGCGCAATTCTATCGCCTTTCTTCGCTTTTAATTCACATTGTAGATAAGCGGCAAAAGCATCGCTTTTGTCATTGAGTTCTTGATAGGTGAGCGAGTGCCCCATGTTTACAAAGGCCGTCTTATCAGCAAACTTGCTGAACGAGTTAACAAACATCTCATTGATGTTATTGTATTTGCTCGGCTCTATGAATTCAGGAACGTCGGTTGGATAAGTGTTTATCCATGGTTTGTGGCTTGTGCTCATTGGTATTCTCACGCTTTTTGTATACGTGCATTTTAATGAAATATTCACAGGAATGAATTGGATTTAATCATTATTCAAATAATATTGAGATCGTTAGGTGGTTTTATAAGCAAATATCTGAAGCAAGATGAGCAGTACGCTTTGACAATTTGACCCTGTTCTCAACAGGTTGGGGGGATTAGGTGATTTGATGCTATTCGTTAGGAGGAGGTTGAGAGCCTAATTCTAGGCTCTCAGAATTTCTGATTATCGAGCGTTTTCAAAAGCCAGCGCTTTACGCTCAATGCGGCGGAACAACAGCGTTAATAGTCCATTTACGGTTAGGTAGAACACACCAGCAACACCGAACACGGTAAGGGTATCGTAGGTCTGTGCGTTGATACGCTGTGCATAACCCATTACGTCCATAATGGTGATTGTGCTGGCAAGGGACGTGCCCTTAAAGACTAAAATCACTTCATTAGAGTAGGCGGGGATGGCGCGACGAATAGCGTAAGGTAAAAGCACTCGCAAACTTTGTGCGTTATTCATGCCCAGAGCACGACATGCTTGCCATTGACCGGATGGGATAGCATTAAAGGCGCCTTTGAATAGCTGCGTACTGTATGCCGCGGTATTGAGGGCCAGCGCGAGCATGGCGCAAAACCAAGGTTGGCTCAACCACTGCCAAATAAAGCTGTTGTGTATTGCTTCAAATTGCCCTGGGCCGTAATAAATCAAAAAGATTTGCACCAGCAATGGTGTACCAGTAAAGAGCGTAATGATGCCACGGCTCAACCAATGTACCCCTGGGGTGCGCAGAATTAAGGTGAGTGTCATCAATAATGCAAGAATACACCCGACGATCAGTGATACGACAGTGAGGTGTACACTGGTCATCAACCCGTCAAGCATTTGATAGAAATGTTGTGAATTCATGCTTTAGTTCCCGCACTGGTTGAGGCTTCTTGCAGAGAGAAGCGTGCGTCGATAATTTTAACGATTTTTTGGGTGATAATCGTAATGATGAGATAAATTGCGGCCGCTGTCGCATACCAAGTAAAGGCTTGGTGAGTCGTGGCAGAGGCAAGCTGAGCTTGTTTCATTAAATCGGTAACCCCGATTAAGGAAACTAGCGCGGTATCTTTGAGTAATACCAGCCATTGGTTCATCAAACCGGGCATCGCATGGCGCACTGCTTGTGGCAATACGATTTTAATAAAAGTACGAGAGCGGCTTAGGCCTAAGGCATTCGCGGCTTCTACATGACCACTTGGTACCGCTTTTAAAGCGCCACGAATGGTTTGGGAGGCGTAAGAGGCGAAAATTAAAGCTAATGCTATCACCCCAGAAATGAATGGGCTGATATCAACAAAATTCCCAGTGATGAGAAAAATGACTTGGGTAGAACCGAAGAAGATAAACAGTACCACCAGAAGCTCTGGCAATCCTCGAATGATGGTAATAAATAACGTTGTTGGCCAAGCCAACCATTTGTGACGAGACATCTCACCACAGGCAAATAATACCGCTAAAATTAAGCCCACGCATAAACTAACAAAAGCAAGTTGGACCGTAGTCCAACTTGCTTGTGCGAGAGACGCGGAGTAACCCGTCAATTCCATGTTACTTACCGAAGTACTTTTCAAAGATGGCTTTGTATTCGCCGTTTTCTTTTACAGTTTTCAGTGCTGCATTCAGTTGCTCAAGTAGAGCTTGGTTGTCTTTATTTACCGCGATACCAAAACCGTTACCGAAGTACTGTTTGTTTGTTACTTGCTCGCCTACGTAGCTAAGTTTGTCGCTTTTCTTAAACCATTCAGCCACAACCGCAGTGTCACCAAATACAGAATCAATACGGCCATTTTGCATATCAATGAACGCATCTTGGTAGCTCGCGTAAGGAACCGCAGTCACACCAGGAAGTTGCTCAATTAGGTATGATTGGTGTGTAGAACCATTTTGTACACCAATGCGTTTGCCTTTGAGTGCCGCTTGGTTTTCAACTTTACCTTTAACCGCGATGAAAGCTGCTGAGTTGTCGTAGTAAGGTTGAGTAAAATCAACTTGTTCTTGACGCGCAGCGGTAATATCCATACCAGAGATAGCAGCATCATAACGTTTGAATTTAAGGGCAGGGATCAAGCTATCAAAAGATTGGTTATGGAAAGTACATTTAGCTTCAATTTGCTTACATAGCGCGTTAGCTAGGTCGACATCAAAACCCTGAATTTCGTTGTTTGCGTCAACGTATTCAAAAGGTGCGTAAGTCGCTTCCATTACAAATTTAATTTCTTGTTGAGCGGCCATCGCGTGCGCTGACGTAAGACCAATCAAAGATGCTAATAAGAGTTTTTTCATTTTTATTTCTCCAGTCAATGCGCTGCCCAAATAACAGTCAGCGTCTTTAGGCTGTTCTATTAGTGGGTAAGGTAATCTGCAAAATTTTGGGTTGTTGGGGTATTAAACACTTCGTTCGTGCCGTTTTCCACAACTTTACCGTCTTCTAAGTACAAGACATGGCTAGCCACTTTACGAGCAAAGTCGACTTCGTGAGTCACCACAACTTGTGTAATTCCGGTTTGACTTAGGTCATTAATGACCTTGGCAACTTGTGAGGTGATCTCAGGATCAAGCGCCGCAGTAGGCTCATCAAACAATAACACATCAGGTTTCATCATTAGAGCTCTAGCAATCGCGACACGCTGCTGTTGGCCACCGGATAATTGCAATGGCCATGCATCGGATTTATCACCCAGTTGCAGCATATCTAAAATTCTGTTGGCTTCTTCTTTGGCAGCGGTTTTTGAAAGGCCGGCCACGCGCACAGGGGCTTCAATTAGGTTTTCAAGAACAGTCATGTGTGGCCACAAGTTGTATTGTTGGAAAACCATGCCCACTTTCTGTCTCAGTTCTAGACCTTGTTTTTCGGTTAAACCTTTCGCAAAGTCAAACGACATTCCTGCGACTGACATATTGCCACTGGTCGCACTTTCTAACAGGTTCAGGATGCGCAGTAATGAGCTTTTGCCCGCTCCACTTGGACCGAGTAATACTAAAGTGTCACCTTTATTGCACGTAAAACTGACGTCGTGCAGTACTTGTGTATCACCGTAGAATTTATTGACCTGATTGACTTGAATACTCATGCTAAAAAACTGTCCTATATCTCTTCAAAGAGCATATTACCAACTTCGCTTGTTTATGCAAATAAAACGTATAAAAAAACGAAAACTTTAGTTTCATTAGCTATTTATGAATAAAATAGCAGTGGTGCTGACTATATATTAAACAGTTATTTGGTCTTTTCTAAATGCAGTCAGAGCTGTGTGTTCATGTTGTGGTTATGGTGACGTTATATTAAACGATTATCCAGTGATAGCGCTGGTTATTTATCCTATTTTAGTTGCGATTTTATAGGTGTCTGATGAATTCTGATGAAGACAGAAATAAATGTGATGTAAATCCTTTGTTTAACTTCGTAACTATGGTGCTATGAGTCATACTCATTTAAAAAAGGAATTAGAATGCGCCTTATAGCAACACGTGCAGACGACTGGAATTTATATCGCGCTGGCGATCAGTACTTTGAATCCAGCATACAGCTGACAGAGCAAGAGCAAGCCACCAATGGCGAAGAGCTGTTGACCAACTCGGGCAACTTAAAACAACTCGCGTTTAATTTAGATTCTATTAATGGCTGGTTTAATGCCAATAAAACCCCAGAGGATTTTCAACGGGTGATCGTGGCATTAGAGCCGATCATTATCCAGCTATGGCAAGAGAAGAAACTGGGCTCTTGGGTCATGGAAATTTATTAATTACGGTTAATTGGTCGAATATGTCTAAATTTTTAGGATTGTGCGCGCTACTGTTTTCCACATTCGTGTTTGCCAGTGAACGAGCGCAACAGGCTTGGGATTGGATTGATTCTGGGGCGGTCGTAATAGATGTCAGAACGCCACAGGAATTTGCCTCTGGGCATTTAGATAATGCGATTAACCTTCCTGTGCAAAATCTGGCGCACGCCGATCTTTCGTTTCTTAAAAATCGCGATCAGCTAGTGGTGTATTGCCGAAGTGGCAACCGCTCTGCCAAAGCGCAGCAACTGTTGCTGACGCAGGGCTATAAACAAGTGCATAATGGCGGCGGATTGCAAGAAATGTTGTCAGCAAAGCCTGAATAACTCTAAATTCACACTATTGCCAGTCTTGGTAATAGTGTCTTATTGCTATCTTTTCTTATACCAACGCAGTGTTTAACTGATCATTCTAACTCGCTAGAATGATCAGTTAATAATTGCGATGGGTATGCTTACCTTTCTATCACATCGATTAGGATGACGCGCTTTGAGCCACTTTGAACACACCAATACCGAATACAGCCACTCTTCACAGCCAAACTCTCTACAACCATTAGACGTTTTGAAAAACGTGTTTGGCTATGACAGTTTTCGTCATCAGCAGCAAGAGATTGTGGATAGTGTGGTCAGTGGGCAAGATGTTCTGACCTTAATGCCAACTGGTGGCGGTAAGTCGATTTGTTATCAAATTCCGGCCATTGTGCGCTCAGGCGTTGGGGTAGTGGTGTCACCTCTGATTGCCTTAATGAAAGATCAGGTCGATGCATTAAGACAAGTGGGCGTGTCGTGCGCGTTTTTAAATTCCACTCAAGACAGATATGAGCAGATGGAAGTGGAAGCCTTAGTCACCCGTGGCGAGATACAACTGCTGTATGTCTCTCCTGAGCGTCTTTTGATGGAGCGCACCTTAACTCTATTGGAGCAGTCGAATCTCTCCCTATTTGCCATTGATGAAGCGCACTGTGTAAGCCAATGGGGACACGACTTTAGACCTGAATACCAACAGCTGTCTATCTTGCCGCAACGCTTTCCTAATGTGCCGCGCATCGCTTTGACCGCCACCGCCGATGAGCGCACCCGACAAGAGATCATCAGTCAGTTGCAACTGGGCGATGCTAAGGTGTTTGTACACAGCTTTGATAGACCCAACATCCGTTACCACGTCAGCGAAAAATCCAACGCCAAGCATGAGTTATGGGATTTTATTGAACAGAATCATCCGCAAGATGCCGGGGTGATTTACTGCTTATCGAGAAAGAAAGTTGAAGAAACCGCCGCTTGGCTAGCGGAAAAAGGTCGAGTGGCCTTGCCTTATCATGCGGGCATGTCCATCGAGCAAAAAAATCAAAATCAACAGCGTTTTTTACGTGAAGATGGAGTGATTATCGTCGCGACGATTGCCTTTGGCATGGGAATAGATAAGCCAGATGTACGTTTTGTCGGCCATCTAAGCTTGCCAAAAAGTATCGAGTCCTACTATCAAGAAACCGGTCGTGCAGGGCGTGATGGCGCACCCGCAAACGCTTGGATGGCGTATGGCTTGCAAGACTTAGTGATGCAAAAGCAAATGCTGGAAAACTCTGACGGCAGTGCGCAATACAAACAAGTGCAGGTGGGTAAGCTTAATGCACTGCTTGGTTATTGTGAGTTGAGTACTTGTCGTCGCCAGACATTGCTCGGTTACTTTGGTGAAACTCTCGAAGAGCCGTGTGGCAATTGCGATAACTGTTTGCATCCGCCCAAAACGTGGGACGGCACCCAAGCGGCGCAAAAAGCCCTTTCAACCGTGTATCGCTCCGAGCAGCGATTTGGCGTGACCCATTTAGTGAATGTTCTGCTCGGTAAATCCGATGATAAAATTAAACGCTTTGGGCATGACAATTTATCCACCTTTGGTATCGGCACTGAACTAACCGCTGAGCAGTGGCGCGGCGTGTTCCGCCAACTTATTGCGATGAATTATCTAAAAGTTGAAGGTATGTACAACAACCTAAAACTGACGGAAGCTTGTCGCGCGGTGCTTCGTGGTGAGCAAAGCATCGAATTTCGTGAATTGCGCAAGAGCAAAAAGAAAAAAGCCAGTAGCAGCAAGAAAAGCAGCGCTTTGTCTGAACAAGATTCAGCCGTGTTTGAAAAACTGCGCGAGCTTAGAGCAAGTTTGGCAAAAACGCAGAATGTCCCTGCCTACATTATTTGTCACGATGCTAGCCTTGCCGAAATTGCACTGCAGCGCCCAGATAGCCTAGACGCATTAGGGCAAATCTCGGGCTTTGGTGAGGCCAAACTGGCGAAATATGGTGAGGCAATTGTGCAACTTATTAATGAGCAACCTAAGCCTACACCTACCTTAAGTGCGACTGAGCAAACCAGTTTGTCGCTGTTTAATCAATATCAAAGCATTGAACAGGTCGCCGCAGAGCGCGCTATTGCGACTACTACGGTGCAGAGTCATCTGGCAAGTGCGATAGAGCTTGGTTTGTGCCCATTACAACAAGTGATTGAGCTTGATGACCCAACTCTTGAGCAGTTAGGTTCTGCGATTGTTTTGCTTAATATCTTGAGCGAGCAAAAGCTAAAGCCGTTATTTGAGCACTTTGAAGGCAAATACGACTACGGCGCATTGCGCTGCATCGTTGCGCACTTTTCCTATCAGCGACAATTGACGCAATTATCCAAGCAGTCTGCTGAATAGAAAGCAAAAAACGGAAAGCAAATAAATAGAAAACGAAGAAAAAGCTAGAACGGAATATCCGCAGTAAATGTCATCCACTCCTTAGTGACGGGGTGGGTGAAGCTTAATTGCTGAGCATGTAAATACAGTCTAAGGTCTTTTTTGCCGTATAAGCTATCGCCAATGATGGGCATGTTAAGGCCATCTTGATGGGCGCAGTGGACGCGAAGTTGGTGAGTACGTCCGGTTTTTGGGTATAAAAAGACCTTTGATTTCCCGTCCATAACCTCGATTAACTGATAATGAGTATGCGCGGGTTTTCCGTGTTCAACGCTCACCCTCTGTCTTGGTCTATCTAATAGGTCGGGACACATTGCCAATTCAATATCCCCCTCATTTTTTATGTGAGTGCCGTCGATTACGCCGTCAATAAGTGCCGCGTAGCGCTTAGTCACTTCACGGGCAATAAACTGTTTTTGCAGATGTTTGTTGGCACGTTTGGTCAGTGCAAATACCAATAATCCAGAGGTCGCCATGTCTAAGCGGTGCAGGGCAAACGGGCCTTCTGCATCGCTATAGATTTGCTTCAGGCGATGCCACGCTGAATCTTGAATATAGCGTCCCGGCACAGACAAAAAGCCTTCCGGTTTGTTGACCACCACAATATGCTTATCTTCATAAATGATAGGCAGAGGCTTGTCTTTGGCTGGGTTTTCCAATAGCGGGTTATCATCCACGGATAACCCTTTTAGCATATGCGACAAAATAGGGTGGCACTTACTCATGCACGAGGGGTAAAACTGCTTATGCTGACGTATCTCTGATTTTGGGGATTGTCCCCACCAAAATTCCGCCAGTGCAATTGGGGCGTAATGATTTAAATAGGCGTATTGCAACAGCTTTGGCGCGGCGCATTCCCCTGCACCTGCGGGTGGCACTTTAGACGCGGTTTGAGCAAAAATTTGATTGAGATCTTGGCGCTCATTATCGGCATTTAAAAACGAATATTGAGTGAACAGCTTATGTTGCATCTGGTTAGAAAGATGCGCTCTGCGCGAGCGAAGCTCACTGATTTGACGCTCAAATTCTTCTATTTCCAATGTCAGCGTGGCTTGTTTTTCCGCCCACAGCGATTTAGTTGCTTTGAGCTGATTTTTCTCAAACACGCTTTGCTTGGCAAGTTGCTGCTCTAGCTGCTGGTAATCATCAAGGCTTAAGTCTTGCTTGGCTTGTGAGCGCTGCTGTTTTCTCAGCTTTCGGCTGTCTGCCATTTGCGCTTGCTGAGCTTGAATTTGCGCGCTGGCTTGGCGGTTAATCTGGGTAAGCTGCGCTTTTAACTGAGCAATATCGACGCTGTTGGTAAACGCATTTAGCTCACTTGATACCGCATTGATTTTGTCAAACTCTTCTCGAACAAAACCTTCACTGTTGAGCATGTCATACACAGGTGGCACAAACCCCTGATGATGATTGGAATCATCAATCTTGCCAGAAAAAGCGCTTAAAAAACCCAGTTCACCGTCGCGATTTTTTACCACTAACACGCCAAACATTTTACCTTGTTTTTGAGACGTGCTTGATGACGCGTTTGACTCTAAATCAAACTGGCAGTCAAAAGCTGAGTGCAACTGTTTTTGCAATTGCTCGGAAGCTAACACGCTTAGCGGGTGGGGCTCATAATAAAAGGGGAATGTGAATCGCTTTGGCAGCGCAACTCCAGTGATGGATTGCTCAAATGGCGTGAAAAGCGGGTCGCTGCTCATGGGATAAGGTCTACCTATTATGATACGTTGGCGCGTGAAGATGCGGTTTTAGCTGATTGTATTGAATCCCATCGAGAACCGCCAGTGTATGTTGATGATCCCTATGTTGATATTCCCTATGGCGTTAGAAATTGAGCACCATAAAAAAGGGCTCTATCAATAGAGCCCCATAAACCGTTAGCTAATACTCTAGATATTAAGCGGAATGATGGTGATTAACTCACCCGGCTCAACTTTGGCGTAGAGCGGATCAATTTCAATCAAACAATTCGCTTCACTCATCGAGCGTAAAATGCCAGAGCCTTGTTTTCCTGTGCTCGATACCACCAATTGCCCTAATTCATTCAACTGATAGATACCGCGAGTAAACTCGGTGCGGCCATGACGAGAGCGCAAAGCTTCGCTGGCTATGGCGCGTAATTTGGTCGGTTGCCAGTTGCTTTCGCCTTGCATTTTATGGATAGCGGGGCGCACAAAATTAATAAAGGACACCATAGTCGCGACAGGATTTCCCGGCAGTCCGAAGAAAGGGGTATCGCCGATAGTGCCAAAGGCAAGAGGGCGACCTGGTCGCATATTGATGCGCCAAAAATCGATATTGCCGTTTTGCTCTAAGACATCTTTGATGTAGTCGGCATCACCCACAGACACGCCGCCAGTCGTCAGCACCATATCGGCGCTGACTGCGGCTTTAGAGACCGCGTGTTCAATCGCTAAATGATCGTCTTCTAAAATGCCTAAGTCGATAATTTCACAATTAAGTTGGCTGAGCAGTCCCATCAAAGCGTAACGATTTGAATCATAGATACAGTTTTGTTGTTGTGGCTGACTTGGGTGCTGCACCTCATCTCCGGTAGAGAAAATCGCCACTTTTAGCTTGCGTATCACCGCACATTCATTGATGCCAAGGGAGGCAATCATGCCCATTTCGGCGGCGCCAATTTTTTGGCCTTGGCTAAATACGGCTTGCCCAATGCTGAGATCTTCTCCAGCTGAGCGTACGTTTTGTCCCGCTTTCACTAATGCGCCGTTAAAAGTGACACAGTGTTGCCCGTCTTTTTCAAAGGTATCGGATTGCTCGCGCATGATGACGGTAGTGCCGTTACTTGGCACAGGTGCGCCAGTCATGATTTTTACCGCTTCACCGGCATTCAGTTCAGATGGATAGCTTTGGCCTGCCATCACTTCACCAACCAGTTTAAAGCTTTCCAGCGCCACATCTTGGTCACGAATCGCGTAGCCATCCATTGCGGAGTTGGTGTGCTGAGGCACATTGATGCTTGAAACAATGTCTTGTGCTAATACGTGATGTAAGGCGTGGTCAATTGCCACTGTTGTGCTCTCAGTCAGTGGTGAGACCGCATTTAAGATGCGCTCAATCCCTTGCTCAACCGACAGAAAAGCCGGTGATAGGGTATCGCAGCATTGTGCAGCAGCATTGGCGTCAGTGCCATCCTTGCTTTGCTTAGAAGGCGCTACGGTTTGGATGATAAAGCGTGCTATCGCATCAAGATCGTTGATATCAAATTGAGGCAGCGCCGCATTAAAGCCCTTGCTGAGTTCTTTTTCGGTATCGATATCGGTGGCAACGGCAATGATATTGTCGTCATTAGGGTGCATCCACGGATTGTCTAACGCTTGACGGCGCAGTTCAATTTTGGGAAATGACTGACTTTTAAAACCTTCAATTAAAATCATATCGAGGTTTTGGTGATCAAATTGCTCTAACAACTCTTCAAAAGTGGCTTCTTCGTCAGGGGTTTCGGTGATCATGGCATGACGGTAGCGCGAGCTAATATACATTTGTGTCGCGCCCGCTTTACGCAAGCGATAACTGTCTTTGCCTTGTTGGTCGATATCGAAATTGTGATGCGCGTGTTTTAGTACGCCGAGTTTTAGCCCTGCTTGAGTCAGCTTTGGAATGATCTGCTCAAGTAAGGTGGTTTTTCCTGTGCCACTAAAAGCAGCAAAGCCAAGGATGGGAGTATTACGAATCGTCTTCATAGATTACTGCTTAAATTGTTGGAGTTCTTGTTGAGAATTAAGGTTCACGAAGCTGTCTTTGATGTCACTAAAATCGATTTGGCGTGTGTTACAGCGGTCGTAAAAGAGAATGATTTTGCGTTCGCCATCGTCTAAAAATTGCTGTAAACGTTCCAGTACGCGGCGGTGGAATACGGTAAACACAGGCTGAACAAAGTCACCATCGTGGGCAACAAGGATCTCATCGTCGTCACTGATTTCTTGTTGCATGCGCTGTATCAGGGTTGGCGAAATTTGCGGGCAATCACAAGGTACAAATCCCACCCAATCACTGTCAACGTGAGTTAATCCGGCGTGAATACCGCCCATAGGCCCAACAAAGCCTTGATAATGATCGGCAAAAACAGGTGCGTATTCCTGATAGCGTTCTTGGGAGCGATTGGCGTTGATGTAGATAGAACCTGTATGCGCTTTTAGCACTTCAAGCACATACTCGATAAGAGGCTTTTGATTTAACTCGACCAAGCCTTTGTCTTGTCCCTGCATACGTGTCGCTTGACCGCCGGCCAATACCACCCAACTGATTGACTTCATGTATCGTTACCTAATTTATTATTTGTTATTGATTTTAGATTTTTTGTGTCTTCATCGATGACTCTAAGGTGAGGGGTTACCGTCAGCCCTTGATTTTCGATGGTCCACTGAGTATCACAAAGATTGGTGAGACCATTTTGCTGGTGGCTGGTGATCACGATACTGGCGCCTCTGTCTAATAGATCTTTGGCAAGGGTGATGATCCCTTGTGTTGATTCAAGATCCAGTGAGGCACTCGGTTCATCCATTAGCAAAATAGACGGATTGACGATCCACGCTCTGGCCATTGCCAAACGTTGTTTTTCGCCGCCCGACAATACCGAGCAATGTTCATCGGCAAGGGATTCAAGCCCTACCATTCTCAGCGCGTTGATCGCTTGACTGCGGCCGTGTACACCACGTTTGGAGGAAAAGGGCAGTGCATAACGAATATTGTCTAGTAAGCTGGCATCAAACATGTACGGAGATTGGTGTAAATAGACCACATCTTTGAATAACTTACGTGAAAACAGTCGATAAAAGGTAGATATTTCGATGCCGTTGATCGTTCCGGTGCTGGGTGTGGTTAAACCGGCCAAAATTTTAAGCAAGGTGGTTTTGCCGACACCGTTTTGTCCTTTAAGGTAAATAGCGTTACTCGGTCCGATTTGCAGGTGAGGAATGTGAAAGAGCACTCGCTCTTCGTAACGCTTGGATAAGTCTTGAGTTCTTAGCTGTATGGTCATTGATTATCGCCTCTAGACTCGTAGGTGACTTTGCCCGCGCAGTGCGGTTAAAACAAAATTTAAGATCAATGCAAGTAGCAATAATACGATGCCCAATGCCACCCCTTGCGCGAAGGCGCCACGTTGGCTTTCTAATGCAATGGCGGTTGGGATATTTCGTGTGTGGCCCAAAATATTGCCCCCAACCATCATAGAGCACCCCACCTCAGTGACGATGCGAGAGAAGGCGGTCACGACTGCTGCAATTAATGCAAAACGTGTTTCCCACATTAACGCTCTGAAAATCTGCGGATAAGACTTTCCAAGCGTGATAGAGGTTTCCACATTGCGCATGTCTACGCTTTGAAATCCCGCCTGCAACATTGAAATAAGGATAGGCATTGCGATCAGTATTTGTCCAAGAATCATCGCTTTTTGTGTAAATAGCCATTGCCAATCGCCGAAAGGTCCAGAGCGTGACAAGGTCATATACAACAGCAACCCAATAACGACGGTAGGAACCGCTTGCAAAGTGTTAATGATCGAGGTGAGAAAGTTCCTTCCAGGAAAGGGAACGTAGGCCAGCAATAGTGCCAATCCTATCGCGGGTAAGAGTGATAAACACAATGCAAACAATGACACGCTAAAGGAGATAGAGACTATCTTCCATAGCGTAGGATCAAAATTTAGAAGCAGTCGAACTGCTTCTATACTTGTGTCACCAATATCCATTATTTTGCTGTTTTAGCGTTGGCAGTAAACAGTTTTTGCCCTTTTACTTGGAAGTCATCGATCAGCTTTTGCGCTTTATCGCTGATAAACCACTGGCTAAGCGCTTTTGCACCCGCCACATTGAGTCCAGTATAACGGTCAGGGTTGACGCGGATGATCTGGTATTGATTAAACAATGCAGGGTCGCCTTGCACTAAAATATCAAGATCTAATTTCTCTTGATACGCAAGCCATGTCCCTCTATCAGTCAGAGTATAGCCTTGTAGCTCTGAGCTCATGTTTAGGGTTGGGCCCATGCCTTGACCAATTGAACGATAGTTCGACCAATCGTGTGCAGTATGATTGATAGCCCATAGCGCCAGTTCTTTCTTGTTGGTGCCAGAGTCGTCACCTCGAGAGATAAACACCGATTTGCTGTTGGCGATTTTCTCTAGTGCTTGTGCAGCATTATCGGTATTGGTTAGTTTTGCTGGGTTGTTTTTTGGGCCAACGATAATGAAATCGTTATACATCACTGCGTGTGGGTCGATGCCAAAATTCGCATCTAAAAAGGCCTTTTCAGCTTTAGGGGAGTGGGTAAGAACAATATCGACGTCGCCCATTTCACCCATCTTTAATGCTTTACCAGAGCCGGTGACCAGTAATTGTACTTCGTAGCCAGTCTGCTGTTTAAATTTAGGCAAAAGGTAATCAAGCAACCCTGAGTGATAGGTGCTGGTGGTGGTGGCCATTTTTAGTGTTTTTGAATCAGCGTGTGCGGGAATCGTAAACAATAGCGAGCACATTAATGCGGTGATGAGGGATTTTCTTTGTTGAATGCGTTGTAACAATGTGTGGAAAAACATCAGTTATTTATCCTTTTTGAGAGTGTCGTGAGGAGCGGTTGATTTACCGTCAAATTCTATTTTTTCAATACCGTGATAGACCTGAAAACGCAGTCCTTTTGCACGAGCGATGATAGTGATACCAAATTGCTCTGCAAGTTCCAGTCCCATTTGTGTGACGCCTGAGCGAGACAACAGCGTAGGAATGCCCATTTGTGCGACTTTGATGACCATTTCTGAGGTTAAACGACCAGTGGTATAAAAAATTTTATCGTGTCCTGATTCACGGCCCAGCCACATTTCTCCGGCTAAGGTATCCACCGCATTGTGACGTCCTACATCTTCGACAAAGGAGACGACTTCCCCTTCTTTGCAAATCGCACAGCCGTGCACAGCCCCTGCTTTTTTATAGGTATCATTGTAGTGGGTGAGTGCCATCAGCGTTGCATATAAGCCACTTTGTTTGATCTTAGTTTGGGGCACTTGGTAGTTTTCTAAGCTTTTCATGACGTTGCCATACATGGTGCCTTGACCACAGCCAGAGGTTACGGTTTTCTTTTTTAAGGCTTTTTCGAGAAAATCTGTGTTCTCTTTGGTGACGACCGCCACACTGTTTGTTTCCCAATCTATTAACACTGAATCAAGTTGGGTAGGGTCTGTTAGGAAGCTTTGGTTTTTCAAATAGCCCAGCACTAAAGCGCTAGGGTGAGAGCCTAACGTCATGAGAGTCACGATTTCTCGCCAATTAAGCAAAACAGTCAGCGGACATTCACACGCAATGTCTTTACTTAACGGTTCTCCGTATTCATCAAAAACGGTCACGGTTTGAGTTTGTACGGGAGGCTGACCAACGGTGACGATATTAGGAGTTTGAGGCATTTGAACATCCTTTTCTATACTGAATAGTCATTGAGGGAATGTGCCAAAGAGGAGATGTCTGTTTGCACACCATCACGGCGACTCACGTAGAACTATATAAATAATAATAAGTTAGATTAACGAGGTAGTAATGAAAACGGAAGATAATTGGCCTGTTCGATGTCATATAATCCAACATCAAACACAAAATTCTAAATGGCAAACCAGTAATTGGCAGGTGGCAGAGCTATTTCTTGACCCAAGCGCGAGTGATCTTGGTGTGGAGTCCGAGATCCAACTGTTTAAAGATGAGCGTACTGACTACCGTTTTAACCTTAACTCCGAAAACCCTAAGTTGTTTGTGGTACTGGAAAATGACATCGAAACGTTAAGCCTAGTCGGTGTGAGTGTTTCCCAAAGTGTGGCAGGCAGTTATTTGGATGGTGATTATTTGGTGCTCTCCGTTGACCTGCCTTTGGCGGTGCAAGCATGGATGGAAGCGTATTTGGCGCGTCATGGTGAACTTATTGAGCACAAGCGAAAAAAGCGCAAGGGGGCAGGCCGTGCCAGTCAATAATGTATTTTATATTGGTGTTCTGTTGGGAGAACTGCGATGAGTCGAAGCTTATTTCAACGAATACTGCACAAGCATGCTGCGCCCGTTGATCTTGAACAAGAGCAGCCCACGCAAAACTCTTCAATACCGTCAGCGGTCCCTGATGAAGATGCCAGCGTAACTAAAGAAGATAACGCTGAATTAGAAAGCGCAGAGTCAAACAACAGTGAGCCTGCTAAAGAAACGCAGGACGAACCTGAGCACTCTATTACAAATGAGAGTGCTGCCGATAACAATGAAGTGGCAAGCGAGCGTGACGAAGAAGAGCGCCAGCAAGGCCACGCGATGTCTGCGCTGCTTGCCTCTGATTCGGCGCCAGAAATTAAAAAGCGTGCATTGCGCAGTTTGTTCTTTAGTGGACAATTTAGTGAAGTGGACGAGCTCAATGATTATCACCAAGATTTTAGTCAAATCAAACCCTTAAGCTCGGACGCTGCCAGTCAATTAAGACAGTGGGCCGGCGACAAAGTCGACGAATTAACGGATGAGTCAAATGAAGGCTTAACCGAAGAAGAAGTCGGGTCGTCTGCAATAGAAACGGAAGGGGATGGGCTATTAGAGGACAATCAAGAGGCGATGATTGAAGTTGAGGAGCAAGAGGTCGAGTCGCTGAGTGAAACCGCTTTAAAACAAGATTTAGCTGATAAAGCGTTCGTGAATCACCCGTTAGATAAACCCAACAAGCCTTAAATCTAAATGAGAATTATTATCTATAATGATGTTTTTTTTGAATTAAAATGCTTATGAAATCACAGACTTAACAATTTTATCTGCTTAATGCCTCAAATTTATTATGGATTTAACAACCTCATACAAAAATTCTGCAATCCTTAGATGAAACGATGCGCTTATATTATACCAATCACACTGTTTAGTTCGGTTGGTATTAGGCTCGCTTATTTATTAGATTTACGGGATTCGAATGCTCAAGGAATTTTTGGCCCAATCAACATCAACGAATGGTCAAGCGCGTCATTACGCATGTAACAACACATTAGAACTTTCAAATCTTATCCCGCCAACGGTAAGTTATGAAAGCCAAGGGGCATTGCTGATCATTATCAATGAACACGATGCCACCGAGCAAAGCTTAAGCAGTCTGCAACAGCAATTCTCATCCATGGCATCGGTTACGTTTGCGGTGCCTTTAGGGGCGAAGATCAATAGTGTCATCAGCCCTTACTTTTTCTCATTAGCTCAATTGTCAGGATACCTAGGACGTTTTTCTTTTCATATTTTGCAAAGTAGCTCGATCTCTAAAGTCGAACTGGCACCTGTGGCTATCGGACAGCCGCATTTTGATGTCGTTCTGGATTTGAGTGCAGAAGCACTCATCGATAATGAAGTCCCGCCCGTTGGTTATTTTCCTGTCGGAAGAGGCTACCCGAAACTTGATGATGCTATCGAAGAGATTAAAGCCTTAATCGGCACTTTTGATAAACCCAAATTCTTTCGTCTTGATACGGATAAGTGCGCGCACAGTTCTCGCGGCGTAAAAGGGTGTGAGCGTTGTATTCTCTCATGTCCTGCTGGGGCGCTTTCAAGTGAGGGGCGAGATGAGACGGGTTACAAAATAGAAATTAACCCATACCTTTGTCAGGGAGTAGGGACTTGTGCCACTTCTTGTCCGACAGGGGCGATTGAATACGCTTTACCTTACCCTAAGGACACTCAAGGATTTATCGAACGCACTTTGCACAATTATCAAACGCAAGGTGGCCGCGATCCTATTGTGCTGTTTTGCAGTGATGAGCATGAAACTTATAACGTGATGGCATTAAGAGCATTGCCTGACAATGTGATTCCTATTGTGGTCAATGAATTGCCATCTGTGGGCATTGATACTTGGTTTGCGGCGTTAAGTAACGGTGCTTCACAAGTCTTATTTGCGGCCAGTCGTCGCATGCCAGCCACCATCATTCGCGTTTTAAATGAAGAAGTGAGCATCGCAAAAACCCTATTAAGACAGTTGGGTATTCATGCGCAAAGCATTGATATTTTGTACCTTGAAGATCTTCGAACAAGTAAACCGACCCTAATTGAAACGCCATTGAACGTGAAGGTAGGGGAAGTGCAAGGTGACAAGCGTGCTCGCTTGTTTCAGTCGTTAGATGCATTAGCGCAAACATTTACTCCATTACAAATGCAAGCTGGGCTACCACAAGGCGCTCCTTACGGCACTGTCGCGTGCGATACCGATAAGTGTACCTTGTGTATGGCGTGTGTTGCGGTTTGTCCGACGATGGCACTGCACAACGAAGGACAATTGCCAATGCTCAGCTTTATTGAGCAAGATTGCGTGCAATGTGGGTTGTGTGAAGGAGCTTGCCCAGAAGATGCCTTAAATTTGACTCCTAGAATTAACTGGGATCAACCGCTTCGTACTACTGCTATTACCCTAAATAAAGATGAGCCTGCATTGTGCTTACGTTGTCAAAAACCGTTTGCGCCTAAGTCAATGATTACGATGTTGCAGGGGAAATTAAAAGGGCACAGTCACTTTTCAAATGACCAAGCCATACGTCGAATTGCCATGTGTGAAGATTGTCGCGTTGCCGATATTTATGACGAAATGGCGAAAGATCCTACAAAACAGCTAAAATATTAAGGGTGAGCATGCATAATCAAGTACCCCAATCACCGCGATCAGACATTTATTTGCTGTTAGCTACTTTGTTCAGACAGGCACCGGATGCGCAGTTAATGCAATGGTTAGCCCAGCTAGACAATGAGGATGAATCAAGCGCGATGAGTGCTGATTGGCAGGCATTGAGTCAATTAGCACAACAGAGTTCGCTGGCGTCGGTGCAAGAAGAATATCAAGACCTATTTATCGGTATCGGACGAGGTGAGGTCATGCCTTTTGCTTCGTGGCATCGAAACGGCGCATTAATGGAAAAACCATTAATTGATTTACGCCAAGATCTTTTTGCATTGGGCTTTGAGCGCAATGAAAGTGTGAAGGAACCCGAAGACCATATTGCGGCCTTATGTGAGGTGATGGCAATGTTGGTTGAGGAGAATTCACATCAGCAAGGTGTATTTTTTAATCGTCATATCGCCAGTTGGTATAACGATTTAGTGAAACAAATTCAGGGCGCAAAAGCGGCTGAGTTTTATCGGGTTGTCGCGAACCTTCTTGCTCGATTTATGGAGTTAGAAGAGGTGGCGTTGAGCGAACAGAATATTGCGGTTCGCTCTAGTGAGTTGGATTAGGTTGAGGATGGAGTCATGAAAAATAAAAAAGAAATTGATAGTCATCGCCGCAGAGCGCTAAAGGCTCTGGGTGGCGGCGTTGTTGCAGGAGCGGTATTGAGTACAGCAACAGCATCGGCAAAGGCGAGTCCGATTAAGGTAGAAACTGAACAATCGGAAGATAAGTCGGGTTACAGAGAAACTCAGCATATCCGTGATTATTACGATTCACTTTAGGAACCCATCACTATGAAATTGACTAAACGCTCAGAAACGACCTCAAGTCCGAATAAAAAATTTGGTATTAGCCGTCGTACCTTTATGCGTAATTCATCACTGGCGGCAGGCGGCGCGGTGGTGGTGGGTGCAGGATTGCTGGCACCAGGCATGATGAGAAAAGCGCAAGCTCAGCCAGAAGCTAGCGACGCTAACGTAGAAATAAAACGCACCATTTGTTCCCACTGCTCTGTGGGCTGTGGCATTTATGCCGAAGTACAAAATGGTGTTTGGACAGGCCAAGAACCCGCTTTTGATCATCCCTTTAACCTTGGCGGTCACTGTGCAAAAGGCGCAGCTTTGCGTGAGCATGGGCGAGGAGAGAAACGTCTTAAATACCCAATGAAGCTAGAAGGCGGAAAGTGGAAAAAGCTCACTTGGGAACAAGCGATAAACGAAATTGGCGACAATGCCCTGAAAATTCGCCAAGAATCAGGGCCTGATTCAGTGTATTGGCTTGGCAGTGCCAAGCACAATAACGAACAAGCCTATATGTTTAGAAAGATGGCGTCGTTGTGGGGTACAAATAACGTCGATCACCAAGCTCGTATTTGTCACTCCACGACCGTATCTGGCGTAGCCAATACTTGGGGCTACGGTGCGATGACCAATTCCTTCAATGACATGCATAACTGTAAATCGATGTTGTTCATTGGCTCGAACCCTGCTGAAGCTCATCCGGTTGCCATGCAACACATCTTGATCGCGAAAGAAAAGAACAGCTGTAAGATTGTGGTGGCGGACCCAAGACGCACCCGAACTGCGGCTAAGTCTGACCATTATATCGCGTTGCGTCCGGGTACCGATGTGGCCTTTATCTGGGGCTTGCTATGGCATATTTTTGAAAACCAGTGGGAAGACAAAGAATTTATCCGCCAGCGTGTATTTGGCATGGATGAAATTCGTCAAGAAGTGGCGAAATGGACGCCAGATAAAGTTGAGCACGTGACCGGTGCGTCTAAAGATGAAATGTACAAAACGGCGAAGATGCTTTCGGACAACCGACCAGGCTGTATTGTTTGGTGTATGGGCGGAACCCAGCACACCACCGGAAACAATAACACGCGTGCGTACTGCGTATTAGAGCTTGCACTTGGCAATATGGGCAAATCGGGAGGCGGTGCTAACATCTTCCGTGGTCACGATAATGTACAGGGCGCAACTGACCTTGGCGTATTATCACACACGCTACCGGGTTACTACGGCTTAGCTCCGGGGGCTTGGAAGCATTGGTCATCGGTGTGGGATTTGGATTACCAGTGGGTTCAAGATCGTTTCGATCAAACTAAGTACCGCGGTAAGCAACCGATGAACAACATGGGTATTCCTGTATCTCGTTGGGTCGATGGTGTACTCGAAGACAAACAAAACATCGAACAAAACGATAATATCCGCGCTATGTTCTACTGGGGACACGCGGTGAACTCGCAAACTCGCGGTACAGAAATCCGTAAGGCGATGCAAAAGCTAGAGATGATGGTGATTGTTGATCCGTACCCAACGGTGGCTGCGGTAATGAATGATCGTACTGATGGTGTCTACCTTCTTCCGGCGACGACTCAATTTGAAACCCATGGTTCAGTCACGGCCTCAAACCGCTCTTTGCAATGGCGCGATCAAGTTGTTGAACCTTTGTTTGAGTCAAAGCCTGATCACGAAATCATGTATTTATTGACCAAAAAGTTGGGTTATTCGGAGCAGATGTTTAAGCACATCGCCGTGGAAAATAATCAACCCGTTATCGAAGATGTCACACGTGAATTTAATAAGGGCATGTGGACGATAGGCTACAGCGGTCAAAGTCCTGAGCGTATTAAAGAGCACCAGAAAAACTGGCACACTTTCCACAAAACAACGTTATCCGCTGAGGGTGGCCCTGTGAATGGTGAAACCTATGGCCTACCTTGGCCATGTTGGGGGACGCCGGAGATGAAACATCCGGGGACGCATATTTTGTATGACACTTCCAAACCCGTTGCACAAGGTGGCGGTAACTTCCGTGCTCGTTTTGGGGTGGAATTCGAAGGTGAGAACTTGCTTGCTGAAGATAGCTACTCTAAAGGGTGTGAGCTGGAAGATGGTTTCCCAGAATTTAGTGATAAGTTACTAAAAAGTTTAGGCTGGTGGGACGACCTTACGGCTGAAGAAAAAGTCGCCGCAGAAGGCAAAAACTGGAAAACTGACCTTTCTGGCGGTATTCAGCGCGTGGCCATTAAGCATGGCTGTATACCTTACGGAAACGCCAAAGCGCGTGCGATTGTCTGGACATTCCCTGATCGAGTTCCACTGCATAGAGAGCCATTGTATACACCGCGTCGTGATTTGGTTAAAGAGTACCCTACGTGGGATGACAGTGAATCTATTTATCGCTTACCTACCTTATATAAGAGTATTCAAGACGTCGACAAATCGAAAGAATACCCAATTATTCTGACCAGTGGGCGCTTAGTGGAATACGAGGGAGGGGGTGAAGAAACCCGTTCTAGCCCATGGCTTGCTGAGCTGCAACGTGAAATGTTTGTCGAAATCAATCCAAAGGATGCCAATGATCTTGGCATCAAAGATGGTGAGATGGTGTGGGTTGAAGGTGCGGAGAAAGGTCGCGTGCATGTGAAAGCGATGGTAACGCGTCGCGTCAGCCCAGGTATTGCCTTTATGCCTTTCCACTTCGGTGGCAAGTTCCAAGGTGAAGACTTAACTGAGCGTTATCCTGAGGGCACTGTTCCTTATGTCATTGGTGAAGCTGCCAACACGGCAACCACTTATGGTTATGACCCAGTTACACAGATGCAAGAAACCAAAGTTACTCTGTGTAATATTCGAAAAGCGTAAGGAAACCTAAATTATGGCTAGAATGAAATTTCTCTGTGATACCAAGCGTTGTATCGAATGTAACGGCTGTGTCACTGCATGTAAAAACGAAAACGATGATGCCCTTGAGTGGGGCATTCAACGCCGCCGTGTGGTCACTCTCAATGACGGTGAAGTAGGTGAAAGCTCTATTTCTGTTGCGTGTATGCACTGTACCGATGCGCCGTGTAAAGCGGTGTGTCCGGCAGATTGCTTTGAGTACACCGCAGAGGGGATCGTGCTGCACAATAAAGATCTGTGTATTGGTTGTGGCTACTGTTTATTTGCTTGCCCATTTGGCGCGCCCCAATTTCCACACACTTCTGCCTTCGGTGAAAGAGGCAAGATGGACAAGTGTACATTCTGTGCTGGTGGCCTTGAAACCGAAAATGGTTCAGAGGAAGAGCTAGCAAAATATGGTAGTAACCGTATTGCTGAAGGCAAGCTTCCTATGTGTGCTGAGTTGTGTTCGACCAAAGCCTTGTTGGCTGGTGATGCAGAAGTGGTTTCTGATATCTTCCGTCAACGTGTGGTTGAGCGCGGCGCAAAAGGTGCAGGTTGGAGCGATGGTGAAGATATAGCGTTTGATGCAACTAAGAGCTAGCAAAAGGAGCAATCGAATGCAGTTTGCGAAACAATCGACTGTGACCTTGTTAGTGATGCTAGCCAGTATCTTGATGATGTTTAGCATGCCAACGTATGCCGAGCAAAAACATAACGACACGGCACAAAAAGAGATGGTACAACTGGCCGGTGCTGATTACTGGCGTGAGGTCAAAGGTGGGGTAGAGGGCACGACCACTTCGGCCTCTCCTGAGCACGGCGTTTTGATCAGTGTACCCGGCCAAACGTGGTTCATTCTAAAAGAGAAGTGGATGTCTCCGGCGGCCGCAGTAGCGATCTTTGGTAGCATCATGATGGTGGTATTAGCTTACTTTTTAGTTGGACCATTAATGCTCAGTAAGCCACGAACAGGACGAAAGCTGACACGCTGGAGTCGCATGGATCGTGCGTTACACTGGACAATGGCATTTACCTTTTTAACCTTAGCATTTAGTGGCTTGATGCTGGTGTATGGTAAACACTTTTTAAAACCTTATATCCCAACGGATATTTGGGGCTTAGTGATTTATACTGCGAAGCAGTATCACAACTATATTGGTCCGATTTTCTATATTTTGCTTATCTTTATCCTATTAAAATGGTGGAGAAAGTCCCTGTTTACGAAAACCGATGTGCAATGGTTTATGAAGCTCGGCGGCATGGTAGGAAAACACAAAGGTTCACATCCATCAGCAGGCTTTTCTAATGGTGGTGAAAAAGCCATCTATTGGCTGTTGATTGTCTTTGGCGCAGTGGCGGCTACCAGTGGCGTTATTTTGGATTTTCCAATATTCGATCAAACGCGCCGTGATATGGAAATTGCCAATTTAGTGCATATGATTTCGGCATTGATTTTGATTTGTGGTTTTGTTTTCCATATCTATATTGGTTTAGTGGGTATGGAAGGCGCGCTTGAAGGAATGGTCACGGGTAAAGTTGATGAAACTTGGGCGAAAGAGCATCACGATCAATGGTATGAGGAAGTCAAAGATCAATTAGAAGAAGCTCCAGTGAAAGGCAGAAGTAACAAAGATGGGGTCAGCAATGAATAAACATCATAAAGGAATTTGGTATGCTTACATTGGCAGTTTTTTAACCCCGTTTACCTTAATGCTCTCAGGTGTTATCGCTATTGTTTATGCGGGTTACCGTTTAGATAAAGATGAGGATGGTGAGGTTGTCAACTCGCACTACTACGGTTTGATACGAAGCTTTTTCTTGTTTCTGACTTTCTTTGTGGTGCTTATTGTCACTATTGCTACCTCAAATGGCGTATTGATTGGCGTTAATGACTATTGGATCAAAAACAGCGCAATTGAAGAGATCGCCTACTTTATTCCTATTATTGGGGGCGTGATATCAGCGATTGCCATTGTGATTTGGTTTGTGCGCATGTTTAAGGGAATGCGTCTGTTAAGAGATGACAAACCCATAGTACAAAAGAAGTCGTTGCATCAGTTTTAATACGCGCTTTAAACACAAACGCCAAGCATTTTAGCTTGGCGTTTTTTGTGGTTTGGCGTTGTAACGTTCACCGCTTAGGCGAGCGAGTATGTTAACGTTTTGGCTTACTCTTAAACTGTTTAATACTTTTTTTGGCTTGAGTTCGACGATTGGCTTTTTTATCTCTAGGAGCACGTTTACTTTGTCCAGAGGAAGGCTTATCCGTGACAGGGAAACCCTCAAGCTCTTGCAACGCGAGTTCTCGCTGTGTTAATTGACGAATCGCACTTAAATACTCAGTCTCGCCATGACACACCAATGATAGGGCAATGCCTTTCTCACCCGCTCTAGCGGTACGTCCAATGCGATGCACATACGCTTCGGCGTGTGATGGCAGTTCTACGTTAATCACCACAGGTAGGTGTTCAATATGAATACCCCGAGCGAGAAGATCAGTGGCGATAAGCACATTGACCTGCTTTTGTTTAAACTGCTCTAGCGTTATTTCACGTTCTTGCTGAGATTTATTGCCATGTAACGCCGCCGCTACAATACCGGCTTTATTCAGTTTTTTGCACAATGCGTCAGCGTTGTCTTTCGCGCCAATAAACACCAGTACTTGCGACCACTGATGTTTCTTCAACTCAGAAATCAGCGCATTGGCTTTACTGCCTTTATTGACGAGATAGAGTGTTTCTTCAATACCTTCAACTAGGCTGTTTGTCACCGTTGTTTGAATATGCTTTGGTGCGTTAAGCAGTTGCGAAGCTTTTTGTTGTAGCTCGCTTGAGAAGGTGGCAGACAACATGGAAGTTTGACGTTTCTGCGGCAACAATGTGACTATTTTTTGAATATCAGGCCAAAAGCCCATATCCAATAATCGGTCAGCTTCATCCAACACAAGGCTGTGTAAACGGCTTACATCAATGGCTTTTTCTTGTAGCAAATCCAGCAGACGTCCAGGCGTTGCCACTAAAATTTCCGGTGATAATAAGAGCGTCTGCTTTTGCATCTCTTTATCGACGCCCCCACAAAGCGAGATAGCTGTAACGTCTATCGTGTTGGCGTAGGGCAATAAAGATTCACAGACTTGCTGAGCCAGTTCTCGCGTTGGCACTAATACGATGGCTTGTGTTGTACAAGGGCTTAGTCGCACTTGCTCAAGCAAAGCAAGGCCGTACGCCAAAGTTTTACCACTGCCTGTTTGTGCGATTGCTAACACATCTTGTTTTTCCAATATGGCAGGAATAGTCAGTTTTTGAACTTCGGTTAACGTCTTAAAATGGGTGGCCAAAAGAGCGTTAATTTCAGAGCAAAAGGGTAAATTGGAGTGCGGCATAGTCATGGTCTTATTTGTGTTTGTCAATTAATCGTTTTGCGTATCTGTTGGGCGAAGTTGCAGTTGTACACCCGTTAAAAAGTTACGCAGAATTTGGTCTTTACACTCACGGTAGTGCTTGTTTTCAGGCTTACGGAAAAATGCACTTAGCTCATGTTTGCTGACATTTAAGTCGGCCACTTTTAGCGTGTCTAAAATGTCTTCAGCTTTCATGTTTAACGCAATGCGCAGTTTCATGAAAATCATATTGTTGGTTAAACGAGACTCAGGCTTAGGTTGCTCGCCTTCACGTTTACCGCGTTTGATATTGATAAACCCGTTGAGGAAAATAGCTAATTCTTTGTCGATGATCTTACAAAACTGTTCGTCTTCCTCTCTCTTCAGCCAGTTACTCACTTGAGATCGCGTCACCTCAAGATCAGCGGCAGCAAATACATTAATCATGTCAGCGTCTTTAAGGTCAAAAGTGTAGCGAATACGGCGTAAAATATCGTTATTAGTCAAAATAATTCCTAATGGAGTGGGTGACTCAGTAAAAGTGAGGGTGCACCTTAACACAGACCCTTGGGTGAATATAAATATTAGTTGGATATTCTGGGGTGATGTTGGGATCCATAGTGTTTTTGCTATTTGATAAGAGCATGCGTTACGGCGTCAGCGATAATTAAGTTGACCAAATCAACTACTTTAATTATAGTTGTCATTGTCAACTTAATTCAAAGGGGTCATCTATGATTCGCAAAGTAAGAAAAGATCATCACTACAGCGTAACTATTGAAGAAACTACCGCAGAAGGCGAAGTACAAAAATTGCAATTTGAATTCGAAGATCGAGAAGATATGTTTAACGTTGTGGCTATGGTTAATAAAGGTACCGACTTAACGGCTGAAGAGGCAACAAGAGTAGGGGTTGCGCTGAGATTGCTTGGGCCTGTGATGATGGTGAATCGAAAACACACGCTGTTTTCTGAGTTCATGCCTCACTTTAAGACGTTTATGCAGAGTTTTAAAAAGGGCTTAAAGGCGCAGCAATAACTGCAAAGTGATTAATGCAATCAATCAAACTGAACGTGATAAGCGAATGAGAATTTTATTGGATGGGAAAAGAAACAAAGGTCGCATAAGCTGCGACCTTTGTTCGTCTAAGTACTGTTTGAAGTTCTCGCGGTTAATACAGTAAATTCATACTGTTTAGAATCACCAAACCAATAGTGGTGGTAATAACCGATAAGATAGTGGTTAGAGCGATAATATTGGCTGCCAGAGTTGAGTTTCCGCCCATTGAGCGAGCCATAATATAACTGGCGGCGGCGGTTGGCGCTGCGGTCATAAAGAAGATGATTCCTAGCGCTTCGGCGCGAAACCCTAGAGCATAAGCCAATAAACAGCTGAATATTGGTGCGACAACCAGTTTAATTATTGTCGCTAGCCAAGTGGCGAACGTTTCTGCTCGCAGTGATTTAAGATCCAGTGAGCCACCCGTACACAGCAGAGCAAGAGGCAAGGTCATACTAGCAAAGTAGTGACCGGCGTCTGAGGCAATTTTTGGGATAGGTAAGCCAAGTGTTGAATACAGTAATCCGGCAATGATTGAGATGATCAGAGGGTTGCTAGTAATACTTTTGCTCATGGCTTTTAACGCACTACTGCCTGATTGTTCCCCTTTAGGTGTTAACGATACCACGGCCAAAACATTATAAAGCAAGGTGGTAGCAGCTACATAAATTGCGGCGGTAGCCACCCCATCACTGCCGTAAATATTGGCGACGTAGGCAAGGGCAATGATCCCAGTGTTAGAACGAAACGCTCCTTGTATGGTCACGCCGTTGTCTTTGTTTCCCTTTAATATCACACCAATTAATGCAGTACAAAATGCAAAAAACAGTAAGCTGCTGCCTACAGTAAAGCCCACTAACGAAGCGCTGGTGGCAAAGTCGTGATCCGCTTCTACAAGGCTAAGAAATAGCATAGTAGGCAGGGTAACTTTAAACACCAGATTGGACGCACTTTGTATAAAGACGTCATTAATCACCGATGTCTTTTTTAGGACAACACCCATAACTAAGATTAAACAGATTGGCCCTGTGACCGAGATAGAAAAAGCGAGCTGATCGAAAAGTCCCATAAATGCCTGCAAAATGTTAAGTGTGACGGGAAAGGCTCAAAATTGTGGTTTTGTACTACAAGTGAGCAAGGCGCCTATAATGCCATGATTATCACTGGCTTGTAAAAGTCATTCCAGCTTACGCTGATTGAGTTGCTGTATCAGAAATGAGAAATCTATGACCTGAGGTTACTTTTTGAGTGATATAACGTAAGATGTGCGCCTAATTTTCTCGGGGATACAGTGTGAAAAGAGAACAGTTCGAACTATTGGCACCAGGTGGTGACTTAGATTCAATTAAAGCTGCAATCGCTGCGGGTGCAGACGCGATCTATTGTGGCTTAGATAGGTTTAATGCTCGTAATAGAGCAACCAACTTAACATTGGATAACTTAAACGGTGTCATTGAACTGGCGCATCAACATCAATGTAAAATCTTTGTCACGCTTAATGTATTGATATTAGAGAGCGAGTTACCTGCTATCGTGCGTCTATTAAGTCAGTTGAACACGACCAAAGTAGATGGCGTTATTGTGCAAGATTTAGGTTTGGCCTACCTGCTTAAACATCATTTTCCCGAGCTAGATGTACATGCTTCTACACAGTTAAATACGCACAACGAAGGACAAATACTGTTCCTCAATCAGTTGGGGGCCAGTCGCGTCAACCTTTCGCGCGAGCTTAATATCACCGAGATTAAGCACCTTGCGCAATTTGGTTTGCAGCACGATGTATTGATGGAAGTGTTTGTGCATGGCTCCTACTGCATTGGCTTTTCTGGATTGTGCTATATCAGTTCTGCAAGAAACGGCGCATCTGGCAACCGAGGTCGATGCAGTCAGCCTTGTCGCGATCAGTATCAAACGACAGAAATGGGCAGCCATTACCCGTTAAACTTAAAAGATAACTCTGCCTTTGGCGATCTCGAAGCACTGGTTGATGCCGGTGTGTATTCATTGAAAGTAGAAGGGCGCATTAAAAAATCTCACTATGTGTTTACTGTGGTGGATAATTGGCGCAAGCAAATAGACAGATTTTGCGATGGTGAGCCGCTATTAACCGATAAAACTGAGCTGTATACCGTATTTAACCGCGATTTCTCGAACGGCTTTTTGCAGGGTAACTTTGGCAAAAACATGTTCATTGATAACCCAAGAGATAATGCAGTCACGCATTTTTCTAAAGTGTATCAATGCACCTCAGAAGAGCAGGTCAACAGCGTTAAAACCAAGCTTTACGACGATAAAACGCAAATCATTGAGCATGTGGCTAAGGCAACCGCTGACTTTGATGTGACCGCCGAAACTGGACATGGTTCAACATTAAAAAGTGGTATTGATACCTCGAAGATTTTAACTTTGTCTCATCATCAGCCAGAGAACTCAGTAGCGCACCTTTCAGTGCTAATTTCATCGCCAGAAGATGTGAGTTTATTGTCTCATTCCGATGTGGACGTGTATTACCAAATGCCAATGGGCGTAAAGGCAGAGCTGGCGAAACTTATCACACTCTTTACTGAGCACCCACAGCTTAAACCTTGTTTCCCTGCCATTTTGATTGGTGAGGATTTCTCCGCATCAATAGAGTTTTTAGCGGCTGTGCGCCCTGAAATGTTAATCACCAACAATGCAGGTGTGGCGTATCAAGCGCAGCAGATGAATTTAGTATGGGTGGCAGGCCCGCACATGAATACCTCAAACTCATTTGCGATGCATTGTCAGCAACAAGAATTTGGCGCAAGTGGTGCCTTCATCTCTAACGAATTGAGCAAAGTGCAAATCCGTCAGTTAAAGCGTCCACAAAACTTCAGAACCTTCTACAGCATTTATCACCCAAATACTTTACTAACCAGTCGTCAGTGTTTGTTCCAACAAACCGAAGGTTGTAAGAAAATCAAAGTGAATAAAGGCTGCTTAAAACGCTGTGAAAAACGCACTTCAATTATCAATCTAAAAGATAATCCGTATGTCATTCAAAAGCATAAAGGCAGTCACAACAGCATCTACAGTGAGCACAATGTGCTGAACTTAGAAATACTTGCAGATTTCCCTAACTTGCTGACCGATGTGATGATTGATCTTCGAGACATTCAAACTGAAACGCAAGTGGCAGTGTCAAAAGGGCAGTTAATCGAACTCTTCTTAGAGGCACTCAAGCAGAGTGAAGAGGGGGCAGTGGGTAATGTCCATCGGGCGTTAACACCAACGGTTAATCAGCAGTACCATAAAGGTATATAGATAGGTTTTTATTCTCTTATTTAGGATGGGACAGAAAAATCGTGATGCAAGCTATTGCGCTTTAACCTTGCAAGCGCATAAAACGCCTTAATGCAAAGTCACACTAGAGTCATTGAGGCGTTTTTTATTTGTTTTATGCGTATTTTTCGACACAAAGCTTCAACACAGTATTGGACAATTATGTGTCAGGTATATTACTAAATTAGGATATAACGGATTTGCTTAGGTATGAGACATCAACGCCCAATTAAGGGGTGAACAACGCTATCACCCAACCTAAAACACTGTGTCATAAACACTAAATTTGAAGAAGAAGCAAAAGGGCCAAGCGTTGTGAATCCTTCTTAAATTGCTTGTAGGTTTATGAAGCCATCGATATCACAGAGTTTGCAAGGCGCTTCTCGTTTCCAAGCTTAGTCGTATAATAACGCTCGTCGATACCAAATAGGACGTATTTTAGGTCGTCTTCTGATGATATTGAAAACTGTATGCGCCCCATGAACCCACGGGGCAATATTACTAGTGCTTGAAGTTCCAAGGTAGGAGCGCATCGATATCTGGCTCTGCTTTCGCCAACTCTTTCATGCACTTGACCATATAGTCATAGAGGATAAACCCATTAGCTTTTGCCGTTTCGACGATACTGTAAAGCATTGCGCTAGCGTCAGCACCATTTACCGTGCTCGAGAATAACCAATTTTTTCGGCCAATGACCAGCGGTTTAATTGCGCGTTCAGCACGGTTATTGTCTATCGATAAGTGACCGTCATCGATGTAGCGGATCAGCTTCGGCCATTGCCCGAGCGTGTATTTTATCGCTTTGCCTAATGGGCTAGAGCTTATCATTTGCTGGGTCGTCATCCACTCGTACAGTTCATCCAGTATCGGCTTGGCATGCCGCTGACGCTCTGCTCTTCGTGTTTCAACAGACGCACCTTTTAAGCGTGATTCTATCCCATAGAGCTTTTGGATTTTGGCCAACGCTTTATCTGCTTTGCCTGACTTACCTTTGCCTTGAAGCTTCTTCGCATCCATGAACTTACGCCTTGCATGCGCCAAGCAGCCAACATTGGTCACTTGGTGAAGACCGTCATAGGCCGCATAGCCATCGGTTTGCAGATAGCCATTAAAGTTACCCAAGAAAGCAACAGGACACGCCCTCGCGCGACTGTTTTGGTAGTCGTACAAGGCGATATTCTTCACGTTGGGGAGTGTGGCATCTGGGGAGTCTGCGCCTGACCAGTAGAGCCACATGTAACACTGCTTATCTTCCTTGAGAACATTGAGTGGCGTTTCATCCGCCTGAACCACTGCTTGCTCTAGTAGGTGCGTTTTCAAGGCTGCGTAAAGTGGAGCGAACTTCTCACTGACTTGGATAATCCACCTTGCTATGGTGGTGCGTGATAGTTCTATACCCGATTGGGTAAACAACGACTCTTGTCGATATAATGGCATTGCGTATTGATATTTGCCAAGGATGATGTTGGCGAGCAAGCTTTCTGTCGCGAAGCTCTTAGGGATAATGCTTTGTGGCGCTGGCTTTTGAACGATGTGGCTTTTTTCTTCTGTTTGCTCACACTGACAGCAAGCATACTTAGGACGAACATATTCCAACACTTTAAGTACCGCTGGCGTAAACTCTAGTTTCTCACTGCGGTCTTCACCGATTTTATGAAGGTCATGATTACAGCAAGCGCATTGCTTTTCATGGTCGTCTAAATCAAGTTCGATAACCTCACGGGGCAAGGTCTTTGGAAGTGGTTTGCGTTTACCGCGCTTCTTCGTTGTGGTGGTCGTCGTGACCTCAACCTCTTCTTCCTTAGCGGCTTCACATTCCACTTCGTTGAAGAGGTCACCTTGAGATTCATCGTAAGGCTTTAACGCCTCCGAGCGTTTAGCGAACTGGCGGTCGAAGGCAAGTTTGAGTTGTTCAAGTAGCGATTGACGCTCTTGTTTCAATTGGGTTTTTGACGCCATCAGTGCTTTCACCATCGCTTGTAGCTCGGCAACATCTTGACTTTCAGGGTTGATATTTGGCGTCTTTTTCATGGCATTTATTATACTAAAATTATGCCGTTAATGCTTGGTGGATAAGGCTTTATTATCGTTTAAGTCATTGTGAAATTGTTTATTTTAACGGGTTTATGGCCGATAATCGTGAAGCCAGAAAGCAGTCTATCAAGCTCGAATTGAGTGAGGGTAAACACCTCATTTTTCTCTTGTGTAGGCCACTTGTACTTGGCTTTTTCGAGGCGTTTATACCAAAGAGCAAAGCCTGTTTTATCCCAGTACAATACTTTGATTTTATCGCGCTGTTTGTTGGTGAACAGGAACAGTGCACCACTCCCCAAAAATAAGTCGGTGTCATTTTCAATAATCGCAGCGAGACCGTTAATGGACTTTCTAAAATCGACACTCTCACGATACAGGTAAACCTCTGGTGCGCTGAGCATACGTTTCATGATAACGCACCGATAAGCTCTGCGAGATAGGCCACTGGCGTGCCTTGCGGAATGCTCAGCTCAACATCATTGACAAGCAGTGTCATGTTAGCCGTTGCAATTTGAGCTTGATACTTCGTCGTCTTTTCGACGACTTCAGCTCTAACGAAGCCTTGATAAACCTCAGTTTTGTTGAGTTGTTTACGTTTGGCATAAAACGTTGAAGGATTGACTTCCTTGAGCTTACAAAATGCAAGTGTAGACAATGAGCTAGATTCAGATTGCTCGATAAGCGTTTGCCATTCTTGGGTGGTGCGTCGTATACCCATTTCAAATCTCCTCATAGTTGGAGACTTGATCTTATTATTCGTTTTAGGAGATTAGAATGCGGGGTTTATGACTCGCTTACCATATTTTAAGCTAACACTACACTATTACAACACCGACCAACACCCATATTGCGCCACTAAATTAAAAAATCAGAAGTATATTAGTTCTTTAATCGTATCGAAAATTCACTTTTTACTATTCGCAAAAAAATTTCTATCACATGCGTAAATTGAACTCAACCTTTACACTTTTCGTTGACTTATTAAGTCTGTCATAATTGTCAAACCAGATGTTAAATTCTGACAAGAAATAAGTCCACGTCCTAAATAGCACCCTAGTTTACGTTAGTGGGTTACAGTCCCCTGAGGGACAAAGACAACTAAGTACTACTGCGTAACTATACCCTCAACTTTATAGCATCAATAAACACCATGGATAGATAGTCGTAGAAATATTATATCCCTTACGTGAACCCTTGGAAGTTTAAATTAATTATGGGTAAAATAAAATTACACTTTAGAGGAATGAAATATGACCCCAAAACCTATTCTTGCCAAGATTGCCGCTACAATATGGTTGATTTTCGGCTGTGTTATGGCGATCACTTTACTTTTCTTGGCATCTAAGTTTGAAGGTCAAGAAGCAACGCTATTACTGTTCTCACTAATCATACCCACAGCATTCATACTTCCCGCGTATAGAATACTGATAAATAAGGCTAAAGGGGTAAAACTCACTTCTGTTTTAATCTTTTGTTTGAGTTTAGCTGTCATTTTTACTCAACGAATTCCAACTGAACAGTTTTTTATTCACCTAGCACTATTGTGTACATCTTTCTTAGGGTTTATTGGCGACAAGAAATACAAAATTTATGTGAACAATGCGAATACTAGCAAAAAATTTGCAGACCCAACTCGATTCCAAATTCTACAAAAAGGAATCTCGTTAGTTGTTGTTGATTCTACCAAGTTAACAGCAAGAGATGATTTGAATAAACTTTTCTTAAAAGGGTACATACTAAAATCTGAGATTAATGCAGATACTCCAGAAGAGGCTTTGGCATATTTTGAAAAACAGAATCTTAGTAGCACATAACCCACTGTTCCGGAAAGTTGAACAACCCGTCAAAATAGAGCATATAGTGCTACTAGGTTAAGTGATAATAGATTGGTTCGCGTTGGGAGCTAGCATGACATACCAGCCCATAAATATGCAGTCGGGCTGTATTGTCGAGGTGGGTATTACATTGCGTTCAAGAACGGTCGGCCAGTCTTTTTCTAACTCACATTGTGACACTAGAACACGCGGTGAGAATCAGAAAATAAACCATGCCTTCGGGTTAGCTCGTTACAAGCAGTGAGAGCTTCAGCATTTTGCTCTTGCCACTCTTCCTTAGTGCGTTGGGTGACCCCTTTCCCAAGGGTATTTTCCATAGTCGCTTTGTTTCGGGCTTGTGTATTGAATGATCTTCTCATGCCATTAATCGTAAACGGTTAATTAACCCCACGTACCAAGCTAACTGATTGTCTGCCATAGTATCTCTTTCTAAGGAGGTACTATGAATCAACAAGATAAACGGGCGTATTGGACAACCATTATTGAGAAGCAACAGCGCAGCGGCTTAAGCATCAAACAGTTTTGCATTGATAACAGTATTAGCTATCAAACCTTTTACTATTGGGCGAAAAAACTAAACCAGCCAGAGCCTCAAACTGAAGTACAGCCGATTGTCGTTACTGAGCCTGCTAAAGATAGCTCGACGTGTGTGATCTTAACCTTTGGCAATGGCATTCGAGCGGAGTTACCTGCCACACTCAGTCCTCAACAAATTAGTCAAAGGGTTGAAGTAATATCTACGGGGTCAGGTCTTTGTTTTTGCATAATATTTTACCCCTAGCAAGGAGAGGGGCATCAATAAGTTCACCAACACTCCCTGATTACAAACAAAAAGCACAAATTTAAAACCTAACTCGCATAAAAAAGGGGCTCAATGCGCCCCTTTAATATTACCAACACCAAAGCGCAATGCCTTGATTGCGATGATTCCATTTTTGCTATCAGCAGAATGGTTTACATAAACCACTTCCACCATACAAATAGAGCCAAGAAACCAAACAAATAGATAAGTCCAACAATGGACAGTGCTTTCAGTTTTGGTCCTACCGCAAGCTCAGCAGGTAGGGGAGTGCGTGTAACCAAAATAAAGTTCAGCAGGGCAAAAAATGGCGTTGTAATAAAGGCCAGTACCATTGCAAAGTTCAGCATTGGTAGCAGTGCTTTGGCCAAAAAGACCACGATAAACAGAGCCAATAGTGACACGACAAACATCCAAACTTGATTGGTCATTGGGTGAATGGTTTGGTTTTTACGTAGCAATCGTTGAGATTCAGTAATAACGCGTGAATAGCCGTCAATCACTGTGATGGTACTGCCAAAGATACAGAAGAAGGCTATCACTGCCACCAAGTAGCGCGACCATTCGCCAATGGTAGAAGCGTACAGGCCAATTAGCTGATGAGAAAAACCAACTCCAGAAGCTTGCAGTTCAACACCTGAGCCATGTAGCAATAGCGCGCCTAAAGAGACAAACACTAAGGCTAAGATTGCTGTTCCAATATAACCCACATTAAAGTCAAATAGCGCCGATTTTGGCGTCACCTCTTGATCTCTGCACTGACTTTTTAGCCACATTGACGTTAGGCTCGATATTTCGATAGGGGCGGGCATCCAACCCATAGTCACGACAATAAAACCAATTGCGGCAAGCGTCCAAGGCGAGGGTGATACAAAGTCTGGTTCTGGCGTTACAGGATTACCAAACGCTATCGCCACTGCAATTAAGGTGGTGATAGTTAATACCACCATGATGATTTTTGATAAGGCGTCTAATGCTTTGTAGTGCCCGACAAATAAAATGCTTAAACAAGTGACTAACACTATGATCGACAATGTGGTCATCGACAGGTCAAATGGAATGAAATAGGCCAATAAACTGGCGCTAAACATTAGCAGAGCGGCGGTGTTGACCACAGAAGAGATCACACTCAATAGGGCAAATAAAATAAGGTAAGGTTTGCCCAAATTAAAATAGCCTTCAACTAAGCTAGTCTTTGTGCCAACGGTATATTGAACGCCTGCTTTAAAAAATGGGTATTTTAAAAGGTTAACAAGCAAGATCAAAATAGCCAGTTGCCAGCCGTAAATCGCACCGGCTTTGGTGGATGCAACTAAGTGAGAACCGCCGACAGCAGCGGCGGCGGCCATGATACCGGGACCCAACGAGCGGGCTAGCGTTCCTAATCGAGAAGGAGAACTAGACGGAAGAGTAGTGTTTTCCATTTGCTTATTTACCTAGTGAATATTTTTAAATATCACTTATAAATATCACACATTAAACAAGTGTCAATAAATACATACACTCCGTTTAGAAAATTATACATCACAACTCAAATAGAATGTTTTATAAGCTGTTTTATAGGTTTATCAGTTACCTCATTGCATCCTTAACTGCTGGCGTTATTTGTCTTTGCGGATTTTTTATATAAAGTCAGTGCGATTCCGCCAAGGATCAGCATCATACTCATCAGTCCGCTCAATGTGAGTGTTTCGTTAAGAAAAACTACGCCCATTAGCAAAGCAATTGCCGGTACCGTTAATTGAGATAACGAGGCATTCAGTAAGCTCATTTTCGGCACTACGGCGTACCAGAGTACATAGCCGACGCCAGAGGTGAGTGCACCAGATATCACACCATACAGTAGACCTTGGGGGATTAGATTATCGGGTGAAAGTAGCCAAGGAATCAGGCTCAGAGAGATGATCGATGCAATGATAAACCCTTTGGTAGTCGCAGGAAGCGCAGCATTGGCACGTTGACCTAATAAGGTGAATCCAGCCCAACTTATCCCTGACAACAACATGCTTAATACCGGCCAAAAACTAAAGCCTACCGCAGAAGGGTTGACTAACCACACGAACCCAGAAAAAGAGAGCAAAATTCCAAGCCATTCTATTGAGCTAAAACGATGTCCGCGAAATAAATGTGCGCCTAATAACGAAAACTGCACCGCGCCAAATAAAATTAAAGCTCCGGTACCTGTAGTGAGAGAGGTATACGCTACGGAAAACAGCAAAGCGTAAAGAAATAAGCACACTCCAGACCATATTCCCAAGGACCACTGTTGATAAAATCCTTTAACGCCTTGAGTGCAGAGTAATATTACACTCAAGGTCACAGCGCCAGACATGATGCGAACTAAGGTAAAGACTTGCGCTGACGCTGCGCCGTCAATAAGAGCCAGTCGAGACAGCAAAGAGTTGGCGGCAAAGGCAATCATCGCAAGGCCTGTTAACAATAAAATGCGCATCAATAAGCACCAACGTAATCAAGTGAAAATGCACCAAATGAGAAAGTGGTAATCAATTTGTTGATAACGTTTTTTGCGTTGTGAGTGTCTTTTGAAGTGCTAATCATTATTTCCTTATACCGAAAGTAACCGCTGCTTTAGCTTAAGAGTGATCAAGGTAACATAGGGCTGATGAGGCATAAAATACAATTCATTATCAGTCCTAACTTGTGGTTATAAATAAAAGTTCATATTAAAAGTGACACATCTTCGTCATATGCCAGTCACGCAGTGTTCCTAAGATATCCATAACTTGCGCTAGGGCATTTAGCTTTATGCGTATTTTCAATGATCAATTGTTATGGATAGAAAATGAATTGTTTGAATAAGTCTTTAATCGCTTTGACCGCACTTGTCAGCATGCACCCGGTATTTGCACAGGATATTTCACAAGTAAAGCAGGGTGATGTGTATCAAGCTGTACTTTCCGAGTTAAAGCCAACTCAGCCATCAATTGGTTATGATCAGGTGTATTACAAGCTTGGGCGTTACCAACACGACGTTAAAAAGCAGTTCGATGAAATCTGTGAGGCAAATGGTCAAAAAGGACTGGTTTCTTTTGATACTAATTCTAAGCCTTCAGACCCAAGCACATTTGAATGTGAAAAGAACGTTGGTGATGTGCGTAAAGACATGAAAACCATCGTAGTTGCGCCAAACAACGCTATCTACCTAACGGATGGACATCATACTTTCAATACCTTCACTCATATGTCTGGCGGCGGTAGTGACTTTAAAGTGCACGTTATCGTAGAAAAAGATTATCGCCACCTAAAATCTATGGATGAGTTTTGGGCAGAGCTAGAAAACGACAAAAACGCATGGCTGTTTGATCTTAACAACAAGCCAGTTGCACACACAGATTTGCCACAGCAACTCGGCATGAGCAACTTTGCTAACGACCCATACCGCGCTCTAATGTACTACTCACGTGACGTGAGCTGGAACAAGCCTAAGCAACCGGTTCCTTTCCTAGAGTTCTACTGGGCAAAAGAGCTAAAGCCAGTATTTGACATCAACCGCTTTGATCTCACTACTGAAACAGGCTACATGGAAGCTGTAAAACAAGCCGCTGACGTGATTCTAGCGCTAGATACCACCAACCTAGGTGGCTCAGGTCTAAGTGCTAAAGAAATGGGACAATTTGATAGCTTTGATAATAAAGAATTCAAAAAAATGACCCGCAAGACTAGCAAGCTGAACTACATGTTAGGTTATAAAGCGTCGTTGTAATGTGATTGCTTGGCTACTTGTGGCAATAGCTCAGTAAAGGCTCCTTAGTTGGAGCCTTTATTTTATCTAGGGAAGAGTCATTAAGGTTGCTTGTTAATACTGAGCGTAAACGCGAGTACTGCCATCCTCTAAAAAGGCAATCACCTGAAAATCTTTATAGGCTTCACCTTCTTTTGCCATACCCGGTGAATGCATTGGCATCCCCGGAGCGCTTAAACCTTTCACGTCAGCTGGGCGCTCTTTGAGCAGTTTGGCTATCTCTTTTTCTGGCACATGACCTTCAATTAAGTAGCCGTCGATAATAGCGCTATGACAAGATTGCAACTTGCTTGGTAGCGAATGCTGTTGCTTGATTTCATGCCATTGATTTTGTTCATGAACTTCTACCTGATAGCCTTTGCTTTGCATGATTTCAGCCCACTCGGTACAACATCCGCAGTTCGGTGATTTATACATTTGGAACTGAGTGTTGGCGTAGCTTAGGCCTGTGAATAATAGTGAGGCAGAAAGCACGGAAGTGGTGCGCATTGTTTTTAAAAAGGTATTCATTGTGTACTCCAGTGGTATTACTCGCAAGATAGGCGGGTGATACGTTTTGTTTAAGATGTGCTGTGTTTAAGAACAGCTTTTTAAGCATTATTTGGTTGGTGTTGATTGATAACGCTAAACAATAGGAGGACGAATAGGTTGTTGCAGGTGCGGGCTTAGTAGTTGCCATTTATTACGCATCAAGGGGTCGGTACTTGTAATAGAAGTTAAAGCTAATCGAGGGGATGCGCTCAAATCGACCACAGTGCCACAGCTTTGTCCTGAACAAAGGTGCTCAACACAGTCATGCCCCATCTTCACATTGGTATGGTTGGCGCAGTGCACTTGTGCTGAATGCGCGGCATGACTCGATTGTACGCTTTCAACATTCGCTTGCGTTATTGCATTTGCCGGCATTGCGTGCTGAGAAAGGGAATTAAACGACGGCGTCACGCTGGCTACTAGCAGAGCTAGCATCCCCAAAATGGCGTAAAAATTGATGTGATAATGTCGTTTAATCATTGTACTACTCTAAACCTTGTCCTTTGGTTATAGCTTAGACGGTCTTTTTTGGTCAAGGTTAATATCATTTGTCGTGATGTAAATTAAATAACAGCAAATCAGCGAGTTAAACTGTTTGACCTATGCCTAGCACACAGGTTTTAGACTGTTACGGGAAATCATAAACAAAGGAAACAGATTATGGGTTGTTGTAATAAAGCGCCATCGGGCGGTACTCGTTCATTGTCACTATTTTTGAAGTTGGTAGCCGCAATATTTGTGATTATTTTCGTGATCGCACTCGTAACAAAATAATCGCTTGACCTATGTGTTGCTCCTAGGTTTTACACTAAGCTTAAAGTAACAATGAGAGATGAAAAATGATTACTTCAAAACTTGCCAAATTAGCCAATGTGTCACCGGATACGGTGCGTTACTACACCAAACGAGGTTTGATTGTGGCGACGCGAAACCCTGACAATGGTTATAAAGAATATGACCGCGCTGCTTTGCAACGTTTAAAGTTTATTCATCAAGCTCGTGAGATAGGTTTTGCGCTAAAAGAGATTGAAGCTATTTTGGCGTCAGCGGAGGAAGGAACTTCTCCTTGCCCCCAAGTAAGGCAAATGATGACCGAAAAAATCACCGAAACCGAACAGCAGATCTTAAGGCTGCAACAACATGTCAGCATGTTGAAAACCACCTTTGCTAGTTGGGAAAGTTTAAGTGATGGCACGCCGACCGGAGAGTCAATTTGTTGCTTGATTGAGTCTTGGACTAAGGACGACAACGCATGAGTCATTTTAGTCTGCGTCTTGCTGGCGTATCGTGCCAAGGGTGCATCAATAAAATAGTTAAAAAGGGACAATCACTTGATGAAACCTTTGCCATTGCAAGCACCGTTGCCAATAAAACAGAACACAATACGGACTACATATCAGCGCGAGTGAGCACCGCTCTTTCTCTGGATGAAACGATAAATCTGATTGAATCGGTAGGCTTTACGGCTGAGCAAGGGGCATTGCCATCTTATGTTGGCGCTGTGCAAAACGTGTCGTGTCAAAAATGTGTAGGCAAAATTACTGGTGCGTTGCGTGAGCTCGATGAACTGGCTGAAGTCAGCATTGATTTAGACACGCAAAGCATCGAAGTGATTGGTTTGTTATCGCCTCAGCAAATTACATCGAGCTTAACTGAGCTCGGTTACGCGCCTAACCATAATGAAGCGCAGACTTCTATTGAACAAGACAATAGCACTAATACAGCACCGCAACAGGTGAACAGTAGCGAGCAGTTAGTGCGTTTAAACTTATTTGGCGTGACTTGCGCAAGTTGTGTCGCAAGCATCGAAAAGGCGGTGAATTCAGCTATTGCAACTGAATCTGGGCATGAATCCATAACCATTAATTTTGCCAACCGCACCGCAAGCGTTTATTCCTCATTAACTGAGTCTCAACTTGTACAAACCATAGAAAACGCTGGCTATGGTGCATCTGTGATTGTGGATGAAACGGCCGCTGAATCTGAGCGTGAGCAAAGACAGCAACAAGAATATCAACACAAAATCAGGCACACCATAGGGGGTTTAAGTTTAGGTGTCCCTCTGATGCTGTATGGCATGTTGGGCGGTTCGATGACTGTGAATACCACGCAGCAACAACTGGCATGGGGCTTGGTAGGTTTGCTGACGTTGGCGGTACTTTGGTTTAGCGGTCGACACTATTTTATTGGCGCAAGCAAGGCATTTAAAAATCGCAACGCTAACATGGATACTTTAATTGCCTTAGGCACAGGCTCAGCGTGGCTGTATTCCATTGTGGTAGTGCTCATGCCTGCGTTATTGCCTGACAGTGCCCGTCATCTGTATTTTGAAGCCTCGGCCATGATTATAGGTTTGATTAATCTTGGGCAAGCATTGGAATTAAAGGCGCGCGGCAGAACCTCACAAGCGATTAAACGTCTGTTGGATTTACGCACCAAAACCGCGCTAGTGATAAAAAACGGTAAAGCCATTACCTTGCCCGTGGAGGAGGTGCAAATCGGCGATTTGGTATTGATTCGCGCCGGCGAAAAAATTCCAGTGGATGGTCAGGTTATTGAGGGCGAGTCTTTAATCGATGAATCCATGTTAACCGGTGAGCCGATTCCGGTGCTGAAATCCATCAAAGATACGGTATCGGCAGGCACTATTAATGGCGAGCAAAATTTGACTATTCAAGCGTCGAAAGTGGGCAGTGATACTATGCTGGCACAAATTATCGAGATGGTGTCGAATGCGCAAAACTCCAAACCTGCTATCAGTCATTTAGCGGATAAAGTATCGAGCGTGTTTGTACCGACGGTGATGATCTTATCCATCATTACTGCGCTCATGTGGTACAACTTTGGCCCTGCGCCAACGGTGATCAACATGTTGGTCACGGCTACTTCGGTACTTATCATTGCTTGCCCGTGCGCCCTTGGCCTTGCCACGCCAATCTCAACCATGATTGGCATTGGTAAATCAGCCGAGTTTGGCGGTTTGATTCGTAATGGCGACGCTTTGCAAATGGCAAGTAACATCGATGTGGTGATTTTGGATAAAACTGGCACCATCACCCAAGGCAAACCCAGTGTTGCCAATGTTGAGCATGTGCGTGAAAACCCGTTTACTCTGGACTATCTTACGGCGCTTGAGCAAGGCTCTACCCATCCATTAGCAAACGCTGTGGTTAGCTATTGCGCGCAACATAAATCGTCAATTGCGCCTTTAGCCGTGGCTGATTTTATTAATCTAACGGGTCGAGGTGTCACCGCTAATATCGATGGTCACAGTTTGTTATTGGGCAATCAAAGACTGATGCGTGAGCAGGGCGTCGATATTTCCGATGTTGCAGCACAAGCCGAGCAGTGGGAAGCGATGGCACATACTGTGATTTATTTTGCTATGGACAAGCAGTTACACACTTTACTCTCTATTAGCGATCCTATTAAAACTGAATCTGCTTCGGCGATTGCCGCATTAACTCAGCTTGGCATTAAAGTGATGATGTTAACCGGTGATAACGAGCACACCGCCAAAGCCGTAGCGCAGCAAACAGGCGTAGATGAATTTCATGGCGAACTGCTACCGCAAGATAAACTGCAATGGGTTGAAACCCTGCAACAGCAAGGTTTAGTGGTGGCTATGGTGGGGGATGGCATTAATGACGCGCCAGCACTGGCTAAGGCCAATGTTGGATTTGCAATAGGGCAAGGCACTGATGTGGCTATTGAAAGTGCTGATATCACCTTAATACGTGGTTCGCTGTTTGGCGTCTCTCAGGTTATTGAAGTGAGTAAAGCCACTATGCGTAATATCAAACAAAACCTATGGGGCGCATTTATCTACAATTCGGTGGGCATTCCTATTGCCGCGGGCGTGTTGTATCCGCTGTTTGGCGTGTTATTAAGCCCAATAGTGGCAGGGGTCGCGATGTCGCTATCGTCAATTACGGTAGTGAGCAATGCCAATCGATTGAGGTTGTTTACACCGAAAACACAGGAACCTTCACAAGGGTTAGCACAAGCAATAACACAAGGAGATCAGGCTAATGGTTAATCTAATAGGCATAGCACTGATTGGGTTTATCGTGTGGTGGTTTTGGCTGAAGTAACGGCGTACTTGTAAACACCTGTTAATATCAGTTTCGTTTTTATTAGGTAATTCAAATATCTATATACCGCAAATTGACTTACGCTATATAATTAGAAGGGTGTTACTATAACCCTGTAACGTCTTGTGAGTGGTATTAAGGATGGCTGAGTAAATGTTAGATTTGAAGATAACGGCAAAAAAGAGTATCGAGTTACAACAAACTCTCTCGGCCGCTTCACAATCGGAAACCACGGTTGAGTTTGTTATCCCAAGCAGTATTGATCTTGGAGATACTTTTTCTGCGGGTGATTTCTTTGATAACGCATTTACTCAAACGCGCCGCTTTCACAAAGGAAAAAGCATCAGCTTAATGCTGTTGTACATCAAAATACTGGAAAAAGAACAGCTTCCTTACGAGTCATACAAAACCTCTATCAGCTTATTCGCGTATCTCTTTATCAATGAGATACGCTCTTTTAAGACCACCCAAGAAAAAGAAGAGCAAGCAGTAGAAGAGATCATTGCTAAGGCAAAAGGTCACTCCAATATTTTGACCTCATTCCGTCGTTTTAAATTAGAAGATGACCAAAAGTTTGAACGCTTTCGTAAAGTAGACGCCATTCTCTCTTATGAATTTGAGCAATATTTGCTAAGACAAACTGCGTATGTGCAAAACATCAAAGGGGCGACAGTTGCCCGCGATTATTTGTCACAACTTTCTATAGCCGAAGATGAATATCGCATCACACAAATGTACGAAGGGATTTACTCGGTAAAAAGCATAGAAGCGGAAGACCAAGAAAAGCTCACTCGAATTTTTAACCAAACTGACCTGCAAAAGAAATTGCTAGAGTTGCCACTTCGCGTACATAGCAGCAGTAAGCGAGTGGGGGAGAAAGAGCGTTATCTGTCCCTTGCCATTGCCACTGGCCTGATTATGTTAGGTTTCAGTGTGGTGATTTTTCAGTTTCGTTTAATGGGGCTGGATACTGACTTGCAGTTTGTATTGGCGTTCGCCGCGCTGTATGTGGTGCGTGATGTGTTTAAAGAGAGCATTAAATCTTGGGTGTTTGATAAGATCATTCGTAAAAAACCGCGCGTGGTGTCCACCTTTAGTAAGCCAGATAAAAAAACAGATATTGGCTCGGGAGAGACGTGGTTTAACTCGCAACCCAACTCTAAGTTGGCGATAGCAAACCGTGAGAACATCTCACTGTTTTTTAAAGAGATCGTTAATTTGAAGAACTTTGAATACAACGGTTTTAAAAAGATAAAAACCAGCACCACCGTCGATCTTGGCCCAATTATGCGCTGTTTCCCAAGTGAAAATCGCGATATGTATGTGTACTCCACATCTAATAAATCACGTAAAGTGAGCATTTCACGTCGTGGTCGAATTGAAGTGAAAATTCATGAAAAGAAAACCGAGCCGGGCGGTATTAAAGAGCGCACCGCACGTTATCGAGTGACCTTTGATCGCACTAAGATCATCAAACTTGAACCTCTGCAATAGTCTCGTTTCTTTGTGGTTGGTGGGTAGTGAGTGGTGAATATGCCCGAACTTAGTTTTGAGCAGTGGGCTCTGATTGCCGATATTTATACGCCTGTGCTAGTTGTTATCAGCTTGAGGCTGCTTTATTTATCGTCAGGAGATCCAAGGAAAGCGGACATCAAAGCATTGTTAGCTACGACAGCAGTTGTGTACGCTTCCATGCTTTTAGATGACTATCTCAGTATTTGGCCGACGTTTAATGCAGATTACAGCACTCATAGTGGCATTGCTTTGGTGTTTGTAGCGCACATTGTGGTTAAAAGTGCGTGGCGAGCACGAATGCTCGCCATCGGCTCATTATTAGCTTATCTGCAATTAATGCATCATCAGCACTATCACACCTATTTAGATATGAGCTCAACGCTTGTCTATTTACTGCCACTATTTTGGTTAACTTGGCGTCAATTTGCACCTAAAAGGGCTGATTAACCATAAACCACATGTAACTGCCTTCCTCTGACATCGCATAATCAAGGCGCACCACTAAACCTGCTGCCAATGCGCGCACCGCAAAGCCACCATCTAATTTCATGTCTGAGGTAAGCTCGCCCAAATCGTAACTTGGCGCAACTTGTCCCGCCTCGGCAAAAGCGACTAACTGGAACCAATCTATATTTAAAAACCTTAGCCAAGAGACTTCTTTGATTGGGTTGTGGCGCAAGGTATATCGGTATTCTGCGGTGGCGTACAAACTGGCTTTATCATGGAAGCGGTTGGAATCAAAGCCGCGCATTCGATATAGACCACCGAGCGTTGCGCCTTCGTTATACGGCGGCGCGTTTTCAACTTGGCTATTTTGCGAATCAACCGAAGTGACTTTCCAAGAAGGCGAGTAGCCTGTCCAAAAATTCAAAGCGATGATGCGTTGCAGTGCCCAATTGCTCTCGCCGATGGAGATGTATTTACTCATATCCAGTTCGACAAAATCCCATTTGCTGTCTTGAGAGATAAGTGTGCCTTCATAGGAGTAGCCAATGTATTGACGGCTACCCATGGAGGGATTGGGAGAAAAATCGGTATTATCGTATTGAATGCCGAGCTCAAAAGCGTTCATATCGCCGTCTTGTTTGGCTTCGCCTGGATTGGTGTAGGATTGATAGCGATTAAACTGACGCAGTAATAGCACCGTTGAACCCGTTTCTAGAGGGTTCCAATAAATGCTACTTGGCGCATCGGTTAATAGGCCATTGCGCAAATGATAATGCGCTGTGGGGGAGTGCTTGGCCGAACCTAGGGGCAGGACGTATTCTATTTTGAAATCCAACCAGTTTGAAAAGCCATCCCCTTGGATATAATCATCTTGGCTTGAACCAGAACTGCCCGGTCTTGGATTATCGTTTGGCCAAGGCCCTGCGCCTAGGGTATAAGCGCGCTGATCAGGAAAATAGGCGTACATGCCAGAAACAGAAACAAAAGCCCGATCGGCAAACCAAGGTCGATAGTTCCAAAGCCCAGCGGAAACGCCGTAGCTCTCTTCGCCTCCCCAAGCGGTTCCGCCAATCACCAACTGCTCTTGACCAATCCCTTGAACTACGCCGCCGACACCAGCATTTAAGCCCATGGTTTCAGTCGAAAACAGATACGGCAGTGCCATGGCGTTTTTAGTATCGTTAGCATTTTCGGCGCGAGTAATGGTGTATTTCATGCCTACGGGAGTGGCGGCATCGACACAAAATGACAAAGCTAAAGTTGGCAGTAGCAAACTGCGACCGAAAACTTTAGTTAAGGTAGGGGGTATATAATTTTTTTGTTTATTCATCAGTAAGATATGAGCATCCTGCTCTCGTTAATTAACGTCCATTGATGATGATACAAATAAAAAACGCCAAGGAAAAGATAAGAAACTGCATGTTGTGCAATGGGTTTGTTTTGCGAGGTTAAATGATGAATAAAGAGGCAGTGCTGGGCCAAGCCATTGCGCTTTCCTGTTGCTTTAACCTAGTAAATGCACTCAAACGCCTTAATGTATGGTCACTCCAGACACATTGAGGCGTTTTTTACTGGGACAGAAATTTGTTCTGTGACGTACTCTTAGGCACAAAGATCCAACTCGTTATTGGACATTTCTGAGTTACGGAGATCTACCCCGCCAACACTGATTTGGACAGAAGTAAGCTAAATTGTATCTTTAATTCAAACATTATAAGAAATTAACCCCTGCGGTTGGCTTCCATGCTTACTTCGCTTCATCAAGCTGTTCGTCCATTGCAGAGTTACTCGTACTGTCAACCTATAAATTAAGTCGGTGATCTGTTACTGCACTTAACTCTCCCTGCTCTCTCAACGACGCCGATAATCAGCCTTTTTTGTCGTTGCGGTGCTCCTCTGTGTGGACAGGACGCAACAACAGTTCCATGTTAGTGGTTTCGGCTGCCAGCTCAGGGCGATCCGCAACTCGCTGTTTATGGTGAACCTCCGTTTTTTGATTCGTTGTGCTCTCTCCCGAGCGCTCACACTTACCGTCTTTTCCTTCGCTAGCCAGCTTGCGACGATACGCTTGTTTAGCTGCGTTGGACTTGGTCTCTACTGTGGTGGCAGCGATCGCACGTCGCTGAGTGGACTCAGGTCGCGACAGTACACTCTGGGTGTCTTGGTGGAACTTCAGAGCCTGTGCTTGCTGCTCAGCATCGGCACTTTGCATATTAGGTAAGTTCCATCCTCTTGCGGTGGAGACGCGCACATAGCGCTCACCATCGATTGTGGGCACTTTGTCACTGGTTGTCTCCGAGGCTTTTTGCGCCACATCGGCAGGATCAAGCCCTGTGGCCTCTGGGACGTCCTTTAAAAGCATGAAGTGCTGTGTGTTTGTGACTTGGGTGTCAGTGCGCACTTCAACAACGGTTGCACCAGACACTTCGCCGACAGGACTCAAAGTTTCTGGTATTAATGGCGTGTCACTCATGCATCATCCTTTTGTTGGTTGCCGATTTTGACAACAGTTTGATAAGAGATGGCAGCCACATCTGCGATCAGTTGACTGGTCGCCTCGTGCTTGGCCTGCTGCTTCGCATCTCGAGGCTGCTCGTAGCGTTCATCAATGATCTCCAAAGTCAAGCCTTGCGAAAGAAACGTTTGATCGTTCTGGTGACGGACCTCATCGCGGTCAGCTTCGGCAACTGCTTTTCGAAACGCACGCTGATCGGTGCCCAGTGCTTGCGCGAGAGCGCCCGTGTTATAATACGGTGTGTGCGTTTGGCTCTCAGGATTTACTTCGCTAAACGATTCATCTAGAAGATTTTGGTTGGCTTCGTCAATGCTGCCGTCGATATCAAGAGAGACTGTACTTTTCTTAGGCGTCAGCAATTCAGAGAGTGCGACGTGCGCTTGGGGCAGTTGGTGGTTCGACATCATTGCCTCGCTTACAACGTCATCAGGCTGTGTAGTTTCTTAAGGTTGTCGAACGCTACAGCGGCTCGTGGATCGTGAGGGTTTTTGTCTGGGTGTACTTTGCTCGACATTTGCTTAAACCACTGTTTTGAGAGTCTTTCATCGCTGTACATGTCCGAAGTGATCCCTAGCAGTTGATTGCGGCGCTTTCCGTCTACCTCATTAAGCAGGAAAAAGAGTTTGTCTTTTTCTGTCTTAAAAAATGAGATATCCGCCGTGCTAGAGGTAGTGTCTGTAGTTGCTAGTAGATGCTCTGTTGTCTCCTGCGCGACCTCGTTCACACACTCTTGGACGCTTTCTTGTACAGATTCTTTCACACCCTCAGTCTTTATCTCGGGTGTCGAGTTTTGTTTACGAACAAAGTAGAGGTGGCCAACCAGTCCTACATTAACTAGCAGAGAAAGAGTAAAGAGCAGTTCGATCATTATTGGAGATTCCTTTTATTCATGCGCAGACGCGCCATGCTTAGTCTTTGGAAGATTAAGAAATTACTAGAATATATGTTACGAGTCTATTGCTTTTCCCTCATCAAGTTGAACTCCTGTAACTGTGCTAGCCAAGATCTAACGTCCTAGCACATCTATGGACAGAATGAGTTTGCCAACACTTCCAGTGTGCAAATAATAGCTACAAACTTTAAACCTAAGCCCCATGAAAAAGGAGCTCATAAGAGCCCCTTCAGTAATAGCAGCACCAGAGCGCAATGCCTTGGTGCTGGACTGCCTCTTTGTGTGAATTGCTCGTAATAAATCGGCTACCAGAATACTGTCGCAATAAAGGTAAGCGCTACAATACACGCTATATTCAAGATAATACCCACTCGCATCATCTCTTGTTGCTTGATATGTCCTGAGCCAAACACAATCGCATTTGGCGGGGTGGCGACTGGAAGCATAAAGGCGCAGGAAGCGGCGACCGCAATCAATACCGAAAGTATGACAGGCGACATGCCAAACACTTCTGCCACCGTGGCAAAAATGGGAATCAGTAGCGCCGCACTGGCGGTGTTGCTGGCAAACTCGGTTAAGAAGACCACAAACAGCGCAATGATGGCGATAATAAACAAGATGCCAAAATCTGAGATAAGGCTACTTAGTGTATTGGCCAAGAAAACACTGGTGCCGGTGGCTTTTAGAACATTGCTTAAACAGATGCCGCCGCCAAACAAGATCAATACGCCCCAATCCGCGGTTTTTTCTATGTCTTTCCAGTGCACGACTCGTGCAAAGCCGACCAAGACGATCGCACATAACGCCACTATGGTATCAAAGCGCGAAATGCCGCCTAACATGGCGTTGATGGGTTTGCTAAATATCCAGCAACATACGGTCAACGCAAAGATAGACAAAGTGACGATCTTGCCTTTATCCCACACTACAGGCTCACGGTTTAACTCGAAGGTGCCTTTTAAGTTTGGCTTTAGCACTAAATAAAGAGTAGCAACGGCAATAGGCAGTAAGATGACGGTTGCTGGAACGCCAAATGCCATCCATTCGCTAAAGGTCAGTCCCACTTCGGCTGCTGCAATGGCGTTCGGCGGCGAGCCGACAATAGTTGCAATGCCGCCAATACTGGCGCTGTATGCTACGCCAAGCAGAACAAAGACATAGGTTTTTCGCTCTTTACCGGCATCCACTTTGCTGAGTACGCCGAGAACCAATGGAAGCATCATAGCGGCTGTGGCGGTGTTACTGATCCACATGGATAAGCCAGCCGTCACGCCAAACAACATAAATACTGCGGTGCTCATTTTGCCTTTTGCCATAATGAGCACTTTGTCGGCAATCACCTTATCGAGCCCTTGTACATGCATCGCTGCAGCAAGCGCAAAGCCTCCTAAAAAGAGAAAGATGATTGGGTTAGAAAAGTTGTTGAGGGCGGTTTGGGTATTAAAAATATCAAAGGCGACCGCTAAAATAGGCACTAAAATGGCTGTGATAGTCACGTGTAGTGCTTCGGTTAACCAAAGTACGGCGATAAACACCAATATGCTAATACCAAGTACTACCTGTGGTTCAAATGGCAACAGGTTATATAGAGCAATAAAGAGCACGATATCAGCGAGGATAATCATGCTATTTTTATGCATTAGCCATTCTTTGGTATTGGTAGGGAGGGGGACGGTGTCATTTTTATGCATTTTCTTTCTCCTCTTTTATATACCCATTGCTGTCTTTAACGGGTGCAGATGACGCGTTAATAGCCAGAGTGAGCTTTAGCCTTTGACGTTGTTATTTTTTTAATTCGCTTAATGTAGGGTGTACCACTTTGTGGTTATTAAATAGTCACATTAATTGTGGGTATATGAAACGAGGTTATTGCAATATTGTTAACTGAGGTGGGGTGTAGAGGGTTTTCTGATTTGGAATGTGTTGCTTATCACAGCTTTATTGCAAAAGAAGTGAACTTGCGAATATCCATCACAGTAAATCAGTGAGCAGAAATCGCGCAGGTAAAATGTTCGAGAACAAGGCAGGGTTTTTCGATAAGTTGTTATTCTATAAACAAAAACTCTAACGCAGTTACTGAATCGTTTAACACGCTAGAATACCCGTTATTGTGTACGAGAAGTTAAGGTGCGTGCGTAAAATCGTCTGGGCAAAAAAAGAGTGGCTCCCTAAGGAAAACCACTCTTATCGTGCACATTCTTATATTGAATTAGTTATTTTTCATGTGCTTAAGCATTTGTGTTTTATACACATCACTATTGCCACCAAAAATGGCTTGTACGCCAGTACCTACACGCACGACGCCAGCAGCACCGAGTGCTTTGAGTCTGTCATTATCGACGTGCTCTTGGTCTTTCACTTGCATGCGAAGGCGAGTAATACAGGCATCGACTGATACGATATTTTGTTTTCCACCAAAGGCGGCAATAAGCTCTTTGGTAAAGTCGTCACCTTCTAGTTTTTCAGATGAGTCTTGCTCGACGTCTTCACGACCCGGCGTTTTCAAATCGAAGAACTTGATAAACCAGCTAAATACGACGTAGTAAACCGCAGCATAAGCAAGACCAAGTGGAATGATCATCCAACCTTTTGTTGAAATACCGTAGAAGGTTAGGTAATCAATCAGGCCAGCACTAAAGCTGTAACCGTGTTTCACACCTAGAATAATACATAGTGGATAAGCAAGGCCCGCCATGATGGCGTGGATTGCGTATAGCGCAGGAGAGATAAACAGGAATGCAAACTCTACTGGCTCAGTAATACCTGTAAGGAATGACGTTAGAGCCGCAGAAACCATGATCCCCATCACTTTGACTCTATTTTCTGGTTTTGCCGCACGACCCATTGCAATGGCCGCCGCTGGTAAACCAAACATCTTGAACAGATAGCCACCTGCAAGGTTGCCAGAGTTTGGATCGCCGGCGAAGAAGCGAGGGATCTCGCCGTGGAAAACCTGACCTGCTGCGTTAGTAAAGTCACCCGCTTGAAGCTGAATGATAACGTTAATCACGTGGTGTAAGCCAAATGGGATCAAAGCACGCTCGGCGGTGCCGTACGCCCAAAATGCCATGACTGGGTTTTGTTCTGTAGCCCAGTGACCAAATGCATCGATACCTAGACCGATAGGCTGCCAAATAAAGGCCAGCACTATACCTAACAGTAACATAGCAAAGGAAGTGACAATCGGTACAAAGCGTTTACCGGCAAAGAAGCCTAAATACGCTGGCATCTTAATGGTGTAGAAACGATTGAACATATAGGCGCCTACAGCACCTGAAATGATACCACCGAGTACCCCCATATCGATGTGATCGACACCCAGTACGCCAGCCATTACTTTTAAGGTTGCAATCAGTACGTAATAACCGATACCTGCAGCAACGGCCCCCACGCCGTCATTGTCAGTAAAGGAAATAGCGACACCGAGTGCAAAAATAAGTGGCAAGTTGCCGAATACAGCGCCGCCGGCTTCCGCCATTAGCTGTGACACGATAGGTGGGATAAACCCGAAGTTAGCAGAACCGATACCCAGTAAAATGCCGGCAGCGGGCATGGATGCTATTGGCAGCATTAATGCCTTACCAACCTTTGAAAGGCTCGCAAAAAAGTTTTTGAACATATGATTTCCCTGATGTTATTTTTTTGATTTCGCGTCGAAAACTAACGGTTTTAAAGGAATTACTCAAAATGTATATATGCAAAATAATTCTTTGTTTTTGATACGAAAAATTGTTTTTTATTTAAGCGGAAAATCACTGAAAACCCCCTTTGTAAATCAAGAGTAACCATTAAAACTTGTGAATTAGATCGCTACTACTTAGGGGGTAAATTGAGGGATATTAGAAGTGAGTCGGTTAAAATAGTTAAGGGCTAGAGTAGGTGAGCGTTTCGCCAATAATTCAAAGACTCTTCTCTGGTTTTACCATACTTAATTGCGGTATCAAGCATGCCTTCTTGAAACTGGCGGCCTAAGTCTTGTTGCCCAAGAAGTGTCAGACTGCGAATGATTCGGGTAATGCATCGGTGACTGTGATCATCATCATTGAGCCAACTTTGCTCATGAATACTGAGTTTGTTTTTGGGGACGACGGCGCCGTTTTTAATTTGCATATCATAAAAGTTAAGCATGATATGCAATGAGCGACGTTGGGCCTTTTGCAATACTTTGCAGGTTAAAAAATAGTCGCGCGTCGATGAGCAGACCAAAGGAACAAGGGGCTGAAATTTACTTGGGGTGTCAATCGGAAATAACCATTGTATGTATTCCCGATCGTGTTGGAGCCAAAAGTCATCGAGTGACCATATTTGCTCTATGTTTCTTTGTTTATGGTCGAGATGATGACCTAGCATAAACCGGCAAAGAACATTCATGTTTTGTGGATACCTTTCCAAAGCTACTGGATAGAGTAGTGTATTTCTGTCATACGGAATATTAACTGTGGTTTTTATAAATATCCATTCTATACAGTTATTAATAATAACTATTTACATTTAAACTTTCAAAGTAGTTAACGAAGCGCATACACAATTATTTCATAAAGCTTAAATTTAACTGTCATTAAACTCCACTAACTTACGTCCCAACTTGACACCGTTTAGGAAAAAGACAATGAAGTTAGTGAAGACTGCAGTTGCGACTGCATTAATGTTCTCTGCAGCCGTTTCAGCTATGGATGCTCGATATCAAGACCGCACTGGTAACCTAGTGGCTGACGTTCCTCAAAATGAAGCTGAGTGGGCTAACCCATCAACTCTTATTTTTGCTTATACTCCAGTAGAAGACCCAGCAGTATATGCAGACGTATGGAGCGAGTTCCTAGCGCACCTAGAAAAAGAAACGGGTAAGAACGTTCGTTTCTTCCCAGTGCAAAACAACGCCGCTCAAATCGAAGCGATGCGTTCAGGTCGTCTACACATTGCCGCATTTAACACAGGTTCTACACCGCTTGCAGTTAACTGTGCCGGTTTTGCTCCGTTTACCATGATGGCGGGTAAAGATGGTTCTTTCGGTTACGAAATGGAAATCATCACTCACCCTGATTCTGGCATCAAAGCAGTAGAAGATTTGAAAGGGCGTAACCTAGCGTTCACTTCACAAACTTCTAACTCTGGTTTTAAAGCACCTTCAGCAATTTTAAACGCGGAATATGGTCTAAAGCCTGATGCTGACTTCAAACCTGCATTCTCTGGTGCGCACGATAACTCGATTTTGGGTGTAGCGCATAAAGATTATGACGCAGCGGCAATTGCTAACTCTGTACTAAACCGCATGCTAGCGCGTGATGTTGTGAAACCTGAGCAATTTACCTCTATTTATAAGTCTCAAACGTTCCCAACTTCTGCCTACGGCACAGCGCACAACCTAGCGCCAGAGCTACAAGAAAAAATTCAACAAGCGTTCTTCACCTTTAACTGGGAAGGCACCAAGCTTGAGGAAGAGTTTGGCCGTAACGGTGAAGCGCAATTCATTCCAATCACTTATCAAGAACATTGGGAAGTGATCCGCACTATCGATAACGCAAACAACGTGTCTTACACGTGTAGCTAATTGCTGCGTTTGTCGTTAAGTAGTCACACTGGATAGGTAGGGCTTTCAAGTCTTACTTATCCAGTATTTTGTTTCAACAGGTTTATCAAGCCTTCTAAATTCTCCAAATGGAAGTTATGTCTACTCTAATTCTTAAGGGTTTAACCAAGCACTATTCAGCATCGGATAAAGCATTGACCGATGTGAGCTTTACTGTCGAACCCGGTGAGGTCGTTGGTTTAATTGGTCCGTCTGGCGCGGGAAAATCGACGCTAATACGTTGCATCAATCGTTTAACAGAGCCAACAAATGGTCAGGTCATTTTTTCAGACAAAGACCTAGTCCAATTATCTAAATCTAATCTGCGACAAGCGCGTCGTGAGATTGGGATGATCTTCCAAGAATATGCGTTGATTGAGCGTCTAACTGTGATGGAGAATGTACTCTCTGGTCGTCTTGGCTATGTGGGTTTTTGGCGCAGCTTTGCTCGTCGTTACCCAGAGCAAGATGTACAAGCGGCCTACGCACTGCTTGATAGAGTAGGGCTGCTAGAGCACGCCAACAAACGTGCAGACGCACTTTCTGGTGGTCAACGCCAACGTGTGGGTATTGCACGAGCGCTGGCACAACAACCAAAATTATTACTCATTGATGAGCCAACCGCGGCACTTGATCCAAGAACGGCTCGTCAAATCATGCGTCTTATTAGTGAAATCTGTGAAGAGCATCAGCTTCCTGCCATCATCAACATCCACGATGTTGAATTGGCGAAACAATTTGTACAACGCATTGTCGGCCTGCAAGCCGGTGAAGTGGTGTTTGACGGTAAGCCAAGCGAGCTTAACGAAGATGCGCTGACCAAAATCTACGGTCAAGAAGATTGGAGCGCATCGACAACGGACAGCGATGAAGAAGAAGAGATCATTGCCGCACCATTTACTGAGGCATTGGCATGAGGGGCAACTATCCAACTTACTGGAAAAAGCCAGCACTGATCAGTAGCGCATGGTTGCGCTGGGGCATTACGTTATCGGTAGTAATCTATTTATACCTAGCCACACAATCGGTTGAGATCAATTGGGCTCGAATCTACGAAGGCAGTGAGCGCGGATGGCGCTTTATATCGGCATTTTTTAACCCCGATTTTACTGGGCGTTGGGACAACATCTCGCAAGGTTTGGTGGAAAGTTTAACCATGACTTTGACCTCAACTGTTGCCGGTGTGATTCTTTCTGTGCCTTTTGGACTTGGCGCAGCGAAAAACTTGGCCCCTAAGCCAGTGTATTTGTTTTGTCGTGGCTTTGTTGCGGTAGCGAGAAGCTTCCAAGAAATCATCATCGCTATTTTGTGTGTGGCTTTGTTTGGGTTTGGTACTTTTGCCGGCTTTGTGACATTAACTTTTGCCACCATTGGCTTCTTAGCCAAGCTGTTTGCTGATGAGATTGAAACCATTGATCCTGCGCCATTAACGGCGATGAAAGCCACTGGCGCATCATGGTTACAACAAGTGAACTATGCTGTGCAAGCACAGGTGATGCCACGTTTTATCGGTTTATCTATGTATCGTTTGGACATTAACTTTCGTGAATCAGCGGTGATTGGCATTGTTGGTGCTGGTGGTATTGGTGGCACATTGAATACGGCAATGGATCGCTATGAGTACAGCGCCGCTGCCGCCATTTTATTGATCATCATCGGCATTGTTATGTTGTGTGAATACACCTCAACCTTGATTCGTAAGCGAGTACAATAATGACCCAATTAAATTCTTCGCTTACTGTTTGGCGAAAGTACGACGAAAAACAGACTCTGCTTCGTTGGAGTGCATGGCTCGCCTTTGTGGCATTGGTCGTGTACGCATGGCAGTTGATGAACCAAGACACCATTTGGTACTTCGTGACCGATGCGCCGAATCAAATCTCTGATATTGGTTCACGTATGTGGCCGCCGCGTTGGAGCTACCTTGAGCATTTATGGCTTCCTCTTTGGGATACGCTAAACATTGCTACGTTAGGGACATTACTCGGAATTGTGATGGCGTTTCCGGTGGCGTTTCTTGCAGCGCAAAATACCACCCCAAGTGCGCTATTTATCAGACCGATTGCACTGTTCATTATTGCGGCAAGTCGCTCTATTAACTCACTAATTTGGGCATTGCTGTTAGTTGCAATTCTTGGGCCTGGTTTGCTAGCGGGTATTATTGCGATTGCACTGCGTTCAATCGGTTTTATCTCAAAGCTGATGTACGAAGCCATTGAAGAGGTGAACGTTACACAAGTATCAGCGATTCGCGCAACGGGGGCATCGCCACTGCAAGTGTTGGACTATGGCGTATTGCCACAAGTCATGCCAAGTTTCATCGGTACAAGCTTGTTCCGTTGGGACATCAACATTCGTGAATCTACAGTGCTGGGTTTAGTCGGAGCGGGCGGCATTGGCTTGAAGCTTCAAGAATCTATGGCGGTACTGGCTTGGCCTCAAGTAACGGTGATTTTCTGTGCAATTTTGGTAACGGTTGTTATTTCAGAATGGATATCGGCAAAAGCACGCCACGCATTGATCTAGTATAAAAATACAATAAATGAATAAAGGTACTGAGCCCGATGAAGGCTTGGTACCTTTTTTTGTTTACGATAGAGGTTATTCGATTTCAGGGTGATGCTTAATATAAATCCGATAATAAAAAGCAATCATTACGCACAAAATTGACGGCATAAACAGGGCGTAAAACGACCCGTGCAGATAAAGATAGGCACCCACGCTACCACCGAGAATAAAACCAACGGTAATGTAGATAAAGAGCATCAACTTTCTTGAGTTAACCTCTTCGCCCCGTAAATAATGACCTAGCATCAAACCAAGGTCGGTGATGATCCCAGTAAGGTGAGTGGTGCGAACGATGGCGCCGCTATACGTTGTTACCATCGCATTTTGTAATCCACAGGCGGCTGCGGCAGTAAAGTCGCCGTAATCACTGCCGTTTAACAGTAAATAAATGGTCAGCAACAGCAAGGAGGCTTCTAGCAGTAACGGTGTTTCGTAATGACGTTTGAGTTTTAATGATGATGATTTCAGCACAAAGCCAGATATGGCTGCGCCAAAGAAAAACGAGCCCATCACACCAGCAAGATGCAGACTTTGTCCAATGGAAGAATTAAAGAGTTGGGTGCCAAACAGGGTCGCTGTACCAGAGAGGTGAGATACAGACTGATGGTCTAGCCCCAACAAGCCGATAGCATTGATAGAACCGGCAATAAAGGCGAGCAGTAAAGCGCCATATTCGACCCATCTCGGTAATCTTGTAATCACGGTATGTACCTAAAAAGTGCGGGGTCAGGTCTTGAAATTTGCATGTATGCACGAATTAGGGACGAGATCCTAGAGGTGCTAGGATCTCAGCGGGACCTGATTGTATTTCGTTGATGATTTATTCAAATACGGAGAGCGCGCTTGCTTTCATGCATTTGCTAGGGAATTGGTGTTGTACAGCGCTAACTGACGAACATACTTTAGAGAACGCGGTGTTGTTGTTCCAGATAAATAGCCAAGCAATAGCGATAACTGCAACGATAACAAGAGGTTTTTTCATGTGCATGTATTCCGTATTTAAAATGAAAGCTGAGTTAAGGATAGACCAATCTTTACGGTTCACTGCATATGAAAACAAAGGTTTATGATCTGGATGTATACTCTAAAGAGTGCACATCTTTGAGTAAATTCGTTTGAGAAAAATACCAGTTACGTATAACCCGCAAAGCGTGTCATACTCAATTTAAGCCCCCAAACTAAAGTAGCGTCAATGTCGACCATCAGCAAAAATCAGTACAGTAAAAATGAAGAGATAGCGAATGCATTGACCCACGGAGTAGGGATGGTGTTTGGCATTTTTGCCTTAGTGCTATTAGTGCGAAAAGCCTTGTTGCACGATGCGGATATGCTGACGATATCTAGCATGGCAATTTACGGCAGCAGTATGATATTGCTGTTTTTAGCATCCACTCTGTATCATGCTATTCCATATGAGCAAACCAAACGTCTATTAAAAACCTTAGATCACAGCGCCATTTATTTATTAATTGCAGGCAGTTATACGCCGTTTTTGTTGGTGGCTTTACGCACGCCACTCGCCATAGGTTTAATGGTGGTGATTTGGTCGATAGCGCTGGTGGGAATTGTAATGAAAGTTGTGTTTGTATATCGCTTCAAACGATTTTCATTGATCAGTTATATTGTGATGGGGTGGCTGTCTTTAGTGATGGTATATCAACTGGCGATGACTCTGGATAGCGGAGGTTTAGTACTGTTAGCCGTAGGCGGTTTGTTGTATTCACTGGGCGTTATTTTCTACGTTGGTAAGCGCATCCCATTTAATCATGCAATATGGCACTGTTTCGTCTTGGCAGGTGCGGCCTGTCACTTTTTCTCAATTTATTATTACGTACAGCCCGTATAAAAAGAACGTACGTTATTGAACAATATAGAGATTTGTCCTAGTTTTGTTGCAGGAGGAATCGCTATGTCTAAAACGAGCAGCCACATCAAGCTTAGTGGTGCTTTTCTTATATTCGCGCAGGCGCCTTTCTGTTTGGCGTCTGTCGTTCCTCCTTACGATCCGATACATAAAATATTATTCGTCCAGTCACATTTCTAAGAGGATTTACAGCTCAAATGAGTTCCTTTACTTATGCTTATTCTGATTTTTATAAAGACGGTTAACACGATAACTGGCGATGTCTCTTTTACCAATGAGCGGATGAGTCAGAAACTTATAAAGGTAGATTAAATTAATGGCCAATCCTGAGTATCAAGAGTCGCTAGACGGGGTGGATAAAATCAGCGTGGTGATATACCGAATAGGTATCACTTTGGTGTCGGTATCACTTCTAATGATTGCCGTCGCTGAGCTGCTTTGCGTACTGGAACATGAAAGGGCGGGTTTCATGCGCCATTTGAGCATTCATGTCGTGGCAGTCGCTGTGGCACTGTGCGCTGCGACAATTCATATATACGATAAAAATATCCGCACCCTGATTGTGTGGTCAGGCTGGTTGGGACTGGTGACATTTATTACGTTACCAGCCTTTGATTGGCTGTTTGTCGGTTTCTTTTTTATGACCTTTTCCGGGGTTGCACTAAAAGAATCCTACTGTTTTAAAATAAAGGGATTAACGTTAGTTCCTTTGTTGTTAGTGTTGTCCGTATTAGTGATTTGGATGAAAGATGCTGCGTTGTTGGTTGTACTCACAGGGCTTTGTGGTGCGATCTTTGCTTTTTTAGCATTCAAAAAATGGCAAATGCCTTTGCACTTTGATATTGGGAAAAAGAGTAATTATCAGATTTAACGGTGTTTTACTTACTACCTGTGATTGATATTCGAAAACTCTTGAGCAAGATGGGTGTTAGATGATTTTTCTGTTACCCGTTCTGCGCTTGGATTGTTATACTCCACCCAAACAAATTACAGTGAACGTACCATGAGCATTAATAGAGAAGAATTACAAAACAACCCATTACACGGTCTAAAACTGGAAGATATGGTCAAAGAGCTGGTCGACCATTACGGCTGGGATATTCTCGATACAGCAATGCGTTTTAACTGTTTTCATACCAACCCATCAGTGGCCAGTAGCGTGAAATATTTGCGCAAAAGTGACTGGGCAAGAGAGAAGCTAGAGGCCTTTTATCTGTCTCGCTTTAAACGTATGCCACGCCCAACGGAAGAAGAAAGAGAAATTCCGCCAAGAATGCGCACCTTTGCCAACGGCATTGAGCCAAGAGAGCCAATGGAACTTACCGTTGATTCTATTTTAGCCTCGCAAGCTAAAGCTGCTTCTGCCTTTAAAGCCAGAAAATCTCAAGAGCGTAAATCTCGCTCACGCCGCTAGAGCAAAATACCGCTATACAGTGGGGCTGGGTTAGACGACTCGGCCCCGCATTGATTTGGTTTGTCCCTTTTTCTTTTTCGCATCCACACGTCGCCTTTGTGAAGCGCGCGTCGGCTTAGTTGCGCGACGAATCTTTGGCACAATGGTGACGCTCTTAATCAAGATTAGCAGACGATCTAATGCATCTTGTCGATTCAACTCCTGCGTCCTATGTGCCTGCGCTTTAATCACAATCACGCCATCACTGGTAATACGACTATCCGACAACGCCAGCAATCGCTCTTTATACACTTGCGGTAATGTAGATCGATTAATATCAAATCGCAGATGGATGGCAGACGAGGTTTTATTGACATTTTGCCCACCCGCACCTTGCGCGCGAATGGCGGTCATTTCAATTTCCCAGTCGGCTAGGGTGACGGTGTTGGAGATTTGCAGTGGCATGTTAAAACTCAAAATAGGTTTTGCTAAGCGTGATGCCTAACTTTTGGAAGTAGTTTATCCCATCTTGAATCATTTGATCTTGTATTTTTGCCCAATCTTGTTTGCTAAGTTTATCCCATAGCAATGAATCCATAGCGGTGAGAGAGAGCTCTTTCGATTGATAGAAGAAACGCTTACGTTCAAATTTTTCAAATGGGTTATTGGCAATACTGCGCGTTAAATATTTTAGATCATGCAGATATTCAGTGCGATTGAGCGGATTGTTCTCTTTTTCACACTGCCCAAACTCTGTGAATAATCGTTGATAAAAGGCTTGGTAGTGTTTGGCTATTTGCTCAGTTTGTGCTTCGCCGTTTTCATCGCAGTTAGCATGAAAGGCAAGTAAGAAAATGATTTTGTACGAGAAAGTGTAATCTCGTTTGCCCAAAAACTCCCAGAAATCGTCAAAGCGGGTAGCTTCTGTGCGAGGTTTTATGTTTTTCTCGGCTCTGATGCCCTCTATGCTTTGTTGAGAAAAATAGTGCAACTGGTTTTTGCCAAACGGGATTGAGCGAGTAGGGGTAATATCTTGTTTTTTAATCCAATTTCTTACGGTGCCTGTAGAGATAAATAGCTCTCTTGCCAGTTGCTCCTCACTGAACAGATCTCCAAACTCTTGTTCAAAGTTGAAAATATCAATGGGCTCAATTTTACGCTCTTGCTCGTATAACCCATCCAGCACCAATAATTCATGTTGCGACACAGGGTGCTGATAATCACCCACCTCAGCGAAAGCGCGGTAATGCCCAATATTAAATAAATTATGTAGGTTCCAAGGTTGCAGTAAAGCCGGCCCATAATTATCAATAATATCGATAACATATAAGGCTTCTTTGTTTGGTGCTAGGCGAGTGCCTCTTCCCAATTGCTGTAGATACAGGGCTTTTGACATGGTCGGCCTTGCCATAACCACCACGCTGGTTTGCGGCGCATCCCAACCTTCGCTGAGCAATTCACAAGCGCAAAGAAACTGAACCTCTCCTGCAAAATACTCATCGATAGCGGAGCGATCCTTAGCATGCACAGATTTAGCATTAATGCCTACTAAGCGCAGAGCTTTTGCCATGCGCTCGGTATGTTTTACATCCACACAAAAGATAATGCCTTGCTTTTGTAATGCGCCATCAACAAAGTATTTTTGCAAAATATCGGCAATCAAGTGATCTCTTGAAGGGATTTGAATCGTTTTTTGCAGATCGGATTTTACAAAGTCTTTGCCGTTAAAGCGTACTTTAGAAAAATCGATATTGGACTCAAGGCGAAACACTCGAATAGGCGGTACTAACCCATGTTCCATTGCCTGTTGCAGTGTTAAATCAACATGATAATGACCAAAGATATCTTCTAGCTTTTTCTGGTCAAGTCGTTCGTCGGTGGCGGTTAAGCCAAGTAAGGTACGTGGCGTAAAATATTCTAATGCCTTAGATAATCCAGTGGCGGCTGCTCTGTGGGCTTCATCAACCAATATATAGTCAAATAGTTGGCTCGGTAGGTGCAGATAGTTCCGCACTACCGCCGCATTGGTGACAATGGTCAGATCCAAAGGCGTATCTATCTCGGTACTGATTTCAACCAGCGGCAGATGTTGCTGAACTCTCTCCACTAATTGATCTTTCAAATTCACTGTAGGAACAATGGCTAAAGCGTGTTGGGTTGCACCTTGTTGTAATTGACGACGAAAGTCTTCAATAAAGACTTCGGTTTTGCCTGTGCCGGTGGGTAAAACAGTGAGAAAGGTGTTTTGACCTTGCGAGCGTTTGTCACTGATGGATTCTATGGCGTCTTTTTGGTGAGCATAGAGCTCAAAGCTGACTTGTCTTTTTCCTTTAAAATAAGGCGTTGCTCTAAATTGTGAAGTATCCCCAAAATAATCTTTAAGCTGCTCTTTAAATTTAAAGTCGTCACGCATACCGCGATTTGACCATCGATAAACTAATAGCCCATCGTGCACCAGTGAGTTTTGCTTATATAATTGCGAAAGATATTTCTGCTGCGAAATTAATAGCGGGTGGTGGTAACGTTCACCGTTAAGCTCTATGGCAATATTGCCTTGGCTACGATGCAAAACAAAATCGATATAACGTCGATGACCATTAAGATCAATATAAACCTCTTCGGGTCGCAATGCGTATAAATATTGAGAGCCAAACACTTCTTCAAAGGTAGTGTGGAAATTAAATTCTGGCGGAGTAGGGTCTAAATGGGTTTCATTGCGATGCGCGCCGTAGGTGTGTATCGCCATATCCGCGACTTTATGTTGCAAGTCTAAGCGCAAGAAATTTTCAAGTTGTGAATGCAGTTCGTGTTCAGAGAGCGCAAAAAAGCGATAAATCCCCTGATATTGGTGCATTAAGCGATTTTGCAGGCTGGTGTACTCAACGTAGTGATAGTCGCTGGGGGGAGTGTCCCAAAAGTCTACTACCACCACTTGTTGATGCTTATCTTCATATAAGCACCCCAGTTTGTGCTCTTGCATGGCTGAAAAGCCAAAGCAGGCCATTACTTCATTCACTTGTGACTGGCTTAGCATGATCTACGCTCTTTAATTAGGGATGACGTTTCAGTATGGCGTTTAACCACTTTTCGTTTTCTCTATTTGGGCGTAAATCGGCGGTTTCCCACCAAGATTCAATGTGTAACACCTGCGTGTCAGCTAAAATAGCCTCAAGCTGAGAGAGGGTTAAATCTCGAAAAAAACGACCATTGCGATCTAATTCTGAGCTGCCGAGTTTAAATGAACAATAGAAATAGCCACTGGGTTTTAAGTATTGAGTTAAATGAGCAAAGGTTGCGCTTAGTTGGCTTTGCGGAACATGCAGCAATGATGCACAAGCCCAAATGCCGTCGTAGGTATTTGGATTTGCTTGGAAATTTAAAAACGTTGATAGGGTGACGTTACTTTTAGTTAGGTTTGCCGCAAGTTTTGTCAGCTCTTCGCTAGCGTCGAATGAGTCCACACTATACCCAAGATCTAAAAAGGCTTTGCTATCACGGCCCGAGCCACAGCCAGCATCAAGAATACGACCGTTATTAGGTAACAAAGGCAAGAATTTTTGATAAAGGGACTGCATTTCGACACCAACGGTCGAATCAAAAAATTGCTGTGCGTTTTGGTTGTAGTATTGAGTGGTGCTATTCATCGGCATTCCTTAATGTCATGCTCTAATGGTAGCAAATTAGTGTTGTCGAGGGGAAAGATAAGTAGCTGTTATATCGAAGATTATGATTTCAATAAGCAGAGTACATCCCAAGTGGCAGAAGGCGCCACTTGGCTGCGTCTGTTGAGCTGAATGTCTATTAACTCTCTAGCAACTCCAATGGGATCGGGCTTTCCATATTTTCTAGAAACTCTTCAAGTACAACGCGGTTTTCGGCGTTGATGGTGATGCCCCATTTAGATTCTTGAGCCTTCTTATCGATGAAAATAATTTCTTCTTCATCAGATTCCCAAAATTGCACTGAAGATGCATCAAAATAATCGTAGATATTTTCAGACAACGTACTTTTTAAATGTGAACAAAGTTGAGAGTTGTTATCGCTTGGCATTAAAGTAACTGAAAACATTATATTCCTCTCTATAAATAATTGGATATAAAAACAATAAATTCGGTAATAGGTTACCACTGTCTATAATTGTATTTTATCCGTTAGATCACAGGAATACTTATCATTATGCGCCACTTCACATTTAAGGCTTATTAATTGTAGTGAAAAAAGATATACGGCTTTTAATTGTAAATAATTATTAATAAGCGCGAAAAGTTGAAATTTATCGAGTATATGACTGCTGTTATTTAAACGAGGTTTAGCTTGGGTTGTGTTAATAGGTTGTTTTTATTTTGTTATCTAAGTTGGTTTATTTAGCTCCCAACAGCAAGGTACTTTATCTGAATAAAGTATCTTGCTGTTGGGAGCGAAAGCCTCTATGGCTTATTGAGTACTTTTTGCGGTGTTCTCGGCCAGTTTTACAATCACTTGCACCGCTTGTTGCATACCATCGATGCTGATGAATTCGTGAATGCCATGGAAGTTATAACCACCCGTAAAGATATTTGGGCAAGGCAAACCCATAAATGACAGTCGAGCACCATCTGTGCCGCCACGGATCGGCTTGATATTGGGCTGCACATTGCATTCGAGCATGGCGTGTTTTGCCAGCTCGATAATGTGTGGGTGTGGCTCGACCATTTCTCGCATATTGAAGTAGCTGTCTGTTAACTTAAGTTCGACATGGCCCTTGTCTAATTGGCTATTGAGCTCATCGACCTTTTGTTGCATGAAGTCTTTACGTTGTTGCAATCCTTGACGGTCAAAGTCACGCACAATATAGGACAGTTCTGTGCGAGCTACACTAGGCGACATAGATTTGAGGTGGTAGAACCCCTCATAACCTTCGGTGGTTTCTGGCGTTTGGTCGCTGGGCATTAAGCGTTGAAATTGCGCTGCGATGTTCATGGAGTTGATCATCTTGTTTTTTGCTGTGCCAGGGTGAACATTCACGCCGTGGCAAATCACTGTCGCGGTGGTGGCATTGAAGTTTTCGTATTCTAGTTCGCCCACTGGGCCACCATCGATGGTATAGGCCCATTGCGCCCCAAATTTATCTACGTCAAATAGGTTTGCGCCACGTCCAATTTCTTCATCTGGAGTAAAGCCTATGCAGATGTCGCCATGTTGAATACTTGGGTTTTGTTTGAGGTAAGCAATAGCGGTAATGATTTCGGCAATACCGGCTTTGTTGTCAGCGCCTAATAGGGTAGTGCCGTCAGTGGTGATAAGGCTTTGGCCGTGTAGGTTATTGAGATCCGGATACTGTGTTGGTGAGAGTACTTCTTGCGAGGTGCCTAAGGCAATGTCGCCACCTTGATAGTTTTCGATAACCTGTGGTTTTACGTTACGTCCACTGGCATCAGGAGCGGTATCCATATGAGCAATAAAACCGATGGCAGGAACCAAATGGGTGACATTGGATGGCAGTTTTGCACTGAGGTAGCCATTATTGTCTAAGGTGACATCGATAAGCTCTAATTCTAGCAATTCTTGGTATAACTGTTTGGCTAGAACGCGTTGACCTTCTGTGCTTGGGCAGTGCTGTACTGCACCATCTGATTGAGTGTCGTAACTGACGTAACGAAGAAAGCGCTCAACTAACTTATCCATGATCTATCCCTTATTGATATCTTTGATCCGGTAAGTATCCGGCGTGCGGAGCAAAGATGAGTTGCGATAAATCAGGTTTATTGAGTTTAATCGGGAGTTTTAGCCTCTTTTTTAATATTGTTGCTTTATTGGGTGTCATTATTTACGAAGAATGTGCTTTTCCTTATTGCTGGGTGCATTTTGCTCAAATTTTCGTAGATATCTTGGCAACATAGTTTCGTTTCCTAAAATGCCCCCTTGATGGATATACAAGATAGTGACATCTGGATTGTTGTTCATCCAAGGTAGTAAACATTGCCACATATAAGGGTCGTAGAGTAGATCAAACTCTACATTGGTGTTTTTACCAAGCTCTTGCCAAAGGGTATATTCATCTTGGTAGAGCTTACCAAAATGATGTTTGTAATCGGCGTGCAAAATGGTCGGTACATCGTCAGTTTCGCCAAGTTCTTGCCACTGCTCACGTAAATACGTTTCTCCGCCAACACAGGCGCAAGTCAGTACTGGAATCTGATGCGCTTTCAGGTGTTTGTGCAGATATAGCGCCGTTGTGCCCGTACCAGAGGGAAGCGCAATGGCAAATTGGTGTTTGGGTTTGAATCGCGTCCAGTCTAAAAGTTCGTTAGCTAAAGCTTGAATGCCTTTTTCGGCGATTGGGCTACGCCCGCCTTCGGGCACAACAAGACAGTTTGGCTCGGGTTGTCGAATGGTGCGTATATATTGCTCAGGTGAGATGGGGAGCTGCTTATCATCATGGCATTCAAATATTTGCGCGCCGAGCTCAAGAGCGCCACGATAATTGCCTGTGGGCTTTTCTTTTAACCAACTTGGTATTCTGTGAACATAAAACTCTAGCTTCCATTTCTTTATTTTGCACAGCGCCGCCAGTGAATACAAAGAGTTTGCTTGAATTGAGCCGTAACCGATGAGAGTGTCAATACCCGCGTGCTCTTCATTAAGCAAACTCATAAACTTGCGAGCTTTGTTGCCAGAGAAATGTTGATGGAGTTGTTCGTCACGCTTTAGATAAAAATTATGATTGCGAAAGATATGCTGCGTAACTGGGCTAGTATTGAGTTTCATAAGAAGAGTTTCGTGTTTAATATACGACGAGTGGAAATAGAAAAAGTCGCTCATCTTAGTCTTATTTTTTGTTCAAACCAAGATGATTTACTTACATAAATGCAGTCTGTTATAAGAGGATGGAATGAAAACTCATCGATTTGTTCGATTTGCCAAAGTAGGTGCGCTTGGGTTTGTGGTTGATCTGAGTGTTTTCTCGATATTATTGTATTGGATTGGCTTGCCGACGATGGTTTCACGTGTGATTGCGTTTGTGGTAGCAGCCAGTTGTACTTGGCTCGGCAACCGAGTTTATACGTTTGAAAGTCGTGGGAACCATTTTGTGCAATGGAAACGATTTTTTATCTCGGCGTGCTTGTCGATGTTGCCAAATTTACTGGTGTTTAAAAGCATATTGCTTTCACTAGGGGAGAATCATTTTACTCATGCATTGGCGTTTGTGTGCGGGGTAGGCGCGGGATTTATGGGCAATTATTTATTGAGTTCTCGCTGGGTGTTTAAATAGTGCGGTCAAATAAAAATGGGGACGCATTGTGCGTCCCCATTTTTTTAAACGTATTTGTTAATACACCTGAACCTACATAAAAAGGGTAGGGTGATTAAGCTGTCGCTTGTTCGAGTGACTCGTCATTGTCTACAGGTTTACTTTCTGCGCCATGCATCCAATGCACCAAGGTATTTGACATAAACAATAAGATAATACCCGATATAGTAGCAGCAACTGCGATACCACCAAAGATAGCCATCGCACCAAAGTCACCAACGTGTGAGCCTATTAAGCCTGCTACGTAGTTTGCGATCGCGTTAAAGCCAAACCATGCACCCATCATCAAAGAGGCTAGGCGAAGGGGAGCCAGTTTTGTCACCATAGATAGGCCGATAGGAGAGATACATAGCTCGCCTAAAGTATGGAAGAAATACGCGCCAACCAACCAGATCATTGATGTTTTCACGCTTTCATCACCGCCTTGTTGCAGCACTGCGCCAACCATGCATAAGAAACCGACCGACAAGAAGAAAAGTGCAAACGCAAACTTAACGGGAGAGGTCGGTTCACGTTTACCCAGTTTTACCCATACCGCTGCCAAGAGTGGAGCAAGTAGCATAATAAAGAGTGGGTTTAGCGATTGGAACCAAGCCGCAGGGACTTCAAAGTTACCTAGCATACGATCGGTGTATTGCTGAGTGTAGATGTTCATCAAGCCGCCAGCTTGTTCAAAACCGGCCCAGAAGATGATGACGAACAAGCCCAAAACAAGAATGACTTTTAAACGGTCAAATTCTTCTTTGCTCAATGGCGTTTTAGTTTTTGCACCTTGTTGACGACCTTGTTTTGCCGCAGGTACAGTTCCGATATTGCCTAACCAAGATTGGCTTAGGCTCACTTGCAATACCACACTTAGCATCATACCAATGCCGGCGACAAGAAAGCCTGCATTCCAGCCATACGCATCAGCAGCACTACCTGCTGCGATACCTGCAATTAGAGCCCCTAAGTTGATGCCCATATAGAAGATGGTAAAAGCACCATCACGGCGGTTGTCGCCCTCTTCGTAAAGATCACCAACCATAGTAGAGATGTTTGGCTTAAACAGACCATTACCCAAAATAAGCAGGGTTAGACCTAGGTAGAACGAGGTATAAGCGTCGATGCCAAAAGCACCTGCTGGAAGCGCTAACGAAAATTGACCAATAGCCATTAGAACGCCACCAATGATCACGGACTTTCGTTGACCTAAATAATTATCAGCGATCCAACCACCAATTAAAGGCGTAACGTAAACTAACCCGGTATAGATACCGTATAAATCCAAAGCGTCTTTAGTGCTCCAGCCTAAACCACCATTAATTGTTGTGTCTGTAAGATATAAAACTAGGATGGCACGCATAGCGTAGTAGGAGAAACGTTCCCAAAGCTCGGTGCTAAACAGTAGAAAAAGACCACGAGGGTGGCCTAAGATTGTTTTTTGAGTAGTCATAGTTGTGTCTGTCTATAATATTTTTAGTATGAACAGAACTAGATATACAGCGCAGCATTAATGACATCAATGGGACTGGTTTCTTATAAATCTTTTTGTGCTTTTCCTAAGCTATTGTTTTTTATGATCTAAGTTTGCGTTATTAGTCATACAAATAGCCATTGCAAACTAACGTTGCATTTTTGGTGTGATGGTGGGGTTTTATACTGATATCGGATGCAATACGAACGAGTAGAGGGTTTAGTGAACGTTTGGTCGTTTTTTGGACAAAATAAAGGCCAGTTTCCCGACCTTGATATTATTCTACTTAATTAGCCGATAGGCCGTCTGTTATTTTGACTGCTCAGCACGACATGCTGCTGCGGTAAATACCACATCTGTAGAGCTGTTTAGTGCGGTTTCAGCAGAATCTTGGATTACGCCGATGATAAAGCCAACACCGACCACTTGCATTGCAACTTCGTTTGGAATACCAAATAAGCTACACGCTAGTGGGATAAGCAGTAGAGAACCGCCCGCAACACCAGATGCGCCACATGCTGAGACCGCTGCAATTAAGCTAAGTAGTAGTGCTGACAAGAAATCAACTTGAATACCTAGAGTGTGTACTGCCGCAAGAGTCAGTACTGTAATTGTGATTGCCGCACCACCCATGTTGATGGTTGCACCTAGTGGAATAGAGACAGAGTAAGTGTCTTCATCTAATTTAAGTTTTTCACACAGTGCCATGTTTACTGGGATGTTTGCTGCACTTGAACGAGTGAAGAACGCGGTTACGCCACTTTCACGCAAACACTGCAATACCAATGGGTATGGGTTTTGCTTCGTTTTAACCCAAACAATAATCGGGTTAATGACCAATGCGATTACCAGCATGGCGCTAAGCAGTACAAACAGTAGGTTCGCGTAGCTAAATAATGCGCTAAATCCTGTTGTCGCAAATGTTGCAGCAACGAGACCGAAAATACCCAGTGGCGCTAAACGAATAATAAAGCGAACAATTTGCGAAACGCCTTGGCTTAGATCTTCAAATACAGATTTAGTGGTGTCTGATGCATGATGTAATGCAAGACCAAGACCAATACCCCAAGCAAGAATACCAATGTAGTTTGCATCCATTAGTGCATGAACAGGGTTATCCACCAACTTAAAGAGTAATGTGTGCAATACTTCTGCAATACCTTGTGGAGGGGTAATGCTAGTCGAGCTTTCAACTAAGGTTAACGTCGTAGGGAAAGCAAAGCTTAATACAACAGCAGTGATCGCAGCTAAAAAGGTGCCAATTAAATATAGAATGACGATCGGGCGCATGTAGGTATGCTGGTTTTTCTTTTGGTTAGCAATAGAAGCTGCGACCAGAATGAAAACCAAAATAGGTGCAATTGCTTTTAGCGCACCAACAAATAGGCTACCAAGTAGGCCTGCGTTGGTAGCCGCCGCAGGTGAAACGGTTGCAAGGATAGCGCCGGCAACGATACCGACTAAGATTTGCATAACTAAGTTGCCCTTAGCGATGCGTGCAATGAGTGTGTTTGACATAGTACATCCATATAAGTGGGAGTAAAAAGTCTCTCCCAAATGATTTATTAGTATTAGACGCTGACTTTAGCGTGATTAATGAACCTTTAAATAATGTTGCAATTTAAGGTAATCGCCATCTAGCATAAAAGGAATAACTAGAAAGTCTAGTAGATAATGGTTTAAATATTCATTTTCAAAGTGAACTCTATTTAATGCATCTTGTTGTATAGCGATAAGAGAAATAGGTTAAATCATTGAGGGAGAAAAGGGGGGGCAAGCCCCCTGATAGTCATCGGCTTTATAAGTTGTTCTTAGGTTTATTGTTTCTCATTAACAACTTAAAGAGTGCGGGCACAAAATAGAAAGAGATTAAAGTGGTGAGAGTTGTTCCTCCTGCGATTGCGATGGCAAACGGAGGCCAAAATCCGCCACCGGCAATGATAAGTGGAACAAAACCGCCGACGGTAGTGATCGTGGTGGAGGTGATATGACGGGTACAACTCATCACCGCTTCAAGGATAGCGCTTTCATCACCTTGGCAAGCCGCTGGGCTGGCTTTTAATTCGGCTAAAATGACAATTGCCGCATTAATCGCCAAACCGACAATCCCCAGCATCGCAATAATGACCGTAAAACCAAACGGATAGCCAAACAGATACACAGACAAAATCCCCAGCCCTGCCGATAGCCAAGCGACTGAGAAAATGATGTTGCTCAACCTAAATGAATTAAAGGACAAAACAACCACCAGAATCATTAAGGTAATAACCATAGCCAGATTGGCCATTAAGCTGTTTACCGATTCATCGCGCTCTGCTGATTCACCGCCAAATTCAACGCGATAGCCCGTTGGCAGTGAGTAACTCTCTAAAGAAGATTGGAATTCGTTTAATACCGTTTGTGGCAACACGCCCGCTTCGATATAACCTTCAATCGTATTCACTCGCTGTCCATTACGCCTAGGTATCGCGCCCCGACTAGGGGTGAGGCTGAGGTTAGCTATGGTGGAAATACTGATGCCGGTGCTATAGGCCTCCGAGGCAATCGGCAGGCGCAAATTGCTAAGGTGACTGATGTTTTCTCTTTCACTGTCGCCCACTCGCACTCTTACTGGAATTGATTCACTGGCTTCTATAATACTGCCACTTTCACGTCCAACTAACGATGATTGCAGCAAGTTTGCGACATCACTGAGCGCCATGCTGTTGAGCTTAGCCGCATCTTGGTCAATATCTAGCCACACTTTCGGCGTGCCTGGTTGCAAGGTTTCACGGGTGTGAGTGACGTGCTGAGTATTGGCTAAGATCAAGCGAATGTCTTCACCTATGCTTTTTAGCTGATCGAGATTATCCCCATAAATACGCAGCTCAATAGGGGCTTTAAACGGAGGGCCTTGCTCAAGCTTTCTTACCAGTATTTGCGCGTTGGGAATAGCATGACTTAGGTGACGTTGTAACTTTGCGATCATGTCATTGGTCGATTGAAAGGTATCAGTTTTGACCATTGCTTGCGCAAAATAGGGCGCTCGGCTTTGTGAGGCTTGTAAGTTGTAGTAAAACGACGGGAAGTTGCCGCCAACCAGCCAGTTAACTTGTTCAACGCCCGTATATTGTCGAATGATCGTATCGACCTCTTCTGCGACATTGTCAGTGGCATAAATACTGGCCTGCGGTGATAGGTAGACCTGAACTTCAAACATGTCTCTATCTGACGGCGGGAAAAACTGCTCAGTTAATTGTGAAAGGCTGATATAGCCGGCAATTGGCACTGTGATGACCAGTGCGATGGCAATCAGCGGACGACGTATTGCCAGTGATACGGTTTTGGAAAAAGCACGCGTAACAGGTGCAATGCGGATACCTGTGTTGTACCAATGATTAGAAGATAAATGCTTAGAAGACGAGTGCTTAGAAGACGAATAGCTAGGCAAAAAGTGCACCGCAAAACCTGCGATGATGGTGTGTGAAATAATATACGAGCCAATCAGAGAGAAAGAGACGGTAATAGCAATCGCACCGACAAATTCACCACTGGCGCCAGGCATCAAGAAGATGGGGGCGAAGGCCAAAATGGTGGTTAAAGTAGAGCCTAACAGAGGCACCCAGAGATGCTCAATCGCCGCCAGTGCTGATTCAAGTTTGGCTTTGCCTTTTAGGCGGTAGGTTTGAATGGTATCCACCATCACCACAGCGTTATCCACCATGATCCCTAATGCGACAATAAGACCGGTTACCGACATTTGATTAATGGGGATGCCGGTAAATTTCATTAGCATTAGGGTCAGCATTGAGGTCAGAGGCAAGGCCACGGCCACCATAATCGCGGCGCGAAAACCTAAGGTAAGCAGTAGCACAACTAAGATAATGCTAAAGCCAAGTAGCAAACTGTCGCCAAGATCGGATAGGCGAGTTTGGGTATAGCCTTGCTGACTAAAAAGAGTCTCTACTTTGATATTGCTTGGCAGTTGCTGTTGATAGCGAGCAATTAATGCTTCAGCGCGCGGCGTCCATTTATCCACTCGTAGATTAGATTGCATGCGCGCAGCAACAATCACGCCGGGCTTACCATCAATAATGGCAATCTCTCCTGCGGGCGTTTTTTGCGTGCGACTGACTGTGGCGATATCTTCTAAGCGTATGCGATGGCCTTGCTCATCTATCGCAATAGGTACTTGGCGGATGCGCTCTAGGGAGTCTAAATCAGCGGCAATTTCTAAGCCAAATCTTGAATGCCCGTTAACCAGCTCACCGGCTGAATTTTTAGCATCTGCGCCATCTAAGCTCTGCGCAATACTGGCACTGGAATTGCCTAACGCTACGGCTGAGCTCGTATCAAGGCTAACTAATATTTCCTCTTCTGGCATGCCGTAGCTGTCAACAAACTCAGTGCCGGATAGCGCGCGTAATTGAGAAGCAAGCTCTTTGGCATAGCGGCCAAGGGTCAATAAATCGCTGTCACCGCTTCCTTGCCATGTGAGGGCGGTAATGAGCGTGAATGCGTAGGTGTGGTCACTATCAAACTCGGGTGCAAATGCGCCTACGGGCAGCAGTGGCGGTGTATCGGCGAGCTTATCGCGCGCTTTAGACCATATGGGATCGGGCTGGGTTATCTCATCGTTGAGTTCGATATTGATGATAGATACGCCGGGACGAGAAGTGGATGAAATCAGTTTGATTTCACTGAGTTCGCGCAGTTTATTTTCCACGACCTCAGTTACCAGTGCTTCTACGCGTTCGGCGCTGGCACCGGGATAACTGGTAGTGACCGTGGCAAAACGGTTACTGATGACGGGATCTTCGGCGCGGGGCAAAGTGTTAAAAGCAGAGAAGCCACTGACCAATAAAAACGCCGTCATCAATATTAATAAGCGAGTGTTAGAGACGATGTTAATGATTTTCATCGTTTATTCTCCGCTTGAAATAGGCGCAACTTTTTGACCGGGAACAATGCGGTGCAGGCCATCTTTAATAATGCGTTCGTTTTCGGCAATAGCCCCTTGCACATAAGCGTTTTGGCTATCGGCAAACAGCACTTGTACGCTGCGACGCTCGACTAGGTCTTCATCCGTGACCACAAACACTTTCCATACTCCGCGAATACCGTCGGTTAACGCGGTGTTTGGGATCCAATACCCATTTTCAGGCATATTTTCTTGGTAGTTAAGGTACGCCAGTTGTCCATCGATAACCTGCGCACTATTAGGCAATAGGTAGCGAAGGCCAACACTTCTTGAGTTTAAGTCCACCTGCGCGCCGGGGTTGAGAAGTTTAACTGCATAGGTGTTTTCGGCGATGCGGATTTGTGGCTGTTTAAGTTGGCTAATATTGGTCAATTGCGCGGTGGGAATACCGATAAAGGCTTCTTTATTGTTTTGCGCTAGCAAGGTTAAGGTAGGCGCGCCGGCATTAACTACATCACCAAGGGACACATGACGCTGGCTGACAATGCCAGCGTAGGGCGCGGTAATGGTCGATTTACTTTGCTTAAGTGAGTTGGCTTGAATACTGGCATCAAGGCGTACGGTATTGGCTTGCAACACCGCTTTTTCACTGGTGAGTGCATCCATTTCGGCTTCGGCGCTAAATCCTTTTGATTTAAGCGATCTTTGGCGTTTTAAGTTAGCGTCAACCAGTTGTAACTGCGCTTTAATTTCATTGCGCTGCGCCTGTAACTGCTTCGCTTCGGTCTCTAATAGTTGCGTATCTAAACGAATCAGAGGCGCATCTTTTGCCACTTTGTCACCCACATCGACCAAAATAGCCGATATTTTTCCGGGAAACTCAAACCCAAGGCGAGATTGCTGGGATGCCTTGATGGTGCCTACATATTCTCGCTGTACTTGATAGTGATCGCTTTGCTTAAGTGAATAGGTGTTTACGCTCAAGTGTTGGCTTGGCTCAGTAGGTTGCGCCGATGAGTCAAAGCAGCCGCTAAGTGAGACTGTCATACTCAGTAATAGCGCAGTTTTTAAGTGTAGTGTCGATCGCATTGACGCCTCGGATATGCATTAAGGTGGTTATTGGGCAATTAAACAACAATCAAACTAGACTGTCCAGTTTGATTGTTATAAAGTTTAACAATGTTGAGCTTTTGTGAGGAAAAGTGGTGAGTAGACACGAATATAAGAAACAACAGATCTTATTGGCAGCAGGGCAATTGTTTGCAGAACACGGCTATCGGGTCAGTATGGATGCAATAGCAAAAGCGGCAAATGTGTCTAAGCAAACCGTTTATGCCCATTTTGGCACTAAAGATGCGCTGTTTGAGACCTGTATTCAATCAAAGTGTATTACGTATCGCATTACTGAGAATGAATTTAACTACGAGCTTTCCCTGCAACAGATGTTGGTGGAATTTGGGATGCGCTTTCAAAGCCTATTACTGGAAGAAGGCGTTAAACAAACTTACCGAAATGCTATCAGTCAGCTAGAGAGCCACCCAGATTTAGCTTCTATGTATTTAGAATCAGGGCCTAAAAATACCATCACGACATTGAGCCATTACCTAAGCGAAAAGTTAGCGCGCGAATCTCTGAACTTAGGCATTGATATGGAAGATGCAGCCATGCAGTTATTATTGTTATTCCATGGTCGAGCGGTGTATTTTGCCAACCTTGGTGAGGATAGCCAAGAAAGCGATGAGCAACGTGAAAAGTATATTCGTAGCTGCGTTGAGTTATTTTTAAGGGGAAATGGCTTGCTGTGAGCATGCTTATTGTATTTGCGAGCTGATTTCTGAGGTTTTCTTTTGAGCATATTGGGGCAAGGAATACCTAGAAAGGGGCTATGATTACCTTTAAATTGTCGTTTTTCCTATGATAAAGCACAGTTTCGTCTCGTTTTTTTAATGAGTTGTGCGACAATTGATACAACGTAAAATTTAGTCGATAAGGACACTTCATGACATTGCCTTCACTTAGTTTGATTGCAACCTCAGTGCTATTAGCCACGCAACTTTTCCCTCAAGCGCAGGCGAATCCACTGCCACAAGCAAGTGATTTAGCTGCTAAGCAAGAGTTGGTCAGAGCCAATGATGCCGAGGTCGCCACGTTAAATCCATTGAACGCTGAAGGAATGCCAGAAATACACGTAGTGCGCGACTTATTTGAAGGCTTAGTGATTCAAGATGGCGACGGCAATGTGATTCCCGGTACCGCAGAGCGTTGGGATAATCAAAATAACCAAGTGTTTACCTTTTATCTGCGTAAAGACGCTAAATGGTCTAACGGCGAACCGGTGACCGCGCAAGATTTTGTGTACAGTCTGCGCAGAGCCGTCAACCCCAAAACCGCCTCACCGAATGCTTGGTATCTAAAGCTCACCAATATTCAAAATGCTGAACAAATTATTGAAGGCAAAAAGCCTGCCAGCGAACTTGGCGTTAATGCCATTGATGATCACACGTTGCGTTTTACATTGGCTAAGCCTGTTCCTTATTTCTTAGCCATGACAGGGCATACGGTAATGATGCCCATTAACCGTAAAAGCGTTGAGGCACATCCTGATACATGGGCAAGACCGGGAAATCTTGTGTCTAATGGCGCGTTCAGTCTAGATTCTTGGGTGGTGAACGAAAGCATCACATTGAAGAAAAACCCGCTGTATTGGGATAGTAAAGATACGCACTTAGATAAAGTTACTTACATCCCATTTGAAAACCAAATGGCGGCTTATAACCGCTATCGCAGTGGTGAAGTTGATATTACCTCAGATGTGCCTGCGCAAATGGCGCAAAAACTGAAAAAAGATCTGCCCGATGCTTATCAAATATCGCCAATGCTGTGTACCTATTATTACGCCTTTAATACACAGCGTGAGGTGCTAAAAGACCCGAGAGTGCGCAAGGCTCTGTCGTACACCATTATGCGTGATGTTGTAACGCACGGCATTACGGACAGTGGGCATTTGCCGGCTTATACCTTTGCCCATCAAGATGTCGCAGGGTTTCATGCTACTCAGCCAGAGTATGCCCATCTCACACAAAAACAGCGTGACCAAAAAGCCAAAGCCTTACTAGAAGAAGCGGGTTACAACGCGCAACATCCGTTATCGTTAAACTTGCTGTACAACACATCAGAGAGTCACAAAGCGATTGCTGTAGGGGTTGCCTCGATGTGGAGTAAAACCTTAGGCGTAAATGTCACTTTGGAAAACCAAGAGTGGAAGTCGTATCTTGAGTCTAGAAAAGAAGGGCAGTTTGATGTGTTACGCGCGTCTTGGTGCGGTGATTATAACGAAGCCTCTACCTTCTTGAGCTTATTTACCTCAGATAATGACCGTAATTTTGCCTTCTATTCTAACCCTGATTACGATGCGGTGATGGATAAAGCGCAAGCGGAAACCGACCAAACACAACGCAATAAATTGTACGACCAAGCTGAGTCTATCTTATCTGCGGACATGCCAATTGCTCCTATCTATTACTTTATGCAAGCCCGTTTAGTTCGACCAAACGTAGTTGGCGTACCAAAACACAACGCCGAAGGGCGCATTTACTCGAAAGATTTGTACATTAAAAAGTGATCGTTTGCAGTCTATGATGCTGCGTTTTGTGCGGCATCATAGACGATAAAATGACGCTGTTTCTTCGGCTTTAGTGCTCATCAAAAAAGTCTTTGTTGCGAATGTATTTACTCATCAAGTGATAGGAAAACGGGCGTATTATCCAGCTCAGCAATGAGCGACCCAAACGCATAAGGGTGGGAGTGTTTTCGTAGATCCGACCATTGTATAACCACAATAACTTGCCTACATGCCAATAAGCAAAAGGAACGAGAGGCATAAAGGTGACAATATCAAGATCACAACAGACTCGATAGGTCTTGTGTGGCAATGTGTAGCGTTTTTTAAAGCGCCAATCTCCGGCCGCGGGTTGGCCAAAGGTGACAATGCGTTTAATGGCTTTAGGGTAGTGATGCTCGATATAATCGCCAATGACACAGCCTATTGCCCCTCCTGACGAGTGCCCTGTAATGACAAGACGCATACCACTGTCTAGCAGCGGCCCTATAATATCTATCACACGCTCAAATACTGATAAACCTAAGCGATCATCCCTATGTGAGGGCGGACTTTCTTGAGTCAGTAAATAGTAAAAACCGGCATGAATGGAGTAATTGAGCCCAAACCGACCACAACTTCGATGCCAAAAAGCGAGGTTGAGTAGCCAGTCTTTGACACTGTGCGAGCCTTTGATCACTAAAATGACTTCTTGACGTTTTTTGTTCCACAGCACTCGAGCCATAATTTTTCTTTCGACATTTCGAATGATTCTTTGTCCATTTGGATCAAAGCCGAATGCCGTTTGCTTGAAGATACGCGGGTATGCCAAACGGCACAGTACGGCGTAGCGTTCATATTGATAACGTTTAAGACTTTTCAATGACAGATTATCGTTAAAGCGAAAATATTATTGTGTCGATTAAAAGTGACGTTTGTGTGACTGTTAGCGATTTATAGCAATTGTACTAAATAACGGCTCATTCTCGCTTGTTCTCGAGCATTTTTCCTGCGCTATTTCTGAGCACTTATTTAGTGTGATGGGTATTAACCTCAGTGATGAAGACGCTTTTAGGCAATAAAAAGGCCGCTGATTACAGCGGCCTTAAAGCGAACGAACTCGGTAAGCAAGCGATTAACGACGTCGAGTGGGTTTTTTACCTGCGTTGGGTTTTGCCGCATGGGGATGCGTTTGCTGGCCGCCCTTATTTTGCCCTGTTGATCTTTGAGCATCGCGTCCTTGAGAGGAATTTCCCTGCGACTTATTACCTGGTGATTTATTGCCTTGCGGCTTGCCATTACCTTGCGGTCTACCATTGCCCTGAGGCTTGTTACCATTGCGAGACTTTGATTGTCCGCCGTTGCCATTTCCTTTGGCATTGGAATTGGTGTTAGGTTTGCGGATATCAGGCTGATTATCCGTATGTTTAGTCGCAAAGCGGTGTGCGCCATGGCGACCGGACTTACGTCGTTGTGCTGGCGTTTGCTTCGCGAGATCTTCCTCTGGTACAAGACAGTTTGGCTTGTCACCAATAAGATGTTTTTTCCCTAAATTAATTAAAGCTTCACGAATTAATGGCCAGTTAGCAGGATCGTGATAGCGAAGTAGGGCTTTGTGCAAGCGACGCTGACGCTCACCTTTAGCAACAGGCACATCTTCGCGCTTTTTATATTTGACCCGTTTTAGTGGGTTCGTCTCTGAATAATACATCGCAGTGGCGTTACACATAGGAGACGGGTAGAAGTTTTGTACTTGGTCGCACTCATAGTTATTGGCTTTGAGCCACAGCGCCAAGTTAACCATATCCTCATCTTCTGTACCGGGGTGAGCCGAGATGAAATATGGGATCAGGTATTGTTTTTTACCTGCTTCTTTACTGTATTTTTCAAACATCTCTTTGAAGCGGTCATAGGTGCCCATGCCCGGCTTCATCATTTTGTCTAATGGCCCAGATTCGGTGTGTTCTGGCGCAATTTTTAAATAGCCGCCCACGTGGTGGGTGACCAACTCTTTTACGTATTCTGGGGACTCGATGGCTAAATCGTAACGTACACCAGAGGCAATCATCACTTTCTTTACCCCATCGACGTTGCGCGCTGCGCGATACAGGTCGATAGTGTGTTTGTGATCGGTATTGAGTTTATTACAAATGCCGGGGAAGACACACGATGGGCGACGACAGGTCGCTTCTGCTTTAGGAATGCTACAGCCTAAGCGGTACATGTTCGCGGTCGGGCCGCCGAGATCGGAAATGGTGCCGGTAAAGCCAGGCACTTTATCACGAATATCTTCGAGTTCACTGATGATAGACTCTTGTGAGCGGTTTTGAATAATTCGGCCTTCATGCTCTGTAATTGAACAGAAAGAACAGCCACCAAAACAGCCTCGCATGATGTTAACTGAGGTTTTGATCATGTCATAGGCAGGGATTTTTGCCTTGCCGTACATAGGGTGAGGCACTCGGGCAAAATACAAGCCAAATACATAGTCCATCTCTTCAGTAGAGAGAGGGAAAGGTGGTCGGTTAACCCATAATTCGCGAGTACCATGACGCTGAATCAGCGCTCGTCCTGAGTGAGGGTTGGTCTCTAAGTGCATAATACGACTAGCGTGAGCGTATAAGATGCGGTCATTGTGCAGCTTTTCAAATGCCGGAAGACGCACCGCGGTAGTTTCGGCGTCGTGACGAGCAGGTCGCACCACGATAGGTTCTGCTTTGGCCGTCACACTTTGGTCGGTTTTATCGCTACAGTTACTTTCCACTTCATAGGGATTGGTCGGCACAAAAGCCTTGCCTGGCTTTTCAATGCGCGATGAATCGATAATGTTATAGTCCGCTGGAGGCTCAGCAAGGTTGACCGCTGTTCCTCTAATATTGGTCAGTTCGCTGATGTGCTCACCATCGGCAAGGCGATGCGCCACTTCGATAAGAGCGCGTTCAGCATTGCCAAACAGTAATAGATCCGCTTTTGCGTCTAACAACACTGAGCGACGAACTTTGTCTGACCAGTAATCATAGTGCGCAATACGACGCAAGCTCGCCTCTATACCGCCTAAAACAATAGGGGCTTGTTTGTAGGCTTCACGACAACGCTGGGAATAGACTAAGGTTGCGCGATCTGGGCGTTTACCGCCTTCGTTATTGGGCGTATACGCGTCATCGTGACGTAGTTTTCTATCTGAGGTGTAGCGGTTGATCATCGAATCCATATTTCCGGCAGTGATACCAAAAAATAGGTTCGGCTCGCCAAGCGCCATAAAGTCATCTTTATTACTCCAGCGAGGCTGAGCAATAATGCCAACACGAAATCCTTGTGCTTCTAGAAGACGGCCAATAATCGCCATACCAAAACTTGGATGATCAACATAGGCGTCGCCTGTAATGATGATGATGTCGCAGCTGTCCCATCCCAGCGCATCCATTTCTTTGCGGCTGGTGGGTAAAAACGGCGCAGTTCCGTAGCATTCGGCCCAATATTTTTTGTGTTCGTAGATAGGGGGGATTGAGTTGTGCATTGTTAGCCTCTGTCAGCAAGCCGGGTATTATATCGATTCGTGTAAATGTTAGCTAGCACAAGCCCTAATTATCTCTATACTGAACTAATACTCCTTTTATTTCATATATATAAGATTTGTTTACTATGCGAAGATCCTTGTGTCAGTACAGCTTAGGGCTGAGTTTAGCCTGTGGATGGGGCGATTTTGCACACGCGAGCAGCTTTACCGATCCTTTGGATGGTCAGTTTGATATGGGAGAGTATCTTGCGGAAAACGCTTATGGCTTTTTGCCTATTCCCGTCATTATTACTGAGCCAGCTGTCGGGTATGGGTTTGGTGTTGTCGGGATGTTTTTGCACGAGTCTGAAGCGCAAAAAGAACAGCGACGTAAAGTGGCACTGCAATCGCTCGATGGCGGGGCTCAGCTTATTCCACCTGCGGTGACTGTCGCCGGTGGCGCGATGACGGAAAACGGCACATGGTTTGCTTTGATAGGGCACCGGCGAGTGTGGAAGCAGGATTCTATTCGTTATTTAGGTGGGGTAGGATTTGGTTCCGCTATTATGCAGTTTTACCCATTTTCACACGATGCATTAAAAGACCAAGGTGTGGAGCTTGAAACGAAAGGGTTTGGGGGGATACAAAAGTTGCAATTTCGTATGCCAGACACCTCTTTGTTTATTGGTGTACAACAGTTTTACGCCGACAGTGAAGTGACATTAAATAGCGGATTTGGCAATGGTAATTCTTATAGCTTGGGAAAAACCAAAAGCTCAGGGCTTGGGGTGAATCTTGAATACGACGCTAAAAATAGTCTGTTTTATCCAACCAGTGGCTGGGATTTTAATGCCGAGTATTTGTGGTTTCGAGAAGGCTTTGGTGGTGACAATAATTACGAAACGTTTTTAGCCTCTAGTCGAGTGTATCTGCCTATTGCATCGCATTGGACCCTTGCTTTTGCTGCGAAATATAACGCCTTAACCAGCAATGAATCGCGCTTGCCACCGTTGGCATACCCTGATATCAATTTGCGAGGTATTGCAGCCAATCGCTATCAAGGAAACCATACCAGCTCTTATCAAAGTCAATTAATGTGGCAGTTTACCCCTCGTTGGAGTGTGTCTGTATTTGGTGGTGTAGGTGGTAATAGTGGCATTGGAGTGGCGAATGACGGTGCGCGTAGTATGTTTGATGACATGCACTGGGCGTATGGTACCGGTTTTCGTTATCTCATTGCTCGCCGGTACGGCATTCATAGTGGTATAGACATTGCGTTTAGTGAAGAAGATAGCGCTTTTTACTTTAATGTTGGAACAGGATTGTAATAAAGAGCGCGAGCGTTACACTAGCGCATCTAGAACACTCTTATAGAACGGTTTTATGCACACTTACGCTCAATTATCGACTCATATTCTACTGCCTATGGCTATCGGTGCATTATTGGTATTGATAGTCGCACTGCAAAAAGGCGAGATTTGTCCGGGACAAAGAGGGCGCTTACACCGTCAGATCCCGATTCTCGCCAGTGTGTTTTTTATCAGCGCGGGTGCTATGCCTGTTTTTATTATTCCTGCGGCCTTATTAACGATTTTTTCTGTACAGGCTAAAACGGGTAAAACTCGAGAAAGCGGGCCGGTATTTTTGTTGTGGCTGACGGTATTATCCTCGTCGATGCTATGGCTTGCCAGTATTGTTAATCATCCCTCTCTATTTTTGTTTGGATCGCTGAGTTTAGCGCTGTCTGAACTTGTTTTCTTAGGCGCATCTTTGGCACATCTATTAATGGTTCGAGCCAAAACGCGCTTACAAGCATTTCACACTCTTTTGCCCATTGCAGGTGTTATCTCTTTGATGCTGGTGGTGCTTTCGGTATTGATTCAGACATATTGGGCATGGCCGGCTGACAATGACTGGGTACTACGCACTGTTGCCTATAGTTTTTCATTATTGATTAGCGCAGTGATTGTGTGGTGTTGGCATTTATTTCGCACCTCTAGCGTCCACGGACTACAAGTTGCTGCCGCATGCGCACTGAGTCTGGCAGGGAGTTATCTCATTCTGCCATTATTTTATTGAAATTTTGCTTGTAGTCACTGTTAAAACGGCACTGAACAACTAATCTTATATCAATGCTTGTAAGGTTTTTGGGTAGCGTGGAGGTGGAACGATGGATCTAAGCAATATTAAACGTTGGGACAGCAACATTTTATTGGGAATCGTGAACGAAAAGCTTCGTTTGGAATGTGACAGCGTCGAAGAGCTCGCGAGCGTATATGAGATTGATGTCAGCGGCTTATCCGATAAGTTGGCCGACGTTGGCTATCAATACGACCCCTTAACGAATCAATTTAAATCGTTTGAGTTTTAACGATAATACTTTACGAAAACTACGAATAAAAACGGCGACCTTAGGTCGCCGTTTTTATTATGTTTGTTTTATCAGAAGACAAAGCGAGTGGTTAGCATAAGCTGATCGCCGTAGAAGTCATTCAGTTTACCTTCTAGGCCAATCGAGAATAGCTCCGTTGCGTGGAATCGACCGTAGGCACTGCCAATCCAATTGTCATCGCTGTCGATAGTGACATAACCCACATTACCGCCCACTTCAAATTGAGGACCTAACCATTGACGCCAGCCAAGGTTTACTTCCATACCCACTTCGTTGTTGTATTTGTGATTGTCGACAACGCGAAGCAACATCTCACCGGTAATATCGGCCCAGTTGGTCGCAGGAGCGTGGAAACCTAAACCCGTGCGAAGGTTGTAGTCATCTTCAAATTCAGAATCAATGGTTGTCACGAAGTGTGCGTTCGGATGGATTGACTTGCTGAAGCCAGCGCCAAAAGTCAACGGAGCCATACCGATACGGGCATCGAGATAATCGTAGTTGAAGTTGCTCATTACTGCTGGGCTTTCAGCAAAAGCTGTGCCGGAAAAAGTAGCTGCTACAGCGAGTGCAGCACAGGCTAGTTTACGCATAATTCTTGATAACCTACTTGGTGTAATTGTGTGTCCTTGGCTTACGGGAGTGATCCCATCATCATAAATGGAGAATGATGCGCCTTATGTCGTGCAAATATAGTAATAGAACGGGGCAATTACCTCCACTAAAACAGAGGCTTATCTAAGCCAATTTTCTGTTAAATTTTGCAAATACGGGGCATTCGCACATTTATTCACCAAACTGAAGGCGTTTTTCTGACATTTCTTGCAATATTTTGGCTGTGTCTAAGAATTTTGCCCATTGCATTGGGTTTGATTGAGTATCGAGTACGTAGCGAGTCAGGTGCGCGGTGACCACATCAACTAACGTTTCTTTTTGCCACGGTTTTGCAATGTAAAAATCCAGGCAATGATGGTTAATGGCGTTTACGGTGTCATTAAGATCAGCCTGTCCGGTTAATAGAATCTTCTTACTGCTTTTGGTCGCAGGGGTATCGTGTAGCTCAATTAAAAAGTTTACTCCAGTCTCTTTGGGCATAATATGGTCACATAAAATCATGGCTAAAGGGACGTGTTCGCTGTGGTAATCGGCAATGACTTCACGCGCTTCAGCGACGGATTCTGCCGCTTCGATATCACAAAAAGTAGAAAATTGTTGCAGATCACGAACAACGCTATCGAGTACATCTCTTTCATCATCGACGCATAAAATTAGAAGTTTGTTCATTATAGCCTCATTAATTAACGATTTAAGGAGTGAAGGGGAGACGCACAATCATCTGCGTCCCTTTTCCTATTTCTGATTTTACGTTTATGCTTCCATGGTGTTGGCGAACGATTTGGTGGCACACTGACAAGCCAATCCCCAGCCCAAAGTCGCCTTGTTTTTTAGTGGTGAAATTTAATTTAAATATATGATCTAATTGGGAAGCTTCAATGCCTTGACCATTGTCTTCTACGGTCACCTCTATCGTATCTTTGAGTTTTTGGGTGTGAATAGTCAGCTTTGCCTCATTGTCCATTGCCTTATTGTCCATTGCATCAATGGCGTTCGACACTAGGTTAGTCCACACCTGTTGTAAGGCGTTTGGCCGACACAAAATAGGTTCGATATTATGATAGTTTCGTTCAACTTCGACGTTTTTCAGATGATTTTCAAAAATCACTAGAGTGTCTTCTATGCCTTCATGAATATCGACTTTTTTTACCGACTCATCATCTGCGCGAGCGTAACTTTTTAGGCTTTTGACCATTTCTGCAATGCGGCTAGAACAGACATTAATGGAACGGATGGTGGTGCCCGCCGTGTAATAATGTTCTAGCTCACTTAATATTGTGGAGCACTGATCGTGTTGACTGAGCTGCGCAATGTCGGATTCAAGCCCCATCATGATCACCATTTTAGCGTGTTGTTTGCTCGGGACGAGATGACTAATGGCGTTGGACTTTTTCCTAAGTATGGCGGTGGGTAATGGATTAGCAACTAAGGCACGTTCTAGTACGGCTTTACTTAAGCGTTTGCTAACGGGATTAAAATATTCTGTATCACGCGTAATTTCGTGAATTAAGGTATCAGAGCTTCTTAATATGGCGGATATAGGATTGTTCAACTCATGAGCGACACCGGCCACTAATTGCCCCAATACCACCATTTTTTCATTTTCCACTAGCCGTGATTGAGCCGCTTTCAGAGACTCTAAGGTGTGCTCCAGTTGCAGTTTGGTTTCAATACTTCTTTGCAGGCGGCGATTGAAATGGCGTAGCAGTAAATTGGTAAATAAAGGAAGCAGGGCATTGTTGGATTGCATCACCTTAGTAAAGGTGCTCTTACTGAGTTTGATGACTTTGGTCGGGCTTAGGGTCAAGGCGGTAGAAAATGATTTTTCGCCTGTCACAAATGACATTCCGCCAATAATACCGCCTTTGCCGTGGCGCACGACTTCCCGGCGTTTGCCATATTCATCTTGTTTATACAGCGCCACTTGTCCATCAAGGATAAACCATAAAAACTGATTGGCTTGACCTTCTTTGGTGAGCAAATGCGAGGTTGAATAGCTACGGATGGTGTTGTCTTTATTGTGTTCGGTAAAAAAATCATCCAGCTCAGTACAGACTTTTTCTGACAACTCATCATCACTAATAGAATGATAGTCTCGAATAAAGTCATCTCGATAGGCGTGAATGCGTTTCTCTATATAAGCGCGCATGATTTTTTGGCTATTAAGCACCGAGCCGTAGGAGAGCCAATCGATTTTGGACTGAGAGATAATAAATTCAGTCAGCTCTTTTTTGATAACCGTATGGGTGTTTTCAGCGTGCAAAGGGTAGGTGAAACAATGGTCTAAGCGACCTTCATTAATAGCCACTACCAGGTTTTGTAATTGGTTTGGATCGCAACTGAGTATTTTACGACAATTAGGGGCATTGCGACTGAGTTCGGATAATCGCTGTGAGCTGTCGTGATATAGGCTTTGTGACGCCATAAGCAGAGCAAGCTCGGCGTCTGTGTCATTTAAAAACTGAATGTGCTGCTGCACTTGTTCGGCATTACTGGCGTACAGCAAAGTAAACTTACGCTCAAAAGGTTTGAGGGCAAGTTGCAGTAGCGACAGTGAATAGGGACAGTCCTCGATACAAAGAACACAATAATGAGTCATAATCTACCCTGTGTTTTATTGTACTGTAGCAAAATTATTAAAAATGGAATGAGAGCCAGTTAATGTTACGGTCAGTAATTAGCAAAATTCCTAGAAAATGCTGATTTATCTCAATTTGTTCTGTATAAATACAGGTAAACGTCAGAAACAGATACTAAAAAAAATGAAACAATTAAAACGAATGGCCGCCGCAGGTGGTGCGATTGCTCTTGTCGGGATTTGGCCACTTGCTGTGGGGCACATTGGGCAAACGATTGTGACCGATGGCGTCAAAAACCTGAGCAACCACAACGTAAAGGTCGAGCTAGAAGAGTACCACAGAGGCTATTTGACCTCTGAAGCGAAAACCTTGGTGACTGTGACTGATCCACAAGCCATCGCACAGTTGCAAGCGTATGGCTGGCCGACTCAATACGAGTTTGTGCATGTGATTCATCATGGCTTGGTCAGCATTACAGGTGAGACTTCTTTAGCTCAGAATCCTGAGTTGGTGTTAAACACCAAAACTCAACTCAATGGCAATACAGAGTTTTCAACGGTTATCGAACATCAGCAGTTTGACATGGCAGGCTCGATGCCGATGACTGTGCTGTTAGAGTCTCTTACTTTAAATGGTTCCGTATCTGTACTTGGACAACTGGATTACCAACTGAGTATGCCTTCTATTGAGCTTGACTATAAGTCAGGCACTATGGTGCGCTTGAGCGGATTGAACAGCAATGGCGACGGTAAAGTTGAGCAAGAATTGTGGCTGGGCGAACAAACGGTCGCCATCGACAGTTTTGTGATTGACGACAACGAAGGGGTGAACCTTGTTGAGTTGAACGGCTTTAATTACCAGTTCCAAACCAGTGAAGATGAAAAGGCGGATACACTGCAAGGTAACTATCAACTGACGGTCAAAGACTTTAAAAACCATGATGGTGAAGCCGCTAACCTAAACATGAGCTTTACCGCGAGTGGTTTTGATAAATCATCATTCTTAGATATTACCGAGATGTATCAAAATACGCCGCAATGGACGTCAGCAGAGACTGAAAAAGTATTGCCGAAAGTGGATGCGTTGCTGGCGAAAGGCTTTACCTTATCGCTGAGCAAATTCAAAGTAGACATAGATGAAGGGCACTTTGAAACCAATTGGACGTTAGATTTACCCGCAGGAAGTGCTGACTCGTCAAAAGACATGTTGCAATTGCTTGGGCTGTTCAAAGGTAACATGAACGCGTTTGTATCTAGTGACTTGGTGATGGCGTACCCGTTTATTCAACAAAATTTAGATGAGTTGTTGATTATGGAAGTGGCTACACAATCTGATGATGGTTATCGATTGTCGCTACAACTTGATAATGGCGAGATCAAATTTGCCAATGGTAAAGCGGTGCCGATTATCTCTTTAGTTGCGCCAATGCTGATGCATCAAGCTCAATAAAACCAATAAGCTAGCGTAATATTAAGCCATAGTGAGTTATTTTATACTGACTATGGCTTTTTTATATCAAGTTGAGACTTAATTCTTGTTTTAAGCTGGGGTATAGTCAAAGGATACGTTGATTAAATCACTTGGAGTATATAAACAAAATGGATGCCATTTATAATTTTAGCGCTGGACCTGCCGGCCTACCAAAAGCCGTACTGGAATTAGCTCAACAAGAACTTGTTGATTGGAACGGTATGGGGCGCTCAGTGATGGAAATCAGCCACCGCAGTAAAGAATTTATTGAAGTTGCTACTACAGCCGAAAATAATTTACGTGAACTTTTGCAAGTGCCTAGCAATTATAAAATATTGTTTTGTCAGGGTGGTGCACGTGCACAGTTTTCAGCCATTCCGATGAACTTACTCGGAACGTCCACCAAAGCTTGTTATGTCGATGGTGGATATTGGGCTAACAGTGCTATTGCTGAAGCCAATAAATATTGTAACGTTCAAGTGATCGATGCCAAAACCGAAGTTGATGGTAAAGTGGCGATTGCCCCTGCATCGTCATGGGCGATTGATGACGATGCTGCTTACGTACATTACTGTCCAAACGAGACAATCGATGGCATCGAAATTAATGATTTACCTGTAACGGACAAGCCTATTGTCGCAGATATGTCTTCGACAATCCTATCTCGTCAAATTGATGTGAGTAAGTTTGGTGTCATTTACGCTGGCGCACAAAAGAACATTGGCCCTGCGGGCATTACTTTGGTCATTGTACGTGATGACTTATTAGATCTGGCGAGCGATATTTTGCCTAGTACCTTAAGCTATAAGCTTTTGGATGAAAAAGACTCTATGTACAATACGCCGCCAACGTACGCTTGGTATCTATCGGGTTTAGTCTTTAAATGGCTAAAATCGATTGGCGGTGTTGCAGAAATGGAAAAGAGAAATCGCAACAAAGCACAGGCGTTGTATAAAGCCATTGATGAGAATGATTTTTACAAAAACACCGTGCATCCAGACAACCGTTCATTAATGAATGTACCGTTCCAACTGGCAAAACCTGAACTTGATGCGCTCTTCCTAGAGCAAGCTGAAGCGAAAGGGTTAGTCGCATTAAAAGGGCATCGCGCCGTTGGTGGTATGCGTGCATCGATTTACAACGCAATGCCAGAAGAGGGTGTCGCCGCATTGGTGACCTTTATGCAAGACTTTGCCGCAGAGCACGCTGCTTAACTAAATGTAATTTAAAGGTTAGGCTAATTATTCACTGATTGGCAATGACGATAAAAGCCATAGGGATACGTCTCTATGGCTTTTTTATGGTTTACAGAGTTCTGTCAGCCTGTGTTGTAGGAATGCTTTTAACGCTTTGACTAAACTGTTGTACTGACTTCTGTCGGTAAATACCATATACACCGGAGCGTATTCTCCGCGCCACTGAGTTGCCAGTGCAACTAGGCGACCTTGCTGCATATCTTCAAATACATCTAATCGAGATTTATAGGCCACCCCGTGTCCACTAAGTGCCCATTGACGTACCATCTGCCCATCACTGGTTTTTCTATTGCCTGTTACATTTACCACACATTGTTCTTGATGATCGCTGTGTATGAAATGCCAGCGATTGTGCAATTTATAATTGAGTGTGAAGCATAAACAGTTGTGCTGCTTGAGATCGTTAGGGTGAGTAATCGCCGGATGGGTCGCTATGTACTCGGGTGAGGCACACAAAATTCGATAGTTTTCTTTGTAGATTGGCATCGCCACCATATTGGAGTCTTCTGGCTCTCCAATTCGCAGCGCCACATCCACATTCTGCTCATACAAGTCTGTGTAATCGTCTGACAAGTGCACATGCACACTGACATTTGGATTCAGTGCTAAAAATTCATCAATTAAGGGCATGATGACTGCACGTCCAGTATCCGATGGCATGGATAAAGAAATATTGCCCGATAATTCTTTGTCTGTTTCGGTGAGTTCATCGATACCTTGCTCAAAGATCAGCATAGCCTGCTGGCAACGGGGTAGAAATAACTCTCCTTGTGAAGATAGTCTAAGCTTGCGGGTAGAGCGGATAAATAAAGGGACGGCTAATTCAGCCTCCAGTCTTTGAATAGTGCGACTGATGGCCGCTGGGGTTTGATCTAAACTGCGCGCCGCAGCTGAAAGGCTACCAAGCTTAGCGGTTTCAAGAAACACTTTAATATCATGTAACGATTTCATTATTAACTTTTAGTAAAAAGTAATTTGCATTTAGCTTAGTTTTTCAAATCTAACGTGTCAATTAAACTGATTGCATAATGGTGTGTGTTCATATGGAGAAAGAACGATGAGAGCGATTGGGTATCAAGTTAACCTGCCTATTGATGCAGAAGAGTCATTACAAGACATTACATTAGACAAACCCTCGGTAGCAGGGCGCGATATTTTGGTGAAGGTGCAGGCGGTGTCCGTTAATCCTGTTGATACCAAAATACGGGCCAATGTTGCGGCGAAGTCTGGCTATAAAATCATCGGCTGGGATGCGGTCGGTGTCGTTGAAGAGGTGGGTGAAAAAGTAGAGCTCTTTAGCGTAGGCGATGTGGTTTGGTATGCGGGCGATCTGAACCGCTCGGGAAGTAATGCCGAATATCAGCTGGTGGATGAGCGTATTGTCAGTAAAGCGCCTACCTCCGTCAGTATTGCTCAAGCCGCCGCCTTACCATTAACCAGTCTCACAGCGTGGGAGATGCTGTTTGATCGAATTCAAGTAGAAAACAGTGCCAATAAAAGTATTCTTATTATCGGCGCTGCTGGGGGAGTGGGTTCAATTATGGTGCAACTGGCTAAGAAATTGACTCAACTTAAAGTGATTGCCACAGCGTCTCGCCCAGAATCAGTCGCGTGGTTACAGTCGTTAGGCGCTGACCAAGTTATTGATCACAACCAATCGATGAGCGAGCAACTGGGCATGAAAGATTGCATCGATTATGTGGTGAGCTTGAATAATACCGAGCAACATATGCCAGAGGTGATGACATTGATTAAACCGCAAGGTCGATTTGGTTTAATTGATGATCCTATGTCATTTGATATTCGCGCGTTAAAAGCCAAAAGCGTGTCATTACATTGGGAGTTTATGTATACCCGCTCCATGTTTGAAACCAGTGATATGCTAGCGCAACATCATATTTTGAGTAAAGTCGCGACGATGATTGATAAGCAGCAGATTGTGACCACTCTTGGTGAGCACTTTGGCAGCATTAATGCCACCAATTTAAAGCGAGCGCATACGCTCATTGAATCTCAGCAAGCCAGAGGAAAGATAGTGTTGGAAGGCTTTGCCGACTAATGCAGGTTGAATCAGCAAACCGCCCCGTTGATGTGTTGTAGTAACAGATCAACGGGGCGGTTTTACATTGCGCTTGCAATGCGTTTACGCGTTTTAAAGATTACAACGATTGATGTAGTTGATAATAACGCCCTTGCGAAGAGAGCAGTTGTTGGTGGCGGCCTTGTTCTACAATTTCGCCTTGCTCAAGGATGACGATATTATCCATTTGACTTAAGCCAACCAGTCGGTGGGTAACAAAAATCACCGTTTTATCTTGATAATGCTGCTCTAACAGAGTCATGATTTGTGACTCTGTAGAGCGATCTAGCCCTTCGGTCGGTTCATCGAGTAGCAAAATAGGGGCATTGTGTAAAATGCCTCTGGCAATGCCAATACGGCGCTTTTCACCACCAGAAAGTTGACGACCACCATCGCCTAGCCACTGCCCCAAGCCCGGTTCATCCATCAGATAACCAAGACCAACGTTGGCTAAGGTGCTAGCCAGTTCTTCGTCTGTCGCTTGCGGTTTGGCAATGAGCAGGTTATCACGCAAGGTGCCATTTAGAATATCCACTCGTTGGCTGACCACAGAGATAAGGCTACGAAGCTCAGACTCTGACAAGGAGGTCAGCGGCTGATTCGCAATAGTAATGTGTCCTTGTTGTACGTCCCAGTAACGGGTAAGTAACTGTATTAAGGTTGATTTACCACTGCCTGTTTTACCTAAAATAGCCACTTTATTGCCTTTGGCGATATTCAGTGACACGTCATTGAGTGCTAAAGGCGTGTGCTCCGCATTGGAGTAAGCAAACGAGACACGGTTAAATTGAATCGCATCCCCTTCATCAAATGCAGCACGAGGCTCGCTATAAGTGGGAAATTGCACTTCGGGCTCTGCGCCAATGACTTCGTTAAGGCGTCGCGCTGAAGCTAAGGTTTGTCCCAAGTATTGGAAAGCGCCAGCAATTGGCATCAGCAGTTCAACACTGGCCAATGTTGCAAATACCACTAAAGCCACCAGAGGGCTAGGGCCTGCGCTGCCTACGCCATCGGCTGACATCCACATGATCAAAATTAGGGTAAAACCACTGGCCATTAACAGCAGTGCGTTCGCCAGACCCGTAATGTGAGCGTTGATGGCCTGATTGCTTAGAAGGGCCATTTGCGCTTGATCTATTTTGTCGCGGTAGCGTTTTTCTGCGCCAAACAGTAAGAGCTCATTATGTCCTTCAATCCAATCTAACGCGCGAATACGTAAGTCAGCGCGATTTTGCGTCAGTTTATGCCCGTTACCTTTACCCAGTTTGTAAAATAGAACCGGCCAAACCAGCACTAGGGTCATTAAAATTACGCCTAATGTGAGACCAATATCGCGGTCAAACCAGATCAAAAACCCAGATAGACAGAAAATGCCTAATACACTGAGAATCACAGGGCTGACGAGGCGTAAGTAGACGTGATCCATTGCCGATACATCAGCAATGAGGCGGTTTAACAGATCCGCATCTCTAAGCACACCAATACGACCGGGAATCAATGGTGTCAGTTTTTGATAAAAGTACACTCGCAGATCGGTGAGTAGTTTAAAGGTTGCATTGTGAGACACCACTCGCTCGCCCCAACGTCCGGCGGTGCGTCCCATAGCAAAGCCTCTTACGGCGCCCCCGGGTAACATATAATTGAAGGTTTCTCGGGCAATGGTCAAGCCGGCAACGGCAGCAGCAGATAAGAACCAGCCTGATAGTGTCAATAAGCCGATGGAAGCAAAAAGGGTTAAAAACCCAAGAATCATGCCTAAAGATAGACCAAACCAATGTTTTTTATACAGTTTGAGATAGGGGAGTAACTCACGCATCGATGTCGCCTCCCAGTCCTTGTTGTTGATTTAACATTTTCTCGAAAGTGCCTTGATGTTGTAGCTGCGCAAAAGTGCCTTGTTGAGTTAACTGACCACTTTCTAAGACCAATATTTGATCCATCACTTGTAAATTATTTAATTGGTGAGTCACCATTAATGCCGTTTTATCAAGTAAGGCATTTTGTAGACTTTCATTGATTAATGATTCACTGCGCGCGTCTAAGCTGGCGGTAGGTTCATCAAGCAGCCAGAACTGTCCATCTTGTAATAGTGCACGGGCTAGGGCAATCCGTTGTGCTTGACCCACAGAGAGGCCGCCGGAGCGATCAGATATTGGATGTTCAAGACCTAACCTATCGATAAACTCATCGGCATGGGCTTGTTTGATTTTTTGTTGCAACAGTTGTTCAGTAATCGGTTTTTGTGCCAAATTTAGATTATCGGCAATCGTGCCGTGTACCAGTAGCGGGTTTTGACCCACCCAGCTGACCAATTTGCGATAGCTTTCTAAATCAGCCTGCGCTAATTCGATGCCGTTTACTTTTAAACTGCCTTGATAGGGTAAAAAGCCTAATAAAGCGTTCATCAGTGACGTTTTACCGGCACCACTTGGACCCACTAATGCGGTTTTTTGACCATTTTGTAGGGTAAAACTGACTGGGCCAACCAGCGTTTTGCCTTCGGCGCTACTCACGGTAAGGTCGGTTGCTTCAATCACAAACTGGGATTGTTTATCGATGATTTGTCCGTTTTGCTGCTGCTCAGGCTCATCAATATTCAGAAACTCTACAATACTTTCGGCGGCACCAATTGCTTGCTGTTTCGCATGATAAAATGTGCCTAAGTCACGCAGGGGTTGATAGAACTCAGGTGCCAATATCAATATGAATAGGCCGGTAAATAGGGTAACGCTCGTGCCATAGTGACCAAAGTTCAGTTCACCGATGAAGCTAAATCCAAAATAGACTGCGGTTAAGGCGATAGAAATAGAGGTGAAGAACTCCAGCACTGCGGAGGATAAGAAGGCGATTTTTAATACGCTCATCGTACGTTCACGAAACACCTCAGAGGCGGCGTGCAGTTGCTCTTTCTCATCGGCGGCGCGATCAAATAGACGAATGGTCGTCATCGCTTGCAGTCGATCATAAAAATGGCCGGATAAACGTTGCAAGGCTTTAAAGTTTTTTCGGTTTGCGTCAGCGGCGCGTTTGCCCACTAATGCCATGAAAAAAGGAATCAATGGCGCGGTGAGTAAGAAAATAAGACCCGCAAGCCAGTTTTGAGGGAAGACCACCACCAGAATCATCAGAGGCACAAGTGTTGCTAGTGCCATTTGCGGAAGGTATTTAGAGAAGAAATCTTGCATTTCCTCGACCTGCTCTATGAGCATAGTCCCCCAAGCACCTGCCGTTTTTCCTTTAATGTGAGCAGGGCCTAAACGGCGCATCTTGTCGATAATCAGTCCGCGGACATAAACGCGAATTTGCTCTCCGCTTCGATAGCCGGTCACCTCGCGTACCCACGCCAAAATACTGCGCACCACAACGGTCACTCCAAGGCCAATAAACAGTGGAATAAGCTCAGACTTATTGTGATGCTCAATAATGACGCTGTGCAGAATTTGAGCAATCAAAGACGCTTGGATGATCAGAGTGATTGCCGAAACAATGCCTGCCACTACGGTGAGGGTTAGCCATCGCTTTGCCAGTTTACTTTGCTGTTTTAGCCATCGGCTCAACTCGCTTTGCGTTTTCTTATCCATGAATAGGTACTAAATGAGAATAATTTTGATTTCGGGAGTATATCGAAAAACGTCCACGTTTGTTACACGTGGACGCTAAGATTTCAATACAAGAAGACGTTATTTCTCTTAACTGTCTAAGGCATCAAGGTAGCGTTCTGCATCGAGCGCTGCCATACAGCCTGTGCCTGCAGAAGTGATGGCTTGACGGTAGTGATTATCCATCACATCACCGGCTGCGAACACGCCTTCAACGCTGGTTTGAGTCGCGTTGCCTGCTAGACCTGAGTTGATCACAATGTAGTCGTGATTCATGCTCAGTTGCTCTTTAAAAATGCTGGTATTAGGTTGGTGACCAATGGCAATAAACACGCCCATTACTGCGATCTCTTCTGTGCGATCAGATTGGGTCTCTTTGAGACGCATACCGGTTACGCCCATATCGTCACCAAGGACTTCATCTAAAGTACGGTCAGTATGCAAAACGATGTTGCCTGACTCTACTTTGTCCATAAGACGCTTAATCAATATTTTTTCTGCGCGGAACGAATCACGGCGATGCACTAAGTGAACTTTTGCCGCAATGTTTGATAGATAAAGCGCTTCTTCTACAGCGGTATTTCCGCCACCAACAACCGCGACTTCTTGGTTACGATAGAAGAACCCGTCACAAGTGGCACAAGCGGATACGCCACGTCCTTTAAAGGCTTCTTCCGATTCAAGACCAATATACTTAGCCGATGCGCCAGTGGCGATAATTAATGCGTCACAAGTAAACTCTTGGTTGTCACCGAATAAGCGGTAAGGCTTTTGGCTAAGATCGACTTTATTGATGTGGTCAAAAATGATTTCAGTCTCAAATTTTTCAGCATGTGCTTGCATGCGCTCCATCAATGCAGGGCCTGTTAAATCACTTGCATCACCTGGCCAATTCTCCACTTCTGTCGTGGTAGTCAGTTGTCCACCTTGCTGCATACCAGTGACAATCACAGGGTTTAGATTGGCACGAGCGGCATAGATTGCCGCGGTGTATCCTGCTGGACCTGAGCCCAAGATAAGAAGTTTGCAGTGTTTCACATTGCTCATAAGTAATTGATCCTTTTAAATTCTGCCCCGATTGTAGGTAATTTGGGCGACGAATAGAAGATGGTGACTAAAGGTATATTGGTGCTAATTTTTAAAACTCAAGGATGGTTCAAGTTTTACCAAAACCGTTCGCACAAAATATGTGCGTAAAGGCTGAGTGTTATTGTTCATAAGGGATAGCTTGTGATGGTGTCGGTTGATTTTCTATAGGGTCACTTTGTGTTTCATCAGCCCTTTTTTTAACCGCACTAGCGTTAACGGCGTTAGCGTCTGTTTTATCGGGTACAAACCTAGGCATGATGGGTGCGTAATCGTAGGTAGGTAACATCTCTAAAATGGGTTGTTGCGGACCTAAAAACTTAGGTTGTGTGTTCATGATATAAAGATCGAGCATGGCTTTGGTTCGCGCAAACACTTCTCTAAAACGCACATTAAACCAAGATGTTGGGATAGGTGAGGGCACACCTAAGCACACGGCATCCACGTTATAATAGTTGGCGATAAACAGTGCTCGGTCACAATGAAAGGTTTGAGTGACGATGATAAAGTCGTAAAGGTTAAAAATCTGTTTGGCGCGCACCACAGAGTCTAGAGTGCGAAATCCTGCATAGTCTAAAAAGATTTTTTCTTCGGGAATACCGGCGGCGAGAAGATCTCGTTTCATGGTCCAAGGCTCATTATAAGAGCGATGCGCGTTGTCGCCACTTAATAAGAATCCGCGAACTTTATTTTGTTTATAGAGCTCTATGGCCGCATTAATGCGGTAAGTGTAATACGGGTTTAGAGCTCGGCCTATGTATTTACTGGTGCCTAATATGAGCGCTACATCTCTTACTGGCGTTGATTTTACCTGTTTATGGATACGGCCTTGGGCCTGATAGCTCATCCAGAAATCAACGGAGCTGAGTAGCAGAATAATGGATAAACTGATTGCGCCACTGAGTAGTATCAGCACTTTTATTAGATGTGAAAGCATGCGCCAAAATGGTGTTTGGCGCCAATACTGCTTGAGCTTATCTCGGGTACCTTTTATCACTAGAACGCGGTGCGCTTGTAGCGGCGATAAACAGGTTGCCAGAAATGATGTTCAATAGACTCTTTAATGGCTTGGTCGGTGATCTCCAGCGCCACACCTTGCTTGATTGCCTGCTTGGCTACTGCAAAAGCAATTTTTTTCGACACAGAGTGAATTTCTTCAAGAGGCGGCAAGAGTGCGCCATGGCCTTTGATGGCAAGCGGTGAGCATTCCGAAAGCGCACGGCTTGACTCCATGAGCATTTCATCGGTAATTCTTGATGCGGACACGGCCAGCACACCAAGCCCAATACCAGGGAAAATATAGCTATTGTTACATTGCGCAATGTCGAATCGTTTTCCATCAACTAAAACAGGTTCAAATGGGCTACCTGTTGCCACAAGTGCTTGGCCTTGAGTCCACTCTAAAATATCTTTTGGCACGGCTTCTACGCGACTAGTTGGGTTAGACAATGGGAAGATAATAGGGCGCGGGCAATGTTTGTGCATTGTTTCAATAACCTGCTGACTGAATATCCCAGGTGCACCCGACACACCGATTAATACGGTGGGCTTAGCATTTTCAGCAACGTCCAGTAGTGAGTAATCTTGGCCTTCGCTCTGCCAGTGAGTTAAATTTTCGGCTTTTTGCGCTAACGGTTTTTGGAAGTCCAATAAATTGTGCATGCCATCTTGCAATAAACCCCAGCGATCCACCATATAGATGCGCTCGCGTGCTTTGTCTTCGGCAAGACCTTCTAATTGCATTTGCGCCACAATGGCTTCGGCAATACCGCACCCAGCAGATCCTGCGCCAACAAAAGTGATGCGTTGATCAGACAGTTTACTGCCAGCGGCATGACAAGCGGCCATTAATGAGCCGACAGTGACTGCGGCGGTGCCTTGAATGTCATCGTTAAAACAACAAATACGATTTTTATAGCGTTGCAGCAACGGCATGGCATTTTTTTGCGCAAAATCTTCAAATTGAATGAGAGCTTCAGGCCAGCGACGCTGCACGGCTTGAATAAACTCTTCAACGAATTCGTCGTACTCTGCGCCGGTGATTCGAGGGTGTCGCCATCCCATATACATTGGATCTGCCAGACGTTGAGGATTATTGGTACCCACATCCAATACGATTGGCAGAGTATACGCGGGGCTAATACCGCCACAAGCGGTGTATAAAGACAGCTTCCCAATAGGGATGCCCATTCCGCCAATCCCCTGATCGCCAAGCCCTAAAATACGTTCGCCGTCGGTGACAACGATCACTTTTACGTTGTGGGTGGAGGCGTTGTTCAGTAAGTCGTCAATACGGTCTCTATTGGAATAAGAGATAAATAAACCGCGTCCGCGTCGATAAATATTGGAGAAATTCTCACAAGCGGCGCCGACGGTAGGTGTATAGATTATAGGCATCATCTCGGAAATATGGTTTTGTACTAAACGATAAAATAGTGTTTCGTTGGTATCTTGAATATTACGCAGATAGATATGGCGATCCATATCATTATCAAATTGTTGATATTGCTGATAAGCACGCTCAACTTGTTCGGCAATGGTTTCCGTGTTCTCTGGTAATAAACCATCTAGATTAAAGTAGACGCGTTCTGCGGCAGTAAATGCACTGCCTTTATTCAGTAAAGGGGTACTTAGTAGAGCGGGTCCTGCGTGGGGGATATACAGCGGTCTTTTATCGTTTTTCATTATTTAACCTAGCTATTTAAAGAGGGCACCAAAGAGAGAAGGCATTGTAAAGTATCCCTATAACAAAGAGAACGTTATCATCTTCATTTTTTGCAAAATGTAGCGTAAAGGTTTGTAGATATATTAAGGTGTTACATGTCTGACAAGGTTATGTGACCATGCGCGATATGAGCCTGTATTAATAGGTTGGGCATTAAGAGGGGCAAAAGAAAAAGAGCAGCAGATGTGCCACTCTTTTTTAGGTATCCGGCATAGGGTATTACATGAGTGATAGAATGCGCTTAGTAGCCATGGCGTATGGTTACAATGTCACTTAATTTACCCAATCTTTGAGAGTGAAGGTTAACGTATGCTCAGCGTTCTTCAGTTGCATCTCGTTGGCGGTTAAAGTGAGTTGATTCCATTGTGCTAAAGACTTGAGATATAGCATTTCGGTAAGCATGACATCGTCTGGACACATCTTCATAGTGGCGCCAATTTGCTCAATTCGGAAATTATTGCCATCCAGTTCACTTTGTCCAAAAAAGTTATTACAGCCTGCGCTGCCGTTTGCGGCCATCTTTTCACCCACTTCAAGGGTCGGTGCGTTAAAATGTTCGTTGACGGTTAAGGGTTTGCCATCTATTTGGGTTAAAACCCAATGGTGGTGTTGCAAAGCACTTTCGTTGACTTGCAGTATGTCCGATTGTTCAACCTTAGAATGGTTTTGCATGGCTGCTTCATTGCTGGTCATTGTGGAACATGCAGAAAGGAGTAGTGCGGAAGAAATCGCGACGGCTTTTTTGTACATTAATGGTCTCCAAAGGATTAGATATCTCTGTTAAGTGTATAACAAATAACAGAAAGCATGTCAGTGATATGTAAGTTGTTTCATTGGTGTGATTTGAATAATGATTGGCTTTGATGAATACTGTTAGAGATGCAACGAGCTTACTTACAGGGAGAAGATATGGAGCAATTAGACTTTTTTGATGTTCCTAGTCCTTGTATCGGCGTATGTAGCTCAGATGACAAGGGCTATTGTAAGGGGTGTATGCGCAATAGAGAGGAGCGCTTTTCTTGGCAGACGCTCTCTAGCGCCCAGAAAAAACATGTGATTAGGCTATGTCGCCAAAGGTATCGCCGAAAAATACAGAAAAACCGCACTGCTTCTACAGCGATAGAGGTGAAAGCGGACAATCATCAAAGACCGCTCTTCTAGAAGCCCTTTCTAGTAAGACTTAGATAGAACCGTCTTTAGATTCTTGCGTTATCTATTGCTAGCGGTATCTATTGATAGACGACCACTCGCGCATATAACACTTTGTATGTGCTTAGGATATATGACACAAATGAATTACTTTGAATCTCCTTTTTCGGGTATTCCGTTAAAACAACAAGTGACCAACCCTAATATCATCGTAGGCGAGTACAGTTATTACTCGGGCTATTATCATAATCACAGCTTTGATGACTGTGCGCGCTATTTAGCGCCAGATAGAGACGATGTTGACCAACTGATCATTGGCCGCTTTTGCTCTATTGGCTCGGGCGCTGTGTTTATGATGGCTGGGAATCAAGGACATAGAAATGATTGGGTGAGTACTTTTCCTTTTTTCTATCAAGATAATGAACACTTTGCTGATGCTGTGGATGGGTTTTTAACCGCAGGCGATACTGTGGTGGGGAACGATGTTTGGATTGGCTCTGAAGCGATGATTATGGCTGGTGTTAAGATTGGTGATGGCGCCATTATTGGCAGCCGAGCGGTTGTGACCAAAGACGTTGCCCCATATGAGGTGGTTGGGTCAAATCCGGCAAAGCATATTAAGTTTCGTTTTTCGCCATCTGAGATTGCCATGTTACTGGAAATGAAATGGTGGGATTGGAGTGAGTGTCAGATTAAAGGTGGTATGCGCTATTTTTGTTCTAGCGATATTGCGGGTCTTTATGACTATTGGCAGAGCGAAGTGCAGCATTAGTGGAGTATGACAAGGGCAAAGTCGGCAAATAGCGTTGGCTTGCTTTGTCAAACGAGTACTCAAGGACTTTTCTAAACTCTAAGCTCTAAGCTCTAAAACGGCGAAAGCCCGATTGTTGGTAGCAATCGGGCTTTCTAATTTTTAAGAATCTACAGTTGGTAAGACTGAGTTCTTGGTATACGCAAAAGGCTGGATGTTATCCGATTAATTCCTTGGTAGGGAATTAGATGCGGATGAAGTCCATGTGCTCAACTTTTGGCTTGAACGCGTGACGTTGAACGTCTTGTGGCTTAACCTTAACTTCTGCGCCGTCGATCACAAGAGTGATTTCTTCGTAGAATTCTGGTTTGTCCATTTGGTTGATTACGTCAGAATGAACTAGCGCGATAGATACTGGCGCTGCTTCACCACCGTAAACGATTGCTGGGAATTGGCCAGCGTGACGTAGGCGGCGGCTCGCACCCTTACCTAGTTCAGTACGTACTACTGCTTCAAATTTCATAGTATTTACTCTCAAATTAGTAAAATAAAAGGATTTTCATCAATTGCTTAGCGACCTAGAATTGATGACGTTCGCTTCATAACGAGAAATCGTTAAAGCGAGCGCGGATACTACCACTCTATACTTCCATGAGCAATAGCTCGCGAGCGTATTTTAGCAGAAGTTAGTGGAATATTTACAGGGAAAACTCATTGTCAAAGATCACATCTCTGAGCTTCCAAAATCGACCGTCTTTTTTTGCGATGACAAATTTGGGTAATTTAAAGCGATGTTGCTGATTCACTACTTTGGTTGGCGATAAGCCATCAAAGGCATGATGCTTATCGGCTAAATGCAGTTTCACAAAGCGTGCGTGAAAACTCTTCTTTTGTGCTGGTGTGTTTAGGTAGAAAAACGTGCTGACTTTATTACCACTTTCTCCTAAGTAGGAGACCTTGAGATAATTTTTACCTTTGCTGTCTTTTGCCACTTCAAATTGAAGATCAGTGCATTCAAACACCAATGCATCTTTAAGACTTAACGCCTCTTTTAGTTTTTTATCTGGGTCGACTAACACCGCTTCACATTCATGACAAATTCTGGCCGCAATGTCGTTGTCTGCACCACATTCACGACAATATTTGGCTTTAAAACGATAATCACAATGCTCTCGTTCGCCGTGTTCATCTTCAAAATACCCTTGGCATTTTCGGCCAAAATGTTCGAGCACAAAGCCATTGTCAGCCGTTTTACCCCAAAAATTGTTATTGAAACCACAAGCAGGACAGGGGATGGTGACGATTTCGTTATCGGGGTCGGGTTGTGGTGCGCCCACTTCCGGTTGGTAAAGATCGTAGCAGTTGCCAGCGTATTCAAGGACTAAACATTCTGTTTTTCCTTCGGATAAGCGCAAGCCTCGGCCCACTATTTGCTGATAGAGACTGATAGATTCAGTTGGGCGCAATACGGCGATCAAGTCGACGTGCGGGGCATCAAACCCAGTGGTCAACACAGACACATTGACTAAGTATTTAAACTTTTGTTGTTTAAACTCATCGATAATGCGATCCCGCTCTTTGGTGTGAGTATCACCAATCACAATGGCCGCATCTCCTTCAGGGAGTAACGAGAATACTTCTTGAGCATGTTTTACCGTTGCAGCAAAGATCATGATGCCTTTACGGTTTTTGCCTAAGGTCATAATTTGTTCAAGTATTTGAGGCGTTGCTCGTTTCGACTTCTCAATAACCAAATCCATATCTGATTCTCGATATCGTCCCATATGAGTGGGGGATATTTCAGAAAAGTCGTAGCTAAATAGGGGAGCGTCGATAATTTTTGCTGGGGTGAGAAACTCTTGATCAAGCAGATATCGAATGGGTAACTCAAAGACACAATCTCTAAAAAAGCGAGGCTCTTCAGAGCGTACTTGGCCACGAGTATGGTATTGATATATCCAACCGAGTCCTAAGCGATACGGCGTTGCGGTGAGTCCCAATATTTTAAGATTGGGATTGAGCGATTGTAGGTGAGTGATGACTTTTTGATAGCTGCTATTTTTGTCCTCAGGCACTCGGTGACACTCATCGATAACCAGCAATGAAAAAGGCTGGTTAAAAGCATCTAAATTCCGTGCGACAGATTGAACAGAGGCAAACACCACTTGTTGCTCCGTTTCCTTTCGACCTAATCCTGCGGCAAAGATCGCCCCGTTAAGTCCATAGCTTTCGTATTTGGCGTGGTTTTGCTCAACCAATTCTTTGACATGTGCCATAACTAATACCTTACCGCGCGCCAATCTTGCTAGCTCCGCAATAACCAAGCTTTTTCCAGCACCGGTAGGTAGTACAATGACCGCAGGTTCACTGCGCTTTCTAAAATAATGTACGACCGCTTTCACGGAATCTGCTTGGTAGGGCCTAAGTTGGTACATAAAAAGAAGACATGTCCTAAAAAATTGAAGTTCGACGGTTTTAAAACGGGTATACTAGCGGACTTCCTGAAAAAGGAATATCCCTCCCCAGTGTAACTGTTCTCTTTTACCGCAAACAAGCGTAATCGATGAGTGATCGATGGCTGCATTGGGTGGATTCTCAACTCTAACAATGACTCCTAGGTAAAAATGCGTATAGATAAATACTTGTGTGATGGTTTGGGTATTAGCCGCAAAGAGGCGACTAAACTTCTCAAAAGTGGTGACGTCACCGTTGATGATGTGATGATTAAATCCGGCTCTGTGAAAGTTAAAGAGGGCCAGAGTGTCGCATGGCAAGAGCGCCCGATTGTATTGCGTGGACCTCGCTATTTGATGATGAATAAACCGGAAGGTGTCGTGTGCTCTCATGAAGACGGTTTTAATCACACAGTATTTGTTCTTATCGATGAAGTTCGTTATGAAGATCTGCATTTTGCTGGACGTTTAGACGTGGATACAACGGGGTTATTGTTGATTACCGATGACGGACAATGGTCTCATCGCATTACTTCACCTAAACACAAGTGCGACAAAACTTATCGTGTATGGCTTGCCGATCCTGTTCAAGATGACTACCAACATAAAATAGCTGAGGGCATTTTGTTGCGTAATGAGCGTGAACCAACACTGCCTGCGCAAATGGAAGTTGTGGGCGAGAATGAAGTATTGCTGACGATTCATGAAGGTAAATATCACCAAGTGAAGCGTATGTTTGCCGCGTTAGGTAACAAAGTGGTGGGCTTACACCGCGAGCGCATTGGTAACATTACATTAGATGCCGATTTAGAGCTGGGTGAGTATCGAGATTTAACCGAGCAGGAAATCCAATCTATTTTCAATAAAACGACAGGGTAACAACAATGACAACATCGTCAGTGGTTAAGCTGAGTTTTGTGATGTTTTTAGTGCTGGGGGCAATATCTGCGTTAACGCCGCTCGCCATTGATATGTATTTGCCTGCCATGCCCGCCATTGCTGATGATTTTGGGGTGATGCCTGGCGACGTACAAATTACCCTGACTATTTATACCTTAGGCTTTGCGATTGGGCAGCTGGTTTATGGTCCACTTGCCGATAGCGTAGGTCGCAAGCCTGTGCTGTTAGGCGGAGTCTCACTCTTTTGTCTCGCGGCAATTGCGTGCACCTTTACCCAGTCTATTGAAGTCTTAATTGGGGTTCGTTTACTGCAAGGTTTTGCCGGGGCTGCCGCTGCGGTGGTGATTCAAGCGGTTGTCCGAGATATGTTTGAAGCAGAAGATTTTGCGCGAACCATGTCATTTATTACCTTGGTGATGACCGTGGCGCCTTTGCTTGCCCCTTTGATTGGTGGTCATGTTTCGGTATTGCTGGGTTGGAGAGCGGTGTTTGCGATTTTGGCTGTCTATGCCGCAATTATGGTCGGAGCCATTGCCATTAAAATCCCTGAAACGTTGGCGCCAGAGAACCGGCAGCCGTTTCACCTGCGGACGTCATTGCAAAATTACGCTCAGTTGCTAAAAAACCGTCAAGCATTGGGCTTGATAATGTGTGGCGCATTTTCATTTTCTGGAATGTTTGTGTTTTTAACCGCTGGCTCATTTGTGTATATCGATATTTATGGGGTAGCGCCGCAAGATTTTGGTTATTTGTTTGGTTTGAATATTTTGACCTTAGTGGCCTTCACCACCTTAAATGGTCGGATCGTGAAAAAAGTCGGCTCTAGTAAGATGATCCTATTTGGCCTGAGCATTCAATTGATGGCGGGACTGGGTTTAGTGGTGTGTTGGATAGCCGATCTTGGGCTGGCGTTTATTGTCCCTTGTGTCATGTTTTACGTGGGAACCATCTCTACCATTGGCAGTAATGGTATGGCTTTGTTATTAAACAAATACCCAAATATGGCTGGCACCACCTCGTCGATGGCGGGAACATTACGTTTTGGCGTGGGGGGGGTAATGAGTTTAATTGTGTCGTTCATGCCCGGTGAGCAGAGCTGGCCGATGTTGACTATGATGGGATTGTGCGCGGTCGCATCCATCGTGATTTATAAAGTATACGGAGAAGTAAAACAGTGAGAAGCTATGCAGAGCAAATGCTAGAGTTGGTTGATATTGCGTTATTGGATATAGACCAGCAGCATCAATCTGGAAAGTTGGCCAATACACCTGTCAGCAATACCAATTATTTATTACGTTGGATCACCAAAAGTATTAAAGAAAAACGTTTTTCGACATTGCTTGCAAAGGATCTGATTGCTTGGCAAAAGTTAGGTCGTAGTCAGGGCAGCAACACCGCACTGTATCAGCGCTTTCAAACCTTATCTGAATTTTACGGCATTTTCTTTGGTGCAGATAAGCCAGTGACGCCATTGCTTGATAAGCAAATTGAGCAATTGATGGATGTCATGGAAGAGGCGGGGTGGAGTGTGACCAATGAGTATGATTTAACGGAGTCTGCCAAAAGCCAAGTATTTACCGATGGTGAAAGCTCATTTGTATTGTGCAGCGACCAGTGTGAGTCTTGCTTTGATGGTGGTGAAGAACTCATGCGTCCAATGAGCTTTTATGTGCGTGGTAATCATGCCCAGTTTATTGAAAAAGCCTTGCAGTGCGGCATGATGTTGCACAAGCAAACCGACTATAAATCTAAAGTAAAATATCATGGGGAATATCTGATTTACCCTAGTAATCAAGGGCCAATATTGGCTGAAATTCCTCGTGATTTTACATTAGCTGATTTCCTCGCACAGGGATAATGAGCGACTCTCAGCATAGCGCATCTTTGCACAGGTAATCTCTGCGCTGTGCTGGGAGTATGAAAGGTCACAGTAAATAAAACCATCATTTACGCTTTGCGACAAATGGCTTTTACCATACCTTTGAAGATAAATAGGTGTGCAGGGAACATGGCATACCAGTACAGCAACCCTAAAAATCCTTTAGGATGCCACCACGCACGCACGTCTAATTCTCTATGGTCGCCGTGATCAATAATCGCGCACTCAAGGCGTCCCAAGCCTGGTCCTTTCATGCCAAACAATAGAGAAAGAAAGGCTTCATCTTCGATACGAATCACTTTCCAAGAGTCTATTTTATCACCTAACTTTAATGTGGGGCCTTCAGGAATACGTCTTTTGGGCCTTCCGCCGCCAAACAATAAATCCAACCATTCACGAGTGCGCCATAATGCATTGGCAAAAAAGTAGCCTTGTTGCGGGCTTCCCAGTTGAGTCACTATCTGCCACAACGCAGCCGCACTTTTATCGGTTTTAATGCGGGCGCCCGCTTGCTTTGGATAATACCCATAGCCCGGTTGCCAACGTTGCAGTGCGCCGGGATCAAAGCCCCAGACTTTGCTTCTCACAAACTCATCTTCACGACACAATGCACTATCAAGCATTTGTTGATAAGTGAGCAACGCTTGCGGATAACGAACACGGATAGCTTGGGAGTTCGCCACAAAATCATGACTTAACCCCGCCAGAAGTGCTCGTCCAACATTACTGGGGACGGACGTCACCATTCCTAACCATACCGACGCCATAGCGGGGGTGAGTAGGGGAGTGGCCAGCAGTCGATAGCGATTGTTGGTGGCGTGGCACAGCATTTTAAATTGCTGTCGATAAGTGAGTGTATCAGGGCCGCCCACCTCATAAGATTGGTGTTGGGCCGCGCTTTCTTGCACTAGTGACAGTAAATAATGGTTAAGGTTTTGCAAAGCAATAGGATTGGCTTTGGAGTCAACCCACTTGGGGGTGATAAGAATCGGTAAGTTGTAGACAAAATCACGCATGATTTCAAACGCAGCAGAGCCGGGTCCAATGATCACGCCCGCTTGTAATTCAATTATCGGCGTATGAGTGTTGCGCAGTATATTCCCCGTTGCTTGACGGGCGTTAAGATGCGCTGAGTCCGCAGTTTGAGGCTGTAGAGAGCTCAAGTAGATGACTTGGCCTATGACGTTTTGCGTTAATGCGGCGGCAAAATGGTACGCAAGAGACAGTTCGTAGTCTAAAAAGTCGTGGCCATGGTTCATACCATGTACCAAAAAAAAGACCGTATCGAAATTGTCGACCACTTGCAAAGTTTGTGCTTTGTTGGCTAAGTCGAGCTGGGTAAATGTTAGATTAGGATGAGAATGAATACGGGTTTTCAGCAGGGCGGAATTTCTCGCGCTGGCCGTCACCAGATGCCCTTGTTCGAGTAATTGAGGTACAAGTTGCGATCCAACATAACCAGAAGCACCTACGACCAATACCTTTTTCTGTTTCATTCTCATTCCTACTTGGTTCTATCCTATAGATAAGAGTATACTAAACAGAGAAAACCCTCACTTTTTCATGGTCTTGTTGAAAAGAACATCACATTTTGCTGAAGATAATCCAAATTATAGAAAATGAGTGAATTATATAAGTTTAAAATGGTTAAAAGGTAATCAATAAATGTTGAGACTGGTAAATGTTAGCAAGGGATTTGTTGACGGTGGAGAATTTAATCCTGTACTACAGAGTGCTAATTTTACGATTGACCGAGGTGAACAGATTGCTCTTATGGGAGAGTCGGGTGCAGGCAAGAGTACATTGCTGAACTTGATCGCTGGCCTAGATAGAGTCGACTCTGGCGAAATTTGGTTTGATAATTATGATATGCATAATTTTAAAGAGAATAATCGTACCCGTTTTCGTCGCAATCACATTGGCAATGTATTTCAACAATATAACCTTTTAACCACCTTAAACGTGGCCGACAATATTCGATTTTGTCGACAGCTGAAAGGGTTACCCGATAACAGTCAGCTATGGCGTCAGATTCTCGCTACATTGGATCTCATGCCTTTACTTGGACGTTACCCTGAAGAGTTGTCTGGTGGACAGCAACAACGTGCAGCGATTGCTCGTGCACTTTATATGGAACCGTCTATTTTACTTGCCGATGAGCCAACAGGTAGCCTTGATGAAAAGAATGCAGAAGCGGTGATGCGTTTGCTCTCTTCTTTAACAAAAGAATTTAATTGTACCTTGCTGGTGGTCACACACAGTGAGAAGGTGGCTTCTTTTATGGACAAAACCGCACGTCTGCAAGGAGGGCAACTGCATGTTATGGCCCATAGCTAAAGCGCTACTTGGTCATTATAAAAGACACCCTTTACAGATAATCCTAGTTTGGCTAGGACTCTCTTTGGGCATCTCTGTATTGGTCGGCGTTCTGGCGATCAATCAACATGCTAAGCTATCTTATACTCACGGTGAGCGTCTCTTCTCCAATCCAATGCCTTACCGTATTCAACCGAAAAATCATTCCAATGCGATTGCGCAAGGCTTTTATGTTCAGCTAAGACGCGAAGGCTTTGGTCAATGTATCCCATTTGATCTCTATCGAACCCAAACGCAAAAAGGGGCATCTGTACAGCTACTTGGTATTGATAGCCTTGCCACAGCCGAAGTTTTTTTTAGAACCAATATTCTTGAAAACCCAATGCTTAGGTTAATGCAGCAGCCGCATCCTGTATTAATTAACGAAACCTTTATGAAATACATGGGGTGGGAAGAAGGGCAGCAACTGGTGCTCTCTGATGGGCAAATGCTCGGTCCTTTGGTTGTGGATCAACAGCAACTGGTGAAAGGCTCCAATCTTGTGGTTGATATGGCGGTGACGCGCAAACTAAGACAAGGTACCGGGTTTTCATTAATTGGTTGTGGAAATTTAAGCCAAGAGAAGATCGATAAAATTCGCACTATGCTCCCTAAAGGTGTGACACTGCGTAAAAACACACGCGCAGAGTTAGTTTCTTTAACCGAGGCGTTCCATTTAAACTTGACCGCAATGGGCATGCTGTCTTTCTTAATAGGCTTGTTTATTTTTTATCAAGCAATGTCGCTGTCTTTTATTCAAAGACAAACCGTGGTGGGTGTATTGCGTCAAATTGGCGTGTCGGGCTGGCAATTGGTTGCCGCGTTAGCTCTTGAGTTGGTTATTCTTATCACGTTAAGTTGGATTTCGGGTAATGTCTTAGGGCTGATGCTTGCCAATAAGTTGCTGCCGGCGGTGTCGATGAGTATTGGTGCCATTTATAATGCCAGTATTGATTTAGTGATCCATTGGCGCTGGTCGTGGAGCGCAAAAAGCTTGCTGATGGCCTTCTTCGGGGTTCTATTGTCTTGTACTTGGCCACTATTGCGTTTAATTCGTTCACAACCTATTCGCTTAACTGCACGCCTTTCGTTGATTCGCTTTGCCGGAAAAGAGTTTTTCTGGCAGGCCGTTTTAGCCGCCATCTTTTTGTTCCTTGCGGTATTTATCCTTCAATTTGGAGAAGGTATCTACGCAGGATTCTCGGTACTGGCTCTGATGCTGATTGGCATCGGTCTTATGGTGCCGTACATTATTTTTGAGTTATTTACTTACCTTGCGTATCGACTGCATTGGGTTAAAGCGCGTTGGTTCTTTGCCGATGCAGCGGCTTCGATGAGTTATCGTGGTGTGGCGTTAATGGCCTTTATGCTAGCGATTACTGCAAACGTAGGGGTGGAGACCATGGTGGGCAGCTTTAGAGACACCACTGATAAATGGTTGTCACAGCGTTTAGCCGCCGATGTTTACGTGCAACCGACAGCAAATGCTGCGCCAAGAATGCTGAAGTGGTTAGAGAAACAGCCGGAAGTGAAAGAAGTTTGGCTACGCAGAGAAACGGAATTGACTACGCTAGATGGCAACATTAACTTGGTCAGTAGCGGTCAAAGCAAGGGTGAAAAAAGCTCATTGTCTGAAAAAGTGACCGTCCCTAACTATTGGCATCATCTGCATCATTCTCGTAGCGTTATGATCAGTGAATCGATGTCGCTAAAACGCAATATTCGGGTGGGTGACTATATTTCGCTTCCCGCACCAGTAGGGCAGCAGTGGCGAGTGGTAGGCGTTTATTACGACTACGGTAACCCGTACGATCAAGTGTTATTATCGGAGAATAGCTGGCGGCAACTATTGCCCGGACAAGGCAGTGTGGGCTTAGGCGTGGTGCTTAACGATAAGTCCAAATCAAGTCAGCTTACTTCTAAATTGGTGCATATTTATCGAACGCCCGCCGATAGGGTGATAAATAACCATACCATTCATACTCAAGCGCTGCGTATTTTTGATCGCACCTTTGGGATCACGGATACTTTGGGGAATTTAACCCTGATTGTAGCGGTGTTCGGCATTTTCTTTGCCACACTTGCCGGTGAAGCATCTCGTATTCACAATGTGGCTCTGCTGCGCTGTTTAGGGGTATCAGGCAAAGAGCTGGTGTTTGTCGGAGGAGCACAGCTGTTTGCGTTTGGTTTAGTGTCATCTTGTATTGCGATTCCTTTGGGCATGGTACTGGCGAGCAATGTCGTTGAACTCATTTTGAAGAACACCTTTGGCTGGAGTATGCAGCTACATGTGGTTCCGTGGGATTACTTAGGTACATTGGCATTGACGGTAAGTGCATTGATGTTGGCAGGCGCGATACCTGTGTTACAAGTGATACGTCGTACCCCAATTAAATCCTTGCGTGATGCACTGTAGAGTGATTAATGAAAAAATTTTTTAATAAATATCTTTTATCTCTGTCGATAGGTTTGTTGATGTTGGTTGTGATAGCTGGGTTAATAACCCGCTATTATCGTGCCAAAGAGCAGGAACATCGCCATTTGATGGAAGAAATGGCTGAACAAGCACAGTCGACCTTTGAACCTGTACTACCGAACAAATCGGTATCGTTTCCCGACGATTTTACGGTGCATCCTACCTATCAGCAGGAAGTGTGGCGTTACATTGCCACCGTTAAAGACCAACAAGGCAACCCTTACCTTGTTCAGTGGTTTCTTTTCCGAATGGCAATGTCTGAAGTGCAAGGTGTGAGTTGGGAATCACCGCAAATTTATACCTCGCAAGCCATTGTGACCACGCCAAAGCAGATTTTCTTAGATCAGCGCTTTGCCAGAGGAGGCATTGGCTTAGTTGGCATCAGACAACGACCTTATCAATTGTCGATTGGGAATTGGTCTATTCGATCTTTTTCTGAGCGACCTTTTCCAGGAAGAGTCTTTGTCTCGACCGATCAATTTAGCGTTGATCTTACCTCTAAATTACTGCGTCCGTATGTGGGGCTAGGGGATAAAGGTTACCAAGTCACTCATGACTTGCTCGCTAAAGCAATGTATGGATATTCTGCGCCTTATATTGAAGCATCTGGGACCATTAGAATTGGTAATCAAGACATCAAGGTTGCGGGCTCTGCGTCTTTTACCCAAGTATGGGGCACGGACATCATGGGGCAAAAGCAAAGTGGCTATAGTCACCTTTTGTTTAGGCTACAAGATGGACGAGTACTTTCGCTGGTTAAATCCCATCATCAAGAGAAAATCCACCCTTACAGCTTTGGTAATTTGTACACTCCCGATGGTAAGCATATTGCCTTAAGCAATGAAGATATTGAAATACGTTCGGTGGGAACAACGACATTAAGTAATGGTAAAGTGTTGCCGCTGCAATGGGTGGTTAATATTCCCAAATACAATATTCATCTCACCGCGCACAGTAATCGTTATGATCAATGGGCGAACCTCTCTATACCTTCATGGTCTGGAAGAATCCAAACTACGGGTAATATTAAAGCTGAAGGCTATTTGCAACTGGTCGGCTATTAGTCGTTATCTAACATAATCAAAAATGAAATTATTGGCGGCAATTTTTGTGCAGTGTCATGCATGGAAGTTGCCCGTTTTGTTTGGTCATACTCGTTGAATTTTAGCGTTGTTTTCTGTGTCTTCATTTACGCGGAGTGATAGGTTTAAATAAGTCTTACTAATGAAATGCATTAACCCAAACCCGATCAATGTCTAACTTTTAATATTTCTCTTCATTGTCTATTGCAGTAAATTTCTCACAAATGCATGTGCTAAACTTGTAGTTAATCACACTATGATACATGTTGATGGCGGAATCGCCCCATTTTGATGCAATAATAAGCTTTACGTATTTTACTTCGGAAATTCCGAGCTTTAAGGTCTGAACAATCGAATTTTATACGGTAGTCGTTCACTATAGACTGTGCGCCACTTAGTTGTGTGAGTCTAATCACAAGTGTAAAGGTTATAATATGAGTCAAATGTTGAAAGATTTTTTTAAGATGGAGTCAGCGGGTGGCGTTATTCTTGTTATCGCTGCGGCGTTAGCAATGTTTGTAGCGAACAGCCCTCTTAATGAAGCTTATCAAGGCGCTCTACATTCTTATGTATTAGGTATGTCGGTTAGCCATTGGGTTAACGACGGTCTAATGGCTTTGTTCTTCCTGCTGATTGGTTTGGAAGTTAAGCGTGAACTTCTAGAAGGTGCGCTTAAATCTCGTGAAACGGCAATCTTCCCTGCAATTGCAGCGGTTGGTGGCATGGTTGCACCTGCTTTAGTTTATGTTTTATTTAATATGGGCGATCCTGCTGCGCTGTCTGGTTGGGCAATTCCTGCTGCAACGGATATTGCATTCGCTTTAGGTATCATGGCGCTACTGGGTAATCGTGTTCCTGTTAGCCTAAAGGTTTTCCTATTAGCACTAGCGATCATTGATGATCTAGGTGTTGTAGTGATTATCGCATTGTTCTACAGCAGCGATTTATCAACTCTGGCGCTAGCGGTCGGCTTTGCGATGACAGGATTACTCTTCTATCTCAACCACAAAAAAGTGACGTCACTTAAGTGGTATGCGTTAGTTGGTGCCATCCTATGGTTTGCAGTACTAAAATCCGGTGTGCATGCGACACTAGCAGGTGTAGTCATTGGCTTTGCTATTCCACTAAAAGGCAATAAAGGCGAGCATTCGCCTCTAAAACACCTTGAGCATGCATTGCACCCATGGTCTGCGTTCTTTATTCTTCCTATCTTTGCGTTCGCCAATGCAGGTGTTTCGCTAGAAGGCATTTCACTGTCTACGCTTGGCTCGACACTGCCTATGGGTATTGCATTAGGTCTATTGCTTGGTAAGCCTCTGGGTATCTTTACCTTTAGCTGGCTTGCGGTTAAGTCAGGTGTTGCTAAGCTGCCTAAAGGGATTGATTTCCGTCATATCTTTGCCGTATCCGTGTTGTGTGGTATCGGATTTACCATGTCGATGTTTATTGCATCACTGGCATTTACCGGTGCGAATGCAGACTTCAACACTCATGCACGTTTAGGCATTCTAATGGGATCATCTATTGCTGCAGTATTAGGTTACTTCTTATTGAGTACCTCACTGCCAAAAAAGAGCGTAGTGGACGTTCAGACTGAAGCAGAAGCAAAATAGTCGCAATCATTACGATTTAGCTAGAAACAACAACACAGAAGGAGAGCCGATGGCTCTCCTTTTTTTTGTCTTATAGCAATGGGTACTAAATAACTGTTTATTTTCCGATCACATACTTAGTGGAATGGGCATTAAGGAAAACGGCAGGTCCCTGTAATGAGACAAAAAAAAGCCCAATCAAAAGGACTGGGCATATACAAACATAGGAGTTAAAAAGAAATAACAGTGGTCGTAACCAACATGAATACTGAAATTGTTTACAAGGTAAAGTCATCTCACTTGTTGCTTACATAAGTAAGACTGGTTGTTTTATAAAGAGTTCAATAAAAAACCATTTTTATTTGAAGGTCATTTCAAAAAGTCAATAACCAACTGATTTTAAAGAAGTAATTTTAATAATTATTTTTTATTTTATTTCTATATCCAGCTTTAGTGATCTGGTCGTACCTGTGTGTCTTTTATTGTTGATCTTTTGTTATTAAGTTGTTAAATTCAAACAAGTGTTTAATACAGGTGATTGACATGAGTGCAGGGCTGCAAACGAAACAAAAGATCATTCAAGTCGCAGAGTCGTTATTTGCGCAAAAGGGGTTTAAAGATACCTCTTTAAGAACGATCACCAGCCAAGCGAATGTCAATCTTGCTTCTGTGAACTATCACTTTGGTGATAAAAAAACTCTGATTCGAGCAGTGCTAGATCGTTATCTTGAAACGTTTATGCCTGAACTAGAACAGGAACTCATTCGTATAGAACAAAATAATGAGAGCACTATGGACGATGTGTTTCGTGCGCTCAAAGTACCTCTGGTTAAGTTAGATAAAGAGTTTGACCGAGGAGCCTGTCGATTTCTGTTGTTAGTCGGACGAGGTTATAGCGATGTTCAGGGGCATCTTAGATGGTTCATCACGACACGTTATGGGCATGTTCTGGATAAGTTCAGTGATGCGGTGTGTAGGGCAAATCCAAATTTAGACAAGCAAACGCTGTTTTGGCGACTGCATTTCACCTTGGGCGCTTGTGTATTTAGCATGGCCTCTAGTGAGGCGCTATTAGACATTGCCAGTAGTGAATTTAGTGTGGATACCGATATTGAAGTAATGGTTGAACAGATAGTGCCATTTTTGGCCTCTGGGATGAACGCAAGTTAATCAGTCTTATTAATAGAAGGGAAAGGATATGACTTCTTACAGAAGAAAATGGGTAAGTGACCCAGCATTTAAAATGTTTAAGAAAGTGCTGCCACCATTGTCTGATACTGAACGTGAAGCCATGGAGGCCGGTAGTGTTTGGTGGGAAGGTGATTTATTTTCAGGTGCACCTGATTGGAATAAGCTGCATGCCTACCCAAAGCCCACTTTAACTGCTGAAGAACAAGATTTTATTGATCATCAGGTTGAAACCTTATTAGACATGATTGATGACTATCAAATTGTGCAAAAGGACCGAGATTTACCAAAACCTGTCTGGGATTATTTAAAAAAAGAACGCTTCTTTTCGTTAATGATTTCCAAGCAGTACGGCGGACGAGAATTTTCTTCTTTAGCGAATTCAACGGTAGTGACCAAAATTGCTTCTCGCAGTATTAGCGCTGCGGTTACTGTCATGGTGCCAAACTCTCTGGGACCGGGCGAACTGTTATCCCATTATGGAACAGATGAACAAAAGTCATATTGGCTTCCAAGACTTGCCGTGGGTGATGAGATCCCATGTTTTGCACTAACAGGGCCAGAAGCGGGTTCTGATGCTGGCGCGATTCCTGATACTGGATACGTGTGTTACGGCGAACATGAAGGACAGAAAGTACTTGGTATCAACCTAAGTTGGAACAAACGCTACATTACCTTGGCGCCTGTGGCAACAGTGCTCGGTCTTGCCTTTAAACTAAAAGATCCAGAAAACCTACTCAGTAAAGGCACCGATCTTGGTATCACTTGTGCATTGATTCCAACCTCTCATGCTGGTGTTGAAAATGGCGAACGTCACGATCCTTTGGGCTTGGCTTTTATGAACGGTCCGACTCGTGGTAAAGATGTATTTATTCCAATGGACTGGCTAATTGGCGGCGCAGATTACGCGGGCAAGGGATGGCGCATGCTCGTGGAATGCTTGTCAGCAGGGCGCGGTATTTCGTTACCTGCACTTGGAACCGCTGTCGGACATTTGACGGCAAAGACCACTGGTGCATATTCATTAGTGCGTAAACAGTTTGGTTTGTCTATTGGACGCTTTGAAGGCGTCGGTGAAAGTTTGGGCCGTATTGGCGGATTGACTTACCTTCTTGAAGCAAGTCGAACCTTGACTACGACCGCATTAGATAGTGGTGAGAAACCGGGAATCGTCACTGCGATTGCCAAATACCATATGACAGAAATGGGACGGACCATTTTAAATGATGCTATGGATATTCATTCTGGGCGTGCGATTCAACAAGGTCCAATGAATTATCTGTCACACCCTTATAGCGGTATTCCGGTTGCCATTACCGTTGAAGGCGCCAATATTCTTACCCGAAATTTAATGATTTTTGGTCAAGGGGCAACACGTTGTCACCCTTATGTGCTCAGTGAGATGGAGCTGGCTTCTGACAGTGATATTGAAAGTGCATCGGCTAAGTTTGATTCTTTATTGTTTAAACACATTGCTCATGCAACCAAAAACAGCCTAGGAGCATTGAGTGCTGCGTTAACCGCTTCAGCGTTTATCTCCGCGCCGGTGTCAGGTAAAACCAAATCCTATTACAAGGATATGACTCGTTTAAGTCGTGCGTTGGCTGTGAGCTCGGATTTTGCGATGTTAACGCTTGGTGGTGAGTTAAAAAGAAAAGAGCTTATTTCGGCTCGACTAGGGGATTTACTCAGCTACTTGTATTTGGCTTCGGCAGCATTGAAACGTTATCAGGATGAAGGTCAGCAAGAAAAAGATTTGCCTTTGTTACAATACGCTGTTGAGCACTGTTTATATCAAGGCGCAAAATCTCTGCAAGAAGCGTACGATAATTTCCCCGTCAGTTGGGCAAAATATGCGATGAAAGCACTAGTCTTCCCGCTTGGTAACCGTTTTGTGCCACCGAGTGATGAACGTACCTTACAAGTCGCTAAGTTACTGATGGAGCAAGGGGAGCATCGTGAGCGTTTGACGAAACTGTGTTATGTCAGTGATAAAGAAGACGATGCGGTTGGGATTATGGAGCGAGCCTTTGATGCTATGTTATCGGTTGCGCCCATAGAGAAAAAGATCACCGAAGCGATTAAAGAGAAGAAAATCGATAAGAAGCAGTCACTACAAGAGAAGCTCAGTATGGCTAAGATGCTCGGGATCTTATCGCAAGAAGAGGTCAATAAAGTGCTTGAGGCGGATAAACTGCGTTACCGAGCCATACAGGTCGACCATTTCAGTCATGACTTTGCTGAGGTGCGAACCCAAAGACAATCCGGTATTCGTCCTGTTGACGACGACGCCGCTTAATTAGACGGTAACAATAAACCCCGTAAACGGAAAGTTTACGGGGTTTTATTTTGCGTGAAAATCAAGCACTCACCAGCGCTCTAGTCTACAGTGGGAACTAGAAAGTCAATGTCATCTGCATACCAATAAATTGACGATCGTAAGGCGCTCCAGCATCGAGGGCAAACACCGCGGCATCTTGATAGCCAAACCAAGGGTTAGTGACAAATTGTGCGTTTGCGTCTCCACCCCAAGCATCGGTTATCCAATAGTGGATCTTGCCGACTGGGTTTAAAAAGAACAAAGAGATCCCACCCATCGTTTCAGAACCCAATACTTTGCCTCCGCTGGCAAGAATGCTTTGCTCTCCTTGTAACATGAGTTCACCGACAACGGCACCAAATACAGGAGTGACGAAAATATCTTGCCAAGAGGGGACTTCGGCGAACGCTTCAACACCATATTCCCAAAAGAACGTAGACATAGTAAAAGAGTAGGCAAAGGATTCAAATTCATTAAAGCCGGCGTGTCTGGCCGCTGTGTAATACACGCCACCAAAGTAAGGGTGCATAATGTAATTTAAGACATGCTCATCTCTATCCCAAACAGGCCCATCTTTGACGTTTTGAACCCACTTGTCTCCTAAACGAGCCAGATCTCTATCATCTTCATCCCACTTAGTAATACTTTCTGGAAGTAGAGTCATGAGTCCAACAGTTACAACGCTTAAGCCTAATATGGTGTAGGTTTGTTCAGCGAGGTAATCCCAATCTCTAGTATCGGATATGGTATAGTGCATTGGATATGAGTTTGCTGGATTGTCTAGCGTTAACTCATGGTGATCCAATGACATAGCATAATGATTTGTATGTTCCCTCATACAATATTGGTATGCATTATTACAACTTGATTCATAAGAGAGTTCGATGTGGCGGCTTGTGTCGTATTCGGCATAAGCGGCACTGCTCAATAGTGTGAGTAACGATGTAGCAAACTGTTTAAGTTGCACCCAAATGCTCCATGCAAATTAATTCGATCTGTTTCACAATTATCTCTTATTTTAAGGTTAAATAAAACAATAACTTAACATTAAGTTGCATTTCGACTCATCAAGCAATGTATTGATGGAACTTATTATTAACAATAATGCAACCTAAGAGAGTTGAATCCAGACACAAGCTGAGTGAAAAATAATGATGAAGACACTTGAAGAATACCCATTATCACAGCAATCGGACGCTAGCGTGCCACGCATTGCAATGTTGAGCACCGGAGAAGAGGTGTTGTTTGGCGATATTGTCGATACTAATGCCAGTTGGTTGTCGTCATACTTATTTGAGCATGGCTTTCAAATGACCACACGAACGACGGTTGGGGATTCGTTACAAGCGATTTCACACAGTTTATCAGCGCTTGCTCTGGAGCATGACATCGTTATTGTTAACGGCGGTTTGGGGCCAACCAGTGACGATATGACAGCAGAAGCGGCAGCGCATTGTGCGGGTGTAGGATTAGAGCTGCATGATGAGTGGGTCGAGAGAATCAAACAGATGTTTGCACAGTGGCAAAGACCTATGCCTGAGTCCAATATCAAACAGGCGATGTTACCTAAAGGCAGCACACTTTTGGACAATCCACGGGGAACGGCTTGCGGCTTTCGCTGTGAAATTAATGGGGCGCTTTGTTATTTTACCCCAGGAGTACCACATGAATTTAAATCGATGGTCAATCAGCAGATTGTTCCTGACATGTTAGCTCGCTTTAATGGTGTTGAACAAAAACAAATTCATCGCATTTATACGTTTGGTCTTTCGGAGTCGGGTATTGCAAATCAAATTGAACTACTCGATCGACCTGCAAAGGTGACCATGGGTTATCGTTCTGCACTGCCGTTTATTGAAGTTAAGGTGTTTTACTCGGAACTTGATCCGCAAGTTGAACAGTTTTTACATCGCGTAGAGCACGATCTACAGGCCAATATCGTATCGATTAATATGGATATTAGAGACAAGACATTGGCATTACTTAAGCAGCGTCAATGTCATCTTAATATCTTTGATCATTCGACTCATGGCTATTTACATCAATGGCTGGCAAAGGCCGCTACTGCGCAACAAGTGGTGGTGAATTCTGTCAATGTAGCGCACCGTGCAAGTGAGGCTCCTAATCAGGACTCACAGCAGATGTTGGAGCAGCGATACAGTCAGTACTCTTTTGAGAGAGTGGGCGGACATGGGCTGCTTATTTTAGATATGCCCAGTGGTGGTGTTCAAATTACACTGGAAGATCAGTGTAATATATTATCTCAAACAATTGATTTTAAAAGAGATTATAGTCAGAAGGCAAGAAGTGTAGTGATTTCTGCTATTGCCATCGATATGCTACGCCGTCACTTAGAGTCAAAAGAGCGATTTGCAAACTATGGAAATGTGACCAGAGTCGCGTCCAGCATAAAAAAACTGTGACATTTATCGCAATGTTAAATGAGTTTCAAATTTGGCCAATAGGAACAGTCATTCTATTATAACGTTTTGTTCTAAGGTTTAAGTTATTGATTTTTATCGTCATTTAACGTGATTTTAACTTTAGAATATTCCACTACTTCCTGTCTATGCAACTGAGCTTATAATGGTGGTTCGTTTTTATAAACACGCTTATATGCACTGTCAGGGAGGGGAGTTATGCATAATCAATCTAGAATTGAGGTTTGGTATAAAGCGGGTACAGATCAGGTGTTGCTAGGGGAAGTTGAGAACTACGACTTAGTTAATCTGTTTGGTATGTGGCGTAATGTCTCTGTTCTAAATCGGGCTAAACTGAATAAGGAGCCAATGCAAAGTGCCAATTATCGACTCAAGTTATACGATGATGATGGGCACCTTATTGGGCGTAAAGATGTGTGTGAATCCGATGCTGAGCATATCCTAGGCAGTCACCATTGGATGCTAAGGCAAAGTCGAAATCGCTTTGAACACTCAGAAGCTTTGTATCGATGGATCCCTGTCACTTCTGAGTGACATCAATAACCTATTATAGATATTCACTTTACGAAAAGGTGATTCCTTTACCTTCTCTTAGCGTATCGTACCGATGATGAATCGCGTCAACGTTCCGCTATTAAACATCGTAAACAATAAAAAGCGCCCTTAACAGTGGATGTTAAGGGCGCTTTTATCGGTTTTGCTGTTAAGCAACCATATTAAGACGCAGAGCGTATTTCTTTATGAACAATGACATTATCAAGCTGAACATCCGATTTTGCTCTGCAAATACAAGGTAAAATCTCATCACTTTTTAAGTAGGCCATAGCAAAGCCAATGTATTCAACTTCACCGGAGCTTAGGGTGCAGCGACAAGCGCCACAGTGACCGTCTCTACAGTTAAACTCTGGCTTTAAGCCCGATGTTTCCATCGCCTCTAAAAGGGTAGTGTTTCTAGAGTTGACTAATTTTGTGACTTTATTGATGGTAACCTTATGCATTACTCTGCCTGTCGTATCTCAATTACAGTGTTTACAGCTCAAAATTCTCAAAATCGTCCGCAGACACTTCGTTGTCAATTTGTCCTACTAGGTAAGAGCTGATTTCAGCTTCTTGAGGGGCAACTTGAACATTGTCAGAAGACAACCATGCATTAATCCATGGGATTGGGTTGTTGGTCGCACCTGGGTAAGCGGCATCTAAACCCACGGCTTGCATACGGATATTGGTAATGTATTCCACGTATTGACAAAGAATGTCTTTGTTAAGACCAATCATAGAGCCATCTTTAAATAGGTATTCTGCCCATTCTTTTTCTTGCTCGGCGGCCGCTTTAAAGAGATCGAAGCACTCTTGCTTACATTCTTCGGCAATTTGCATGAAGCTAAAGTCGTCTTGGCCATTACGCAGTAAGTTGACCATGTGCTGAGTACCAGACAAATGCAATGCTTCATCACGGGCAATCAGTTTAATGATTTTTGCGTTACCTTCCATAAGCTCACGCTCAGCAAAAGCAAATGAGCAAGCAAAGCTCACATAAAAGCGAATGGCTTCTAGTGCATTGACTGACATTAGACACAGGTACAGTTTCTTTTTCAGCGTATGCAGATCAACCGTCACGGTTTCACCGTTAATTTGATGAGCACCTTCGCCGTAGCGATGGTAATCGTTCGTTGCTTCAATCAGGTCGTCATAGTAGTGCGCAATGTCTTTAGCACGCTTTAAAATATGTTCGTTTTCAACGATATCATCAAAAACCGTTGATGGGTCGTTTACGATATTACGGATAATATGCGTGTAAGAGCGTGAGTGAATTGTCTCAGAGAATGACCAAGTTTCAATCCAAGTTTCAACTTCTGGTAGTGAAACTAGCGGTAGCAATGCCACGTTCGGGCTACGACCTTGGATAGAATCGAGTAGGGTTTGGTATTTTAAGTTACTGATAAAAATGTGCTTTTCATGATCAGGTAACTTGTTGTAGTCGATACGGTCACTCGAAACGTCCACTTCTTCAGGACGCCAGAAAAAGCTCAATTGCTTTTCAATCAGCTTTTCAAAAATCTCAAATTTTTGTTGATCGTAGCGCGCTACGTTGACAGGTTGGCCCAAAAACATAGGTTCTTTAAGCTGATCATTTTTGTTTTGAGTAAAGGTACTATAGGACATACTTGCCTCGATTATTCCATAAGTTAAACAGCAAAGTAGGGGCGAATGTTCGCCCCTTCAGCTTAAATATTAAATCTTACAACCGCCGCCTGCGCAGTCATCATCTTGTTCCACAACCACATCTTTTTGGTCGTCTTTCGCACCATCACGCGTGTTGTGATAGTAGAGTGTTTTTACACCCATCTTGTAGGCATTTAACAGATCACGAAGTAACAATTTCATCGGTACTTTACCACTGTCGTAATTGTTTGGATCGTAGTTGGTATTGGCTGAAATCGATTGGTCGACAAATTTCTGCATGATGCCAACGAGATTTAGATAACCGTCGTTGCTTGGAATATCCCATAGCAATTCATAGTTGTCTTTGTACTTGGTAAATTCAGGTACAACTTGCTTTAAGATGCCGTCTTTTGACGCTTTTACCGACACATAACCGCGTGGTGGTTCAATACCGTTGGTTGCGTTCGAGATTTGCGAAGAGGTCTCTGAAGGCATTAACGCCGTCAAGGTTGAGTTACGTAGACCGTGCTGTTTGATCTCTTGACGTAATGTTTCCCAATCGTAGTGCAGTGGTTCATCACACACTTGATCCAGTGAGCTCTTGTAAGTATCAATCGGTAAAATACCTTTTGAGTACGTAGTCTCATGGAATGATGGGCAAGCGCCTTGCTCTTTAGCCAAGTCAACCGAGGCTTTTAGCAAGTGGTATTGAATTGCTTCAAAGGTTCTGTGGGTTAACGCGTTACCTGAACCGTCAGAATACTTAGCGCCGTTTTTGGCTAAGTAGTATGCGTAGTTAATTACGCCGACACCTAAGGTGCGTCGGTTCATGGTAGAAATGCGCGCCGCAGGAAGTGGGTAGTCTTGATAATCCAGTAGGGCATCCAGCGCGCGAATCACCAAATCAGAAAGCTCTGCAAGATCGTCAAGGCTATCAATGGCACCTAAGTTAAACGCCGATAACGTACAAAGGGCAATCTCACCGTTTTCATCTTCAACATTCGCCAATGGTTTGGTCGGTAGTGCAATCTCTAAACATAAGTTAGATTGACGAACAGGCGCGACTTTAGAATCAAACGGACTGTGCGTATTACAGTGGTCGACGTTTTGAATATAGATACGGCCTGTCGAAGCGCGCTCTTGCATCAAGATGCTAAATAGCTCAACCGCTTTAACTTGTTCTTGCTTAATGCTTGGATCGTTTTCGTATTGGGTATATAGACGCTCAAACTCATCTTGATCTTCAAAGAAGGCATCGTATAGCCCAGGAACATCAGATGGTGAGAATAGCGTGATATTGCCGCCGCTAATAAGGCGAGAATACATCAGTTTGTTTAGCTGTACGCCGTAGTCCATATGACGAACACGGTTTTCTTCAACGCCACGGTTGTTTTTTAATACCAGCAGGTTTTGTACTTCACCGTGCCATAGTGGGTAGAAGACCGTTGCTGCGCCGCCACGTACGCCACCTTGTGAACAACATTTGACGGCGGTTTGGAAGTATTTATAAAACGGGATACAACCCGTATGGAAGGCTTCACCATTACGGATTTCTGAGCCTAGAGCGCGGATGCGTCCAGCATTGATACCAATACCAGCACGTTGTGACACGTAGCGAACAATCGAGCTTGCAGTCGCGTTAATTGAATCTAAGCTGTCGCCACATTCAATCAGTACACAAGAGCTAAATTGACGAGTAGGGGTACGCACGCCAGCCATAATTGGCGTTGGTAGTGAAATTTTAAATAGAGATACCGCATCATAAAAACGACGAATGTAATCTAAACGGGTCTCTCTTGGGTATTTAGAAAATAGGCATGCGGAGACCAAAATATATAAAAACTGCGCACTTTCATAAATTTCTTTAGAAACGCGGTTTTGTACAAAGTATTTGCCTTCTAACTGCTTAACGGCAGCGTAAGAAAAGTTAAGGTCACGTCTGTGGTCGATGAACGAGTCCATCACCTCTAACTCTTCACGAGTGTAATCTTCTAATAAATGCTTATCGTATTTGCCCGCATCCACCATTTTGCTTACGTGATCAAACAGCGTGGGTGGCTCATATTGGCCGTAGGCTTTTTTACGTAGGTGGAATACCGATAAACGCGCCGCTAGATATTGATAATCAGGTGTTTCTTCAGAGATAAGATCGGCGGCCGCTTTGATCATCGTCTCATGGATATCAGAGGTCGTAATCCCGTCATAGAATTGAATTTGAGATTTAAGCTCGACTTGAGAGACAGAGACATTATCTAAGCCTTCAGCTGCCCAAGTAATCACTCGATGGATCTTTTCAAGATCAATCGTTTCTTTGCGCCCATGACGTTTGGTGACGGTAAGTTTTTGATTCATTCGGTTTGATATCCATAACATCAATGCGCTAAGCCAAGCTTTTTAACATTGATGGAAATAATTGATGATTTTGTGATCTACATCCACCTCTTATATGAAGTGGAACCACTACATATAGGGGTGTATCCCTTAGCGACTTACAAGATAGTGCGCTAGAGACAAATTTTCAAGTTAGACTTTAAATTAGCGTTGTGGATAAACAGTGGATGAAAAATTATGGGTTAGCGGTTACTTACCGATGAGTATAAAGTGAAATTGGCTTAGCGTTTTTGGTGCATGCTCAATGCGTTAAAATCGAACGCCATGAAAAAAAATTTACTTGATCTTTATCAAAGAAATGGATCTGTTTCGTGCTGCGAACTTAAGCAAAAAAAAGCGAGAAACGTTGCATATTCGCACATTCATTTGCGTTGTTTAAGTTTTAAACGGTGGAGAAACAAAATGACCTCTTTGATGATTTTATCGTCATCAAAGAGGTCATTTAAGGTGAGCTGTGAGCGATTACTTATAGCCGTAGAGCTAGAGTGATTTTTGCGTGCTTACGATGTAGTTAATATCAACGTTTTTACCTAAAGAGTAACGATCAAATAGGGGATTGTAACTCAGCCCTGTGATCCCTTTAGCTTGCAAACGGGTGTGATCGACCATTTTGATTAATTCGCACGGCTTTAGAAACTTATTGTAGTCGTGCGTGCCTTGTGGCAAAAGCTTCAGCACTTTCTCTGCGCCGACAATGGCGAACAAATACGATTTGAAATTACGGTTGAGCGTTGAGAATAAAACAAACCCACCAGGTTTAACGAGGGTGGCGCATGAAGAGATGACCGACTGAGGGTCAGGAACGTGCTCTATCATTTCCATACAGGTCACTACATCGTATTGTTCGGCGCAGTTTGCAGCATGTTCTTCTACCGTGGTGCGAATATACTCAAGTTTCGCTCCAGTTTCTAAGGCGTGTAAACGTGCTACCTCAAGAGGTTCACGTCCCATGTCTAAGCCTGTCACGGTCGCTCCCTCTAGTGCCATACTCTCTGCTAATATGCCACCACCACAACCGACATCTAATACTTTTTTACCAAACAACCCACCGACAGTGTCTTGAACATAACGCAAGCGCAGGGGATTGATTTGGTGAAGCGGCTTAAATTCGCCTTCTTTATCCCACCATCGGCTAGCCATATCGGCAAATTTTTTTATTTCGGCCGGATCGACGTTTTTACCTTGTTCCATATTCATTACGCGATTGATAATTTTCTTTATTATAACCTGATATATCGAGGGAATGCATTTGCCTTAATCATGATGAGATGTGTGTAGGTGTTCCACAGAAGAACTGACTGTTTTTTAAGCCAAATTCTATCGATAGTGTAAATAATGCGCATCTAGTTGCTAACCTGCATCACATCAGGGCTAACAGATAATGAAAGTAATGCAGAAACTGCGAAAATTGTGTTATATTTTTTGTTCTTATTAGGAATCGAAAAGACGATCTAACAATAGAGGGATAATGGCTCTATGAGCGATCTAGCGAAAGAGATCACACCGGTAAATATTGAAGACGAGCTGCGAGGCTCGTACCTTGACTATGCAATGTCCGTCATCGTAGGTCGAGCATTGCCAGATGTTCGCGATGGTTTGAAACCCGTACACCGACGCGTTTTATTTGCGATGAATGTATTGGGCAATGATTGGAACAAACCTTACAAAAAATCAGCGCGTGTCGTTGGTGATGTAATTGGTAAATATCACCCACACGGTGATAGTGCTGTATACGATACTATCGTTCGTATGGCGCAGCCGTTTGCATTGCGTTACATGTTAGCTGATGGCCAAGGTAACTTTGGTTCTATCGATGGTGACTCTGCTGCGGCAATGCGTTACACCGAAGTACGTATGTCGAAAATTGCTCATGAGTTGCTAGCCGACCTTGAGAAAGAGACTGTGGATTACGTGCCTAACTATGATGGCACTGAACAAATTCCAGCGGTATTACCGACACGTGTACCTAACTTATTAGTGAATGGTTCATCAGGTATTGCGGTAGGTATGGCAACCAATATTCCACCGCATAACCTTACTGAGGTTATCGATGGTTGTTTGGCCTTCATTAAAAATGAAGACATTACCATTGACCAGTTGATGGATTACATCCCAGGCCCTGACTTCCCAACAGCGGCAACCATCAGTGGCCGTAAGGGCATCATTGATGCGTACAATACGGGTCGTGGTAAGGTTTACATGCGTGCTAAAGCTGATATTGAAGCAGATAGCAAAGGCAAAGAAACCATCATTGTTACTGAGATCCCATATCAGGTTAACAAAGCTCGTTTGATTGAAAAAATCGCCGAGCTAGTAAAAGACAAAAAAGTAGAAGGCATCAGTGCGCTACGTGATGAGTCGGATAAAGACGGCATGCGTATCGTGATTGAATGTAAGCGTGATGCAGTGGGCGAGGTGGTACTTAATAACCTTTACGCCCATACACAGCTGCAAACGACCTTTGGTATCAACATGGTTGCCCTTGATAAAGGCCAGCCTAAACACTTCAACCTAAAAGAAATGTTGAAAGCGTTTGTTGATCACCGTCGTGAAGTGGTTACTCGCCGTACTATTTTTGAACTGCGCAAAGCGCGTGACCGTGCTCATATCCTTGAAGGTTTGGCACTGGCACTGGCTAACATCGATGAAATCATCGAATTGATTCGCCATGCTGCAACACCGGCTGAAGCAAAAGCAGGCTTAGTGGCTCGTGGTTGGGACTTAGGTCTAGTTGCCACTATGCTTGAGCGCGCTGGTACTGACGCTGCACGTCCAGAGTGGCTAGAAGAGCAGTTTGGTATTCGTGATGGTCAATACCACCTAACTGAACAACAAGCACAAGCGATTCTAGATCTTCGTCTACAAAAATTGACCGGTCTAGAGCACGAAAAAATCCTTGATGAATACAAGGCTCTGTTAGATGAAATCGCAGAGTTGATGCACATCCTTGCAAGCACTGAACGCTTGATGGAAGTGATCGTAGAAGAACTACACGCTATCCGTGAAGGTTATGGTGATGAGCGTCGCACAGAAATTACTGCGGCTATTCACGATATCGACATGGAAGAGCTGATTGCTCAAGAAGACGTAGTTGTCACGCTTTCTCACGAAGGCTATGTTAAGTACCAAATCCTAAGCGACTATGAAGCGCAACGTCGTGGTGGCCGTGGTAAGAGTGCGACTAAGATGAAAGATGAAGATTACATCGATCGTCTATTGGTTGCGAACACGCATGACAACATCTTGTGTTTCTCTACTCGTGGTAAAACGTACCGCTTGAAAGTGTACCAATTGCCATTGGCGAGCCGCACCGCGCGTGGTAAACCAATTATTAATATTCTGCCTCTTGAAGATGGTGAGCGTATTACTGCAATCCTACCTGTTTCTGAGTTTAGTGAAGATAAATTCATCTTCATGGCAACCGCAGACGGTACGGTTAAGAAAACGTCTCTAGACCAGTTCTCGAACGTACGTAGTAATGGTTTGATTGCCGTTAACTTGCGTGATGAAGATTCATTGATTGGCGTCGATATTACTGACGGCAACAGTGACATCATGTTGTTCTCTAAAGCCGGTAAAGTGGTTCGATTCAACGAAGAGCAAGTTCGTGGTATGGGTCGTACAGCGGCGGGTGTTCGTGGTATTAAGTTACTTAACGAAGACCAAGTGGTGTCACTGATTGTTCCGCAAAATGACGGCGATATCTTAACCATTACTGAAAATGGTTACGGTAAACGTACTATTTTGTCTGAGTATCCAGCGAAGAGCCGTGCGACTCAAGGCGTTGTCTCTATTAAGGTCTCTGATCGTAATGGTAGCGTCGTCGGCGCAGTGCAAACGGAAGACGGTGATGAGTTCATGGTGATCACTGATGGCGGTACGCTAGTGCGTAGTCGCGTATCAGAAGTGAGCCAAGTGGGTCGTAACACCCAAGGTGTGACTCTGATTCGTACCGTTGAAGGTGAAAACGTGGTTGCGTTACAACGCATCGATGAAATCGAAGAGAGCGAAATTGAAGAAGGGGTAGAAGGTGAAGACACCAATGCTACGCTTTCTGATGCGCCTCACTCTGACGAAACTTCTACGGATGTCGATGACTCTGACGTAGATGACGAGCAAGAGTAAATCTTAGACTGGCTTAGTTAATATGCCAGTAAATAGAACCCAACAGGCGCTTTGCAACTGTTGGGTTTTTTTATGTTTGAACGCTCCAAAACCCTATAGCACGTTAATTTTCGTAGATGAAAAATAAAATAAAATTGATGTAGGTCAAAGGCTTGAAAAGAGTGCTTTTACCCCAATATTAGTTTCATAATGAGTTCAACCACCTAATTAAGTGATGTGAACAAGTGAAGGAAAGCCAGTCAGTAGGTCATTATTCTGCATTTCAATTCGCTAGAATAAGCCGTCAGTGACTAGGGGTGGTATTAGCCTTTGTTCAGTTCAATCAATATATGATTAATAGAGAGTACTTTATGGCAGATGTAAGAGCCCGCGTGAACTTTAAAGTTGGAGTAAAAAGCAATATTAATGCTGAGCTTCTGTCTTTTCATGGTTTAAAAAGTGATAAAGAACATGTTGCTATCATCTTTAAATCTGCTGACAAAAACCAAACAGCACCGATTGTTCGAATGCATTCTGAGTGTTTGACGGGCGACGTGTTCCATTCTTCACGTTGTGATTGCGGCGAGCAACTCGACGAAACCATCAATCGCATGTCTGAACAAGGCGGGATTTTGCTTTATCTTCGTCAAGAGGGGCGTGGTATCGGTTTATACAATAAAATCGACGCTTATCAGCTACAAAGTGAAGGCTTAAATACATACGAAGCGAATAATAAATTAGGCTTTGCCGACGACCTGCGCAGTTTTGAAGAGGCTGCACAAATGTTAGAGGCATTGGGTATTAAACACATTCGATTAGTGACAAACAACCCTAAGAAGATCCGTGAGCTGAAAGAATACGGCATCATCATCGATGAAGTGATCAATACCATGGCGCATGTGAAACATGGCAACGAAGGCTACTTAAAAGCCAAAGCTTCCCATGGTAAGCATAATTTGGATCTGTAGCCTGAGGCTGAACGATTTTTGCGACAATATCACGAGAATGAATCCTCTATTTGTCTCGCTGTGAATGGCTAATTGGTTTAATTGTTCGAGAAAACAGCGGTTGTTTGCCATACTTAATGCATCGAGTTGATTGAGTGGCAACGCATGTTAAGTCGAAAAAGGGTGTTGTGGTCAATTTTGGTTGCCTGCTGCACCTTTTCAACCCCTACATATTCACAAAGCATGTTCCATACTTTAGGTTGGGTCAACTCATCCGTGCCTATCGAGCAAGCCTTTCGCTATCCCCATCTCACTGAAGCACTGTATCGTTCCAATCGTCACCAACTTATCTGGCTACAATCACAAGACAGACAACTCTTTGAAAATCTAATTGAAAATGTAGTGCTTGCTGATATTAGTCCGTTTTTTAATCAGCGTTTTCAACATTTACAACACTTACGGATCACTGAGCAGCATTATCAATACGATTTAGCAGCCACTGATTTATTGTTGGCATTTTTAAGCTACAGAGCATTGCTGAAAGAAAATAAATACACTTGGCTATATGGTGATGGCTTGCCCGATAACTGGGCCGAACCTCCTCCGGATGTGGTCGAAAGGTTGCAGCTTTCTGTTGCGAATGGAACTCTGACGCCATATTTAGAGGGGATGGGGGTTGCGTTAAGCGTTTATCAAGAATATCAGTACTCGATTCAAATGCTGAAAAGTAAATTGAGAGACGATATCGCACCGTATCCTGAGCAGTTAGTGCGAGTCGGAGATACACTACCGGATAGACAAGTGTTGTTCAGCCGCTTAGCAATGGCTGGCTTGGTGGTTCCCGATCCCATTTTACAGCAAACATGGTATGGAAAAGAATTGAGGGGCGTAGTGAAGCGCTTTCAGCGGCAGCATGGGTTGAAAGCTGATGGCGTGATTGGTCCCGATACAGCTAAGTGGCTTAACTATCCGATTGAAGAGCGAATCCGTCGTTTAGCCCTGAATGCCGAGCGCAGTCACTTGTGGCCGGTTCAGCGAAAAGCCCTCGTGTTGGTGAATCTACCTAGCTTTGAACTTCACTATTATTTTAACAACAAAGTGGTGTTTTCATCGAAGGTGATTGTAGGGAAACAGCAAAGAAAGACGCCGTTGTTGGAGATCAAAATGGACTCTTTAGTGCTTAACCCCACTTGGAATGTACCGCCAAAAATAATGCGTGAAGACATTATTCCTATCTTACGTTACAACCCGGGTTACCTGAATAAAAAAGGAATTCAAGTCATTAAAGGCTGGGGGAATCCGGTCATAATTGATCATGGGGCGATACAATGGCGCAAAGTTAATGCGAAAAAATTCCCGTTTCGTATGCGCCAATTGTCAGGACAAGCGAACGCTCTGGGCGTATATAAGTTTAATACCCCTAATCAAAGAGCCATTTACTTGCACGATACTCCGGCAAAATATCTGTTTGATAAATCGTCTCGAGCGTTTAGCTCTGGCTGTATTCGAGTGCAGCATGCGGATAAATTTGCGCACTCCATTTCGAAAACACAAGGATTTAAAAAGCGCAATATCTCTCCACAAGGACAGCAGTCTAATGCTCGAATCCCGTTAAAACGCCGTCTTCCGGTGCATTTGATCTATAAAACTTCCTGGGTTGAGTCTGGACGTGTGTTTTTCCGTGAAGATGTCTATGGTTACGATGCGAAAGCCAATCGCGCAGATTTAGCACTAAAACAGAAGTGAAATCTTATTCCCTACTATAAAACCACACGCATGATTGATTAATTTTTGATCAATCTGTAAAGTGTGCGACTGTTTTTATTAGTATGGAATGTGTAGTGGTAGAGTTAAATTTAAACCGTCGTCGCTTTTTACAATATTCGGCGGGTGTAGCAGCGTTAATGAGTATGCCTAGGTTTGCACTGGCCTCAACGCAATCCCCAAAAATCATCAACTTTAATAATCTTCATACCGGAGAGCACCTTCAAACCTGCTATTTTGATGGGAAGAATTTCGTCAATACTGAACTGGACAAGGTGAACCATATCTGTCGTGATTTTCGCCGCAATGAAATTCATCCTATGGATCGCCGATTGTTGGTGCAAATTAGCGAGATTCAGCGTCTGCTCGCGACGGATGCCGAAGTGCAGATTATTTCGGGTTATCGTTCACCTGCTACCAACGAATCTTTACGCGCACACGGACACAAGGGGGTTGCGCGCAAGAGTTTACACATGCAAGGCAGAGCGATTGATATTCGATTATCTGGCATTGATATTGCCAAGGTACATAAAGCCGCGTTGCAGATGAAAGCGGGTGGTGTGGGTTATTATCCGGGAAGCCGTTTTGTGCATATTGATACGGGTGCTGTACGTTCTTGGCATGGCTAGGCTTGAGTTTGCGCTTAGAAACTGTCATATTCTCGCTAGGTTTATCTAATAATTTAAAAGGTTTTTCATGGCTTTGCAGTATCAAGTTGTTCCAGTAACCTCATTTCAGCAAAATTGTTCCATCGTATGGTGTGATGAGACTCAAAAGGGCGTTGTTATCGATCCCGGTGGTGACGTAAAACAACTTCTTATGATGATAGAAGAGCTGAATGTACAGGTAGAAAAACTGCTGTTGACTCACGGGCATTTAGATCACGTTGGTGGCAGTGAAGATCTTGCTAGAGCGCTGAATCAACCTATCTGGGGACCCCATAAAGACGACAACTTTTGGTTACAAGGTCTTGAAGGACAAAGTCAGATGTTTGGTTTCCCTCTAACGGAAGCCTTTGAACCTAGCAAGTGGCTGAACGAGGGTGACACGGTCACTTTTGGCAATCAAACTCTGTCAGTGTTACATACACCTGGTCACACACCAGGTCATGTTGTACTGCACAGCGAAAGTGCAAAAGTGGCGTTTGTAGGGGACGTATTATTTAAGGGCGGCGTAGGTCGAACCGATTTCCCTAAAGGCGACTATGCGACTTTGATTGATTCAATCAAAAGTAAGTTGTGGCCACTGGGTAATGAAACTCGCTTTGTGCCAGGCCATGGCCCAGAGTCGACCTTTGGCTCTGAGCGTGTGAGCAACCCATTTGTGGCGGATGAAATGCCAATTTAAATGAGATCTTGGGGGTGTCGATACCCCCAAGCTGCTCTATGCGGTACTGACTAATTTAACGATATGAATTAGCCCAATATTGCCTTAGTAGCCCCACAAACTCTTCTGCATCACGCTCTAAATCGGCGCTGGCAATGAATATATCGTAACCCCAATACGCTCTTTGATACTGCATCCGACGTAACATACCCGCTTGTAATCCCGTAAATAATTGATTGTCCTTACTTAAAATGGAGCGAGAATCTAATACTTGCTCTTGAAACGAAGATTCATCTCCTGTTTCCATCGCACCTAAATAAAGCAGGGCTCTCTGCTCTAATAGTAATTGCGAGATAAGCCTAGGGCAGACGCTTTTAACAAAAGGCACAGGATCTTTAAGGCGAACACCAATCCATGGTAAGTCATTGCGTTCGGTGGGGGTATGGCTCTGGCAGATCCCAATTTGCGCCACATTATGCCACTGGATAACCCAGCCTCCTTTTGCAGTGTGTTGCTGAAAGTGGCTATCTGTGAGGGTGTAACGCACTACGCTACGCTGATAAAGATGACGAATGGTTAGAGATAGAACACAGCCAATCAAAATGATAGCGAATTGACCTTGTAAGTTATGCGCGCTTTGGGCGACGCACACAGTAAATAAGGCGACACACAGCAGAACAATACGCTGGCCGATTATTCCTAGGATGAACTTTTGATTTGTGAGCTGTAAAGAGGGCATAGAATCCAACGTTAGTCTTTTCATTAACTCTGAGCTATTTCTGTTCACTGACTGAGTGTTATCGGTATAACAGCCCAACCGGATACATCGTTCACTTGCTAAAAAGATTGTTCACTTGCTAGAAATGGTATGAAAACGTGTAAAGGACATTCAAAGAAGATCGAATAACACACAAATTTAACAAATATTTATCAATTATATTGCATTTGCGCCCACTTTCGTCGATTTTATAATCAACGTGACCGTGCAAGGAGCAAGTAAGATGGTAGTTAAGTCGAAGTGGGCAAAGGCGTGCATGCGCAGTTTAGCAATACTTATTGGTGTAGCGAGTATCGCCAGCGCCAGCGCTGCAGATAAAGTGTATCGATTAAAATTGGCTGAAACGTGGGGACCGAACTTTCCTATTTTTGGTGATACGACAAAAAACATGGCTGCTATGGCTGAAAAAATGTCGAATGGACGTCTGCAGATCCGAATTGATTCATCGAACAAACATAAAGCTCCTTTTGGCGTATTTGATATGGTGAAATCAGGTCAGTATGACATGGGGCATTCCGCATCTTATTACTGGAAAGGAAAAGTGCCGAATACATTGTATTTCACTACTATGCCTTTTGGGATGACGGCAGAAGAGCAATACGCATGGTTTTATCACGGTGGTGGCATGGAGCTGATGGAGCAAGTTTATTCTCCTCACAATATGTTGTCTTTCCCCGGAGGTAACACTGATGTGCAAATGGGTGGCTGGTTTCAAAAAGAGATCAACAGCGTTGAGGATCTAAAGGGTCTTAAAATGCGTATTCCTGGTTTTGCTGGTGAGGTTCTTGCAGAGCTGGGTGCCAAGCCGACCAATATTGCACCGGGCGAATTGTATACCGCACTAGAAAGAAAAACCATTGACGCACTGGAGTGGGTTGGACCATCACTGGATTTGCGTATGGGCTTTCATAAAATAGCACCGTACTACTATACCGGTTGGCATGAGCCTGCAACGGAACTGCAGTTTATGGTGAACAAACGTGTGTGGGACAAGCTACCAGCGGATTTACAAGAAATCTTACGCGTAGCGATGCGCACCGCAGCCTACGACATGTACATTCAATCTACTCATGAAAGTGGTAAAAACTGGGCAAGTATTCGAACAGAATACCCCGATGTTCAGGTTAAAAATTTCCCACCAGCAGTGATGACAGAGCTTCGTAAAGTCAATGATCGCTTGCTTGCAGAGCATGCTGCCAAAGACGAAATGGCGAAGAAAATACAAATGTCTCAAGCGCAATATTTAGAGCAGACGCGGTCTTGGACTGACATCTCTAAACGAGCGTATTTAAACAGCTCTACTGCAAAATAGACTAAGAGCGAGTGACGTTGTTCTATTGCATCCTAATAAGGATGTAATAGGGCACCGACACAGGATAAAAGTTTCAGCTGACAGGGAGGTCAATTGCTGACGTTATTAGAAGGAATTTGCAACAGAATAAGCAACACACTTGGGCATGTTACCAGTGTGTTGTTTCTGCTTTTAGTGGCAAATGTTGTATACGATGTCGTGATGCGCTACGTGTTTAACGATGTCTCTATTGCCTTTCAAGAACTGGAATGGCATTTGTTCTCAGCGGTGTTCTTACTTGGCGTACCCTACGCGATTAAAACCGGTGGACACGTTCGTGTGGATATTTTCTATGAACGTTTCTCAGCGAAAGTACAAGCGATCATCGATATTTTTGGCACCTTATGTTGGTTACTCCCCTTTAGCCTTTTAGTGGCATGGTATGGCATAGACTTTGCCTATCAGGCCTATGATATCGGTGAAACTTCGGGCGACCCAGGAGGGCTGCCTTATCGCTGGGTGATTAAAGCGGTGATTCCTCTCTCATTTTCTTTTATTGCCATTAGTGGCATAGGTTTGCTGTGTAAATCGTTAAATCAATTACTCCACTCAGATTCAAAAAGTAAGGAAGAAGCATGATAGGGATTATTATGTTTGCGGTCGCTTTATTTGCATTGCTGCTTGGCTTTCCGGTGGCTTTTACCTTTGGGGGGATTGCGTTAATTTTTGGGGTTTGGTCTGAAGGGTGGGACATGTTCGCCTTTATGCCATATCGCATCGAATCTATTATGCAAAATACGGTTTTGATGGCGGTCCCTTTGTTTATCTTTATGGGGTTAGTTTTGCAAAAAACGCGCCTTGCTGAGCAACTGCTTGAAGCCATGGGCCGACTGTTTGGCGGCATTCGAGGTGGCATTGCCATATCAACAGTGCTGGTGGGCGCATTATTGGCCGCCTCTACGGGTGTAGTAGGTGCATCGGTGGTCGCGATGGGGCTTATCTCATTGCCTGTGATGCTTAAGTATAATTACGATAAGAAATTAGCTTGTGGCACTATCTGTGCATCGGGCACTTTAGGGCAAATCATTCCACCATCCATCGTGCTTATTTTGTTAGGAGATGTGTTAGGTGTGCCTGTTGGTGATCTTTTCCAAGCGGCTATTTGGCCCGGTTTAGTGTTGGTGATCGCCTATGTTCTCTATATTGCAATTTATGCATATTTTAAGCCTGAATCTGCACAATCTATCCCAAAATTAGACGACCAAAGCCGTAAAGAAGAGATCGTTGCGGCGTTAAAGGCCATCATCCCGCCTTTGGCCTTGATCGTGGTGGTACTGGGTTCTATTTTTGCAGGGGTGGCAACGCCAACAGAGTCTGCGGCCTTAGGTGGGGCGGGTGCGATTGTGCTGGCACTGCTTTATCGTCAGTTCAGCTGGACACTGCTGTATGAGTCTGCAAAAGAAACCATTAAAGTGACCGCGATGGTTTTTGCTATTTTGCTCGGCGCTACGGCTTTCTCTATGGCCTTTACCTATACGGGCGGCGACTATTTAGTTGAAGAGTGGCTATTGGCATTGCCTGGCGAGAAATGGGGCTTTTTATTTCTGGTTATGCTGGTGATTTTGATACTGGGCTTTTTTATCGATTTTGTTGAAATCTGCTTTATTATCGTGCCGATGATTGCGCCTGTGGCCGAGTTGTTAGGGATCAATATGGTGTGGTTTGCCATTTTGGTTGCGATGAATTTACAGACGTCATTCTTAACTCCGCCATTTGGCTTCAGTTTATTCTATCTTAAAGGTGTCGCACCAAAAGAGGTGACCACTCGGGATATTTATTCAGGTGTGATGCCGTTTATTGGAATACAAATTGTGGTGCTAGCGAGCCTTTTGCTGTTTCCTGGTCTCTACGGACTATCGATGTAAGTTAATTTCTTGATATATCGAATTAATTATTCGAATACGTTATAATTGTAAGTTAATTACATGAAGTAATTGTGTTTGGTACGCTTTTTGTACCTAAAAGGAGGTCAAATGACCAAGGGTATTGATAAATACAGTATCGATAGTACTGATTATCAAATTGGACAAGATAATGTCCAAAAATGGGGGTTCGATGTACACAATGCGGTCTTTTCCGTTAGTGCCGGCCTAACAATTCTTTTTCTTCTTGCTATGGTGTTCCTTGATCCGGAGACTGCAAAGTCCGCGCTTGATGGACTAAAATGGCAAATTATCCACTCTTTCGATGCGTTGTTCATTTGGGCAGGTAACATCTTTGTTATTTTCTGCCTAGCTTTGATTGTTTCGCCTTACGGTAAGATTCGTCTTGGCGGGAAAGACGCAAAAGCGGAATACTCTATGATGTCATGGATAGCGATGCTATTTGCGGCAGGTATGGGTATTGGCTTGATGTTTTGGAGTGTTGCGGAGCCTGTTGCTTATTACACTGGTTGGTACGAGACACCACTGAATGTTGTTGCGAATTCACCAGAAGCCGCTAAGCTCGCTTTAGGTGCTACGATGTACCACTGGGGATTACACCCATGGGCTATCTATGCAGTAGTGGCATTATCATTAGCATTCTTTACGTACAACAAAGGCTTACCGCTATCGATTCGTTCGATCTTTTACCCTATTTTAGGGGACAGAGCATGGGGTTGGCCGGGTCACATTGTTGATATCTTAGCAGTATTGGCTACCTTGTTTGGTTTAGCCACTTCGTTAGGTTTAGGTGCACAACAAGCGGCCAGTGGTATTCACCATGTATTCGGTTTAGATGCAGGTCTCGGCTTACAAATCGGCGTCATCAGTTTTGTGACCTTACTGGCGATCATTTCGGTGGTGCGTGGTATTGACGGTGGTGTGAAAGTTATCTCGAACATCAACATGCTGATTGCACTTGTGTTATTAGTGTTTGTTATGTTGATTGGTTATCACGTTACCTTTAGCAGCATTTCGACGACTTTCCTTTCTTACGTTGAGCATATTATTCCACTGAGTAACCCGCACGGTCGTGAAGACGAAGCATGGTTCCAAGGTTGGACTGTATTCTACTGGGCTTGGTGGATTTCATGGTCCCCATTCGTAGGTATGTTTATCGCTCGCGTATCTAAAGGTCGTACTGTTCGTGAATTTATGACAGCAGTATTGATTGTACCGACTACTGTGACGCTTATTTGGATGTCTACATTTGGCGGTTTGGCGATTGACCAAGTGATCAACAATGTGGGTATTTTAGGCAGTAAAGGTCTAACTGACGTTTCTTTAGCGATGTTTGAAATGTTTGATGCTATGCCAATGGCAAACGTACTTTCTATCATTGGTATCGTATTGGTCATGGTGTTCTTCGTCACCTCTTCAGACTCAGGTTCATTGGTTATCGACAGTATCACCGCGGGTGGTAAAGTGGATGCACCGATTCCACAACGTGTATTCTGGGCGTTCATGGAAGGTGCTATTGCCGTTGCTATGCTTTGGGTGGGTGGCTCTCAAGCCGTTCAAGCATTGCAAGCAGGTGCTATTTCTACTGCGTTGCCGTTTACCTTCATCTTACTTGCTATGTGTGTGAGTTTGTTGATGGGTATGGCGACAGAAGAGCGTTAAGCCTATACATCCGTTCAGCATTGAATAGATAATAATTTAAGGACCTGAATTTTCAGGTCCTTTTTCGTTTGATAAAGGAAGAACAATGAGTCTCACTAAAATGACGTTTTTTGAGCGCTTTGAAGCCGATATTTTATCGGGAAAGAAAACCATCACCATACGTGATGAAAATGAGTGTGACTTCGCACCAGGCTCTATCGTAGAGGTAGCAACCTATGAAGAGGATCGCTGGTTTTGTCAGTTACGCATTCTTTCGGTGACGCCGATAGTCTTTGACGAACTGAGTGAATTTCATGCCTCACAAGAGAACATGACATTACAGGAGCTTAAATTGGTCATTGCTGATATTTATCCAAATATCAGCAAGTTGTTTGTGATCCGCTATCAAAAAGTCACTGCGATTACAGGTTAAGAAAACAAGTGAGATGCTGCATTTACAGCCATAAGTTTTCAATAGGATCATCGGGGCTGAAATGATGTGCTACTTGGGCTTGTAGTAGTTCGGCCGTTGCGATGGCATCGACTAATGCATCATGAGGGGTGTACGTTGGCAGGTTATAACGTTTGCGACTTGCGCCCAGTCTCACTGACCCGGGGCGTTTTCCTTTTAAGCGGTTGATGAATCCAGCCGAGAGTTCTTGCTGGATACTCCATTCAATTTGTAAGGTATCAACAACGGGAAATAGTATACCTTCGTTTAAACGGCGCTTTAGAATACTGTCTAAGAAATCACGTTCTATTTGACGATAATGGACCACACATACCTTTCCTGCGATCGCCTCTAAGATCTCAGGCAGTACTGTCATAAAATCAGGTGCAAACTGCAATTCTGAGTGCGTAATACCATGAATCACCACAGAATCCGCATTCAGCGCTTTTTGAGGTTTGATTAACCATTGCTGACTTTGTTTTAAGTACACGCGATTTAAGTCAAATGGCACAAGCCCAATCGAAATAATTTCATCTTTTGTCGCATTCAGTCCGGTCGTTTCAAAATCCAGAGCCAGAAACGGCGTATCTTTTAATGCGGTTTTTTCATCGATAGTGCCTGTGGCGTAAAAACGCTTTAAATGCCCATGATGGCTTTTCGCCTGTAAAGACTCAAAGTGGCTTTGCCAATCATGGATCACTTGATGTGTTTGATTATTATTGTTTTTTTTAAACATAAGCTTATTTTATCGAGGCACCTTGGTAGCGAAACTTCAAAAAGTTCTGTGCATTACTCAGAATTTGGAATGCATTTTTTAGGTTACGTCGTTCAAAATCGGATAAGTTTTCTGGCTCAATGTTATTATCAGGCTCTCGCTGTTCGTTAATATCGATAGCTTGATGTCGAATACGCACCAGCGAGATAAACTCTAGCGCATCTTTCAGATCTTGAGCACGACCTTTTGGCAGAATATTGGCATCGAGTATGTCATCTAAACGTTCAAAAGAGTTTTGTTGAGTTGAGCCGACAGCCAGTGCATGCACACGAATGAGATCGGCGAGGGGAGCCGTCCCACGTCGTTTTAGGTTGATCGAATTTTTATGGTTGCCATCTTTTTCCATTACAAAGCTTTTAAAGAAGCCCAGTGGTGGTGTGCGGTTTAGCGCATTGCGAGCAAGGCAGTATAAAAATTTAGAATTATTTTTTGCACGCTCGGTAATAAAGCGATTGAGTTTTTCAGCCCACTTTATTTGACCGTGAACCCCTACAAGATCAAAAAATATCGACGCATTAAGCAGGGCTTTTGCGTTTGGTTTATCTATCCAATCGGCAAAACAGTCTTCCCATTCAGTTTGTGTCATACGCCAGATAGGGTTGGTGGCCATGATATCGCCAGTACAATATGGGTAGCCACATTGATCCAGTCCATCACTGACTTTTTGGGCTAATTCAGCAAAATATGGATCGTGTTTTTCTTTATCAAAGCTGTTGGAGAGTATGATGGCATTGTCTTGGTCGGTCACAATCAACTGCTCATCACGAGCCATAGAGCCAAGCGCTAGGAAGCAATAGGGTACAGGAGACGGCCCCAACTCCTCTTCGACAAGCTCGATAATACGCTGCTTGAAACTCTTAGCAATAATTGCCATTGCGCTGCCAACCATATGTGAGTTGGCATCTTCATTGACCAATCGAACAAAACTGTCACTGACTTGCTCAGACAATGTCACGAGATCGGCAATACTATTTTGCTGGAATATAGAACTGACTAATAATAGAGAGTTTTGCGACTCATAGCGTACGATATCGCTGGCTTCAATAACGCCAATCGGCGTGTTTTTCCTAACGATAGGCAAGTGATGAACGTTGAATCTTTGCATCGTCAGCATAGCTTCATAAATATAGGCATTGCTGTCTAACGAAATGACATCTTGGGTCATCACCGATTTGACCGTGTCGTCAGGGGACACGCCTTGGGCGATAACACGAGTACATAAATCTCGGTCGGTAAGGATGCCACGCAATTTATCTCGGCTGTCCATTTGTTCGTCGTCGACAACCAGTAAACAAGACGTATTTTCGTCGTCCATGCGAATGGCTGCATCTCGTATGGATGATCCTTCAGTAATACTTGATGGTGTATGGGTGATTAGAGAGGTGACTTTGGCGGTAGTCAGATCGTTGTCATCATTGGTCGCAATCGCACGACGAAGACGCTTGCCATCATCAAGGGCAACAAAGTCGGCAAATGAATCGAAATTATCATACAGATTTTGAAAGGTATCACTGGGAATACAGTACAGTAGACAGTCTTCTATCGCCGTTGCCGGGAACATGACTTTACCGTTACTTAGTAGTGCCATTTGACCGAAGATAGCCCCTTCATCTAGGCGATTATAAAGTGAACCGTTTCGCTTTGAAATTTCAACAACGCCACTACGGACAACAAAAAAATCAGAAATCGCCTCACCTAAAGAAACCACCAATTCACCTTTACGAATGTAGGAAATTTCAGTCTCAAGTGCAATTTGATTTAATGTCTCATCCGGTAGCTCAGTAAATGGAGGGTACTGCGCGAGAAATTGTTTAATTTCAAATAGTTCAACTTCCATGATATGCCTTAAATATCGTGATTCTTTGCTGAGTTCATCATAGAACGAAAACCAAAATATCCATAGTTTAGTTTGATGATAGTTCGCATCGAAAAGGGAATAATCACCCGTATTGGCGTTATTTTGTTCACATTTACAGTGTAGCGCAGTTTGTGGGGGTAAATTGCATAATAGAGAGTGCTAGAGACGGGATCGGGTATGGTTTGACTTACATTTATCAATTCTGTAAATATGGATAAAAATCAGGCGATGTTTCATCGAGGAAGCTAAATACGGTGTGGCATAGCCCTCTTTCGGGGAGGAAGTTTTAGTGCAAGGATTTAGGATTAGCACAGATAACGATGAGTTAGACTTCGATGTTATTTATCATTTTATTTCAGAGAGTTATTGGGCAAAAGGTGTGCCTAAACACACGCTTTTAAAAGCGCTCTCAAATTCATTTTGTTTTGGCTTATTTGATAATAGTGGTGCTCAAGTGGGCTTTGCTCGCTTAATCACAGATAAAGCAACGTTTGCCTATTTGGCTGATGTATTTGTCTTAGAGTCTCATCGAGGGCAAGGGTTGAGTAAATGGTTGGTTCAAACCATCTTAGAACATCCGGACCTACAAGGGTTAAGGCGCATTATGCTAGCGACAAAAGATGCACATGGCCTGTATTGCCAATATGGATTTGAAGCTATCGTAAACCCAGAGATGCTAATGCAAATTTGGCATCCTGATGTTTACCGCGCTCCACTATAGTTCAGTGGTAGTGTATTTATACCTTAATTAAGTGTCAGTTGTATGCGGGGATAAAATGGATTTGGCAGACGTAATGCAAGAGTACAATGAATTTGAAAGAAAGTTCGGTAACTCATTTAATGGCACCATGAAATCAGATGATAACCTAACAAAGTTTGTATCAATAGATCGTCATGGTAGCTATATATCATTCTTCAACTTTGATGAAAACATGACAGAATCAATCGTTAAAGATCAACTGGCATACTTCAACAAGCGTAACTTATGTTTTGAATGGAAGACGTATAGTACGGATAAACCGAGTAATATTGGTGAGATATTGCTTGCCTATGGCTTTGAGCAAGAAGACTCAGAATCATTCATGGTTTTGGATCTTTCAAAAGTGGTAAGCGAACCCGAACCCTTCGATGAACTTCAGATTACAGAGGTTTCTGATAGTAAAGGTATTTATGATGCAATAAAGGTTCAAGAACAAGTTTGGGGTAGAGACTTCGATTGGCAATACAATTATCTAATGAATCTAAAGAAACACTCTCCAGATTCGGTATTCATTTATGTTGTGTATGTTAACGAACAACCTGTCACCTCCGCTTGGTTAACATTTAATGGTAACAGTCCATTTGCAGGTATTTGGGGGGGAAGCACAATCGAAGAGTTTCGAGGCAATGGTTATTATAGTTTGCTGCTTAACAAACGTATTGCCAAAGCAAAATCAAAAGGAGTTAAATATCTTATAATTGATGCTTCAGATATGAGTAAACCGATTGTATCAAAGCGTGGTTTTCAAGTTGTGGCAACAACGACGGGGTACACTTCCCCAAATAGCTAGCAAAGCTTAAATTGGCTGCTATGCGCGGGCAGACTTGATTGTACTCAAATAGGGAGTATGCCTATCAGCGCTTAATTTTGCTTATTTTGCAGGAGAAAATACCATGGAGTTAGTTGTACCATCACTGGAATACCAGTCCGCTTTTGCGCAGTTCTACGCCGATTTTGCTGAACATGACGGTGAAAACGCTGAATATTATCTCGAAGGGAAAGTTGATTTTCCGAGATACATTAAGCGACTCAGTGATGAAGCGGATGGTTTAAATTTGCGTGATGGCTATGTGCCTTGTAGTCACTTTTGGCTGGTCAATACAGAGAAGTCTATCCTTGGCGCTATTCGCGTGCGCCATAATATCAACAATGAATTTCTTTCCCTTGAAGCGGGTCATATTGGTTATGACATCGCACCTTCTCATCGTGCAAAAGGTAAAGGCAAGCTGATGCTTAAACTGGCTTTAGCAAAAGCGGCTGAATTAGGCATCGACAGCGCTTTGGTAATCGCAGATGAAGATAACTTAGCATCAAGAGCTGTTATCGAAGCGAATGGTGGTGAATTTGAGAACGTTGTTATGGGTAAGGTTTTTCCCAATCTTTTAGCAAGGTATTGGATTCGTTCTCACTAAGCATATCGGGCAATATAGCCAATATTGGATATGCTGTTAAGTACCATTTTTCTTGTCAAAGTCGATAGGGCATAGAGACCCAAGTACACTGTGCCTTTTTATCTGGTTATCATTAACCTATATGGGTTCCAAGATCCTTTTCCGCACTGTTCTCATATCAGTCTCACGTTATTGTCATTTCAAACTGCTTCTCATCAGCTATTCACTGAACAAACAAAGCTCAACATAAGTCCTTCAATCGGTTTTAGAGAGATCTTTCTTGGTGGGTTTAGTACCGTCTATTCCTTTTTACTGCATCTTGTTTTCCGCTTAGTCAGCCAATTGTTTTTTGATCTTCACGACAATGACAAAATCAAAAAAATGTCATTTCCATATCGATCACTAAAAAATATCAAAATCTCTATTGACATTATGTACTGATCAATACAGAATGCACGCATCGCAATCAGTAGTGACCACTACAAATTGCAGTCGAGCAACCGATATATGACTTAGTTCAACAGAATAAGCAGGAAAGAATAATGACTCAAGAAACAGCGATTCAAGCAGGCAACAACATGAAAACAGTCGTAATTACAGGCAGCAGCAGTGGTTTTGGTAAAATGTCGGCAAAGCAGTTTGCCGATAAAGGACACAAAGTTTACGCTGCGATGCGCAACGCAGACGGCAAGAATCAAGCAGTGAAAAATGAACTGCAATCATATTCAGAAAACATTGTAGTGGTTGAGATGGACGTTCTCAGTGATGAATCTGTAAACGCAGCGATTGCACACATCATGCAAAAAGAAAATGCGATTGATGTGCTGATCAACAACGCGGGCATCATGCACATGGGGATTACTGAAGCATTCAGTGTGGAGCAAGCACAGCAATTGATGGATACCAATTTCTACGGTGTTATCCGCTCGGTTCAAGCTGTTGCGCCGCATATGCGTAAAGCAGGCAAGGGTCTAATCATCAATACGACCTCTGTTATTGGGCGCGTATCATGGCCATTTACTGGCACCTATAGCGCAAGTAAAGCCGCGGTAGAAGCTTACTCTCAGAGCCTAAAATTTGAATTAGCATCCAGTGGTATTGAGGTAGTGATTGTGGAGCCAGGCCCATCAGGGACTAACCTAGGTGGCTCATTTCAACCAGAAGCGCATACTCAAGTGGTGGCAGAAAATCCACAACTTAAAGCGACCATTGATAACATGCTTAGCTCAGTCCGCCAAGGCCGAGGAGACCCAAAAACTGATCCGCAAAACGTGGTAGATGTATACCTAAACCTAGTGGATATGGAACACGGCACACGCCCAACACGTACAGCGATTGGTCTGGTGAACAACGTGGATAAAATCAACGATTTCTTCCAACCACTTCAAGATCAAGTGATCTCAGATTTCCAACTCGATTTCATGCTAGAAACTAAAGTTAACCACTAATTACTTCGCTATCTCAACGTAATAAAACAAGGTCAAAGCTTATGTCATTCAACATTTCAAATAAAGTTGTGTTCATCACTGGTGCAAACCGAGGTATTGGTAAATGCATTACTGAGCATTTTCTTGAGCAAGGTGCGAAGAAAGTGTACTTAGCGGTTCGCAATCCAAATTCAACTAAGGATTTAGAAGAGCAATACGGCGAAAAAGTAGAGACAATTCAAGTCGATATTACCGATGAAGCCTCTATTTTAGAAGCGGCAAAAAAAGCAACGGACGTTGATGTTGTCATTAATAACGCAGGGATTATTTCAACAGTGGCTCCTCTGGATGACAATGCGCTCGATACCTTGAAAGAAGAGATGGAAGTAAATGTTTACGGACTAATGCGCGTAGCCAAAGCATTTGAAGCGGCCTTGATTGCCAATCAAGGTTCACTGGTGCAATTAAACTCAGTCGCTTCAATCAAAAACCATTTGAATATGACTACATACTGCACATCAAAAGCGGCATCTTATTCTGTCACGCAAGGTTTGCGTGATCATTTTAAGCCTCATAACGTTCGCGTGCTGAGCGTTCACCCCGGCGTGGTTGCAACCGATATGGCAGATCTTACCGGTCTTAGTGATATCGCATCGTCACCACAAATCGTACCAATCGAAATTCTTTCTGCATTGGATAAAGGCGAGTTCCACGTATTTCCAGATGCGATTGCAAAACAAAGAGAAGTTGGATTTAAATCTTATGCCGACAACGTCATCATGAAAGACTTTGCAGAAGAACGAAAATAACGTCTCGCTGGATTCATCAATTCCCTTTTTAAGGGATATAGAAGCCAAATAGCCTCTATATCTCTTATTAAGGTCGTTCTTTCCCTTAGCTCGATAAGAAATGACGTATTTAACGCCCATAATTCGGCGTCTTAATCCAGTTTATTGAGTGTTCTTGCCCAACAGTGTGCACCAACACACGCTTCAATGCCTATACACATGAGTGGTGTCTTTGCTATTGTAATCAGTAGTTTAGGGCGGATTAATGACTTATGAAGTATGACCTTATTATTTTGGTCTACAGCATGAAGACTACAGTGGTTTTTAGCTAGGCCGATACCGCAGAAATAAGAATAATCAGATATGGTGCCTCCGATGCATTTAAGTAGCACATAAGTGTGGCAGATTCTCGGTAGGGGGAATCCATATCATTGGTTTTATGCTATTTGATAAAGTGCGGACGTGGGCAGAATTTTGGATTGATTTCAGCTTATCGGCGATAGCGTTGCTAGCTCTTGGGTTGGTTTTAGGTCTGGTTACTTGGGCTGTTTCAGAAACGTGGTATGAACGAGAGACGAACAAATAAAAGCGCACATAACAAGATAATCGGACTCCCACCGACTCAGTCTATTCTGAACAGTGAAGTGTTTAGGAGAGTCTAATCAAGAAATGACACCGAGCCAATTTAGTGAGTGCTTGGCAAAATTTAGCTCGGGCATCAATCAAGATTAATTTATCCCACGATAAGTTCCTGTCATTTCTCAAAATCAGAAAACGAATAATCTTTCATGTCTACCTCCATACACTACGAGTCGAAACTGGCTTATTTTATATGTCATAAACATGCCAACTTGACTTATTCACGATCAAACTTAATCGTCTGCCTACCGCATCATCGCGAGCACGTTATCTTGAATCATGGGATACAAAAAAAGGGGTGAACCCAGTATGGGCACCCCGTTTTTTCGTCATAGTGCTTATGCCGCTTTTCAGACTATGCTACTGACTCGCTACGAGTCGGTATCGTATTGAGTGCATAGTCCATGATCGATTCTGCAACCTGTTGTGACTCTCCCGCGCGAACCTGAGTAGAGATGCCATAAACAACCGATAACAAGTATTTTGCTTGCAGTTCTGCGGTCGCAGACTCAGTGATTACTCCCTCAGATTCAATCAAGGTTGTGAGCATCTTTTTGGTTTTTAACCCAAATTGTTTAATGTACACCGTAGCTTCCTCAGGAAAGGCAACGCTGTCAGACTCATTCACGCTTTTTACTAATAAGCATCCTAACGGGGTATTAGCATCTGAAAACTTTTGAATCAGCTCATAGAAACACGCTCGTAGTCTTTCTATGAAATTAGCATCAGAGGGTTCAGTGATATGGCGATAACACGGCTCACTGTATTGTTTGATGTAATGCGCTACCACTTCTTTGAATAGCTGCTCTTTATTGCCAAAAGCGGCATATAAACTAGGCGTATTGATGCCAAGCTCTGAGGTTAGATTCGAGACAGATGTGGCGGCATAACCGTTGTTCCAAAATACGCGCATTGCCTTATCAAGTGCGATATCTCTGTCAAATGATCTTTTTCTTCCAGCCATTAACTATGGTGCTCCTACCTAAAATATCTCTATCACATATATTTTGTAGCACTCACTAAAAAATGTCAATTTCATTGCTGAGTTTATTTATCGATCGATACGGAATACAGCTATCAATTAATAGCGATCACTATGTAATGTGGGTCATTCGTACTGAATACACCTTTTTGTGTCTATATGGTGAACTTTCATGGAGTTACTTATATCGAAAAATGATCCCAGTTTTTACTGGGACTAACGCATTGGTTATCTCGCTAGTACTGGTATCTTTTGTCATTTGTATAGGGGTAGGCTAAAGGAGCAGAAATTCCCATAATGTTTATTAAAGGTAGCTTAGTAATGATATAGAAATGGATAGATACAGTGAGAGTTTTTGCGGGATGTAATTATCGATATCAAAAAAAGAAAACCACAATACATTGATAATATTGTGGCTTTCTCAAATTTTAACTGGTGCTTTTAAGCAATAGGCTTACAGTACCGCTGCAATACCTTTGCACAAAGGCAACATGTTGTTTTTAGTCATGCCAGCAACGCTGATGCGGCCAGAGCCAACAATGTAGATGCCGAACTCTTCTTTTAGGCGAGTGACTTGCTCTTTGTTTAAACCAGAGAAAGAGAACATGCCGTTTTGGCGTTCAATGAAGCTAAAGTCAGCAGTTACGCCTTGCGCTTTAAGTGTTTCTACAAACAAAGTACGCATTTCGTGGATGCGATCGCGCATCTCTTTAACTTCTTGTTCCCATTCTTGACGAAGCTCTGCGTTGTTAAGAATGTGAGTTACTACTGCCGCACCGTGTGCTGGTGGGTTAGAGTAGATAGAACGAATAATGCCTTTCACTTGAGAAAATGCGGTTTGTGCCACTTCTGCGTTATCTGCAACTAATGTAAATGCACCAACGCGTTCGTTGTATAAACCGAAGTTTTTAGAGAACGAGCTTGCTACTAGAATTTCGCTGTTACGCTCAGCAAATGCACGTAGACCTGCTGCATCTTCTTCCACGCCTTTTGCAAAACCTTGGTAAGCAAAGTCAAACAGTGGGATCAGTTTTTTATCTGCTGCAAGTTGCGCCAGTGTTTGCCACTCTTCAAATGTTGGGTCGATACCCGTTGGGTTGTGACAACAGCCATGAAGCAATACGATGTCGCCTTCATTTGCTTGGTTAAGATCAGCAAGCATGGCATCAAAGTCTTTCGCTTTTGTTTCCGCGTTGTAGTAACGGTATTCTGCGATTTCTAGACCAGCAGCAGTAAACACACCTTTGTGGTTTGCCCATGTTGGGTTGCTGATCCAAATTTTAGCGCCGCCTAAATGACGTTTAATGAATTCACCGGCTACACGTAGCGCACCTGTACCGCCAGGAGCTTGCGCTGTTTTAGCGCGCTTGTCTGAAACGATAGTGCTGTTTTCACCAAACAGAAGTTTTTGTACTGCTAGACCGTATTCAGCAGTACCTTCAATAGTTAGGTATGACTTCGTTTTCTCAGTGTCTAAAATAGCTTGTTCTGCTTTCTTTACAGTCGCCAGAACAGGGGTTGAACCTTGTTCATTTTTGTAAATGCCAGCACCAAGGTTAATTTTGGTTTCGCGTGTGTCTTTTTTAAATTCTTCAGTTAAGCCAAGAATAGGGTCGGCAGGAGCAGCAACTACTTTTTCAAACATGAGAATCGTCCGTGTTTAGTGAATTAATGAAAAGCGATAGACTTTATTTATACCTTTAGAAAATCGCCAAAACAATAGATTTGTAATTAATTTTGAAATCGACAGCGTTTGGTCTGTTCAACTTCAATTATTTTTCAATAGGCTCAAAAAAACCGCCGAAAGGGCGGTTTAATATAAAAGCTTCTTATTAGAAGTTTGCACTACGTGGTGTACGTGGGAATGGAATCACGTCACGTACGTTGCCCATGCCAGTTACGTAAGAGACTAGGCGTTCGAAACCTAGACCGAAACCTGCGTGAGGCACTGTGCCGTAGCGACGTAAATCGCGGTACCAGCTCATGTGTTCTGGGTCGATACCCATCGCAATCATGCGCTCGTCCAATACGTCTAAACGTTCTTCACGTTGTGCACCACCGATGATTTCACCGATACCCGGAGCAAGAACGTCCATTGCCGCGACTGTTTTACCGTCGTCATTTAAGCGCATGTAGAAAGCTTTAATGTCTTTAGGGTAGTTTTTCACGATAACAGGTGCTTTGAAGTGCTCTTCTGCAAGGTAGCGTTCGTGTTCAGAAGACATATCGATGCCCCATTCAACAGCGAACTCAAACTCACGACCAGAATCTTGAAGGATTTGAATCGCGTCTGTGTAATCTACTTGGGCAAAATCAGCGTCAACAAATTGCTCTAAACGGGTAATCGCTTGTTTGTCGATACGTTGTGCAAAGAACTCAAGATCGTCACGACGCTCTTCAAGAACTGCTTTAAATACGTATTTCAGCATGTCTTCAGCCAGTTTTGCCGCATCATCTAGATCCGCAAAAGCAATTTCAGGCTCAACCATCCAGAATTCCGCTAGGTGGCGACTGGTGTTTGAGTTTTCAGCGCGGAACGTCGGGCCGAAAGTGTACACTTTGCTTAGTGCACAAGCGTACGCTTCTGCGTTTAGCTGACCAGATACCGTCAGGAAGGTTTCTTTACCGAAGAAATCTTCGTTGTAGTCCACATTGCCTTGCTCTGTGCGAGGTAGGTTTTCAAGATCCAGCGTTGAAACGCGGAACATTTCACCTGCACCTTCTGCATCAGATGCCGTAATTAACGGTGCTGAAGTCCAGAAGAAACCTTGCTCGTGGTAGAAGCGGTGAATAGCTTGAGACAAGCAGTTACGAACGCGCGCTACTGCACCAATTACGTTAGTGCGAGGGCGAAGGTGTGCCACTTCACGAAGGTACTCAATTGAGTGACGAGTCTTAGCCATAGGGTAGGTGTCTGCGTCTTCAACCCAGCCAACAACTTGTACAGCAGTGGCAGCAAGTTCAAAGTCTTGACCTTTTGCCGGAGATTCAACGATGGTACCCGTCACTTCAACAGAACAACCTGTAGTCAGCTTAAGGACTTCATCATTGTAATTATTAAGACTATTTGGGACCACGGCCTGAATCGGGTCGAAACAAGAGCCGTCATAGATGGCGAGAAAAGAGATCCCAGCTTTGGAATCGCGACGTGAACGGATCCAGCCTCGAACAGTGACTTCACTGTTTACTGCTAGCTTGCCGTTAAGAACGTCTGTTACAGGCGCGTAAGTCATTTGGTATTACTCTCCAATAGATGCTATTGAGAAAAAGATAAGAAATAGAACCTCTCAGTTTACATTCCAATAAATTTGCATCAAGTAAAGAGTGACAATTTATAACGGATTTTTTTTTAAGCGCTGTTTATTCCACCAAACGGAGCCAGTTGTCTTTGCATTGCATCAATTATTTGTGCGGTAACGCCCCAAATAAAATGTTTTTGATAGGGCATGGCAAACACTTTGTGGGTGACGGTTTTTAATTGGAAATGAAAATTAACCAAGTTAATGGGCGAAAAAAGAAAATCAGCAGGGACTTCAAACACCTCTGCCACTTCATTGGCATCAATTTTAGGCTGATAGCTTGCGTCTATCCACGCAAGATAAGGAGTGACGGAAAATTGGCTAATGGTGGGCAGTGAGGGAAGCGTGCCGATTATCTCAATCATGTGACTTGGAATACCGACCTCTTCGGTGGTTTCTCGCACTGCGGTATTGAGTAGCAATTTATCGCTGCTTTCATATTTACCGCCGGGAAAGCTAACCTGTCCCGGATGATGTTTAAGATGCGCAGCACGCTTGGTAAACACAACGTGCAGGCCGTTTTTTCGTTCAACTAAGCCAATTAACACCGCCGCAGGGCGCAGTACGTCTTGGTTAAAATGCGCTAGACGTTGCAAACTAAAAGCGTCGTAATCACTGGGCGTTGTAAAATTGAATTGTTGTAAAAACTCGGCTTTAGTCATTGCAGGCTCTGTGGCTTTATTGGGCTAAGGTTATTCTAATATTGGCAGAATTTTACTTAGCTTATGTAAAGTTTCTTCATATTCTAAGGTGCATTCACTGTCTGCGACCAATCCGCCACCTGCCCAAGCGTAGATATTTTGCGCTTCAGTGATCAAGGTTCGGATAGTAATGCTGGTATCCATTTTGCCACAACGACTGATGTAACCAATGCTACCGCAATACACACTGCGACGATGTGGCTCTAGCTCTTCGATGATTTGCATCGCGCGCACTTTAGGTGCGCCAGTGATAGAGCCGCCGGGGAAACAAGCGCGAAGCAGATCGTATTCATCGTATTGGCTATCAAGTTCTCCTGTGACGGTGCTGACTAAGTGATGCACCGCAGGAAAGCTCTCTATTTCAAACAGATGAGGCACTTGTACACTGCCTGGCGCGGAGACTTTTCCGATATCATTGCGTAGCAAATCAACAATCATTAAGTTTTCGGCCTGATCTTTTTGTGCATTTTTTAAATCATCAATTTGAATTTGATCTTCGACAGGGTCGGCAAAGCGAGGTCGGGTGCCTTTTATCGGTTTGGTTTCTACGTGTCCGTCATGGCACAAAATAAAACGCTCTGGCGAAATGCTCAGCACCGCATTGTGCTGTAAACGAATAAAGGCCGAGAAGGGCGCTTGGTTTTCATCTTCTAGCGTTTTATAGGCTTGCCATTCACTACCGGTATAAGAGGCGCAAAAACGTTGTGCTAAGTTAATTTGGTAGCAATCACCGGAGAGTAAATACTCTTGCACCGTTTCAAAGCGAGTTTGATACTCAGTTTGAGTCATGTTGGCTTGCCACGGGCTACACAATTGAAAATGATGGTTTGTTGCGTGACTAGCATCTGTATCGCTAAACAAAATGTTAGATGAAGCGTTCGCCGATGTTGGGGTTAACGAGTCTGTGCTCTCTGCGCTAGAGGTTACACTTACCCAAGTGGCTTGCTTAAGTTTATGGTCGACAATTAACGCTTGGTCGTACAAACCGACTGCCATATCTGGCGCGTTTAAGTCGTGCTCAGCAAGGGTGGCAATTTCTTCCACACAGCGGCCTAAATCGTAGGAAAATAGCCCTAACCAGCCACCAACAAAAGGCAGTTCGGTCTGGTTGTCGATTGGTGGAAGGTGTTGCTTACCCAGTTGGCGTAACAGCTCAAAAGGATCGCAAGTCGCGTGTGAGACTTTACCTTTTTGAGTGATGGTGCTGTGTTTGCCAAAAGTCTCAACCGTTAAAATGGGCGAATGCACCAAAATGTCGTAACGACTATTGGGATGCTCATCAGAGGCCGACCTAAGTAACATGGCATAAGGTTGATGCTCAACGCGCTCAAACAGAGTAATGGCGAGTTTTTTATGGTAAACGAGTGGACTAGTTTCTATTTTTAAATCAGACATCTATCAAATTGCTTGAAATGTGATGACACCGTAACGGTGAATGTGGTTTGATAATCCGCTCAAGAGTATCATAGATTTATCTCAAGTTCAGAATGTACATAAACTCTATGTTCAGTATGTGCATGAAATGGAATCCGACTGACCTACAAGGGGCTCGACGAATGACGATAATTCGTAAGCAAGATCTTATCAGCAGCGTGGCTGACGCACTTCAATACATATCCTATTATCACCCGCTTGATTTTGTGCAAGCGTTAGAAAAAGCCTATCACGCAGAACAAAGCACGGCGGCGAAAGATGCCATTGCGCAAATATTGATAAACTCAAGACTATCTGCCGAAGGTCATCGACCTATCTGCCAAGACACGGGTATTGTGACCTGTTTTGTCAATATTGGTATGCAAGTGCAGTGGGAAGACACGAGCGTGACAGTGCAAGAGATGATTGATGAAGGGGTAAGACAGGCGTACACCAACCCTGATAACCCTTTGCGCGCGTCTATTTTGCTCGATCCAGCAGGCAAGCGCATCAACAGTAAAGACAACACTCCTGCGGTTGTGCACATCAATATGGTGGCAGGCGATAAAGTCGAAGTACAAATTGCGGCCAAAGGCGGCGGCTCTGAAAATAAAACCAAAATGGTGATGTTAAACCCATCCGATGATGTCGCGCAATGGGTGGAAAAAACCTTACCTTTGATGGGCGCAGGTTGGTGTCCACCGGGCATGCTCGGTATAGGCATTGGCGGCACCGCAGAAAAAGCAGCAGTGCTGGCAAAAGAATCGCTAATGGATCCGGTCGACATTCATGAACTAATGGAGCGCGGCGCCACCACTACCGAAGAGAAAATGCGTCTTGATATCTTCGAACGTGCCAACAAAACCGGTATTGGCGCGCAAGGTCTGGGCGGATTAACCACGGTTGTTGATGTGAAAATTAAAACCGCGCCAACGCATGCCGCCTCTAAGCCTGTGTGCATGATCCCAAATTGCGCGGCCACTCGCCATGTGCACTTTACGCTTGATGGGTCAGGTCCTGCCACACTGACGCCACCAAAGCTTGAAGACTGGCCAGATATTTCATGGGAAGCGGGAGACAAAGCGCGTCGCGTGAACCTTGATAGTGTTACTCAGCAAGACATTGAATCGTGGAAAACGGGCGAAACTTTGTTACTGTCAGGAAAAATGCTTACAGGTCGCGATGCGGCGCATAAACGTATTCAGCAGCTTTTGGAAAGTGGTGAAGGGCTTCCTGAAGGTGTCGATTTTAAAGGTAAGTTTATCTACTACGTAGGCCCTGTGGATGCAGTAGGTGATGAAGCAGTGGGGCCTGCGGGACCAACCACTTCAACCCGTATGGACAAATTTACCGATATGATGCTGTCTAAAACGGGCATTGCCGGCATGATTGGCAAAGCGGAACGCGGCGCGCAAACCGTTGAGCTTATCAAGCAAAACAAAGCCGTCTATCTGATGGCTGTAGGGGGCGCTGCATATTTGGTGTCTAAGGCCATTAAGAGCGCGAAAGTGATTGCGTTTGAAGAGCTAGGTATGGAAGCCATTTATGAATTTGATGTCGAAGATATGCCAGTGACAGTAGCCGTTGATTCTAGCGGTGAAAATGCTCACCAAACCGGACCTGATACTTGGAAAGTTAAAATAGCCGAAATGGACTAGCTATTTGATATTGTTTCATTGAGGGCGCAATCAAAGATTGCGCTTTTTTTCGAGTTTTCAGCTAGATAGCTGATACACTTAGATGTGTGCTTTTAATTACAGGGGATGTTATGCCACGTTTTGTTCAAATTTTACAAATGATTGTTGCCATCGTGATTGGCGGCTTTCTTTGTTATGACCTCATTCTTAACGGAATTGCTATTTTCCATGAGAAATACATTACGATCACCATCGTATTGACCTTGCTATTGGAATTGGCGTTATTTGTTATCTACAAGCTCATAGCCGATGATTAAATCTTGTTAATATTACGCTCTAGTGCTGGATATTTTGAGAACAATTCAATATCTTGAGGCAAGGAGCGTGATATGAACAAATTAACAAGCGAAGCAAAACAACTACTTAATAGAGGGCTGGATGCGCACCTAAGAATTGGTGTCACCGGCCTTTCTCGTGCAGGAAAGACCGCATTCATTACTTCGTTTGTGGACCAACTTCTTCATACCTCCACTCATGATAACTTACCCTTATTGGCTGCTCAGCGTGATGGCCGTTTACTAGGGGCAAGGCGAGTACCGCAAAAGAATTTACTCACACCAAGATTTAATCTTGATGGCTGTTACGCGTCTTTAAGAGAATTACCCGCACAATGGCCAACACCGACACGAGACGTCAGTGAAATCCGCATTGCTATCAAATATAAACCGCGCAATAAAGCACGTAAGTTACTGAGTCGCACTGCCACGTTATATCTTGATTTAGTGGACTATCCCGGTGAATGGTTATTGGATTTACCTATGCTGGAAATGGATTTTGCCACTTGGTCTGAGCAACAATTAACGCGCTTGCAAACCATTGAACTTCCAGAAGTGCAAGAGTGGCTGCAACGTGCTCAATCCCTTGATATTGAGCAGTCAACAGACGATAAACTTATTAACGCAGTGGCATTGGAATTTACCCAGTTGTTACTTAGCCTAAAAGCGCAAGGCTATCAGTTGATTCAACCGGGACGATTTGTACTCCCAGGAGAACTTGCTGATGCTCCGGTATTATTATTCTTCCCTTATGTCAGTCAAAATAAGCCAAGCAAAGGCAGTGCACTTGATTTGCTCGTGAATCGTTATAAAGAGTACCAACAGCAGGTGATTCGTCCTTTTTATCGTCAGTACTTTTCTTCTTTTGATCGGCAGATTTTACTCGTCGACATCTTGTCACCCCTTAATCAGGGGGAACATGCGTTTAGTGATATGCAAGTGGCATTGACTGAAATCATGAAGAGTTTTAGTTACGGGAAAAATAGTTTGATGCGCCGTCTATTTTCTCCGCGTACCGATAAATTGCTGTTTGCTGCAACCAAGGCTGATCATATCACCCCAGACCAACACGCTAATTTGAGTTTGTTGTTGCGTCATTTAGTGCAGCCTATATGGCAACACGTTTCTTTTGAAAGCGTGACGATGGAGTGTCTTCCTTTTGCTTCGATACAATCAACCCAAACTGGGTTTGTAGAGCAAAACTCGCAAACGACTCCAGTCATCCACGGCATTAGTGAACAGGGCGAAGAGCTCACGGTTTACCCAGGAGAAGTACCTGCGACGCTACCAAAGGCCGAATTTTGGAACAAACAAGGCTTTGATTTTGTCAGCTTTCGTCCGCAATACTATTTGGAGTCGGAGCCACTGCCTCATATTGGTATGGGAAAAGTGATGCAGTTTTTGCTCGGCGATAAATTGAGGTGATGCTATGAGTGATTACAAAACTAAGCAGGTGTTTTCCAGCAAAGCCGCGTCTAAATCAGAACACGCTTTTGCAGACGCTGACCCTTCGGTCTCGCATAAACAGAAGGGAAGGGCGTTTAGCGGCTCATTTGACTCAGTAACTGAAGATGTTGATAAAGAGCTTGGCGCAAGGCAAACCTTTGCCAGCCATGAGTTCATAGCGCGTGACTCCACGAGTGATGAGCAAACAGAACAAATTGAAGAGAAAGTCGCGACCTTATTTAATCGGCGCAAAATCCCGTTAAAGTGGAAGCTGTTGTTTGCGACCTTGGCAGGTCTAAGCATATGGCAGTTGGCTGAATCCTTCATTGGCGCCTTGCAATCTGGTGATTACTTAGCACTGGCATGGACGACACTCTTAACTGGAGGTTGCTTGGTTGGTGCGGGGGCGTTATTGCGAGAGCTATTAAAAATGCGTCGTCTACGCCGTCAAGGTGATGCTCAGATGAAGGCTCAGCAACTTTATGACGATAACGATTATGGCAACGCAGCGTCATTTTGTGATTCTTTGTCGAGCTCGTTAGCAGCGAAAGGCGTTGAAAATATAGGGCTAGATAAATGGTCTAAGCAGCGCAGCAGCAACCATTCTGACCGTGATATGTTGGATTTGTATCAAGGTTATGTGCTCTCTCCTGTGGATGAAAAGGTCAATAAAGCCATTGCAAAGTACTCCTCGGAGGCCGCAGTGATGGTGGCGGCAAGTCCGTTGGCAGCCGCGGACATGATGCTCGTAGCGTGGCGAAATATCTCTTTAATTAATCGTATCGCGAAGGAATATGGCGTTGAGTTGGGCTACTGGTCACGGATACAGTTGTTGCGTTTAACCCTAATCAATATGGCCGCAGCAGGTGGCAGTGAACTTGCTATTGATGCAGGAATGGACTTACTGTCGATGGATCTCACCGCTAAGCTTTCTAGCCGAGTAGCACAAGGTGTTGGGGTTGGGCTGCTCACCGCGCGCCTTGGTATAAAAGCGGCGCAACTCATGCGTCCAATTCCATTTTCAGAGAGCAACCAATTAAAACTTGGGCATGTTCGAGATCAGGTGATGCTGTCTGTTAAACATCGTTTACAAAATTACCGTGATGAAGACGAAGGTTAAGCCCTTATAAAACCTGTTATTGCTTGACTGTAGTGCACTTCTGCTAGACACTCATGTAAAGATTAATGAACACTTGAGAGTCGGATGTGCGCTTAGAAGTATTGTGTGAAGATCGCTTAGGCTTAACCCGCGAATTATTAGATATTCTTACCTCGCAAAATTTAGATTTACGAGGTATCGATATTGATCCTATCGGTATTATTTATCTCAATTGCCCAGAGTTAGATTTTGACTCTTTCAGCACCTTGATGGCACAAATTAGACGCATTGAAGGGGTGTCTGATGTTCGACGTATCGGCTTTATGCCAAGCGAAAGAAAGAACACAGAACTGACAGCGGTACTGGATAATTTATCTGAGGCTTTGTTGTCGGTCAGCCTTAAGGGGCAAATTGATATGGCCAACCAAAAGGCCAAACAATTGTTCCAAAATAGTGATGCACCGTTGTTGGGATCACAGCTAAGTCAGATCTTGCCGCAATTCACTTATCAAAGCTGGTTAGATAATGGTGCTGAGCGCAACAAACAGCCCGTCGTTATCGCAGGGATTGACTATCAAATGGAGATTATCCCTGTTCACTTACAACAAGATAGTGAAACGTCTGTTCATGCCAGTACGGTTTTTCAACTCAGGCAGTCGCGTTACGAAGCCAGCGATGCAGAGTCAGTTGCTGATCATGATCCATTAGGTTTTGAGCACTTTGTTGGTACATCAAGTCGTCACAAGGCACTAATTACTCAAGCTAAAAAACTGTCAATGCTGGATCAGCCTTTGTTAATAGAAGGTGATACTGGCACGGGCAAAGAGATGCTCGCTCGTGCTTGTCACGCTCGCTCTCATCGCTCAACTCACCCCTTTATTGTTCTAAGCTGTGCCTCTATGCCTGATGATGTAGCGGAGACAGAGTTATTTGGTCATGCCGATGGTGCAATAAATCAAGGTAAGCCACATAAAGGTATTTTTGAAAATGCCGATGGTGGCACGGTATTTTTGGATGAAATTGGCGAAATGTCGGCACATTTACAAAGTAAGTTGTTACGATTTTTGCAAGATGGCACCTTTAGAAGAGTTGGCGAAGACAAAGAAGTCAGCGTGAATGTACGCGTAATCGCATCGACCCGACATACGCTAGAGCAATTGATTGAATCTGGCTCATTCCGCCAAGATCTATACTTTAGATTGAATGTACTCAATTTGAAGATCCCGCCATTGCACGAGAGACCGTCTGACATTGCTCCATTATTAGACATGCTGCTGGTGAAGCACTGTTCACAATTGAGTATTGAGAAGCCAAGTTGTTCGACAACCTTGATGGATGCATTGGTCAGTTATCGCTGGCCGGGGAATATACGCGAGTTGGATAATGCGGTTCTACGTGGTTTAACGGAGCTTGATGGTGCGCAGTTGTTAACTAAGCATTTCCATCTACCCACATTAGATAATTTAAATAACGCTGAAACAAAACTGGATATGGATGGTTCGCTTGATCAGATAATGAAGCGCCATGAATCTCAGGTATTAGATAAACTTTATCAAGCCTTTCCGTCCAGCCGTAAGCTTGCGAAACGATTGAACGTTTCGCATACCTCAATTGCGAATAAACTTCGTGATTACAATATCGGAAAGAAATAAGTGGATAGAGGTTGGCAGAAATAGGTAACACGAATGTTTTTTACGTATAAACCAACAGTGGTCGCCAAAGAGTATTCGTCGCAGCGTGTTACGATACGCTCAGTAGGTGCGACGGACGCCAAAATACTGTGTGAATATTTTGTGCGCAATAAAGCGTTTTTAAAACCTTGGGACCCTATTCGAGATGACGCATTTTATACCATTGTGGGATGGAAATATAAAATTACGCGGCTAGCGGAGCTTGAAAAACTGAGGCAGGGTTTGTATCTACTGATTTTAAATGCAGAACAAACACGCGTGCTTGGCATTATCACGTTCAGTAATATTGTGGGTTATCCATTCCATTGCTGTAATTTAGGCTATTCATTAGACGAAGAAGAGCAGGGACAAGGCTTGATGTATCACAGTTTAATCAAAGCCTGTGAATTTGCATTCTCAACGTATAAACTGCATCGCATTCAAGCTTCATATTTACCACACAATCTGCGCAGTGCTCAGGTGTTGCGACGTTTAGGTTTTGTCAAGGAAGGTGTGGCTAAAGATTATCTTTTAATTGACGGGCGTTGGCAGGATCATGTGCTGAGCTCATTAACGAATCATCAATGGAAAGCGGCATGCAAAGATTAAATCAGCAACTTGAACTGTTGATAGAAATCGATCAACTGAAAAATGTATTACGGCGTACTCGCGTTAAGAGCGCGCAAGGCCGCTTGGAAAACAGTGCTGAGCATAGCTGGCACGTCGCAACGATGGCGCTACTTACCCAAGAGCATGCGAACAGTCAGGTGGATGTCAGTCGCGTATTAAAAATGTTATTGCTGCACGATGTTGTCGAGATTGATGCTGGTGATACCTTTGTTTACGATGCTGTTGCATCGCAGCAACAGGCGCAAAAAGAGCTGCAAGCAGCGGATCGCCTATTTGGATTTTTACCTGAAGATCAGCGCATTGAGCTGCGCGCCATTTGGGATGAATTTGAAGCGGCGAACAGTGATGATGCTAAATTCGCCAAAGCGCTAGACCGCTTTATTCCTATGTTCCTGAATTATCATAATCAAGGTCAGAGCTGGGTGGAGCATCAAGTTAAGCGCAGTCAAGTTATCGCAATAAACAGTCGCATTCAACAAGGCTCAGAAACCTTGTGGCAGAAAGCGTTACAAATCATAGATGAAGCCGTCGCTAATGGCTGGCTAAAAGACGAGTAATATGGATTATATATCTTTAGATGACTATTCACGTAAGTGGATCTTTACCCATCAATCAATGCCTATTCCTGAGCAGGACTTAGCAGCGATTATGCCAATGACGCAAGCTAAGAGCTCTGTGTTTTGGAAAGACAATATCAGCAAACAAAGCCCAGATGCAGAGCGTATGAGCAGCCAAGATTGGGCTACATCTAATCAAAACTGGCTTGATTCAGTGAATTGGATGAGTAATTGGGAGTCAGACGATCAAGGCTTGCCGGATGAAATCTTTGAGCACATTGATTGGCAAGATGATGTAACTGTGTATTTTTGTTATGAAAAGTACAACGTGATTCAAACCACTTGGTCAATCTTTAAAGCGCACTGGAAAAACTTCCTATTCTTTGATGACGGCCCAATTTTAGTGGCTCGTCGTCGCAAGCAAGCCTTATGGTTTACCTCCGACGGCCAAGTTAAATTAGGTAATCGTCCTTAAGCCATATGCCTTGTTAGAAAAGCGAATACTCATTGTATAAAGCATCACAATGAGTATTCGGTTAAAGGAAACTATGTTGCTGGTTTAACTTAAATCACTTCAATCTGACTAAAACAGCGATAGATATTGTTCATACCCCATAGCCGCTAACTGCTCTTTAGGGATGAACTTCAGCGATGCTGAATTAATGCAGTATCTTAGCCCCGTTGGCTCGGGTCCATCTTCAAATACATGCCCCAAATGAGAGTCTGCAAAACGACTTCTTAGCTCAACTCGCGTATAAAAAAGCTTATTGTCTTTGTGCTCAGTAATAAACTGCTTGTCGATTGGCTTGGTAAAGCTTGGCCAACCGGTACCAGATTTGTATTTATCCGTTGAACTAAACAAAGGTTCACCAGAGACGATATCTACGTAAATTCCGGCTCGTTTATTATCCCAATACTCGTTTTTGAAAGGGCGCTCAGTACCTTCTTGCTGAGTGACATAATATTGCATTTCTGTAAGCATCTGTTTAATTTTAGCATCGCTGGGTTTGCTGTAAGTCTTAGTGCTCGACATACTGCTCGACATTTTCCCTGCATGGCTATTGGCTTCAATCATAGCGATGAGAGTCATGTTTTTCTGTTTTCTATCTTTACCAAAAATAGAATCTAAATAGCGATCACGCCCAGAGCCGTGACGGTAGTATTTATAACGAATCGGATTCTTTTTGTAATAATCTTGATGATACTCTTCTGCTTTCCAAAACGTGGTGTATTGAATCAGTTCAGTTTTGATTGGCTTCTTATAGATGCCTAAAGCGTCAACGTCTTGGATAAACTGAGTTGCGATATCGAATTGCTGCTTATTGTGATAAAAAATAGCAGGGCGATAATGAGCGCCTCGGTCTACAAACGAACCTTTATCATCGGTAGGGTCCATATGGCGAAACAGTTGGTCGAGTACCTGTACATAGCTGACTTTATCCGCATCGTACTTCACTTGTATGGCTTCAATATGCCCTGTTTTACCTGCCGCTACTTGCTTGTAAGTTGGGTTTTTCTCTGTGCCACCGGCATAGCCCGACACCACATCGATAACGCCCGGCAGTTTTTCTAAATCAGCTTCAGTACACCAAAAACAACCACCGGCTAAGGTTGCGGTTTTAACGTTGCTAGCATCAGTCATTTTTTGATCATCAGCCACTGACGGCGCCGAAATCATCCAAGCCAAAGGTAGCGCCAGTGCCACCCCAAGAAGAGCAGTAGAGAGCCGTTTCATATGAGACCTCGTTGTTTCATTGACAGTTTCTTATAGGACAGAGGCAACTGAGAAAAACTTTCAAGTATAAGGATAATTATTGTGCAATTTTGATGGTTTAGCATGTATTTGCAGATATTTATAAGGTCACGAGAGCATCATTCTAACGGTAAATGTAGGGTGCAAAATTTGTCACAGGTAATCCAATGGATTATAGCTTGTTAATTATTATACAGGGGAGTTGTCAGAACAAAAATGCAACGTCTTGGTGAATTTATCGGGCACTACAGGAGACAAGTATGACTAGCGCATTTGAAAGTATTCAACAAGGTCTGCTAGAGGCGGTTGAATTTGCTGAAGGCAAGACAAAAGGGGCAACCGTTCATCAATTTGATGCAGTGGATGTGAAAGCGCTTCGTCATAATGTGGCAATGACACAAGCAGAATTTGCATCTACGTTTGGTATTAGTCTGGGCACGTTACGCCATTGGGAGCGTGGTGATAGAACGCCAAGAGGTCCGGCGTTGGTGCTATTGAATGTACTTGCCAAAGATCCACAAGCGGTGATTCGCGCTTTGGCGTAAGTAATTTGATGTATACGGTATTATTACTCCCAACTATCTACCACATTTGATACCGAAAACGATATCAAATGCAAAATAGAAGGGAGCATTTTAGCGGATTGGCTATTCGTCTTTCTATTCTTCTTTAAGGTCTTCTTTAAGCAACTGCAATCCAGCGGGTAGGGTATCACCGAAGGCTTTTTGTGCTTCTTCTTGATCAAACGATTCTTCACTATTAAGCAGGTGTAGCCAAGTTTGCGGCACTTTGCTGGTGGTGATTTTATCGATGACTTGCGCGCGATACTCTTCTGAAATATCTAACGTTCTATCACCGGTTTTACAAGACATCATTACCGCTGCGAAAGCGGCCATTTTTTGCTTGTTCCAATCTAGATCTAACAAGGTTTTTAACCAACCTTGAACGTCCGTGACAGGAATAACGTTGTGCTGACTGCCATACAGTGGCCTGCGGTTAGCCAGTCTTGCCAGTGCCCACCAGTGTGCATCACGATAGCTATCCATATTGCAGGCTTTGCTGATAAACCAGTTTGCTAACAAGGTTTTATCGTCAAAGTGCAGTCGCTCAAGGGAAGCAGACAAACGCACCATAGCTTCATAACCTTGCTCATGGGCTAACTTGGCAGATTGCGGATTTTTTAATGCGCCGGGGTGTAAGTATTTCGCAATATCGGCAAGGATGGTTTCTTGCTGTTCTTGATTTAAACCGCCACTGACACGACGCCAGAATATCCACCAATCACTCCATCCTTGTTGGTTTTTAAACTGTATGCTTTGTTGATACAAAGGCCACACTTGTTCCATGCGCCATGAATCTACTGGATCGCCAAAGCCGGGTCTTAGGCTATAGCCAGCAAGACGTAGCCAGTTTTTCTCGTGCGGTTCAGAGCGGCGACGGCGTTTTTTACCTAAAGCAAACGCATCGAAAATATGGCGTGACGTGGTCACGTCCCAGTTATCTCGTTTTCCTAAGTTGCGCTCCAATTGCTTGGCGAGCATCTTGATTTCTTTAACGTCGGTTTGCTTCTTACTACCACTGTAGAGCTTGGAAATTAGTTCTTTTGATTGCTGTAAGTTAGCGGGGATTTCTTGCTCTTGCACCGCTTTTTGATTACGCACTTCAAACTCCACTTGCCAGCGAGCCGTGTCATCGTTAATGTCCACACATTCTAATTGCAGTGTGCCGACCTCGGTCAGTTTACTACTAAGTTGCACTTCAACGCGGCGTTTCTGATTGGCTGATAGGGTTTCACTATCTTCAACTTTGCCGCTGTCTAGCGATGCCACATACGGCGGCAAGGCTTGCATCACATCGCTATCAACGGCATGCAAGGTGCCGTTGTTAGGACTAGAGCCATCATTGAGCGCATCAATGGTGGTGGTTAATAGGTTAAATCGCACCGGTTGATCTAAGGTCAGGGCGAAGCGTCGTCCGGTAAGGCGAACTTCGGTGCCTTCTTCTGCGCCTTTGCCCAATAAACATAAGGCTTGGCTTTTGTTTTTACTTGGCAGATGCAAGAAGTAAGAGCGCGGACTGCCGCCTCCAATTTTCAGCTGTGCGCCACGTCTGGCTTTGCTGTACGCTACTGCGCCGTAGGCAACCGCATAATCTGGATGCGGGTTGTCCAATAGGGTGATGGCATCGCCTCGCCAATGCTCAAGCACGGTTTGCATGCGCGCTTTAATCAGTGGACTGTTAAATGCGCCGCCATTGACCAATAACGCCACAGGAATGGCTTTTTCGTTACTTTGAGATGAACTTTGAGCAGCGTTGTTGGCAGTGTTTAAAGCATCGTGACAAGCCGCTTGGTGCTGATTTAAGAACTGTGCCACATGCTTGGTGATAGCAGGGTCTGAAACATAAGGCAGGCCAAATTCCACCACAGCGCTACGTTTATGATTCGGTAACTGGTCAAATTCAATGTCAGGGAAAAAGCCTTCTAAGCCCAACTCCTGAACTTCTTGTTTGCTCAGAGCCACACTTCGTGCGCCACCAATAAGACGTGAACCGCCGCCAAGTAAGGTCACTTTACCTTCTTCGGGCGCGTTTACCCCAAGCAAAGTTTCTTTTACGCGGCGCGTTTGCGAAATGAGTTTACCCAAAGCTTGCGCTTTCATTGGGGTTTTATTGTTTAGCTTTTGCTCGCTAATGTGCGCAAGGGCTAAGTCAATATTGTCACCACCGAGCATTAAGTGCTCGCCCACACCGATGCGACTAAGGCTTAGCTGATTATCGGTGTAGTTGGCTTTGATTAAACTAAGGTCAGTAGTACCGCCGCCCACATCACAAATTAAGATCAGCGGAATGTCGGATAAATCTGGGTTTTGTTGCTGCTCAAAGCGCGCGTACCAGTCATAACAGGCCGCTTGTGGTTCTTCGAGCAGTAATACTGAATCTAATCCCGCAAGGCGCGCCGCTTTTAAAGTGAGGTTGCGCGCGGTTTCGTCAAAAGAGGCAGGAACGGTAATCACCACTTCTTGCTCTTCCAGTCGGTTGATTGGGTTTTGATGATTCCAAGCCAGACGAATATGATTTAAGTAACTGGCACTGGCAATAACTGGTGAGATTTTATCAACGTCATCGGCGCCCGCCCAAGGCAGAATGTCGGATTCTCTATCCACATTGCTGTGTGACAGCCAACTTTTGGCACTGGATACTTGGCGACCTTCGACTTGCGAGCCAAGCTCACGAGCCCACTCACCAATAATCACTTGCTCAATGTCACCGTCTACGCTGTGTTGCTCCCAAGGCAGTTGCAGTGACTCACTGGAAAACTGTTGCTTGGTGGCGTGAAAACGAAAAGAGGGCAGCTGCGGCCTTTTTGCCACTTCACCTTGTCCAACTAACTGCGGTATTTCAAACAGTTGTAACGGCGACTCTTTAAGAGGTTCATTGTTTTCACAAAAGGCGACAACGGTATTGGTTGTGCCTAAATCGATGCCAACTAGAAAGCGAGATTTTTTTGACGATGCCATAGTGTTAACTCAGAGCAGAATGGGGGAAAACAGCACCGAAGAGCTCGGTGCTGTTATGGGAGAGTATAGTTTAATGTGAGTGGTTGTCGTCCCTTACACTAAACTCAACGTGCCATTTTTGACCATTGTCGTTAGCGATAGCTTCAAGGTATAACGTACCCAGTTCCGTCACTCTAGCGGCCAAGTTTACAGCAACGACTTCGCCGACCTGACGGCCTTCTTTAGCATCTAACGTGACTTGAATTTCAGGTAGCTCTTCTAGCTCGCCATCTTGCCAGTAATCTAAATGCGTACCAGCGCTGTCTTCACGTCGGGTGGTTGAACCGTAAAATTGGAAATGCACTGGCTGACCAATCACCAAACCAAATTCTTGGCTTGGTACGTCAACTGCTGAGCCTTCTTCCATGCCAAATGGGGCAACGCAAAGTGCTTCCATTGGCGGCGCCATACCAGGGATGGCAGGCATCGCACTTTCAATGCCCACATAGTAGCTAGAAGCAATACCACCGCGAATACGCACGCCTTTACCTTGACGCACTTGACCATAGTAAGCTGCGCCTGAAGAGACCGCTAAATCAAGATCGGAACCGAGCAGTTGTTTAGCTTGTGGCGAATCACTATCGCTAAGCCATAGGTTGATGACTTCAAACAAACGCTCAGAAAGCGTATTGGCTTTTAATACGCCACCATTAAATAATATAGCGGTCGGTTTTACAAAATCGGGTTTGCTGTTATCGAACATACCGCCAAACATATCAGCAGTAGATTGTGCTTGTTTACTCAAAAATGCCGCGATATGACGCGTAATGCCGGCATCTTGGGCGTAAGGTAGGCCCATTTGAGTGAGTGCGCCACGACGAGCTTGTTTTGGATGCTCGTCGATATCAACGATAGGGAAGAAACCATCGACTAAGGTTTGCTGCACTTCTTCAGAAGTTAATTCAGTTTTTAGCGTGCTTCCCATTAGCTTAGAGCCGCGACTTGGAATCACAATCGGTACTGATTGCAGTTCTTTGTCGTTAAGCAGCGCTTCTTTGGCATCGCGACAAGCGTGTACGATGGATTGAATTTGCCAAGGCTGTAAATCTTTTCCGTCTTGCGCCATCTTCATTTTGATGCGATAGGCCAAGGCAAGATCCATGTTGTCACCGCCAAGAAGGATATGTTCACCTACGGCAACGCGCTCTAGAGTCAGATTGCCGTCTTCTTCGGTAACAGAAACCAAAGACAAATCGGTAGTACCGCCACCCACATCGACCACCAGCACCACATCACCGACACTGAGTTGGTTACGCCAATCATCACCGGTTTTCTCAACCCAGTTGTACAGCGCCGCTTGGGGCTCTTCTAAAAGAGTTAAGTGGTGTAAATTGATATTGCGCGCCGCTTCTGCGGTGAGATCGCGCGCCGCAGGATCAAACGATGCAGGCACAGTGATAGTGACGTCTTGCTCTTGCAACGGATGCTCAGGATGCGCGTGATTCCACGCTTGCATTAAATGTTCGAGATAAAGCTCGGTTGCGCGAAGAGGAGAGATTTTTGTGATCTCTTCTGGGCTACCCGCTGGCAAGAAAGCTTCGCGGCGGTTAACGCCGGCATGGCACAGCCACGACTTAGCACTTGCCACCAAACGAATAGGGGTTTTGCTACCCAGTTTTCTAGCAACTGAGCCCACCAGCGCTTCCGGTGAATCCGTCCAAGGCAGCGTGCGAGAGCCTGCGCCCATTTCGTGTTCACTTGGCTGATAGATAAATGAGCCAAGTTGGTTTTGGCTTTCTACTTGACCAGGAGCGCTTAGCTGCGCAATTGGCATTACTGCGACGTTTGCATCTTCGTCATGTTTATCGACAAAAGAGAGCACACTGTGGGTAGTACCAAGGTCAATACCAACGATGTATTTTGCTGAATCGGTCATTAAAGCTCAACCTCTGCTGGCGCAATGATTGCGGCGTTGTAGTTTTCAGACAGTTTTGGCAGTTCAATGTTATCGGCTTTCCAACCTTTATGGATAAGCGTGCCAGTAAATGGCGCTTTACCTGTGACATTGCCAATCAAACGAATTTCTTGAGCGTCAAAACCTTCAGCAACAGAGACGGTAGTTTCTTCTGTTTCGCTACGCACTGGAGAGAGTGTAACGTAGTCTTTTAATACTTTTTGACCGCCGCTATGGATAACGCGAGCCGCTGCGCCCACTTCATCATCAGCAAATGATGAGATGTCTTCTTTAAGGAAATCAATTAAACGTGCTTCTTGTTGTAAAAGTGACAGCAGTTGTAATGCGGAATCAGTAGAGGCTGTTTTAAGCTTAGATTCTACTTCAACAACGCGTTCTACCACTTTTTCTACTTCAACAATCTTCTCAACTTCAACGATTTTTTCAACGGGTACTTCAACTTCAACACGTTTCTCAACGGGTTTTTCTATAATCTTTTCAATGGTTTTTGGCTTACGAGCAATAGCAACGGCCAGCAGGACGACACTAGAGGCAGCCAAACCTGCGTGAAGCATATCAAACGTGGTCGGTAACACGGATAGGTCGATGATCATGATTAGAGTCTCATTGGATATTTTATAATTGCTCTAAATGTGTGGGTTCTTGAGCAGAAATTCAAGTACTTAAATGAATTTACTTATAGTTTGAGTGTGACTATTTAAGGTAGACTTATCGGCAATGATGACCGTGAATGAATAGGATTGAATGAACTATAATCGAGTTGTTTGCTTTGATTTAGAAATGTGTTGCTGGAATGAAAACGGAAAGGGAACAACAGGTGAAATCATAGAAATTGGCTTAGCAGAGGTCGATCTTTATAAACAAGAAATCGTCAAACGAGCCCAATATTATGTCAAACCTGAACAAGATGAAATTTCCCCTTTCTGCACCGAATTAACGGGCATTTCTGCGCGTAAAATAGAAAAGCAAGGTAGGCCGTTAGAAGCGGTAATGAAATCAATGATAAAAAACTTCGGCGGCGCAAATAAGATTTACGCGAGCTGGGGCAGGGATGATGTGATTTTTCGCAATGAGTGTCGCGATAAAGGGATTGATTTCCCATTTGTCGAATTCGTCAATTTAGCCACTTTATATCGAATGCAACACCGGCTTAAAGACAAAAGAATTGGGCATCGAGCGGCTCAAGAGGCGGTGAATATTGAATGGGAAGGTCGGCAGCACTCAGGCTATACCGACGCTTATAATTTAGCAAAACTCGCATTAGTGATGTTGTAGGCACTGAAAGCGCTAGGCAAATGCGTTATACCGATTCTTGCACTTCTAATTTTGTTTTCACAAAATCCTTGTGGTCAACGTAGATAAGTTCAGCAGCCTTGCGAATGACGGACTCTTCTATAGGGTCTAATTCGCCATCGGCGTAAGCGACCGTCCACATAGCTTTGATCAACTGATTGCGTTTTTCTCTAGGTAAATCTCTTAGTTGCGAGGTGAAATCATAAAGAGAGACCGATTGCTCAGCTTGTTGACGTGCGTTGTCAAGTAGCTCAGTCGCTTCTTCCTCGGTCACTTCTAGCAGTTTACTGAGCATGGTTTGTTCCGCGACAAGCTCTTCCGTTGTCTGTTCATGATCGGCTGCGGTGACTTCGCAAAGCAATGCAGCAATAGCCAGTTTTGGCTGTTGCTTGGTGTGATGTGCAAGGTCATGACCATCTAATAGTTCTTTAAATAGTGATTGAAGCTTATTAAACATGCCGTTGTCCTAAATTCTGTGATCTATGTTCATTATATGCAGTATTAAGGGGAATGAAGTCAACTATCAATTTTGCAAAACTACTTTGGAGTTAAAATGCCTGACCTAGGCTTATTTGAAACCTCGACCCTTTTGGCCATGCTATTGATCTTCATGGGCTCTTTTGTACAAACTACGATAGGGTTTGGCTTAGCCATCGTATCGGCGCCATTGTTATTTCATATTTCGCACGACTATATTCCAGGGCCTATCTCTTTGGTGGGGCTGTTTATCTCCTTAATAACCGCTTTTAAATACCGTAAAAATATTGGTATTGGCGGCTTAAAACTGGCGCTCTATGGCCGCATACCAGGCTCAATGGTCGGCGGGGGGATCTTGCTATATGTCTCCGCCAGTATGCTCTCTATTGGTTTAGGCGCATTTGTGTTGCTTGCGGTGTTAGTCAGCGCATTACCGTTTCGCATTGCGCCTACGCCCAAACGTATGTTAGTTGCGGGTTTCTTATCTGGTTTTATGGGCACGAGCTCAGGTATCGGTGGGCCGCCGATGGCTTTGTTACTGCAACACCAAGAGGCGAATAATCTGCGCGGTAATCTGTCGGCATTTTTTGTATTTAGTGCGGTGATATCCTTAACGGTGTTAGCGGTTGTTGGGCGCTTCACCTTAATGCATGTTTGGCTAGCCTTACCTTTGATTCCTGTGGCTTTTCTGGGGTATTGGGTGGCGATGCGTACGGTTGATTATGTGTCAAAAGAGTGGATGAGAAGAATATCATTAGTATTGTGTTTAGTGAGTGGTAGTTATGCTATTTGGCAGGGGTTGAGCTAGCGGCAAAAAATTACCGTAATTTTTACGCGTTTTGTAGATGTAACTCTATAATTAATAGTGATTTTTTCAATTATTGTTATTTGTATAGAAAGGACTCTATGAAGACAGTCAAACCTGCGCTGATCATCAGTGCATCTATGTTGGTTGGATTATCGCCAAATGCCACGGCAGATGAGAATACCGTGACACAACCGATAGAAGCGTCTCAATCTTCTATCGCTGAATTAACTGATTCGGACCGTCATCCTGAGCAAACATGGGGGCTGGCGGGCGTGGTGCGCTCAGCATCAATTCCCTATGTGAACGATCTCGACCTTGACGATTCCGAGCGAGTTAGTACCTTTATCCCAATGCTCTATTTTGAAAATGAATACGTGTATGTCAGAGGGCTGAGTATGGGGGCGTATTTGTATAATGCAAAAGAGAGCCCATGGAATGTCTCTATGCTTGGGCGAATTCGTTTTGTTGATATCCCCGCAGAAATACAAAACAAATACGGCGCAGATACACTCGATTTAGGCTTAAGAGCCGAGTATCAGTTTAACCCTCAGTGGCTTGCGTTTACCGAAGCCATGTCGGATACCGACGGAAATTGGTATACCACACTGGGGGCAGAGGCCAATTATCATTTTGCTGGCCTCACTCTTGAGCCTCATGCATCATTGCGCCTAAAAAGCGGTGACTTTAATACTCGATATTACGCGTTAGATAGCCAAGATATCGATGCAGGAGTTGACTCTTTTGTCGGAGTGAGAGCTTATTATCATGTGGTGTCGAATCTTTATTTTCTTGGCGCCGTCAATGCGCAGATTTTAGACAGTAGTGCGCGAAGCACCTCTTTGATTGATGATCAAATACAGACTGAATATTATTTGGGTATCGGATTTTTTAATGATCCAGACAAAGAGCGCAAGTCTCACTTATCCAATAAACCGTATTTGAGAATTGCCCATGGTTGGGGGACGCCCTCTAACCTAGGGGATATTATCAGTGGAGATATTGAAGACGATCCTTACAACAGTCAGCTGACTAGCCTCTTTTATGGACATCCGCTTACCGATAATTTATTTGGTTTACCTTTAGACATTTATCTGACGCCGGGTTTTGCTTGGCACTGGAACAACGCCGATCAGGCTTCCAGTCAAGAATATATCTTAGCCATCAAAGCCTATTACACCTTTACATGGCCATTTGATTGGCGCTTTGGGGTCGCGGAAGGGATGTCGTATACCTCAAAAATCAATTCATTGGAGAAAAACGAGTTTGCAGATAAAGGGTATGAGCCGAATAACTTCCTCAATTATCTAGACTTTTCCTTGGATGCAAATTTAGGGTCGCTCTTTAACACTCGCTCTATGGACAACGTCTGGCTAGGTTATTCGATTCACCATCGCTCAGCGATTTTTGAAAAGTCATCCCAATATGGGCGTATAAAAGGCGGCAGTAATTACAACTCCGTGTACGTGCAGTTCGATTTTTAATCGTTCTCGAGCCTGAATTAAAGCGTAGGTTAAATGGCCTACGCTTTTTTTACGCGTGTTGTGATACAATTTACTCAGTTCTACCTTTCACAGTTATCAGTTCGGAATTGTTTTGACCCAATCTCACCCTCAAAAACAGACAAACACAGCTTCTTCTTTAAAATCAGCGCTAAAAGAGTGCATGATTAAGGATCGCTTCCGCCTCTCTAAACGCATTCAAGGTGCCAGTCGCATCAAAAAAGAGAGCGCGAAGAATGCCGTATTCGACGAAATAGCCCTAGATATTGCTCAGTCAATGATGACTGTGCAGGCGCGTCAAACGAATACGCCGACCATCGAATACCCAGAAATTCTACCTGTTAGCCAAATGCGTGATGATATCGCTGATGCGATAACCGACAACCAAGTGGTGATTATTGCCGGTGAGACAGGCTCTGGTAAGACAACGCAGATCCCGAAAATTTGTGCTGAATTAGGCCGTGGTAAAACAGGCTTGATTGGTCACACGCAGCCAAGACGATTAGCAGCGCGTTCTGTTGCGTCACGTATTGCAGAAGAGATGGAAACCCAATTGGGTGAGTTTGTGGGGTATAAGGTTCGTTTTAACGACAAAATCTCTGAAAACACGCAAATTAAACTGATGACTGACGGTATCTTGTTGGCTGAGATCCAGCATGACCGTTATCTAAACCAGTACGATACTATCATTATTGATGAAGCGCACGAACGCAGTCTAAACATCGACTTTATCTTGGGTTACTTACGCAATATCTTGCCAAAACGCCCTGATTTAAAAGTCATTATTACTTCGGCAACGATCGATCCAGAACGCTTTTCAAAACACTTTAATAACGCACCAATTATCGAAGTGTCGGGACGTACTTATCCGGTAGATACGCGCTATCGTCCACTTTCAGGTGACGATGATGACGATCACGACCAAATGGAAGGTATTTTCCAAGCAGTCGATGAGCTATGTGATGAAGGATTAGGGGATATCCTTATCTTCATGAATGGCGAGCGCGAAATTCGTGATACCGCTGATGCACTTTCCAAGCGTAATTTACGGGGCACTGAGATTGTTCCTTTGTACGCGCGATTGTCGTCATCAGAACAAAACCGCATCTTTCAGTCGCACACTGGACGTCGCATCGTACTGGCTACCAATGTAGCAGAAACGTCACTGACTGTGCCAGGGATTCGTTATGTTATCGATCCGGGTACGGCGCGTATTAGCCGCTATTCGTACCGCACTAAGGTGCAACGCCTACCTATTGAGCCTGTTTCGCAAGCCAGCGCCAATCAGCGTAAAGGTCGTTGTGGTCGTGTGGCAGAAGGTATCTGTATTCGACTGTATTCAGAAGAGGATTTCTTATCTCGTCCTGAATTTACTGACCCAGAGATTTTACGAACCAACTTAGCGTCGGTTATTTTGCAAATGACCGCCTTGGGGCTGGGGGATATCGAAGCATTCCCATTTGTAGAAAAGCCCGATCGTCGCAACATTCAAGATGGTGTGCGTCTATTAGAAGAGCTTGGCGCAATTAATGCCAACGCCAAAGATGCGCGTAAACGCCTCACCGATATTGGTCGCAAACTCTCAAGACTGCCAATCGATCCACGCTTAGGTCGAATGGTGATTGAAGCGCCTCGTTTGGGCTGTGCTAAAGAGGTGATGATTATTGCTTCAGCCTTATCTATTCAAGACCCTAGAGAGCGTCCTAGTGATAAACAACAATCGTCTGATGACAAACATCGTCGCTTTTTTGATAAAGACTCCGACTTTTTAAGTTTCGTGAATTTGTGGGATTACATTAAAACCCAACAAAAATCCTTATCTGGCAATCAATTTCGACGCCAATGTAAGCAAGATTACCTAAATTACTTAAGAGTTCGAGAGTGGCAAGATCTGTATTTCCAGCTCAGCCAGTCGTTGCGTGAATTGAATATTCAAGTTAACCAAGAGCCTGCCGATTATCAAGCGGTGCACTGCGCACTGCTCAGCGGTATGTTGTCGCACATAGGTATGAAAGACCAAGAGAAGAATGAATATCAAGGCGCTCGAAACGCACGTTTTCATATTTTCCCTGCATCGGGCTTATTCAAGAAGCAACCGAAATGGGTGATGACCGCCGAGCTGGTGGAAACATCACGTCTTTGGGGACGCATCGTGGCAAAAATCCAACCAGAATGGATTGAGCCTCTGGCTAAACACCTGATTAAACGCTCGTACAGCGAACCGCATTGGTCGAAGAAACAAGCCGCCGTGCAAGCGCATGAAAAAGTGACCTTGTATGGGATTCCTATTATTCCTAAGCGCACCGTTAATTATGGGCCGATTGAGCCTGTGCTGTGTCGCGAAATATTTATTCGCTCGGCGATGGTAGAGGGTGATTGGGAAACCAAACACACTTTCTTTAAGCAAAACCGTAAATTATTGCTAGAAGTGGAAGAGCTGGAGCACAAGTCTCGTCGCCGTGACATTTTGGTGGACGACGACGAATTGTTTGATTTTTACGATCAGCGAGTCTCAACTGAAGCGATTTCTGGTCGTCACTTTGACTCATGGTGGAATAAAGAGCGCAAAGGCTCTCCTGAGTTGCTCAACTTTGAAAAAGAGATGCTGTTTAGAGGCGATGCTTCACATGTCACGGAGTTGGATTATCCTAACTTTTGGCACCAAAACGGCGTCAAACTTAAGCTCAGTTACCAATTTGAGCCCGGTGATGATAGTGACGGTGTCACAGTGCACATTCCATTACCCGTGTTAAACCAAATCCAGCCACAAGGTTTTGATTGGCAAATACCGGGTTTGCGTCATGAGTTGGTAGTGGCGTTAATTAAATCGCTGCCTAAAACACTGCGTCGAAACTTTGTGCCCGCGCCAAACTACGCTGATGCTTTCCTGTCTAGAGTGACGCCATTAGAAGCGCCGCTACTGGATAGTTTAGAAAAAGAGCTTCGCCGCATGACAGGCGTAGAAGTGGTGCGCGATGATTGGAAGCTAGAGCAAATCCCTGATCATTTAAAAGTAACGTACCGCGCGGTGGATCATCGCAATCGTAAACTCAAAGAACACGCCGATCTGTATGAGCTTAAAGACAGCCTAAAAGAGAAGGTTCAGCAAACCTTATCTAAAGTTGCAGATGACGATATTGAACAAAAAGATCTGCATACGTGGAGCTTTGGCGAAATCCCTAAGGTGTACGAGCAAAAACGCGGAGGCTATCAAGTCAAAGCCTATCCTGCGATTGTGGATGCCAAGCAAAGCGTTGAGATTAAACTGTTTGAAACCGAGTTTGAACAGCAGCAAGCGATGCGCGCCGGTCAGCGTCGTTTGGTTTTGCTAAACGTACCATCGCCGATTAAGTATCTGCATCAGAACTTGCCGAATAAATCTAAACTTGGCTTGTACTTTAACCCTTATGGAAAAGTACTTGATCTGATAGATGATTGTATTGCCTGTGGGATAGACAAACTCATCGAAGAGCAGGGCGGTCTAGTATGGCAACCTGAGCAATTTGAAGCGTTGAAAGAGCATGTACGCGCCGAATTGGGCGATACTGTAGTGCATATTGCGCAGCAAGTAGAGACGATTCTGACCACAGCCTTTAACATCAATAAGAAGCTCAAAGGTCGCGTTGATTTAAGCATGGCGTTTGCCCTTTCTGATATTAAGGCGCAAGTTGAAGGCTTGATCTATAAAGGCTTTGCCACCGATTGCGGTTGGAAGAAACTGCCAGATATCCTACGCTATATGAAAGCAATCGAAAGACGTATGGAAAAACTGCCGATTGATCCTAATCGCGACCGATTGCAATTGTTAAAAATAGAAACAGTGGCGCGCGAATATCAAGAATTGAAAAACAAAATCCCGAAAGGTACCGCAGTGCCAGATTCGGTTAAAGAAATTCACTGGATGTTGCAGGAGCTTAGAGTGAGCTTTTTTGCGCAGCAATTGGGTACACCTTATCCAATTTCGGATAAACGTATTCGTAATGCGATTGAAAATGTGTAAATCTTTACTGCGAATATCCAATTTGTGATACATAATAATATGATTCAAAAGCACTAACAAAACAGGAAGTTAGAATGAAGTACGGTAAATATGCTCTGGCGATAGCCTTAATGGGCGTTTCTTCAATGGCAGCAGCAGATTCTTGGTTGTATGCGGGTGGCTCTGTCGGTCAGTCTTCGTTTAAAAGCGATAAAACCTCTACCTTTGGTTTTCATGTAGGTACAGGTATTTTACCTATTATCGGTGTGGAAGCGGGTTACTGGAAGCTGGGCTCATTTGATGTGGGTCCTGAAAAATACGATTTCCAATCGGTTTACGCAGGTATTAAACCAAGCATCGATTTAGGCCCTGTACACCTATACGGTCGTTTAGGTGCTCATCGTTATGATTTGGCTGGTAAAGCAGGCGCACAAGATGATGACGGTTACGATTTGATGTACGGTGTGGGTGTTGAATACTTCGTCGTTGATATGATTTCTGTAGGTGCGGGTTACCAAAACTTTGAAATCAGCGGTGGCAATGTGGATTCTTACACGTTAAACGCGACGTTCCACTTCCTATAAGCACCATTGTTTATCGGCAAACGTATAATGCTCCTTTATGGGGCATTTTTTTTGTCTAAATAGGCAAATTAGAACACGCACTTACAATAAATAAATCCTTATTAAAGTTATGGTTAATGTTTTTTTGACGATGTTTAACCCTAAATGTCGTCTTTTAGCGCAATTTAAGCTAATTATCATGGCATTTAATTTAGTATGAACTAATGTTAACTGAGTTACTAAAGGTAATAGCGGCTTATCAAATAAAGACATTATTATCTATTTCAGCATACCTATCTTGCGCCTTTCTCAACCAATAGGAGAAGATATCTGGGATGAACAGCCTGTTTATTGGACTTAGCGTATTACTTCCTGCCACTTTATTTATTTGTTTTGACGTCATTAACATCACTGATTTTATATTAGAGTCCGTAGCATTTGTGTTGCTGTGTGGCATTTTCGTCTACGGACATAGAACATTAGACATTACGGTTAATATTGGTTTAATTGCACTCATTATCTGTGAGTTTTTTGAATGTTTAGAAGCGATTGGCGAGTTCCAATGGTTTTTCCAAAATAACGTTATCTTTGACATTGTGATTTGCGATTTGTTATCGATTGTCGGGCTCATGCTTATCGCGTTTGGTATCCATAAAATGTTTCGATATCAACGTCGAGTCGCAGAGATGGAGCCTTTGACCAATCTATTTAATAAACGCGCGATTGAAGGACTCTCAAAAAAAGAATTAGACAGATCCAAGCGCGCAAAGAACAGCACTTCACTGATACTCATTGATATCGACCATTTTAAATTGGTCAATGATACCTATGGCCACCAAGTTGGAGATGAGGTGCTTATTGGCGTTGCCCAGCACTTAAGTCAGCTAATACGTCGCTATGATTTATTAGGCCGCTGGGGAGGGGACGAATTTATTATTTTATGCCCAAACACCAATAAAACAGAAGCCAACGAAGTAATGACAAGGCTACACAAACCACTCTCAATCGCCACAGCGCAAACCACAATCGACATCACTTTCAGCATCGGAAGCACTACCGTCGATCCTAAAACCAACATGAATTTTAATGCGCTGTTCGTCCAAGCAGATAAAGCGTTATATGCTGTGAAGAAAAATGGCAGGAATAATCTGTGTCATTTTGATTCGTTGTGTTCTTCCTAGTGAGAACAATTTCAAACACTCGCTACTTAGAGAGTATTGAAAGGAAACTAGCGCTGATTAGTTTGTTTTCTATGCATAATCCATACCTTCCCAATTGATTATTTCCGCAATCTTATATTCCCCAGCGTGTACTACTAACATGACAGACAAGGAAATAAAATATGGAAACTAAGGTTGTATCCGAAAGAATTCGGAAGGAATAGCAATGAAATTAATTAAAAAATATCCGCTTTTAGCGGGAAGCTTACTTTTGACTACACTAATACTGTCTGGTTGTGGTGGCGGTGGTAGTGATTCGACTCCCAAAACAACTGAATTGACTTTGAATATCCAAAACCAAGAACAAGTTACTGGTGTTTTTGCTGAAACGGTTGGTTTATATATCGAAATTCAGGGCGATTATAATAAGGCTCGAGAAGGTGTGCGCAATTATTATGATCATGGACACTTTTTAGTAGACTCCGGTTCAGCAAAATGGACATACAATACTGAAACAACAATTTTAGATATGGAGTTTAACAAGTCACAATTTAAAGGTGCTGATGTAATTTTAAATGGTAGCATTAAAAATTTGTCAGCCAGTGATGATATGTTAGTTGCTAATCTCAATGCACATAACCTCTCTAGCGGCTTAACCTTACAAAGTAGTTATCAGAGTACTAGTCAGTCTGACTTCTCTATGACTACGACTTCATCTCAATATGGCTCATATAAAGTTGTTGCCACTGACTTTGATAAAATTAGTAAAGGTCAGGGCGAAATAACTATTATTGGTAAAGATAATCAGCAATGGGTCTTAGATTTTTATCCTGGCGTTTATACGGTAACTGAACCTGATGGTAGTAGCTATAATGTGAATATAGATAATGGTCAAGCAGTCAAAAATCAAGAGTTCGCTGGAATTGGTCAAGGTAGCATGAGTTCTTTTGTCAGTGATGATGATTCCTCCACGGTTGCTAGTCTTGTTGATGATGGTTTTACAGCAATAACATCGTTTGTTAAAACCTTTAGACATGATTCGTACTATTTAGCTGATGGATTTTGTAGTGATGGTGGATCTTACTCCACAACTTCTAACTATATATTTAACGTGAAAAACTGTAATGAGAATGGAGTTGCACTTAATGGGAACTTCAAAGACGAATATGAAAATGAATATTCGAACATTGATTTAGACATACATTATATAAATACAGATGAAGATGGTCACCTTACTGCAAATACTATAGATTTCAAAAAATCAGTGCGTGATTCAAACTATAATCATGTCGATGAAATTAAATTTGTTGGACAGTACTCTGATGCACAAAGCAACAATCAATATGTCGTACTTAAAAGCTCTGATATCTATTTTGATGATCAAAGCTTTGGTTTAGATTATCCAAAAAGTGGTAAAATATTAGTCAGTACTGGAGGGAAAACATGGACTGCTGACTTGCATGGTTCTACGTTCGATCTAACCTCACCAAACGGAACAACCACTCAACATACTCTGAGTTTAATGGATTAATAGAAACTAACCTCAATCAGGATTAAAAAAGTTGGGGTTATAGTTGTTGAGATGTATTAAGGCCTGATTACGATATATTATCGAAATCAGGCCTTTTGTTTATGTTATAAGTAGCGGTTCATTAAGTGCTGTTTAAAGTGATCGGCATTTAACGTCTCACCAGTGGCTTGTTTGACCAATTCATCAGTGCTTAACAAACTACCTTTGCTCCAGATATTGTTAGACAGCCAATCAAAGATAGGTGTCAGTTCACCAGAGCGCAGCACCGCATCCACATCTATTGTTTTGTTCATTGCAGCCATAAATTGCGCCGCATACATAGCACCTAATGTGTAGCTTGGAAAGTAGCCAAAACTTCCATCTGTCCAGTGAATATCCTGCATACAACCATTTTTGAAATTACCTGCGGTAGATAAACCTAAGTAAGATTGCATTTTACTGTCCCAAAGCTCAGGTACGTCTTGATAGGAAATTTTGCCATTGATGAGATCGCGCTCAATCTCAAAGCGTAGGATAACGTGTGCAGGGTAGGTCAGTTCATCGGCATCGACACGGATGAAATCTTTTTTCACTCGTGTATATAGCTGGTTTAGATTGGCTGTCTCGAATAATTTTACGTTGTGTTCTGGGAAGTGTTTAATCGCCAATTGGCTCAGGTGTTGGATGAAGCTGGCATTGCGGCCCATTTGCATTTCAAAAAACAGTGACTGTGATTCATGAATTCCCATCGAGCGAGCACTGCCGCTTGGGTTTCCCGCAAGAGAGGTAGGTAATCCTTGCTCATAACGTGCATGTCCTGTTTCGTGCACTATACCCATCAACGACTGCATAAATTCATTTTCGTCGTAGCGAGTGGTGATTCTCACGTCTGTTGGCACGCCGCCACAAAAAGGATGCACGCTTTCATCAAGTCGGCCATGGCTGAAATCAAATTGAAGCAGCTTCATGACTTCAAGTCCCAATGCCTTTTGTTTGTTGGTTTCAAAAGTGCCAGTAGGGGTGATGATCTTTTCTTGGGCTTGCTTGTCGATAACTTGATCAATAAGGTTTGGGAGCCATTGTTTTACATTATCAAAGGTATGCGTTAGTGATTCACTGCTGGTTCCGGGCTCATAAATATCAAGCATGGCATCGTATGGAGTGAGGCCTGTGGCTTGTGCGCGTATTTGTGCTTCTTCTTGAGACAAAGCAACCACTGATTGCCAATTTTTAGCAAAACCTTGCCAATCATTGTCGGCTCTTTGGGTGCGCCAAGCGTGCTCACATTTTGAACCGGCTAACGAGCTGGCTTCAACCAACTCTTTAGGGATAACGTTAGACATTAACCAACTGCGTTTCATTTCTCGTAGTTGTGCGGTTTCATTCGTTGTTAGGGCCTGTTCTGACGCTTTATCGAACCACTCGGCCAATTGTGGCTGTGTTTTTAAACTGTGTACGTGTACAGAAAGCTCCGCCATGGCACGAGAACGCGCTTCATTTCCCCCGGTTGGCATCATTGCAGCAGCATCCCAACCGCATATCGAAGATAGATGTGCGAAGTTGTCAATTTTTTGGAAATGCTCTTTGAGTGATTTAAATGCTGACATATCTCTTCCTTAACCGTATTGTATTAGCTTAGACTATCAAACTTCCCGCTATACACCTAGTAGTAGCCAACATTAGAAAATTCAATGCAGATTAACGACTTATATACTTTCATCGCCGCCATGACCTTATTAACAATCACTCCAGGTCTTGACACTGTTTTAGTCATTCGTAATACCAGTCGTGGTGGTAGGAGGGATGGCTATGCAACCAGTTTGGGTGTGTGCCTCGGGCTTTATGTGCATGCCACTTGGTCTGCCATTGGCGTAGCGGCCATTATTAGTCAAAGTCCAGAGCTATTTAATGGTATTAAACTCATCGGCGCTGCCTATCTTATTTGGTTGGGTGTTTCTGGTGTTCGCTCGTTAAAAGGCGGAGTAGGGCTTGTTGATGTTCAGGCGGATGGCACTCAAGTTTCAGTGTTCACTTCTATCCGTCAAGGCTTTTTGTCTAACGTACTTAATCCTAAAACAGCGGTTTTTTACCTGGCATTCTTGCCACAGTTTATTGATGAAACGGGGAATTTATGGCTTCAGTCTATTTTCCTAGCGTCTATTCATTTTGTCATAGCGATGATTTGGCAATGCGGTTTGGCGAGTATGTTAGATAAAGCTAAGCTGTGGTTAGCGAGCGGTAAAGTGAATTACCGTTTACAGATGTGCAGCAGCTTAGTTTTAATTGCGCTTGGCGCACTACTGGTCTTCGAGTGCTTGTAATTTAACGCTTTCGTTTATGGCCTAGTTAACTAGGCCTTAGCGTTGTAGTTGATGCTAATGTATTCAGGCTCTTCAATGCCCATATCTTGGTTGAGTACGCGTGTAAGCGCGAAGTAGTAATTGACCAACAAGTTAGCAAATCTTGGTAGCGTCTCAGGTACTTTTTTGCCTGCTTTCTCTACCAACACCAACTGTCGAACTACTTTTTTAGACAGGCTACGACATTGGTGTAGTTGAATCACCGGACCTGTGCCTCGTGGCAATACAAATCGCTTGTTGTCGTCACTGACACTGTCTTTAAAAGCGTGGTATTCGGCGGCTAATGATTCAATATCACTTTCAAAGATCCCATTCTTGCCTCGAATTGAACCATTAAGATGGAAGATTTTTGGCTGCAATTCTTCTAAAGAGTGGCGCACTTTTGGGTTATCGATATTGGTTAGCGCAAGACCTGTAATAGTACACAGTTCATCGGTAAGGATTTCAAAATCGCACAATGGGCTGTCTTCGAAAATAAATGGGTAGGCCAGTTCGTCAATATTACCGCTGAATTTCATGATGTTTCCTTTTAAAATGCATTTATTCATAAAAACAAGCTAGGTTTCAATGCGTTACAAGGTAAAGATTGCTACTCTATGTGCTTATGTATTATCTAATCATTGTTAACTGATAATATCACGATATTCTTTGGTTACATTCGTAAAATGACAGCGCTAAACTCTTTAGCGTCACCTCTTATTTTACGATCTTGAAAAGCAAAAAGGTTTAAAAGGAAAACAACATGGGAAGTTTTATGCGCGGTTTTGCTGTGCTTGTTTATCTTTATTCTGCTGTGGTATGGGCTCAATTTCCGATCACAGTCACTGATGCAAGCGGTCAAAGCATGACTTTTGATAAAGCGCCTGAAAAAATTTCTTCAAAAACACTCTTTAGTGATGAAGTGTTGCTCGACATGATCCCCGCAAAGCGCTTTAGCTCGGTGACCAACCTTGTTGATGATGAGCATTTCTCTGTGATAGCCGGTAAGGTGCCAGCGTCTGTTCCTCGCTTAGATTTAAATGTCGAGCAAATCTTAGTTAATCGTCCAGATCTGGTGTTTGCTGCAACTTGGAGTGATAGGGGCCGTATTCAGCAATTACGCTCAGCCGGAATTAAAGTGTTTGTATTACCAGTGCCGAGCACCTTGATTGAGATTGAAGAGTTGATCAAGAAAATGGGTAAAATAGTCGGTGAGGACAACAACGCCAAAGCGATTGTTGTGGATATGGAGCGCCGACTGGAAGAAGGACTGGTTTACACTAGCCACAAATATCGAGTACTCGATTACAACAACTGGGGCACATCCAGCACGCGTGATTCTACTTGGCAATTAATAGTGGAACAGTCAGGCTTTGATAATGTCGTTGCCGATTTAGATGCGGACAAATATGGTCAAACACCGATGTCTAAAGAACTGATTGTGGCACTAGATCCTGAAGTTTTGTTTATTCCAGCGTTTGCTGCAAACGACGAATCGGGTAGCACAGATTTATTGCATCAGGTGTTAACCGACCCTGCGTTGAGAAACGTCAAAGCGGTAAAAGAAGGGAATGTGTACCCGATCCCGCAATATTTGCGCAGTACCTATAGCCAATATATTGTAGACACCATTTTATTTGTTAATAGGGCAGTTCTGGGTACTCCTGCGCCATGATCGCCGATTCAAGTTATGTCACGTATCGATGGTATGCAGTACTCGGTGGTAGTGCGCTTATTGTTTCGATTTGGGCGGCGCTGACGTTAGGTGCCGTGAGCTTGTCTGTCGCCGATCTTTTTTCTTATTTAAAGTTATTGGTGCTTGAAGGGCCAGATAGCGCAGCGACTCATTATCCTTTGATCTCCGCCATTGTCGTGCACATACGTTTACCTAGAGTGATTGCGGCGATTGCTGCTGGCAGCGCGTTAGCACTGGCTGGGGCATGTACTCAAGGACTGTTTCGAAATCCGCTCGCGAGCCCTGATGTGCTTGGTGTTAGCGCAGGCAGCAGCTTTGGTGCTGTCATCGCCATTACCACGGGCCTTTCATTAGCTCACCCGTTATGGACTCCAGTCATAGCGTGTCTAGGCGCTTTAATCTGCGCTATGTTTGTTTTTGTTCTCGCTAGAAACTCTAACAGCGGGCAAACCTTGTATCTGATTTTGGCGGGTCTCGCACTATCGTCTTTGCTCGGAGGCGCAACGTTAGGTGTGCTTCTTTTTGCGCGTCAATATGAAGTCAGTCAGTTTGTATTTTGGACGATGGGCGGGCTTGAAGGGCGTATCTGGGAGCAGATCATTTGGCCTTTGCCAGTGATTGTAGTGGCCTCTATTTGGTTATTGCGACATGCGCAGTGGCTTAACATATTGTCAATTGGTGATGAAGCGGCGCACGGGCTGGGCATGAATGTCAGTCGCAGTCGTTTTGCATTGTTGTTGTGCGCTTCATTGTTAACGGCTATGTCAATTGCGATTGCAGGTCCCATTGGTTTTATTGGTTTAATGGTGCCGCATTTAGTTCGAATGTTAACTGGTGCTAATCATCTGAGTTTATTGCCTCTTTCTGCACTGTTTGGTGCAATATTCCTGTTAATTTGCGATCTTATTGGCCGTTATATCATTGCGCCATATGAGATAAAAGCAGGCATTATTACCGCTATTTTAGGAGGGATGTATTTCCTTTGGCTGGTGGTCAGTGTTCAAAAGCAGGGGAAATTACTGTGAGTATTACAGCAAGTGATTATCCAGTACAGGTTGCAGATCTCAGCGTGTCGTTTAATGGCACTCAGGTGTTGCAAGAGATCAGCTTTGAACTTGAAAAGGGTTCGCTCATTGGCGTTATTGGGCCAAATGGCGCCGGCAAATCCAGTGTGCTAAAACATCTTTCAGGGTATTTGCCAGATAGTAAGGGCCGCGTTCGCTTATTTGGAGAGCCTGTCTCTGAGCTACCTGCACATCAGCGGGCAACGTTGTTGAGCTATTTACCTCAGATTAATCGCGTTGAATTTCCGTACAAAGTTAGTGAACTGGTCTCTCTTGGTTTAATGAACCATCACACGCTCACAAAAGACGATAAAAAACGAAGAATCAAAGGAGCGTTAACTCGGCTAAATATTCAGCACCTTGAAGACCGACGGGTTAATGAACTTTCGGGCGGTGAGCAACAACTAGTGCATCTGGCGCGTATCTTATTGCAAGATACCCCGGTTATTTTATTAGATGAACCTTGTGCTAGCTTAGATATTGGTCACGAAGGGCAGCTAATGAACATTCTTTATAGCTTAGCGCAAGAAGGTAAAACCGTATTGGTTGCCCTACATAACTTAAATACGGCGGCTGAATTTTGCGACCGTTTATTGCTGTTAAATAAGGGACAACTTGTGGCAGATGGAATGCCAAGCTCTATTTTGACACAGCAACAAATCCAGCAAATATATCCCTATGAAGTCAAAGTCTCCACTAATGTTAGCACTGGTAATCCCAATATATTGGCGGTAAAGCGAGAGTCTTACTAATATCACGCGTATTAATCGACCACTGTGGTGGGCTGATATAGGGTAAGCGGTTAGATTTTAAGTGATGAACTCATTATTTCATTATTCTAGAATCAAAAACTTTAATGCAGTTATCGAGTACGATTCGTATTACTTCATGTTATAGAAACGCCTTAATAGATCTGATGAAACGGTCTATTAAGGCGTTTTTTATGGGCTAATCCAAATCTGAAAGAAAGTCAGTGGCTTGCGCCTAAGCGAACACTTTGATTCTTAGTGCTCTTTCAGTTGGAATTAACACGCGTGTTTATGATTGTTGAGTTGCCGTTTTCATTGCTAATGATTTATCAAAAAACAGCTTAGTTTCAGCAACCACGACTTGTCGTAATGCGATAAGTCCAATCAGGTTAGGGACAGCCATTAAACCATTTACGATATCAGCGATTAACCAAATCATATCGAGTTTCATGAATGCACCGGAGAACACTAATGCGATAAAGATAATTTTGTACGGTAAGATGGCTTTGGTACCGAACAGGTACACAACGCAACGCTCGCCGTAGTAGTTCCAACCTAAAATGGTGGTGAAGGCGAAGAACAACAAACCAACAGATACTAAGATAGGGCCTAGAACATCGGCGTTTAAACCCACAGCAAAGGCATGCGTCGTCATCATGGCGCCAGCAAGGTCGCTTTGCCATGCACCGGTAATAATTAAGGCAAGACCAGTCATCGTACAGATAATGATGGTATCAAAGAAGGTACCTGTCATTGAGATCAAACCTTGGCGAGCGCATGAATCTGTTTTTGCCGCTGCCGCTGCCATTGGCGCGCTACCTAAACCTGATTCATTAGAGAATACGCCACGCGCGATACCCGATTGAATGGCAAGCATAACACTTGCGCCAAAGAAGCCACCACTTGCCGCTGTTGGCGTAAAGGCTGACACAATAACCAGTTCAATGGCCGATAACACTTGATCTGCGTTATTGATCAAAATACCTAAACAAGACACCACATAGATAACCGCCATAGTCGGCACAACTTTACCCGCTACGCGAGAAATAGACTTGATGCCACCTAAGGTAACCATAGCAACTAGGATAGTTAGTACGATTGCTGCCATAGTACGGTCTGCACCAAGCGTCACCTCTGATGCATCTAAAATAGCATTAACTTGAGGGAAAGTACCGATACCGAATAGAGCAACACCTAAGGCGAAAACGGCAAATAATGTCGCTAAAAGCGGTGATTTTACGCCATCACGTAGATAGTACATTGGACCACCTAGCATGCCACCTTTGTCATCGGTAGTGCGGTATTTTACGGCGAGTAGACATTCGGCGTATTTTGTTGCCATACCAAATAGCGCAGCTAGCCACATCCAAAAGAGTGCGCCAGGGCCACCCAATTTAATCGCGGTCGCCACGCCCACAATATTACCTGTACCAATGGTGGCAGATAGGGCAGTACATAATGCCGCAAATGCGCTGACATCGCCTTTGGAATCTGTGTTGGACGACTTACTAAAGACCATTTTAAGGGCTGTAGGAAGGTGTCTAAACTGAATAAGGCCTAAACTGAAAGTGAAGTAAACGCCGGTACCAACCAATAGGATAAGCAGTGGTGGTCCCCAGACGAAACTGTCGATGGAGTGTAAAATAGTTTGTAGCGAAGATGGTGCAGGTGTCATGGTTTTCCCCTTAATAAACAACATATAAGGAGAAGAGTGAACGCGGATCAAAAGAACTAAATTAACTAATAATGTGGTTAAACGCTATTTCACTCCTCTGTCCTTTTGCCTGAGAGTTTCACCCAAAATTGGGCTTGCTCCTTCGGCGGCCGACTGCTACATCAAAGTAGTACGGCTCTCTCCAGAGATTCCTCCAACTGCAGTCCTCACTTGTTTAAACAAGAACGTAAAAACAAGAACCTGAAAGATTTACTTCTTCGGCGGACGTAATAAAACGTCACTCTCCTGCAGTTTTCATCGGAACTAGCGTAAAAACGCTAGGTTTGTAAGAAAGTTACTTACAGGTCGCTAAAATATCATAAATACTTACAGATTCAAGGGGCTTATTGAAATTTCTTTTGTGTAAGAATAACTAAAACAAATACTTAACTGTTAAACTTTACCTAATCCTAATATTTGTGACTGTGTAGGAAGGTAAGATGACACGTTTGATTGCTATTGCCGTACTGGCTGTGTTGGCACTGCTGTTTGTGCGATACAACACCAATGAAAAATTACAAAAATGGGTTGTCATTGTATTGCTCGGAGCGTTTGCTACCTATACTGCTGTATTGATGATGTCTGAATTAATCCGTTAGTGGAGAAGTGCTGTGTTCGATGAGAAGGTTGTGCGATTACGTCAGTTAGGAGTCACAAGAACTCATCTAGTGACAGGGATATTGTGCTTTGTATTTGGCGGCGCGGTAGGAGGGGCGTTGGTCATGCATACTGCATCGCATCAGGGTAAAACACACCAACAAGAGTTGCAGCGATTGTTAGATGAACAAAGCTCAATGGCGTCTAAAAATCACGATCTTGCTGCGAAACTTGAGACACAACAAGCTTCTAGTGATGCGCTTGGCGAGCAAAGTACTCAGTTAGAGCAGTCATTGGCAACATTAAAAAAACAAAATGCCCAGCTAACTAAGCACAACAAACAGCTCACTGGCGAGGTGAGTTCACTAAAGAAAACCATCAGTTCGTTACAGACTGCTTCTTTAGAACAACAACATCAGAACCAAGCGTTGCAGGGGACGGTAGATAAACAAAACCACATACTCACTCAGTCTAAAGAGTATTTTCAAGGGCAATTGAAACTTCAGCAGCAGATCCACGACCTCAACGCACAACGAGAAAAACTCATCGTAACCTTTAATAATTTAGTCAAAGAGTGTCAGGTATACACAGACGGAAAAAGCTGGGATGCAAAATCAGACTCGTGCGAAAGAAAACAAAAGGCGTCTGATCGTCTAAAAGCGATAGATAAAAGCATCAATTTAAAACAGTCACAAATGGATAGTTTGGGCAATGAGGCTAAGTAAACGTTTGACTTAAACTATATTGCGATGCTTTGCTTCTTGAGCTTTACCTTGGGGAAAAAAAGCATAACATAGGGCCAAGATCTTTTTACCGGACAGTTATGCAATGTCACTTCATCTTTGGTTCTCATTATTTGTTATTTGTTTGCTTGGCGCCATGTCTCCCGGCCCAAGTCTAGCCACGGTCAGTAAACATACTTTAGCCGGCGGACGACTTAATGGTTTAGCCGCTGCTTGGGCGCACTCTTTTGGTATTGCATTTTACGCGTTTATCACCGTTATTGGACTGGCTGTTGTCCTGCATAAATCCGAAGCCCTTTTTGTCTCCATTTCCCTATTAGGCGCCGCCTACCTTGCATATTTGGGCTGGAAATCTTTAACGTCAAATGGAGGGATTGCGAGCACCCTAGAGGCGGGTAAAGCGGTCAGCGTTAAAGAGTCAGCCAAAGAAGGGCTGTTGATTTCATTACTTAATCCCAAAATAGCGTTATTTTTTATTGCGTTGTTTAGTCAGTTTGTTGCAGTAGGTAATAGTGTGGGCGCTAAAGCCATTGTGGTTGCTACGCCTATGCTAGTAGATGGTTTATGGTATACCTTCATTACTTTGGTACTTTCTAGTCCATTATTGTTTGAGCGTCTAAAAGCGAAAGGCAAACTTATTGATCAACTGTCAGGTATCGTGTTAATCGCTTTGGCTTGTCGAGTAGTGTGGCAAAATGTCGGATATTTTTAAGATAAGAAGAGCGCAACCTACCGATAAAGCGGCTTTGTTAAATGTGTGGCACGCATTGTATCAATGGCATCATATGCATTGTGAAGAGATGATAAAGCCTCCTTGCATTAAAGAGCTTGATGCAGAAATTGAAAGCTATTTATCGACGTTAGATTGTTGTATTTTTTTGCTTGAGGTGAAAGGGGCTGTCGCTGGGTTTATTTCAGGGCAATTGTGTCAAATGCATTCACCCCTTTTGAGCTCGCAAACGGTAGGTAGCATTGATCACTGGTTTGTAGAGCAGCGTTATCGAAAAATGGGGGGCGGCATAGCGCTTCTTGAACGTTTACAGAGTGAATTTTCAGATCATGGCGCTGTGCGAGTTAACGCGGAGGTGTGGGGATTTAATGAAAGTGCGCTTTGTGTGTACCGTAAGCATGGATTTAAAACGCACATTCATTGCATGACTAAATCTATCGTGTAATTGATTCTCAGTTTATCGGATGCAGACTCACTTAAAGCACAAATTTTTCAATGGCGGTTGCGACGCCTGATTCATTGTTACTGTCAGTAATATGATCTGCTAATGACTTGGTTTCGTCGTCGGCATTTTGCATCGCGACCGCTAGACCGGCATATTTCAACATATCATGATCGTTACCCGCATCCCCAATACACATCACTTCGCTTTGCTTTATGCCTAAGTGTTGAGCAAGGGTTTGTACGCCAGTGCCTTTATTACTGAGTGGGTTACAAAACTCAAGAAAGAAGGGGGCGCTACGCACAACGGAGTAATCGCGTCTTAACGACTCTGGAAGGGTATCGGCTATTTGTTGCAACACTTCAACGGGGTCAACTAGCATGGTTTTGATGATTGGATGTGAGTCGTCAAGAGTCTCGAAATCCATCACCGTTACGTTTAAACCATTGATTTTGGCTTCATGTTGAGTGTAATAGCTATCTTTTGGGGTAATTAAGCCGTGTATTTTACTAAATGCCTGACAATTGCAGTTACGTTCTTGGGCTAGCTGGTAGATACGTTTTGCATCCGATCCAGCAATCAAACGCTCACTAATGATCTTACCTGTACCAACGTTTTTAATTACCGCAGAGTTATAACACAGCACATAGTCTTCATCGCTGTCCATTCCCAGCTGATGTAGGCTATCGAGCATACCTTCTAATGGGCGACCAGAGGCAAGTACGACGGTGACACCTTTTGATCTTGCATCAAAAATCGCTTGCTTATTTCGGTCTGAAATCACTTTATCGGTGTTGAGTAAGGTGCCATCCATGTCGATAGCAATTAGCTTATACATTATTAGACCCAGTAAAAAAGAAAACCCCTACAATAATTGCAGGGGTATAGAATATAGAATGATTAAAGGTAAAGTTTAGCCAGTGCTTCTGGTTCTACTTCTTTGCCTTCAAGTTCGGCATTCCAGTTGGTACCGATTAACACGCCGTCTTCTGAAAGTGTGATTAGCCAATCTTCTACAAAAATATCAAGAGGGATTTCAGTGACTTCGAAATCGGCCCACTCTTCAACATTGTGATATTCCGCATCAGCACGGTTAGACCAAAATGGCATGACTTCGCACTCTTCAAATTCGCTTGAATCGCAGGCTAACCAGCCGTCTTCGTTTTTAAGACCCCAAACAAGATTCTCTTTTTTACTTTGTTCGATGAACAAGTCTAGATTTTGTTGAATATCGTTGCTTAATTGGCTCATGGTTTTTTCCTAACAGTGTGATATGTCGGGTATTTTAGCACGCTTATAGGGTACATGGGATTATTTAGCAAGATAGGAACAAAAAAGCTGAGTTTTTACTCAGCTTCTTGCTTATTAGGGGGGCGATAATGGTTATTTAGGTAATGTAGTAAAAATTGTCCACTCCTTCACAAAGTCGCCTTTAAAGCCAACAACTTTGGCTTCAACGCGTCTTTCCAGAGCTTCATCGATGGGATTGTCATCATCGGTGTCATCTTCACCATGACCAATAATAACGACACGACTGGGATCAACGCCAAACCCTATCAGCTTATCTTGCACAAGCAGTGCTCGGTTGCGCGACAGATTTAAGTTGTATTGTCTATCACCTGGATTACTGGCAAAACCTTTAATTTCAATTGAGGTTTCGGGATATTGTTTTAAAAACTCCGCCATACCCTCAATTTGCCCACGAAATACCGGGTGTACATCAGTGGAATTGTGTTCAAATAAGATTTTAAGGTTCTGTTCTTGAGAGACTTCAATACGCTCTTCACAACCGTCGTTACTGACCCTTGCACTACTTGGAGTACCAGGGCATTTGTCTCGAGCGTTAATGACGCCATCACGGTCAAAATCACGCAAATCTGCTTGTTGGTCTGGTAGCGGAGTGTCGATATACTCTTCGGTGTCGTTGGCACATCCAACTATAGTGAAAGAGATGACAGACGCTAAAATTAATTTATTCATTTTAGTACTCCACCGCTGTATTCCATTGCTCCGGAACATCGACTAAGAGTGATTCAAGTAATGTCCCCGTTGCGTTTAGTATTCGAAACTTTGCGTATTGCTCAGCATATCGAGCATCTACATATCCTTTGCGTGACTCAAATAGCTCATTTTCTGTATTTAACAGATCAAGCAGGGTTCGTTTGCCAATTTTGTATTGCTTGCTATAAGCGACAACGGTGTTCGAAGCTGCATCGACGTGATCGGCTAAAAACTCTTTTTGTTGCAAGGTCAAATTCAGTGCGCTCCATGAGAGGAGTAAACTCTCTTCAACATTTCGATACGCTCTATCTCTGAGATCTTTTGCTTTATTCATTTGATATGCCGCGCGATCTTTATTCGCACTATCAACTCCGCCATTGAAGAGGTTATAGCGCATCCGTAACGTAGCATTCATCTCATCACGACGTCCCGAAACGCCTTCTGCATCATCAAAATAATCATAGCCAGCATCTATTGTAAAAGTAGGAAGGTTAGGGCTATTAGATTGTTTATATTGGAATTTTGCAGCATCGACATCGACTTTAGCGGTGTTAATGACTGGGTGTTTCTCTAAAGCAATATCAAGAGCATCTTTAATGGTCAATGGAATGCGTGTGATATCGGCTCTTGGAAAAACCAAACCTTGTGGAGACTGCCCAACGAGGCGAGAAAACTGGATGTGTGTATCAAATAAGTTATTTTGTGCAGCCAGTAAATTACCGTGTGCCTTGGCAATACGTGCTTCGACTTGAGATAAGTCTGCGGTCGAACCTATTCCTGATTCTGTGCGTTTTTTAATATCTTTAAAGATTCTTTTATGAGTCGCAAGGTTACTCTCAGAGAGGGCGAGGATTTCATAAGCTTTTAGTGTATCTAAATACACTTTTGTCACCTCTAACGCTTTATCAGAAGCATCACTTAATACTTTGTAGCGCAGAGACTCCGCTTCTGCGGCTGTTCTATCCATATTATGTAAAGTATTAGAGCCGTCCCATAGCAGTTGCGTAAGCCTAATAGAGGCATCGACCGCAGTGTAGTCGTCATCTCTGCTTTGATCGTTTTGATAGTTTTCCCAACCAATCCCTGCGGTGAGATCAATCTTTGGGTAGTACTCTCGAACCGCGGCTTTGTTTTCATGAACATAGGACATGAATTCATTGTATGAACTTTTCACTGTCGGATTCGTTTTCAGAGTGTGCGAGATAGCTTGCTCTAACGACTGCGCTGAGACTGGATTGCACAGCATGGTAGCTAGAGCGATGGCGCTTAGCTTAGTCCTTTTCAAGATATGCTCCCTAGTATTCCGTTACTTTTTTAACCAATTTTGAGCTCGTCATAAGACATCAAAAAGTTATCTTGGTTGCTAAGTACATAATAGTTAATAAAAAACCTTTTACAATAGTATTGTTTCGTAAATGTTGAGCAATTGATTGTGAATTGGGTGTTTTATTTTAATCCGCGGTTACAGTGAAAGTAGTGTAAAATTTAACCATAAAACGTGAGTTTATTCTAGTGGACACAGACCTAATGCTTATGGGTTAAGGAGAGTACATGGACGGTATCTCATTTGCGAATGATGTGGTATTTGGTGACGCATGGTTAATTATCGATGCGCAAGGCAAACTTAAAGTCGCAGAGCAAGGCTATGTTCCTCAGAATGGAGACGTGATTGTTTCGGTTGGGAACACGCCACTGAGTGTCCCTGAAAATATTGTTAGTGAGTTACGTGTATCTATCGCTCAGCAAGGCAATATTCAATCTGTTGATGCTCAGTCTGCTATTCAAAGTGTGATTGATTCATTAGATCAGAACGCGTCCAACTCACAAGAGGAACTTCTATCGGAAGAAGAGGAAGGTTCTAGCTTAACGACAACAGGCGCCGTTTCGCGAGACGGTGCACAAACTATTGCTTCTACAGACTTCCAAACCGAAGGCGTATTTCCCTCCTCATTGACTGTCGAACAAGGTGATGCGATCGCAGTGTTTATAGAGCAAATCGTCACTGTACTTTCTCAAGGTTATGTGGATATCTTTGATAATAATGGCGAAGAGGTTATTGAAGGTGAGGGTGAAACTGCAACGATTGCAGGGGTGATTGCCGGTGGCGCTGAGCGTTTAGACTCCTTAATTATTTCAGATATTAATGATAAACAGATTGTCATTGACGTTTCTTCTATTGTTATCGATGAGGATGGTCAATATAGCGTCGTCAATATCGATGTTCGCGAATTAGCGGATGGCGAGCTGACGGTGACCGCAATTAGCACCGATGGCAATGGAAATACTATCGCTGTGACGGATGCGGTAAAAAAAGATTTTTCTGATCCAGATGACTCTACTAGTGACGGTGTCACCAATTTGAGCGTATCCCTAACTGATAGCAATGGTGAAGAAATCATTAACGGCGAGGGTGAAACAGCCGTTATCACTGGTTATCTTGGAGAAGGTGGTAAAGCTCTTGAATCGTTAATCATTACTGATGTTGATGGTAAAGCACTGATTATCCCATCTGCGGACATTCAATTTGATGGCAATGGAAATTATACAGTCATTAATATTAACGTAGACGATTTTGCCGATGGTGAGCTTACGATAACTGCAAATAGCACAGGTATGGATGGTAATACCATAACCGCGACCGACACAGCGGTAAAAGATTACACCTATGGTAATGACTCTGATGATGATGGTTCAGACATCACGCCACCGCAAGTCTCCCTAACCGATAATAATGGCGAGGAAGTTATAAACGGTGAGGGTGAAACAGCAACGATCAGCGGCTACTTAGGTGAAGGTGGCAAATCCTTAGATTCACTCATCATTACCGACATCAACAACCAACAGTTGCTGATTGCAAAAGAAGACATCGCGATTGATGAAAACGGT
>NZ_BATM01000007.1 GCF_000467185.1 Vibrio ezurae NBRC 102218
TTGATCGCTGTTTTGTAAACCTCATTCCGCTCTCGTTTACCGACAGCAACAACGGATACAATAATTTGCTCATCACGCACTTCATAGACCAGTCGGTAGCCCGCACTACGTAATTTTATCTTGTAACAGTTAGGCATGCCGTTCAGTTTTGCCGATGGTACGTGTGGATTTTCCAAGCGAGATGCGAGCTTTTTCTTAAACTGATCTTTTACTGTTGAGTCGAGTTTTTTCCATTCCTTTTGTGCCTCAACTTTAAACGTCAGCTTATAGCTCATCTAGCGTCACCTCAATCTCAGGTGAGTTCAGTCGCTCCTTAACAATCTGCGCAAGCTCTATATCTTCCAGTTTATCCATCAAAAGCTCATAAGCTTCTGCTGGGACACAATAAAAAGCAGGTTGATTACGATTTAATACAGCAACAGGAAAGCCATCTGCGCCTTCCACAACAGCCATCGGATTTTTCTTTAGTTCACTGATACTCGTAGAATTATCAGCAAGAATAGGTCGAATACTCATAACAATCACATCTCACATAACCTAGTAACAGTACCAATTATAGGTCACATGATTGCAGTGCTCAACTAAAAAGACCTGTTAAATGGTCTTTTGTCGTTATTAGATTAAAAGAGGGCAAAACAGAACAATCTGGGAAAATTCGACTGTTTGGTGTGATTTATTCTTAATAAGGTGCACTGTGAAAAATGATAACACGCGAACTCATTTTCATGTGATGGCAGAACGTAGATTATGATGTATATGCTTTATTTTTTATTGACTTATGGTAGGTTAATTGAAGCTTAGATCGTCAGGGAAAAGGGCTTGGCAATTATTTTTACCGCTTAACAAGACGTTGTTGTCTGTGAGGATTCGATGATAAAATTTGAAAAAGAGTTTATAGAATACCTAATGAGCAGGCATAAGGCTGTAAAAATAGATACGGCTTGTAGTTACCTTAGTTATTTAAGAAGAGTTGATAAGCAACTATACGGCATAAATTTCCATACAGAAGTTACGTGCTTAGATGATATTAAAAACTTGGTTTTGGGTTTGCGTGCTACTGGCATGCCTGAACGTTCAATAAATAATTGTGATGTTGCAATGCGAGCTTACCTGAATTTCATCGATGTGGTTATAAATAGTGAGAAACTGTTTCCTGAAGAATCAAATATCTATGTGGAGGGAACAACGGTAAGTGTAAAAGTAAATCGCTTTGAGCGAAACTTGAAAGCTAGGGTCGCATGTATTGGTCACCATGGAGTAACTTGTAAAGTATGTGATATTAACTTTAATTACACTTACGGTAGGATCGGAACTGGTTTTATACATGTCCATCACGTTAAACCGTTAAGTGAAATTAATCAGGAGTACATTGTTGACCCAGTAAATGATCTCGTGCCTGTATGCCCAAATTGTCATTCAATGCTTCATCGAAAAACACCGCCATATACGATATTGGAATTGAAGAAAATCATGGCGAAATAGGCAATTAACAAACGTGCATGCCTTTAAGATCTAAATATTGGCAATATTTCCTATCCTTGAAATATTTTGAAGTAGGATGTTTTTAGCGTGATATCTAGGGCAAGAGCAGTGACACTCACAACACATTTTTAAGAAGATACTTGAGTATCTAAAGCCGCACTCTAGCCCCAACCCACAGTAAAGCCTAATACCTTACATCATTTCCCCATCCACCTAGACACTTTTAATAAACAAGACTAACTTTATCAATGGGTTGGCGTCTGTGGGCGCGATATGTTTATTACCGTTTGAGCGAAGAGCACTGACTATCGGAATGGTCGACGCTGTGTGCTGACAAGGATGTACTGTATGACGCAACAAGTCGAAGCTGCGCCAGAGCAAACGCCGCACGATGCGGCAACGCAACAAAATGATTATTATCAGGAGTGGCTTGCCAAGCACAAAGCGGTGATTCCCGGTTTGCAGTCGGCGGTGATTTACCTTCCAATCAATGGCGAGTTAGTGCCTATTGCGGATTTTGAGCCGCAGCAAGCGGCTTTTAATCAGCTTAATGAATTGCTCGATAATCATAAAACCATCATCCAACCGCAAGTCACTCGACTGGCCACTATTTCTCCTGAGGGGGAAGCGTTTGGTCTGATTTATCCTATGTTAGATAAGCAAGGTGAGCTGATTGCTCTGGCTGGATTTGCGGTGCAGGTGAAAACGCAAACCGAACTTACCCAAGCTTTAACTGTATTGCAGTGGAGCGCCGCGGGAATTGAAGTGGCGGAGCATCAACTGCGTGCTCAGCAAGCGTTAGATGAACAAGAATCCTATTCCACTCGGGTTGAGCTTTTAGCGCGAGTATTGTCTGAATCCAGTTATGGCGCATCCGCTACCCGCGCCGTCACCGAAATTGCAGTACTGCTTAACTGTGACCGAGTTAGTCTTGGGCAGTATCAAAAAAATCGTTGCCGCCTAAAACACCTTTCGCACAGCGCCCAATTTGGCAAGAAAATGAACCATGTGCGCCAGATTGAACGGGTGATGGATGAGTGTATTGATCAAGGTAAGATCATCCACTTCCCTGAAAGTGATATCGATGAACACGCCATTACCCAAGCACACCAAACTTTATCTGAGTCGCAAGGCGATATTGGAGTGATGTCGGTGCCTTTGTATCTGCGCGGAGAAATTTATGGGGCTTTAGTGGTGGAAGGTAAGCCCGACCAAGTGTGGAGTAAATCAGAGTCGGAGTTTTGCCAAAGCATCTTTAGCCTGATTTTGCCCACGCTAGAAGATAAACGCCTCAACGATAGACCTTGGTATCGTAAATTATTTGATGGCACGCGACGTCAATTAGCTCGATTGTTTGGGCCTAATTACCTAGGCAGGAAACTGTTTATTCTTGGCGCGCTGATCATCGGCTATTTACTTGCCACCGTGACGGGCGAATATAAATTATCTGCCAATGCTCAAATAGAAAGTGCGGTGCAGCGAGCCATTGTTGCCCCTTATGACGGCTATATAAATCAAGCTTTGGTAAGGGCAGGCGATCGAGTGGCCCAAGGCGAGTTATTAGTACAGATGGACGACCGAGATTTACGTCTAGAGCGTCTTAAATGGCTCAGTGAAGAGAGCAAATTAGTGCGCCAGCGTCTAGAGGCATTATCGATTCGTGACCGCGCCAAAATCAATATCTTAAATGCCCAAGAAAAGCAGGTGCAAGTACAGCTGTCCTTGGTTGAAAGTCAGCTTCAGCGCGGTCAATTACTGGCCCCTTACGATGGTGTGGTGGTCAATGGCGACCTTAGCCAACGCTTGGGCAGTGCGGTCAGTAAAGGTGAATTATTACTTGAAGTGGCGCCCCTTGATAGTCATCGCATTAAACTGCAAGTGGCGGAAGACCAGATCGCGGAGCTTAAATTAGGACAGGCAGGCACCTTGTATTTATCGGCACTTCCAGAGCAAGGTTTTGAGTTTGTGATTAGCAAATTAACGCCCGTGACCGAAGCGGTCGATGGCGCCAGTTATTTTATTGTAGAGGCGCAATTACAGACGTTTTCTCAACAATTGCAACCGGGCATGGAAGGCATAGGTAAAGTCGCCATTAATGAGCAATTGCTGTTTCATATTTGGACTCGCGAAATGGCGCAGTGGTTAAGATTGCAGGCGTGGTCTTGGTGGGGGTAGCGGACTATGTCGCAAACGCTATTTAGCCCCGCTTGGTATAAAGTCGCTGACCTTAAGGTGCGCATTCGTAAACACGCTGATATTCATCGGCATGTGTACCGAGGCAAAGTGTGGTACGTATTGCAAGACCATGTCACAGGGCAGTTTCAGCGTTTTACTCCGCAGGCGTATCAATTAATTGGTTTAATGAATGGCGAGCGCACCCTACAACAAATTTGGGATATTGCCTGTCAGCAGTTAAAAGAAGAGTTACCAAGCCAAGATGAGGTGATCAATTTGGTTGGGCAACTCAACAAAGCCAACGTCATGCAAACCGATGTATTGCCGAGCATCAAGCATTTGTATCGTCGCGGTGAAACCGAGCAAAAAAAGAAGCTCCTGCAACAGCTCAAATCACCACTAAGTGTGCGTATTCCTCTGCTCGACCCTGAACGTTTTTTGTTTGCCACGCGCTTTATCGCTCGGGCTATATTTTCCTTCGGCGGAGCTTTGCTTTGGCTAGCGATTGTCATTCTAGGCATTGTGCTGGCTACGCTACACTGGACAGAGCTTACCAACAATTTAAGTGACCAAGTGTTGGGGCTTGAGAATCTCGTGTTGATGGCGCTGGTGTATCCCGTCATCAAATTGGCGCATGAATTGGGCCATGGCTGGGCGGTCAAACGTTGGGGTGGGGAAGTGCATGAAATGGGCGTGATGCTGCTTATTTTTATTCCTGTGCCTTATGTCGATGCGTCAGCGGCTTCCTCGTTTAGCAATAAATATCAACGCATGATTGTTGGCGCAGTGGGCGTATTTGCGGAACTGTTCATTGCCGCACTGGCAATGTTGGTGTGGGTGTTAGTTGAGCCGGGAGTGGTGCGTGCCCTTGCGTACAACGTGATGCTAATTGGCGGTGTATCGACGCTACTGTTTAATGGTAATCCACTCTTAAGGTTTGATGCCTATTATGTATTGGCAGATTTTCTGGAAATCCCTAATTTAGCCGCGCGTGGTAATGCGCAAGTTGGCTATTTAGTGAAACGCTATCTGTTTCGAATTAGTGCGGTGCGCAGTAATGCCTACAGCACGTCAGAATCTTTTTGGTTGGCGCTGTATGCGGTGACTTCCTACATCTATCGCTTGTTTGTGATGGTGGCAATCTCGTTATTTGTCGCCAGTAAATACTTCTTCATCGGTATTATATTGGCCATTTGGTCGGTGATGAGCAGTTTGATCATTCCTATAGTTAAAGCCATAGCTAAACCACGACAAGACCCTCTTATGCGAAGAAAAAGTCCCTATATTTATCTCGGTGGCGCTGCGGTTATTACTGCTATCGCCTTTTTACTGTTGTATGTGCCTGCGCCCTATAAAACTTATGCGCAAGGGGTGATTTATGTGCCGCAAAACGCCTACATAAGAGCGCAAACTAATGGCTTTGTTCGACAAGTCTTCTTAGAAGGCGGTGCGCAGGTAGAGCAAGGTACGGCTCTATTACAACTTGATGCGCCTGATTTGCAGGCCAAAGCTGAAATTTTAAAAGGGCAATTTGCAGAAGCAAAGCTTCGATATGACGCGAGCGTGAATAATCGCACCGAATCTGAAATCTTACTGCAAGAGCTCAAATATCTAGGGCAGGAATACCAAGACGTGCAAAGGCGTCTGCAACACCTTGATGTAATTAGCCCAGCCGCAGGTCAGCTTATTTTTGCCCAAAGGCATTTACAAGAAGGGCACTATTTTCATCGCGGTGAAATCATTGGCTATGTGGTTGATGTTGAGCATTTACCCATTGCGGCGATGATCTCTGAGGATGATATCGATAGAGTCAGCAACCAAACTCATGCGGTGTGGTTAAAACTGGCCTCACAGCTTGAGCCTGAATATGCCAGCGCCATTATTCGCCAAGCCCCTTCCTCTACGCATCTATTACCAAGCTCAGTGCTAAGCACCGATGGTGGCGGTTTGATTGTATTAGATCCTAATCGCACCACAGAACTAGAAAGCTACAAAAGTTATTTTCGGGTAGAACTGGACAGTTCAAATGCGCCCATTCAGCGTTATGATGAACGGGTGCATGTGCTGTTTGAGCATGACGCAGAGCCTATCGCTTATCGTTGGTATCGCTCTGTGAGGCGCTTATTGTTGAGGCAGTTTGATGTATAAGCGCCCGCAAAGAAGACCTAACTCGGTATTAGAGCGGCCGCAACGAGTATTGGATACGCAAAAACGTATGCAGCGCTGGTGGCGCACGTTAACCGCGTTTGGCAGTCGTCCGCTGCGCGCATCTATCTGGTTATATAAACCCTTGTTATGGCGCATTAAAGGCCGTGATAAAGCCTACCGAAAATTATCAGAAAGTGAGTTAGATCAGCAGATCAAAACCGTCCAACAATCGCTATTGCGCTTTGGGCTGACCAATGCTCTGACCGTTGAGGTCTTTGCGCTAGTACGAGAAGTCGCTGGGCGTGAATTGGGCATGTGGCACTTTGATAGTCAGTTATTGGGTGGGCTGGCGATTTTGCATGGCAATATCGGGCAAATGCAAACGGGCGAAGGTAAAACATTAACTGCAACTTTGCCGGTTGCAGCGGCTGCGCTTGCGGGTATTCCTACCCATGTTGTGACGGTGAATGATTATTTAACTGAGCGAGATGCGCAGTTGATGCTACCTGTTTATCAGCGTTTAGGCTTGAGCGTTGGGGTTGTGATACAAGGTCTGGACTTGAATGAGCGTAAACAAGAATACGCCCGCGATATCGTGTATTGCACAAATAACGAACTGGCTTTTGATTACCTCAAAGATGCGATTGCCCTTGAACAACATTCAGATGCTTTGCACTTGCACGCCCTGCGAAGTTTGCCATCACATCGCTCCGAGTTGCTGGATAGCTTGATGTTAAGAGGGCTTCATTTTGCAGTGGTTGATGAAGCTGATGGCGTATTTATGGATGAAGCGATTACGCCACTGGTGATCTCGGGTGATAGCGCGCCTAATCCTGATCAGCAGCAGTTATATTTACAAGCCTTTGAGATAGGGCAAATGCTACAACTTGACGTGGATTTTATGATTCGCCTGCCTTCTAAACAGATTGAGTTTACGCCACTGGGTGAGGAAAACATCGAACGACAAACGCAAGGATTAGGGGCGTTGTGGCAAGCAAGGTTAAGACGTTTAGAACTGGTGAAACAAGCCCTGACAGCCTTGCATTTGTTTATTCGAGATAAACACTATTTAGTAGATGAGGGCAAAGTGGTCATCATTGATGAGCACACCGGACGACGCATGCCCGATAGAACGTGGGAGCAGGGCTTACATCAATTAATTGAAATTAAAGAGCAGTGCGAACTTAGCGATCCACGGGTGACGTTAGCCAGTATCAGTTTTCAAAACTTTTTCCGTTTTTATCATCACTTGTCAGGCATGACCGGTACTGCCGATGAAGTGAAAAGTGAGTTCTGGCGCGTGTATGAACTGCCGGTGGTGGATGTGCCCACTCATAAAGCCAGTCAGCGCCGTCAATTTCGGCCTACGATTTTGCGCACTGAACAGCAAAAGTGGCAGTGCGTAGTGAGCAAGATTAAACAATTTCGTGAGCAGGGAGAGCGCCCAATATTGGTCGGTACACAATCGCTCAAGGACTCTGAATCCCTGTCTCAATTATTGTTAGCCCGCGGTATTGAGCATCAAGTGCTTAACGCTAGGCAAGATGAGTCTGAGGCGGAAATTGTCAAACTGGCCGGGCTGGCATCGAAAATTACGATAGCGACGAGTATGGCAGGTAGGGGCACCGACATTAAATTAGACAGCCAAGTGGAAGCGCAAGGCGGGCTACATGTGATGGTGACAGGTTTGCATGATTCTTCACGAGTAGATAGGCAATTAGAAGGTCGCTGTGCTCGGCAAGGGGACAGAGGCAGCGTCGAATTTATTCTGTCATTAGAAGAAGAACTGATTACCGCTAAGTGGGCAAAATTATTGGCGTTAATAAATCTAATTCCAATGCCCAACAGTTTGAAAAGTAAACTATTATTTAATGGCATTCGGCAGTGTCAAAAGCGCATTGAACGTCAGCAAGACCAGAGCCGTAAGCAATTGCTAAAACACGATGAACAACAGCAGGAAGTGTTGTCTTTCTCTCAAAATCAGGTGTAAACATGACAAGCTGTAAAACATGGAAGTTCGAGCAAACACATTTTGGCAAACGGGCACTAGCAAGCATATTGCTGCTGGCCTCTTTTACCTCTTATGCCAATAACGCAAACGATGCCAGCCATCCGCTGATTTCTCCTTTTAGCTGTTTACTCGAACCCAGCTCAGAGGTTGAGCTTAGCAGTGAAGTGCAAGGAGTTATCAAAGAGCTTAGGGTTAACCGAGGCGATAAAGTTAAGAAAGGGCAGGTAGTGATGAAACTGAACTCTACCGTTGAAATTGCCGCTGTGAATACGGTTAAGGCAAGGCTAGATTTTGCCAGTCGTAAGGTAGAGCGAAATGCTGATTTGTATCGCAAGAGTCTGATTTCTGACAATGAGCAAGACGAGATGTTGACCGAACAACGCTTGGCGGAGTTTCAGCTGAAAGAAGCTAAGGTTCGTTTAAGCCAAAGGCAAACCCGCAGTCCTATTTCTGGGGTGGTGATTGAGCGTATTAAAGATCCTGGTGAATTTGTCGACGAAGAACCGTTTTTGCGCATCGCGACCTTAAATCCTATCCATGCAGAAGTGGTGTTACCTGCTGAGCTGTATGGCAAAATCAGTAAAGGACAACAGGTGAATCTGTCGGCGCTAGGTAAAGATGCCACCTATCAAGGTAAGGTCTCGATTATCGACCCGATTATTGATGCTGCCAGTAATACCTTTGCAGTGACTGTGTCACTGAATAATGACTCGCAGAGTTTATTTGTAGGACAGCGCTGTGATGTTGAGTTTATCAGTGGTAGCTAGGCTCTAAAGCACGACTAATATCGCCATGCGATAAAGCGGCTGATTTTTTGCCCTTGTGACATTTCAACGACTTTGATCTCTTTGACTTTCAAGCTAGTAAGCTTCTTCTTCATGCTAGAGACGTTTTCTTTTTTAGAGATTAAAGTGCTAAACCAGCCTACTTGATCTTTAAATAACGCGCTTTCATTGGCCATGTTTTTGATGAAGGCTTCTTCTCCGCCGGGACACCATAGCTCGGCTTTTTGTCCGCCAAAGTTAAGCCCTTTTTGCTGAGGTTTTAGTGCAGAGGCTTTAGCATTCATGCTTTGAGCGCCACGTTTCACTCGGTTTTTGGCAAGGTTGCTGGCTTTTCTTTGCGTGCCTAACTGCGCCTCTTTTAGTGATTTATGAAAAGGAGGGTTACACATTGTTAGGTGGTAATACTCACCCTCTTTAATGACACCTTGGAAAATATGTTTAGCGTCGGTTTGCAATCTGGGCGTGATCTTTCCTGATAAATGTGGATTTTGCGCCACAATCTCACTGGCAACTTTAATTGATACTGGGTCGACATCACTGGCGGTAAAATGCCACTGATAATCGGTTGCGCCAATGATCGGGTAGATACAGCTGGCACCAGTGCCAATATCAAGCACCTTAATGGTCTCTGTCGTCCTTTCTAGCAGTTCGGCGAGGCGATGTACATAATCAGCACGGCCGGGGATAGGCGGGCATAAATAGCCTTGCGGAATATCCCAAACACGCACTTGATAGTGTAATGCCAATAGCGCTTTGTTGAGCATAAGCACCGAATCAGGATCGCTAAAATTAACGGTTTTCTCACCCTTTGGATTTAAAACAATTTTACTCTTTAGCGCAGGTAGTGCTTTAACTAACGCATCAATATTGTATCGACCATGATGTTTGTTTTTAGGGTGTAGCCCAGCTTTAACTGCATGCTTTGGTGGATGTGCTTTGTTTTTGTTCAAGGTGTCGATACTCAATATTAGGTGTTAGTCCAGCAGGGCATACCTTAACATAATGAGCCTATCGCATAAATGAGCGCAGATCTCTGTTTGCGTACTTGTCATACAAATTGGATTTATTCGCTAAACACTGGTATCTTCGCGCGTCTTTTGTTGGTTGTTATCTGTTAAGGTTCTATGCGCATTAATAATGTCTCTCAGGCAATTTTACTCTTAGTATTTGCTAATTTTTTAGCCTCATTGTCTGATGTCTCACTGAAAGTGCTCAATGGCGAAGTGCCGACGTTTCAATACGTCTTTATTCGTCAGGTGATGAGCTTGTTGATTATTGCGCCGTTATGGTGGCGACTGCCCAAAACAGAGCGTATGCAAGGGTGTGGCAAGATTAACTTTTGGCGCGCGCAGTTCATTTTAATTGGCAGTGGTTGCGCTATGGTAGCGATTACTCACTTAACCTTAGCCACAGCCAATGCGATGTTTTATGTCGCACCTTTGATGATGCTGCCTTTGTCGGTGGTGTTTTTACAAGAAGTACCACTGCTGAAAAAAATCATCGCCACAGGTATTGGCTTTTTAGGTGTGCTGGTGGTGTTAAGGCCTGAACATTTTCATTGGGCGGCGATTATTGCTTTAGGCAGTGCGCTGGCAATGGCGGTAGGTAATATTTTAATTAAGCGTTTACCCAAACAGCAGTCGGTGGTTTCGACGCTGTTTTGGACTACGGCATTAACGATACCGGGCGCTTTGTTATTGGCGTTGCCACAATGGTCTGAAATTCATATGCGTCATATCTTTTGGATCACTGCCATTAATGTGTTTGTGCTCAGCTACCATGCATTAGTGGTGATTGGTTATCGAAAAGCGCCTGCAAGCCAAATTGCATTGGCTGAATACTCAGGCTTAGTGTTTGTGACTCTGTTTGGCATTATGTGGTTTGATGAAATCCCCGATACCCTTACTGCCATTGGCATCGCAATGATTGTGGTGCCTTTAATGCCAATTCGTTGGAAAAGAAAAGCCAAGCCATTGGATGTAGTTTCTGAAGTCTAGCTTGAGGCTATTGAGCGTAAAAAATAACAAGGGCCCTAATTTATAGGGCCCTAAATGTATCACTCTATCGGGTTATACCACTGAGATACGACGAATCAATCCCCAATACAAATTCTTCAATAGCAACAAAAAGCCAATCGGTATCAAAATCGTTTTTAATACGAACATAGCAATCAGCTTTAATAGGTTGACCACTAAAGATTCAGTTTTCACTTTTAGCTCATCAAATTTATGTTGCAGATCTTTTTTAGTATCAGAGAAGCCATTGGTTACGCTGTCCCAGGTGTGCTTTACGCTGCCCATAAAGCTGTCGTCTTGTTCTGTGGTATCAGAAGAGGTACCGCTCATTAGATCTTGATTAAATTGATGTAAATCAGTGGCGATAAAGTCCGTTTGTTGCGTGATTTGCTCGGTCTGTTCATTGAGAAACAAGGTATCGGCCATGCTATTGAGGAGCAATGTGCCTACCAATAAAAAGCGCGTAAAACACAAAATAAAAAACGTTGGCTGGGTGTATTTGGTAAAGCGCGCCATTGGCACAACCCACAGCGTGACTAGGTAACTAATTGCACTTAACGCAATAGTGATGTTGACGATTTTATTGGTAAATACATCCAACAAAATACGTTGCAAGCCAAGGGAGGCAAGGGCTGTGGTGAGCACGCCGGAAGTTGATTGCAGTATCTCTGTGGCAGGCGAGAGGATTTCACCGACGCTTAGCGTTACCACGGGTACATTAATTTCTGTGCCTTGTAGCACTGAAATAATGGCGTGAATACTACGTACCGAAGCAAAGGCAATCAGCCCTTGGTCGATAGACTCATCGAGTTTGAGCAGGGTGTAGTGATCGGCAAGATTAAAGATAGCAACCAGAGTCAGAGCCACGGCAATAATACTCAGTAAAATGCGATGTGACTTAGCAGAAATGGGCGCAGGTGGCGGTAGGCTGATAGCGTTACTCATGAATAAATCTCGTGTAAAGGCTGGGCGTACCCAGCCATTCGGGTATTAATGGATAGGGATTTAATAAGGTGCAGGAAACTGTTTAATGACCTGCGTAATACGGGCTAGTGCTTGCTCATCAAGGGTAATATCAAACGCAGCAATGTTCTCTTTTAACTGAGACAAGTTAGTCGCGCCAATGATGCTTGAAGTCACGCCTTGCACGCTGTTACACCATGCCAGCGCCAACTGTGCGGGAGTGATATTTAAATCATGTGCAATTTGGCTATATTGCGCCACAGCTTGATGGGCAAGGTCGCTGCTTCGATAAATGCTGCTTGGGTTCATTAAGCTCCAGCGAGAGCCATCAGGGCGAGCGCCATTGGCATATTTGCCTGATAAAAGCCCAGTAGCCAGCGGTGACCAAGGTAAATAAGCGACATCATTGTGATGACAATGCTCAATTAAATACGGCCAGTCTTTTTGGCACAGTAAGCTAAATTCATTTTGAATAGAGACCATTTTTGGCAGGCTGTGCTGTTTGGCAAGCTCCAAATAAGTGCTGATTCCCCAAGGGGTTTCATCAGACAATCCGCAATGACGAATCTTACCTGCGCTGACACACTCTTGCAGGGCTTGTAAAATCTCCAACATCTGCGAACGCTGCGCGGTTACGTCTACTTCATCAAAGCTAAAGGTATTTGGCCACTGCTTGCCAAAGTGCGGTGAGGTGCGGTTTGGCCAGTGTAGTTGATAAAGGTCGATATAATCGGTTTGTAGGCGTTGTAGAGACTTTTCTACCGATTGAATCACCGCCTCTGCGGTGATTGGGCCGCCATCTCTTACCCAATGCATACCTGGGCCTGCCACTTTAGTGGCAATGATGGTGTTTTGGCGCTGCGCTTGATGACGTGAAATCCAGTCGCCAATAATAGTTTCTGTTTTACCGTAGGTGTCAGGGGTAGCAGGAATGGCATACATTTCTGCGGTATCGATAAAATTAATGCCTTGTTCTAGCGCATGGTTAATTTGCAGATCGGCGTCTTGTTGATTGTTCTGCACGCCCCAAGTCATGCTGCCTAAGCAGACACGTGATACTTGCAGGTCACTATGGCCAAGTTTGGCATACTCCATTTCGATCTCTCCTTATCCTGTTTATCTATTTAAGATACTCCATGAAACTCGCTGAAACCAGTAACTTGGGTTATCGTGAAGGTATGCGTTGTGCTTACCACATGGACAAAGACACTTTGGCATTACATCAATTCAAGATCAGCACCTTTAATTTGTTCAATTATCTTAGCCCGCCGGGGGCATATTACGATTTTGAAAATATCTACAGTACTGAGCAATGGCACGCGAAACAGCGTTGGACGTCTGAACAAATTACCCTTAGTGACGCGGACATCGTTGGGTTTCAAGAGATTTTTAGTCCAGCTCAATTGCAAGCACAGCTGGCAGAATTAGGGTACATGTATTTTGCGGTTGTCGATGAACCTAAAATAGAAAATGATTATATTTATTCCGATCCTATTGTTGGAATTGCGTCACGTTACCCGATAGTAAGCGCTAACCCAGTCGTTGGAGATAGGCTGGCGAGCGAAGAGCTTGGATTTGAGTTTAGTCGTGCCCCTCTTCATGCGGTGATTGAGTTGCCCGTTGTAGGAAAAGTAGATGTGTTTGTTGTGCACTTTAAATCTCAAAGGCCAAAACCACTGAGCATTGATAATACGCAGCTACTTGAAATAGAGCGCTGGCGCTCCACTATGCAGCGAGGTCTCGAAGCCCGTTTCTTAGGGGCATGTATGGCAGAGCGAAAATATCAAATGGGTTACCCCCAAATCTTGCTAGGGGACTTTAATCGCGAGCTTAATAGTGCCGAATTTTCAAGTTTGACTTGCAATGTGCCGTTGCAGGATAGCCTTGGCCACCCGAACATGACTTCTTTAAGCAATGCATATCTGCAAGATGCTAAGCAATTGTTACCTGCACCAATCTTACCTACGCCCACCCATTATTATGGGGCGAAAGGCAGTGTATTGGATTATGTGCTGTTATCGCACGAGTTTGACTACAACAGCGCCTCTTGTCTTTATGAGGTCACTGAGTATTCAGTGTCCGATAGCCATCTCATTAATCCTATTTATGCGATAGACCGCATGGCCAGCGATCACGCTGTAGTCACGATTACATTGACTCAAAAGCAGTAATTCTATTGGAAATGGGTCAATGCTGTTATTTTGGTGTTTTTATCCTATTGATAATTAAGGGCTTTAATTGAAAGTTTGTTTAAGCGCAAACTTTAGTGAAACTCTCTTTTCATACCAGTAATGTTAGGTTGCATGTGAATTTGTTGTGATCAAGCGCACCTTGACCTAGATTAATTGCACAGGTGATGGGGTTCCACCTACTTAACCGCCAAATCATTGGCTGATGACTCCTACTAAAATCGAAAGCAGTGACGTATTTATCTTAGGATAATTGTAGCTAGTACTATTATGGTGCTCGGTTTGGTAGGGTGTATCTTCAATTCTCATTCTGCCCATTCTTCACTGTTTTCCCAAGCTTAATTCATTTGTTAGAGCGGAAAACACTATGCATTACACAAACGAAATTCAATCAATGTGCCCAATTCAACGTGGCGACCTACATGCTTCTTCTCCAATCCCAGTAGAAGGCCGCATGATTAACCCTAAAGAAGTTATTGCAATTTCTGGCCTAAGCCACGGTGTGGGCGGTTGTGCTCCACAACAAGGCGCTGCAAAACTAACTTTAAACGTTAAAGAAGGCATCATTGAAGAAGTGCTAATCGAAACTATCGGTTGTTCAGGCATGACTCAATCAGCAGCTATGGCGTCTGAAATTCTTACAGGCAAAACAATTCTTGAAGCAATGAACACTGACTTAGTGTGTGATGCAATTAACGTAGCAATGCGTGAAATCTTCCTTCAGTTCACTTACGGTCGTACTCAATCTGCATTCTCTGATGGCGGTCTAGAAGTGGGTGAAGCGCTAGAAGATCTAGGTCAAACACTACGTAGCCAAGTGGGTACAAGCTACTCAACTAAAGCTAAAGGCGTTCGTTACATGGAAATCGCTGAAGGCTACGTGACTAAAATGGGTCTTGATGAAAACGATGAAGTTATCGGTTATCAATACATGAACCTAGGCAAGTTCATGAAAGCACTTGATGCTGGCGTTGATGCAGAAACTGCACTAGCTCAAGCAAGTGGTCAATACGGCCGTTTTGCAGAAGCTGTTAAAACTATCAACCCACGTCAACAGTAAGCGAAGAGGACTGAATCATGAACAACGCAACTCAAGCTCTATTAGCAGAAATGAACTTAAAATCTTTAGAAGAAGCGGCTGCTTATTGTAAAGAATTCGGCATTGATACCCGTGAACAAGTCATGGAAACTCAGCCTATCGCTTTTGAAAGTGCAGTAGACGCGTACACACTAGGTACGGCTTACGCATTATTCACAGACAGCAAATCTTCTATCGAAGCGGCAAATGCTATCGGTAAAGGTCTACAAGCATCTTGTAAACCAGGTAGCGTTGCTGACCAACGTCAAGTTGGTATCGGTCACGGTGCTCTAGCGGCTCGTCTTCTTGACGAAAAAAGCACATGTTTTGCTTTCCTAGCAGGTCACGAATCATTTGCGGCTGCTGAAGGTGCAATCAAAATCGCACTTAACGTAAACAAAGCACGTACTACTCCATTAAAAGTTATTCTAAATGGTCTAGGTAAAGATGCGGCTTACCTTATCTCTCGTATCAACGGTTTCACTTACGTGAGAACTCAATTTGATTACGATACTGGCGAGCTAAAAGAAGTAGAACGTCGTCGTTTCTCTCAAGGTCCTCGTGGCGAGATTGATTGTTACGGTGCGGATGATGTACGTGAAGGTGTGGCTATCATGCGTAACGCTGGTGTTGACGTAAGTATCACTGGTAACTCAACTAACCCTACACGTTTCCAACACCCGGTTGCTGGTATCTACAAATCAGAATGTAACCGTGACGGTAAATCATACTTCTCTGTAGCTTCAGGTGGCGGTACTGGTCGTACTCTACACCCAGATAACGTAGCCGCAGGTCCTGCATCTTACGGTATGACAGATACTATGGGTCGTATGCACGCTGACGCTCAGTTTGCTGGTAGCTCTTCTGTACCTGCTCACGTAGCGATGATGGGCTTCATCGGCATGGGTAACAACCCAATGGTAGGTGCGTCAGTAGCACTTGCTGTAGCAGTAGATGAAGCACTTAAAGCGAAACGCGCTTAAGCAAAAAATTCTGGAGGCTAGCAACTCTATACCTCTTATTTGTGTCATGGCATTGCGATGATACATGGCTAGCTTCTGGTTTAACGTCAATTTGGTTTATGAACTTATCCAAATTGACTATATGCCCAAATTTATAAGTGGATTTCTATCGCCGGATTGATACTTGTAATAACGGTTGGCTAATCACTACCTCCATACAGGGATAGTATTTAGTCAGCATTATGGATAAAAAGTGATACCGCTCATTACTTTTTACCTGTGGGCATTCAGAGCAAACTCATAGTCTTGGGTTTGCTCTTTTTCTTTTCTAGAGCCACCCTTCTTAAAATTGCCATTTATGCACTTGAACTGTAAAGTTACCCACCATTTTTATTGTTGTGGATACGGTCATGTCGCCTTTTTTCTCAGGTCTTGCTATCGGCTTTTCTCTTATTTTGGCTATTGGTGCACAAAATGCCTTTGTGATTAAACAGGGCTTAATGCGTCAGCATGTCTTTTGGGTGTGCTTGGTCTGCGCATGCTCAGACGCGCTGCTGATTTTTGCCGGTGTTGCGGGCTTTTCAGTGGTGGTAAACGCCTACCCGCAAGTAGAAGACATTGCCCGTTATGCCGGTGCCTTGTTTTTAGTCGTGTATGGGCTAAGCAGTCTTTGCTCGGCGGTTCGTAATAAACACACTCTTGACCCTACTGCAAAAGCGCCATCCTCGTTAGCGAAAACATTAGCCGTTTGTTTGGCATTCACTTGGTTAAACCCACATGTTTATCTCGATACCTTAGTTTTTCTAGGTTCTGTGTCTACCCAATATGGCGTAGATAAATATGAATTTGGCGCAGGCGCTGTGTGCGCTTCTTTTATTTTCTTCTTTGGTTTGGGTTATGGCGCAAGATTATTAACCCCTTACTTTAAAAAAGCCCATACTTGGAAGGTACTTGAAGGCGTAGTCGGGGTGACAATGCTACTGCTCGCCTTTGAATTATTGAGAAACTAATACTGAACGTGCGTAACCGGTCATGCTAGCGGGGAAACCTACTTGATGGCGGCGTTACTGTGGTTGGTAAAAGCACAGACCAAGGAGTGACGGTGGCAGAGCAGGAAGCGAAGTTCGTACAAGGTTCGACAATGAAGCACATACTGACTATGTCAGGTGCGGGTTCCATTGGACTCATGTCTTTATTTATTGTCGACCTGCTCGATATGATGTTTATCAGTATGCTCGGGCAGGTGGAACTGGCAGCAGCTGTGGGGTTTGCAGGGACCTTAATCTTTTTCTCAACCTCTATTTCTATTGGTACTTCCATTGCCATGGGGGCGTTAGTTTCAAAAGAACTTGGCGCAAAAAAGAGGCAAGGTGCCAAGCATCTAGTGATCAATATATTGGTGACTGCTTTTCTGGTCAATGCCGTTATTACTGGCATTATGACCTATTACATTCCTGAATTGCTGACGTTAATCGGTGCTAAAGGCGCGGCCTTTGAGCACGCTAAAGATTACATGTACATTTTACTGCCTAGCACCCCCTTAGTTGCCTTAGGTATGGCAGCAGGAGCGGCGCTACGTGCGGCAGGGGATGCCAAACGTTCCATGATGGCTACCATTTGGGGCGGGGTCGTCAACGCCATTTTAGACCCCATCTTTATCTTCGTATTTATGTGGAATGTTGAAGGCGCCGCATTAGCATCGGTGATCTCCCGCGCGACCGTATTAACCTTTGCTTTAGCTCCTTTGATTCGACAACACAACCTTGTTGGACGTTTTAACTATCGTCATTGGCTATTGAGTCAACGAGCTATCTTCGCTATTGCACTACCTGCCATTTTTACCAATATTGCGACGCCAGTAGGCAACGCCATTGTGACGAGTGCTATTGCACAATATGGTGAAGACTTTGTCGCTGGGTTTGCGGTAATGGGGCGATTAACGCCTGTAGTGTTTGCCGCTATTTTTGCTTTGTCAGGAGCGGTAGGTCCCATTATTGGACAAAATTATGGAGCCGTGCGCATCGACAGAGTGAAAGAAACGCTACGTAATTCGTTGCTGGTGGTGACGGTGTACTGTCTTTTGGTCAGTGTAGCGCTGTTCTTTTTGCAGTCGCAAATTGTAAATGCCTTTAATCTCACCGGTGATGCGGATCTGCTGGTTCGAACATTTTGCACTTACATTGCAATTACCTTTTTGTTTAATGGTGCGCAATTTGTCGCAAATACCTCGTTTAATAATCTGGGTAGACCTTTGTATTCCACCGCATTAAATGTGGGTAAAGCGACCTTGGGCACCATTCCTTTTGTCTATTTAGGTTCTTCGCTATTTGGCGCACTTGGGGTTTTGTACGGCCAAGCACTGGGGAATTTAGTGTTTGGTTTAATCGCCTTGGTCACTTTAAGATTTCATCTACAACAATTAGATACTGAAGTACCCATTGAGCAAAAAGAAAGTCTTGATGATGAGCTTGAAGAAGGATTGCATTGCATCAACATGCAGCCGTTTTGTACTCATGACGCGGTGGCAATGGAAGAGCTGGTGAAAAATGATGAGTTGCTAGCTGAGAAAAAATAGCCGCTAAAAAGAACAATGCCGATAGCACTCAAGTGATATCGGCATTATGTAGGGTTGCTAAAGTTTAACCGGCAAGAACATCGGTCGCGACTTTGTAGCTAGGATCTTCTTTAACGTTGATTTCAACTAGGCTACCGGCTTTGTCCAATAGTGCGCGGCAATCTTGGCTTAGATGACGAAGATGTAAGGTTTTACCTTCGGTGTTGTAGCGCTCTGCAAGGGTTTCGATAGCTTCGATGGCCGAGTGATCGGTCACGCGAGAATCCGCAAAATCAACAATCACATCATCAGGGTCATTCTTCGCGTCAAATAGCTCTAGGAAGTTCGCGACCGAGCCGAAGAATACAGGGCCGTGTACTCGGTATACTTTAGATCCTTCTTCGTTGACTTGGCTGCTGGCGTAGATGTGTTTAGCATGCTGCCATGCAAACATCAGTGCAGAGGCAATCACGCCGACTGCCACCGCTACCGCAAGGTCGGTCAGTACCGTGACAACCGTGACGAGTACGATGACAAAGAAATCTTGTTTTGGTACGCGACGAGCCAGTTTAAAGGTCGCCCATTCAAAGGTACCAATGACCACCATAAACATAACTCCAACCAGTGCAGCAAGTGGGATCATTTCGATCAAACCTGAGGTAAACAAGATGAACATCAGTAGCGCCAGAGCCGCCACAATACCGGAAAGTCGTCCACGCCCCCCGGAGTTTATGTTGATCATTGATTGACCAATCATGGCGCAACCACCCATAGCGCCAAATACTGAACAACTAAGGTTGGCAATGCCTTGACCAACACATTCACGGTTACTCTTTCCGCGAGTATTCGTCATTTCATCTAGAACTGTTAGCGTCAGCAGTGATTCTATCAGGCCAATCGCCGCTAAAATAATCGCGTAGGGAAGGATGATTTTTAAGGTCTCGAGAGTCAGTGGCACTTGCGGAAGCGAGAAGCTAGGAAGTGAGCCTGCTAAGGTGGCGTTAGCATCTCCTGACATGGAGCGTAAGAAGTCAACAACGGTACGGGTATCTAAGCCGAAGAAGTGAACAATAAGCGTTACACTGACAATCGCAACCAATGAAGAAGGTATGGCGGTGGTGATCTTAGGAAGAAAGTAGATGATAGCCATAGTTAGCGCTATTAAAGCAAACATCACCGTCATTTGATCGCTTGGTAACCAAGTCATGACTCCTGCCACATCTGGCGCTTTAAATTGACCGAGCTGCGCGAGGAAGATAACAATGGCAAGACCGTTGACGAACCCTATCATGACCGGATGGGGAACAATTCGTATAAATTTACCTAGCTTAAAGACACCAGCTAATATCTGTAAAAGCCCGGTCAGCATAATAGTGGCAAAGAGGTACTGCACCCCATGCACTGCGACTAAGCTGACCATTACCACAGCCATTGCCCCAGTAGCACCAGAGATCATGCCTGGTCGCCCGCCAAAGATAGAAGTTATCAAGCCTACAATAAAGGCGGCATATAGCCCAACCATAGGATCGACTCCGGCCACGAAAGCAAAAGCAACGGCTTCAGGTACTAAAGCCAGTGCTACGGTAAGTCCGGACAAAACGTCATTTTTGACGCTTTGCGCTGAAAACTGAGGAGATTCAAACATAGAAGGTTAATTTTTTCTTACAATTGTTAACAAGTCGCAGAATCCTAACGGAAACACGGATGAAGTGCAATTAATCGATAAGACGTAAAGTGCATAATTATACTCATCACACTAAGCCAGTGATCAGAAATAGTACAGGGGAAATGCTGAGAACAAGCTGGTATTTTCGGTAAGTCGTTATTTTATAATCAAAAATTCTAACGCAGTTATCGAGAACGATTGGTATTGGCTATCTTCTAAATATAAAAAAAGAGCCAACCTAAATAGGTTGGCTCTCGATTTTTTACAACGAATTAAATTAGAAATTCGGTTTCGTTGTCACAGCTGACGCTTGGTGAGTAGCGGCTTGGCTACCCGCTGCACGTCCTGCAAAAGGTTCATTACGGAAGCTTGCAGCATTGACCGTAATTTCCTGTACTTGCTGTGGACCAGGAGCGCTTGTCATTCCAGATTGCGCGTGGCCTTTAAAGCTCACTTTTGCAACAGGTTGTACTTGCGGTGCAACTTCTTCCACAACCGGTTCAGTGGTGGTTGCTGGTTCAACTTCAATCGTTGCCTCAACAGCAGCTTGCTCTGTGGTTTCTTCAACAACAGGGCTCACAACTTCAGGAGCAGTTGCTACGACTTTCGTTTCTGGCTGCGCAGTTTCAACAACTGGAGTTTCAGATACAGTTTCAGTCGTTTCAACTTTTGGCGTCTCAACAGCTGCCGGTGCTGCCACGGCCACTTCAGGAGTCGCTACAACCTCAGGTGTTGCTACAGCTTCAGGAGCGATCACTTCAGGAGCCATCACTAACGCAGGTTCAACAGCTTTCATGATGATCACTTTACCCATCGACATTTCAGGGAATGCAACACCGCTGGTGATACCTGTCGCAATGACTTCTTCAACCACACGTTGCTTTCTCTTAGGCTTAGGCAAGTCATATTTTGGCATTACTTTACCCATTGCCATCTCAGGAGAGGCAACACCGCCTTTGCGTAGACGGAAAGGGTTTGGTCTGCGATCGCGACCGCGACGACGACGTTGTCCACTGGCTCGTAGGTGACGAGGTGAGCGACGATTACGACGTTGCTGTTGTGGCGCTTCGTTTTGTTCAGACTTGTCCGCTTGTTCAGTTGCCGCAGTCTCAGTAGAAACTTGGCCTTTCGGTTGTTGTTTCTTAGCTGGCTTTTCAGCAACAGGTTTAGCCGCTTTAGCAACGTCAACATTTTGTTGGTTTGCATTCGCTTGCTGGTCTTTAACGCGCACCTGTTTTTTCATCTGACGACGTTGGCGACGTTGTTTAACCTGACTTGTCTTAGTTTCTTTTTCGCTCTTAGCAGTAGCTTCAGGCTCTTGCTGAGCTTGCTCGGCGATTTTCTTACCTTGTTCTTCTACCTTATTCGGTGTCTTTCTTTCTTTGCGAGGTTTGCGCTTGTTCTCTTTACGAGGCGCATCTTGCTGAGAAGACGGTGAATTCGAGGTATCTGCTGCAGTCTCATCGCGCTCAGTGTTGTTGCGGTTAGAGCGGTTATTGTTTCTGCGGCGATTGTCACGATTATTACGACGACGGTTGTCATTGCGATCGCGACGTTGTGGTTTTGGCTTTTCTTCAACAACAGGCTCTTCTTTCACTTCTTCTGAGTTAAAGAATTTACCGATAGCAGCAAAGATACGAGAGAATAACCCCGGTGCTTTTGGTGCCGATGTTGTTGGCTTAGCCGCTGCTGTAGGAGCTGCTTTAGGTGCAGGTGCTGCTGATTGCGTTGGAGAAGCAAAACCTTGTAGTACAGGCTCTTCGATGCGTTTTGGCGCAACTTCTACTTCACCCGCTTCGCGAGCTTCTGCTTCTTTCATTGCATCTAGCTTTTTAGGCAATAGGTATGAAAGTAGGCTTTGTTCTTCACCTTCACGAACACGAACGATTTCGTAGTGAGGCGTTTCCATATCAGAGTTAGGAACAATAAGTACCTTAACTTCTTGGCTACGCTCAATATGATTAACGCTGCGGCGTTTTTCGTTGAGTAAGTATGATGCGATAGGTACAGGCACAACCGCCAGCACTTGCGCAGTGTTGTCTTTTAACGCTTCTTCTTCGATAAGACGAAGAACAGACAGTGCTAGAGATTCGTTATCACGAACCACGCCTGTACCTGAACAGCGAGGACAAATATGGTGGCTAGCTTCAGCAAGAGACGGGCTCAAGCGTTGGCGAGACATTTCTAGAAGACCGAAGCGTGAAATGCGACCAATCTGTACGCGGGCACGATCTAAACGAGCGGCTTCACGTAAGCGGTTTTCCACTTCACGTTGGTGACGAACAGGGGTCATATCGATGAAATCGATAACCACTAGACCACCAAGGTCACGTAGACGTAGCTGACGAGCAATTTCATCGGCTGCTTCTAGGTTAGTGTTAAGAGCGGTTTCTTCGATATCACTGCCTTTGGTTGCGCGGGCAGAGTTAATATCGATAGACGTTAGTGCTTCTGTTGGGTCAATAACAATTGAGCCACCAGAAGGTAAGCGTACTTCGCGTTGGAACGCAGAGTCGATTTGAGTTTCAATTTGGTAGTGACTAAATAGTGGCACTTCACCGTCGTATTTTTTAACACGATTGACGAAGTCAGGACGTACCAATTGAATGTGTGCTTGAGCACGTTCAAAAATAGTGTTGCTGTCGATCAGGATCTCACCAATATCGCGACGTAAGTAGTCACGAATAGCTCGAACGATAACGTTACTTTCTTGGTGGATAAGGAAAGGTGCTTGATTTGCATCAGCCGCTTCTTTTACTGCTCTCCAGTGATTAAGTAGAACATTTAAGTCCCACTCAAGCTCTTCAGCGCTTTTACCCACACCCGCTGTACGAACAATTAAACCCATGCCTTGTGGTAGCTCTAAAGTGCTTAGTGCTGCTTTAAGTTGAGTGCGTTCGTCACCTTCGATACGACGTGAAATACCGCCAGCTCGAGGGTTGTTAGGCATTAATACTAAGTAGCTACCTGCAAGAGAGATGAAAGTAGTAAGAGCTGCGCCCTTGTTACCACGTTCTTCTTTCTCAACTTGAACAATAACTTCTTGGCCTTCTTTAAGCACTTCTTTAATGCTTGGACGACCTTGGTAGGTGTAGCCTGCAGGAAAGTAATCGCGTGCTACTTCTTTAAGAGGGAGGAATCCGTGTCGTTCTGCGCCATAGTCAACAAATGCTGCTTCCAAGCTTGGCTCAATGCGAGTGATACGTCCTTTGTAGATATTCGCCTTCTTTGATTCGTGGCCAGGACTTTCGATATCTAAATCGAACAGTTTCTGTCCATCAACGAGGGCGACACGCAACTCTTCTTTTTGAGTTGCGTTAATTAACATTCTTTTCATTCGAATTCTCGTCGTGTTTCTCTGATTATTTTATTTGTGATTGTCGCAATTGTTCCTATCAATGGTGCCTGATCCCATGGTCGATCGGTGCAGCCTCACGGCTGGAAGGGATGCTCGGGGACACTTTAGCCATCACATTTTCCTCTTCAAGAAAACGTGATCTGCGAAAATTTTGCAGTCGAACTCTGCATTGATAGGTAAAAGTTGTGCGACATGCTTGTTCAGAATCAATGTCTTATGCCTTACGCTGCATGGAATAATGAACAATCAACTTTCATTTCTTGTCAATTTGCGCCCTAGTTAAGTGTAAAAAACAACCAAGGGAACACATTGATTGACGAACTATAACAGTGTCACTAATACACAGCAATCAACAAACAGATAAAGGATACAAAAAAAACTAAAAAACGGCGTCTTAAGACAGTTAATTGTATGATTATCTTGAATTTAATTAATGTGAACAAAAATTACAAAACTGTGACTGCACAATGTTGTACACAGGTTCTTAAATCCTTAGTGAACAAAAGTCGTTCATAGTCGACTTAACTAGTGTAGAGCAGAAATATGTGATTTAGAACACTTTAGAATGTTACACTAGGCAAATGAGTGAAATTAGAACCCCAGTCCAGTTTGTCGATATTGATTCTGACATGGCCGGACAGCGCATCGATAACTTTCTGCGCAACCAATTAAAGGCTATTCCGAAAAGTATGGTGTATCGCATCATACGTAAGGGAGAAGTGCGCGTGAATAAAAAGCGCATCAAAGCCGAATACAAACTTCAAGCCGGTGATCTGGTGCGTATTCCGCCAGTGACCATTCCTGCAACTGAAGAAACACCTGCGTTAAGTACCAAACTGAATAAAGTGTCAGAACTTGAGCACTGCATTTTGTATGAAGACGATCATCTGCTTATTTTGAACAAACCGTCGGGTACGGCTGTTCATGGTGGCAGTGGTTTGAAGTTTGGTGCTATTGAAGCGCTGCGAGCTTTACGACCAGAGGCAAGGTTTTTAGAACTTGTGCATCGCATTGATAGAGACACTTCCGGTATTTTATTAGTCGCCAAGAAACGCTCGGCATTGCGTCATCTACAAGCGCAGTTTCGCGAGAAAACCGTGCAGAAGTATTATTTTGCCTTGGTGATGGGGGAGTGGAAGAACAGTATTCGTAAAGTGACTGCGCCACTTCTTAAAAATGAAGTGAACAGCATTGTACGTGTGAACCCAAATGGTAAGCCGTCAGAAACGCGCTTTAAAGTGATTGAGAAGTTGAATAACTCAACCTTAATTCAAGCAAGCCCAATTACTGGCCGTACCCATCAAATTCGTGTGCACGTTCAATATACGGGTCATCCGATTGCTTGGGATGATCGTTATGGCGACCGCCGCTTTGATGCCTTTACCGCTAAAGTAGGGTTAGACCGCTTGTTTTTACATGCCGCCAACATCAAGTTTACCCATCCAGGTACCGAAGAAGAGATGGATATCTCGGCACCTATGGAAAGTAAACTGACGCGTGCGATTGAGAAACTGCGGGTCTAGACGTCACATAACGGACTATTCGCGCTTAACCTAAGATAGAAACACCTTCATTTTCTAATAAGTCGATAAGCTCAATGAGCGGTAGACCGATGAGGGTGTTAGGATCTTTGCCTTCGAGTGCACTAAATAGAGCGATGCCTAAACCTTCGCTTTTAAAGCTACCGGCACAATTTAATGGTTGCTCTAATTCAACGTAACGTTTGATTTGAGCGTCGGATAATGTTTTAAAATGCACTTTAAAGGTATCGACAACGACTTGAGTGCGACTACTTTTAGTGTTGTGCAAGGCAAGTCCAGTATAAAAGGTAATGGTTTGGCCGCTTTGCTCGGTAAGCTGTTGTATCGCACCTGCTGTGGTATGCGGTTTACCCACAATGCGACCATTAACCACACAAACTTGGTCAGAGCCAATCACTAGGTGCTGACCATCAGGAAGAGTACAAGACTTGGCTTTTCCTTCAGCCAGTCTTGCGACAAGCTGCTCAGGTAATTCATTATCTAGAGCCGTTTCGTCAAAGTCAGGGCTGACTTGTATAAAAGAAACCGATAATTTACGCAGAATCTCTGCTCGATAAGGGGATGTCGAGGCTAATACAATTTGATATTCGTTCATGAATTCCAGTTCGATGTTTGAATTGTTTGGCATAGAATAATCGACGTACAAAAATTGAGTAAGTTTTTTCTGTTTTCCTTTGACTAAATTTGATTTGAGAGATAATATTCGCGCCCTATGCAAAAGGTAAAAATACCGCGAACGGTTGACCCGAGTAAAGCAGCTCAGAAACGACTAGACTATGATGGCATTATCCAAGTCAGTCTGCTCAAGCGCTTGGCCGAGTCGGTCGAAGGCGTAAAACGCAACGCAGAAGTCACATTGTCATTTGACTTAGATGAACAACGATTGGTCGTTATCTCTGGTAAAGCTAACGTCGAAGTCGATTTAGAGTGTCAACGCTGCAATGAGAACTTCACACATTATTGTGAAGTCCAATTCGTCTATACCCCTAATAAGGGTGAAAAGACCGAAGAGGAAGCCCCGGAAGAGTACGATTTGGTAGATCTGAACGAGTACGGTGAATGCGATCTCATACAGTTAGTTGAAGACGAGTTCATTCTAAACTTACCTCAAGTAGCAATGCATGATGTATCTGAATGTAGCGTAAATACACATAACTTGGTTTTTGGTGACATTCCTGAAGAAATTGAGGAAGAGAAACCAAACCCGTTCGAAGTTTTAAAAAGCTTAAAAGCAAAGACAAAGGAGTAGGGTCAATGGCCGTACAAAAGAGCAAAAAATCACGTTCAATGCGTGGCATGCGTCGTTCACACGATGCGCTAACTACAGCTGCACTATCTGTAGACGCAACTTCAGGTGAAACTCACCTACGTCACAACGTGACTGCTGAAGGTTACTACCGTGGCAAAAAAGTAATCAATAAGTAAGGTTACTTTTTGCGAACGATTACCGTTGCACTGGATGCAATGGGTGGGGATTTCGGTCCCCATATTACAGTGCCTGCCGCCGTGCAGGCATTGTCTATTTTTCCAGAGCTAAAAGTTATTTTAGTGGGTGACGAATCCGTCCTCATTCCCCACCTCTCTACATTGGGATCTTACCCCAATGACCGCATTCACATCGAACATACTGATCGAGTGATTGCAGACACCGATAAACCCTCATCCGTTATGCGCCGTAGCGCAGGTACCTCTATGCGTCGCGCAATCGATCTGGTTGAAGAGCAGACCGCACAAGCCTGTGTCAGTGGTGGTAATACGGGTGCCTTAATGGGGTTATCTCGCTATCGCCTAAAACTTTTGCCGGGTATCGAACGACCTGCACTGGTTTCGGCATTGCCAACACGCAACGGGGAAAAAGTATGGCTACTTGATCTTGGGGCGAATGTCTCGGTCAATGCGAACACTTTGTTTCAATTTGCTGTGATGGGCTCGGCCTTGGCCGAAGAGCATTTGCATCGTTCACCACGAGTGGCGATTTTAAATGTGGGCGAGGAGGATATTAAAGGGAATGATCTGGTAAAAGATTGTGCTGAAATGCTACAAAAGACTGAATCTATTAATTACATTGGATTTATCGAAGCAGATCAGCTATTACAAGATGAAGCAGACGTCGTTGTTTGTGATGGATTTGTAGGCAATGTCTGTTTAAAAGCATCTGAAGGGGTAGCCAATCTGTTCCTAGATAGGTTAAAACATCATATGCTGGCCTCTAAGTTTAGAGCTTGGATATCAAAAATTATATTCTCTGAGCTGTTTTCTGAGCTAAAACAACTGAACCCCGACCAGTATAACGGGGCAAGTTTGCTAGGATTGCGCGGCATTGTCATTAAAAGTCACGGAAGTGCGGATAAAACTGCTATCATCAATGCAATCATAGAGGCAGTTCACGAGGTCAAACGTCAAGTACCCAGTCGTATAAGTGACCGTTTGGAAACCGTTTTACTCGAGAGGCAAAATTAGTCTTCATGTATAGCAAAATATTAGGCACAGGCAGCTATCTGCCTTCCCAAGTGCGCACCAATGCAGATTTAGAAAAAATGGTTGATACTGACGACGAGTGGATTGTTGCTCGTACTGGTATCAAAGAACGTCGTATTTCAGCACCGGATGAATCCGTTGCCGATATGGGCTTTATTGCAGCAAAAAATGCGATTGAGATGGCGGGTATCGATAAAGCCGATCTTGATCTTATTATTGTTGCCACTACCAGTGGTAGTCATGCCTTCCCATCATCTGCGTGTCAAATTCAAGGAATGCTCGACATTCCTGGCTGTGCTGCTTTTGATATAGCGGCAGCATGTACTGGCTTCGTGTATGCGTTGTCGGTCGCTGACCAGCATATCCGTTCTGGAATGTGTAAAAACATTTTGGTTATCGGTGCTGACGCTCTATCAAAATCAGTAGATGAAATTGATCGCTCAACCGTTATCTTATTTGGTGACGGCGCAGGTGCAGTGGTATTAGGTGCCAGTGAAGAACAAGGCATCTTATCTACGCATCTTGGCGCGGATGGTCGTTACGGTGAATTACTGAGCCTTGAAATGCCAGTTCGTGGTGGTGAAGTCGATAAATGGCTACACATGACGGGCAATGAAGTATTTAAGGTAGCGGTAACTCAGCTTTCTCGCTTAGTCACTGATACGCTGAAAGCCAACAACCTACAGAAACAGGATTTAGATTGGCTAGTACCACATCAAGCCAACCTAAGAATCATCTCTGCGACCGCTAAAAAGCTGTCGATGCCGATGGATCAAGTGGTGGTAACCCTTGACCGTCATGGTAACACCTCAGCCGCTACGGTTCCGACTGCACTTGATGAGGCGGTACGTGATGGCCGAATTAAACGCGGTCAGCTGATGTTACTAGAAGCCTTTGGTGGTGGTTTCACTTGGGGTTCTGCGTTGGTTAGGTTCTAACCAAAACGCAAATGATTAATTTAAAGAAGTGCCATTGCACTTCTTTTTAAATATTTAGGACGAATTATGAGCAAGTTTGCAATCGTATTTCCAGGTCAAGGCTCTCAAAGCCTTGGTATGCTAGCCGATCTTGGTGAGCAATTTGATGTTGTTAAACAAACCTTTGCTGAAGCATCAGAAGTATTAGGTTATGACCTATGGGCACTGATTCAAGAAGGCCCAGTAGAAGATTTAAACCAAACTCACCGCACTCAACCTGCATTGTTAGCGGCATCTGTTGCCATTTGGCGTGTATGGAATGAGCAAGGCCTTGCCACTCCTGAACTGGTTGCAGGTCATAGCCTAGGTGAATACTCAGCTTTGGTTTGTGCGGGCGTAATCGATTTCAAACAAGCGATTAAATTGGTTGAGCTGCGCGGTCAATTAATGCAAGAAGCGGTACCGGCAGGTACTGGCGCAATGTACGCAATTATCGGTCTAGCGGATGACGCGATTGCGAAAGCGTGTGAAGAAGCAGCGCAAGGCGAAGTCGTTTCTCCTGTGAACTTTAACTCTCCAGGTCAAGTGGTTATCGCGGGCAATAAAGCGGCGGTAGAGCGTGCGGGCGCATTATGTAAAGAAGCGGGCGCGAAACGTGCACTGCCTTTACCTGTGTCTGTGCCTTCACACTGTGCACTGATGAAGCCTGCGGCGGATCGTTTGGCTGAAGCACTGAAAGATCTTGAGTTTAATGCACCATCGCTACCTGTGATCAACAACGTTGATGTTGCTGCCGAAACCGATCCTGCAAAAATTAAAGACGCGCTTGTACGTCAACTCTATTGCCCAGTACGTTGGACTGAAGGCGTAGTGAGCATGCATGAGCAAGGCGTAGAGAAACTCTTTGAGTTGGGCCCGGGTAAAGTGCTGACGGGTTTGACTAAACGCATCGTGAAAAGCCTAACGGCTGCAGCAGTGAATGACACAGCATCACTAGAAGCTGCGAAATAAGATTCTTAACGGAGACAATAAATAATGAACCTTGAAGGAAAGATCGCATTAGTGACTGGCGCTAGCCGTGGTATTGGCCGCGCTATCGCTGAGACACTAGTGGCTCGCGGCGCAACGGTTATCGGTACTGCAACGAGTGAAAACGGTGCGGCGGCTATCAGTGAGTACTTAGGCGAGAATGGTAAGGGATTGGCACTAAATGTAACAGACCCTGCCTCTATTGAAGCGGTCCTTAAACAGATTACGACAGATTTTGGTCCTCTTGATATCCTGGTAAACAATGCGGGCATTACTCGTGACAACTTGCTAATGCGCATGAAAGATGACGAGTGGACTGATATCATGGATACCAATCTGACTTCAATCTTCCGTTTGTCTAAAGCCGTTCTACGTGGCATGATGAAGAAAAGATGCGGCAGAATCATCAATGTAGGTTCAGTTGTTGGTACAATGGGCAACGCTGGACAAACAAACTACGCAGCCGCTAAGGCTGGCGTAATTGGTTTTACTAAATCGATGGCGCGTGAGGTTGCTTCTCGCGGAGTAACAGTCAATACTGTAGCACCAGGTTTTATCGAAACTGATATGACAAAAGCACTAAACGATGAGCAACGTGCGGCGACACTGTCTTCTGTACCTGCTGGTCGCTTAGGTGATCCTCGTGAAATCGCAGCTGCTGTGGCATTTCTTGCCTCTCCAGACGCCGCGTATATAACAGGTGAAACATTACACGTCAATGGCGGCATGTACATGGTGTAATTTTGTGCATTATTTGACGTGATCTAAGTCAAAAGTGCCATTAAAATCGGGTAAATGGAAAAATTGTGGTTTGACCAGCAAGGATGCCCTTGCAACTTTTTACCTTTTGAATAAACTACGCAAAACATCGCATTCAGCGACTTATGTATAGGAAATAAAAAATGAGCAATCTTGAAGAACGTGTAAAAAAAATCATCATTGAACAACTAGGTGTTGATGAAGCTGAAGTTAAGAACGAAGCATCTTTCGTTGACGATCTTGGTGCTGACTCTCTTGACACTGTTGAGCTAGTAATGGCTCTAGAAGAAGAATTCGACACAGAGATTCCTGACGAAGAAGCAGAGAAAATCACTACTGTTCAAGCTGCTATCGATTACGTAACTAGCGCTCAGTAATTCTCTTCTCAGGCGGTTAATTTCTTTGACCGCCTGATTCTTTACAGCTTCCTTATCGTTGTATCTCAATCTCTCATTCATCTAACCCCGGAGTAAAAATCGTGTCCAAGCGTCGTGTAGTTGTCACTGGCATGGGTATGTTGTCACCGGTCGGCAACACCGTAGAATCTTCTTGGAAAGCCCTGCTATCAGGTCAAAGCGGTATCTCGAATATCGAACACTTTGACACCACCGAATTTTCAACACGCTTTGCAGGTCTTATCAAAGACTTTAACTGCGAAGAGTACATGTCTAAAAAAGATGCTCGTAAAATGGATTTATTCATCCAATACGGCATTGCAGCAGGTATCCAAGCTCTAGATGATTCTGGCCTAGAAATCACTGACGAAAATTGCAGCCGAGTAGGTGTCGCGATTGGTTCAGGTATCGGTGGTTTAGGTCTAATTGAAAACGGTATCCATACTATGAACGCGAAAGGCCCACGTCGAGTGAGCCCATTTTTCGTTCCATCAACCATCGTAAACATGGTTGCAGGTAATCTTTCTATCATGCGTGGCCTTCGTGGTCCTAACATTGCTATCTCTACTGCTTGTACTACAGGTTTGCACAACATCGGCCATGCGGCTCGTATGATTGCTTACGGTGATGCAGATGCAATGGTTGCAGGTGGCTCTGAAAAAGCGTCAACTCCAATGGGTATCGCAGGTTTTGGTGCAGCGAAAGCTCTATCAACTAACAACGAAAACCCTCAAGCGGCATCGCGTCCTTGGGACAAAGATCGTGATGGTTTCGTATTAGGTGATGGCGCGGGCATGATGGTACTTGAAGAGTACGAATCAGCGAAAGCTCGTGGTGCAGAAATCTATTGTGAACTTGTAGGCTTCGGCATGAGTGGCGATGCGTATCACATGACCTCTCCAAGTGAAGACGGTTCAGGTGGCGCTCTAGCAATGGAAGCCGCTATGCGTGATGCAGGTGTGACGGGTGAGCAAATTGGCTACATCAACGCACACGGCACTTCAACACCAGCAGGTGACGTAGCAGAACTTAAAGGCGTAAAACGTGCTTTAGGTGATGCAGGTGCCGCTCAAGTACGTGTCTCTTCTACTAAATCTATGATCGGTCACCTACTAGGTGCGGCAGGTTCAGTTGAAGCTATCATTACTGCATTGGCGCTTCGTGACCAAAAAGTTCCGCCAACAATCAACCTTGATGAAATTGACGAGCGCGCAGAGGCGCTAGGCATTAACCTAGTACCAAACGTGGCTCAAGATGTAGAGATGGAATACGCTCTATGTAATTCATTTGGCTTTGGTGGCACTAACGGTTCATTGATCTTCAAGAAGATTTAATTATCGTAGCAACCTATAATTGGTTAAAATGTTGAGGTCAGACTCAGTTTCAAATGAAACTGGCTCTGGCCTTTTTTATTGTCGATGATCTTTGGAATCAAGCATGTATTGGATAAATGGTGTCGTTAAGGATACGGTTCCGGTTAGTGATAGAAGCTTCAATTACGGCGATGGTGCCTTTACCACCATCAGAACGTTAGAGGGCAAGCCGCAGCACTGGGCTGCACATCTGGCGAGAATGCAAGCCTGTTTAAGCGTATTGCAAATCACTCAACCAGATTGGTCTTTGGTTTTGCAATGGGTGGAACAGGCGGCGGTCAAAGCTGGCGTTGCGGGAATTAAACTGCATGTTAGCCGAGGTTCCGGTGGCCGAGGTTATAGCCCAGTAGGGGTACAAGACACGCAAGTGACCATCAGTGACTTTGCCTATCCTACGCATTATAGAAACTGGCAATCTCATGGCGTTGAATTAGGAATCGCAAAACCAAAACTGGGCATCAATCCATTATTAGCTGGGCATAAGCACAATAATCGTTTAGAGCAAATTCTTGTTAAAGCGGATATAGAACAACAAGGTTATGTCGATGGCATAGTGCTTGATCTCAATGATCATGTTATTGAAACTACGATGGCAAATGTATTTTGGGTCACGAAAGGTCAGTTATATACCCCAAGCATCACTAGCAGCGGCGTTGCAGGTGTAGCGCGACGTTGGATACTTGAAGATGCGGCTCAGCGTGGCATTTCTGTTCTATCAAAAAACTTTAACATAGAGCATTTGTTAGACGCAGACGAAGTGTTTATGTGTAATTCCATATTGGGCGTTGCACCTATTATAAAAATCACCCAAAAATGTTTTGCTATCGGTATAATGACACGCGATTTCCAGGAGAGGATTAATAGTGCTTAAAAAAATAATAACCCTATGTGTTTTGTTCGTTGTGTTAGCCAGTGCTGGTCTATTTTATGTATGGAATCAACTGAATAGCTACATGAATCAACCATTGCAGATAGAGGAGCCAACGTTAATTACTATTAAGTCTGGCACTTCATTTAATTCGTTATTACGTCAATTTGAAAATAGCCAATGGGTAGACGCGAGTGAGTTTTCACGTTTAGCAAGTCGTGCTCATCCTGAGTTGACCAAGGTCAAAGCGGGCACATTTGAACTCCAACCAAGCCAAACGTTGCAACAAGCGTTGGTTAGCTTGGTAAATGGCTCTCAGATTGAATTTAGCATTACTTTTGTCGAAGGTAGCACGTTTAAAGATTGGAGAGCGCAATTTGATAAAGCGCCTCATTTAATACATAGCACCAAAAATATGACAGAAGCTGACATTGCTCAGGCATTAAATATTGATCGAGAAAAGTTAGAAGGCTTGTTCTTAGCGGAAACTTACCGCTATACGGTAGGGATGTCTGATCTGGATGTCATGCAGCGTGCTCATAAACAGCTGAACAAAGTGTTAAATGAATATTGGGCGCAGCGACAAGACGATTTACCGCTAAAAACCCCTTATCAAGCATTGACGCTCGCATCGATTATTGAAAAAGAAACAGCGGTTCCGGAAGAGCGCCCTTTAGTCTCTTCTGTATTCGTCAATCGCTTAAAAATCGGTATGCGCCTGCAAACCGATCCAACAGTCATTTATGGTATGGGCGAGAATTACGATGGCAATATTCGTAAGCGAGATTTACGAACGCCAACCCCTTACAATACTTACACCATTTATGGACTGACTCCGACTCCTATCGCCATGGTGGGTGAAGAGGCCATCGCCGCCGCCGTCAACCCTGACGACAGCAACTATCTCTATTTCGTCGCCAGTGGTCATGGTGGACATGTCTTTTCTAAGAACCTAAAAGATCACAATCGCGCTGTACAAGCATATTTAAGAAAATTAAGGGCTCAACAATAATGAAGCAAGGTAAATTCATCGTCATTGAGGGCTTGGAAGGTGCAGGTAAAAGCACGGCAATTGCTAAGATCATGTCGCAGCTTAAAGGCGCTGGCATTCAAGATATCGTTTCGACCAGAGAGCCCGGCGGTACGCCACTTGCTGAAAAAATGCGCGCTTTGGTTAAAGAAGAGCATGAGTCTGAACCATTGCATGACACCACCGAGTTATTGCTAATTTATGGCGCGCGAGTTCAGTTGGTTGAAACAGTGATTAAACCAGCGCTCTCTAAAGGGCATTGGGTGGTGGGCGATCGTCACGATCTGTCTTCACAAGCTTATCAAGGTGGCGGTCGACAAATTTGTGCGGCTACCATGCAGTCGTTAAAACAAATTAGCCTAGGCGAGTTTAAGCCAGACTTGACCTTATATATGGATATTGAACCAAGTTTAGGTTTAGAGAGAGCTCGCGGTCGAGGTGAGCTTGATCGCATCGAAAAAATGGACATTTCGTTTTTTGAACGAGCCCGCGCGCGATATTTAGAATTGGCTGCTGCCGACGAGTCAATTGTGGTGATTAATGCAGGGCAAGCGATAGAGCAAGTCGCCTCTGACATTGAATCAGCACTGCAACAGTGGTTAGGAAAACAATAGCGATGAATAATGTTCAATACCCTTGGTTGCAAGAAACGTGGAAACAGTTGCAATCGAGTCTAGAACAAAGGGTATTGCCCGGTGCTTTGCTCTTTAGTGCAACGCAAGGCTTAGGTGAAGACTCAATCATCAACGCATTGGTTAAAGTACAGCTGTGCAACAATAGCGACGTTGAGGCGTGCGGCTTTTGTCATAGCTGTGAATTGTTCCAAGCCGATACTCATCCCGATTTTCATCGAATTACGCCCCTTGAAGGTAAAAGTTCTATTTCAGTGGATCAAATTCGTGAAGGGAATCGCTATGCACTTGAGTCATCTCAACTTGGCGGTAAAAGAGTGATTGTCATTGAACCTGCTGAAGCGATGACAGAGCAGGCGATGAATGCCTTACTCAAAACTCTAGAGACCCCGCCAAGCAGTTGTGTGTTTATTTTAAGAAGCCATGCTCCCCACCGATTATTACCGACGATTAAAAGCCGTTGTCAGCAGTGGCATATACCAACGCCAGACCTGAAGCTCTATCAGCTTTGGTTAGCAGAAAATAACATCCATCAAGTGCCTGAGCTGTATTATCAAGTCTGTCTTGGCGCGCCGCTGACACTGAAAGAGTTTATTGAGAAAAAGCAGAATGTGGAATTTGATGCCACAATTACTGCACTGGCTGACTTTTTAGAGCTGGAGTTTAGTTTACCTAAATCATTTGTGGATGCTTGCGCAACTCAGACGTTGATCAAACTTAATCAACTCTCATTGGCGCTAATTGAGCTGCAAAAAGGGTTCTTTGTACCGCAAGCAACGGTCGATAATCATCGTGGATTAAAGCGCTTACAGTCGCTAGTGGATTATTCCGTTGCGTTTGATATGTCTCGTCGCTTAGCTAAATTGATAGAACAATTGACGATCCATACCGGACTGAATAAAGAATTGCTATTGAGTCAGTGGTTAATAGAGTCGAAGACCTCTTAGTTTACAAGAGGCGTTTTATACCAACCGTACTCAATAACGGATCATTGACTTAGTGTGATTGGTATTAATGAATGTTTTTAGCGCGCTTAATGCGCGTTTTTTTATAGGTGTTATATGTTTGTAGATTCCCATTGCCATCTTGATAAATTGAACTATCAAGACTTACATACCAATGTGGCCGATGTTGTAGCCAAAGCAGAGCAAGCTAATGTAAAGCAGTTACTTTCTGTCGGAGTAACGTTAGAGGCGTTCCCAAAGATGATGGAGTTGATTGCTCCGTTCCCTCAAGTACATGCATCAGCAGGCGTACATCCTCTCGATGTTGAAAGTGATTTTGATTTAGCACAGTTGAGCGCTTTTGCTAAGCAGGACAAAGTGGTTGCGATTGGCGAAACGGGGTTGGATTTTCATTACAAACCCGAGACAAAAGCTCTGCAAATTGAGCGATTCGAGCAACAGGTAGAATTGGCGGTCGATGTAAATAAACCATTGATTATCCACACTAGACTAGCTCGTTCTGAGACTTTGTCTATACTCAGAAATGGACATGCAGAACGTTGTGGTGGCGTGATTCATTGTTTTACTGAAGATCGCGCGTTTGCAGAGGCCGCAATGGAGCTGGGTTTTTATATTTCCATTTCGGGGATCGTTACTTTTCGCCAAGCAACAGAGCTCAAAGAGGTGGTCAAAACGCTGCCCCTTGAACGTTTGCTTATAGAGACAGATTCTCCGTATTTAGCGCCTGTACCGCACAGAGGTAGTGAAAATCAGCCTGCGTATGTGGTTGAAGTGGCAAGCTATATTGCTCAGCTAAAAGGGATCTCGTTAGGAGAGGTCGCAAGTAAAACGACACAAAATTTCTCGGATCTTTTTTTGAGCCGCTAAATTAGTTTTTGGTTGGAACTACTACTGAAGATTGAAAAGTGCTCCGCTCTGAGATATTTTTACTGATTATGTTGCCAGTTATTATTTGTGTTGAAAATCTGTGTCACAGAGATGAAGTAGGATAATTTCTGTTTAAAAAATAAGTGATATCTACACGGCAGCAAAATTATTTTTAAGTGTTGTCTGTGTTTTTCGTTATAAATTCAGTGGCTTAGGTTGGTTTGTGTGACATTTTTAAGAGCAATGCAAATGTGATCCATAGCCACTTTTAGCAACTTGTATTTTGTGAGGTGAAGAAACTTACAGGGCATATCTATATATTTAGAGACGAAAAATAGAGTCGAGTTCGATTGTATTTCGAGAGTAAGGTTTATCATTTTGACTGCGGGGGTAAGTCGATAAACCTTAAAAATACTAATAAATATCAGGAGCATGAACATGTTTAAAAATCTTTTTGCTAGTTTGCAGAAAGTCGGTAAATCACTGATGCTGCCAGTATCCGTACTGCCAGTTGCAGGTATCCTACTTGGTGTGGGTGCAGCCGACTTAAGCTTTATTCCAGCTGTGGTTTCTTCTTTAATGGAGAAAGCGGGTGGGTCTGTATTTGATCAAATGCCACTGTTGTTTGCGGTTGGTGTCGCACTTGGTTTTACCAATAACGATGGTGTAGCAGGTCTAGCATCCATTGTGGGTTACGGCATTATGGCCGCAACGTTGAAGGTGATGTCAGATGTGTTGGGTCTTAGTGATCCCATCAATACTGGGGTACTTGGTGGTATCTTAATCGGTGCTTTGTCTGCATGGGCATTTAAACGCTTTTATCGCATTCAGCTTCCTGAATATCTCGGTTTCTTCGCCGGTAAACGTGCAGTACCTATCATCACTGGTTTTGCGGCTATTGTGTTGGGTATTCTTCTTTCTTTTGTATGGCCTCCAATTGGTGGTGCTATTTCATGGTTCTCACACTGGGCAGCCAATCAGAACCCACAATTAGCATTTGGTATTTACGGCGTTATCGAACGTTCATTGATTCCATTTGGCCTACACCATGTATGGAACGTACCGTTCTTCTTCGAAGCAGGTAACTGTGTTAATGCCTCAGGTGAAACGCAGCACGGAATTTTAACGTGTTACTTAGTCGCAGATGATGCGTCTCGCGCAGCAGGTCATGGTTTTGGTCAGCTTGCGGGTGGCTACATGTTCAAAATGTTCGGTTTACCGGCAGCGGCTATTGCAATGGCGCATTGTGCTAAACCTGAGAACAGAACGAAAGTCATGGGCATCATGTTGTCAGCGGCGTTAACTTCTTTCTTGACGGGTATTACTGAGCCGATTGAATTCTCATTCTTGTTTGTTGCTCCAGTATTGTACGGTATCCATGCACTACTAGCGGGTTCTGCATACGTAGTATCAAATACCCTTGGCTTTGTTCACGGTACGTCTTTCTCACACGGTTTGATTGATTTCCTAGTGTTGTCTGGTCATGCTCAGAAAATGGGCCTAATGGTGGCTGTGGGTATTGGTTATGCGGCTATTTATTACTTTGTATTCCGTACAGTGATTCTGGCTATGGACCTTAAAACTCCAGGTCGTGAAGACGAGACTGAAGAAGAGGGTGAAGCAATTACTGGTACAGAGCTTGCGGGTGAACTGGTTGCAGCGTTCGGTGGCAAAAATAATATCACGGGTCTAGATGCATGTATTACTCGTTTACGTGTTGCGGTTGCCGACACGGAGAATGTTGATCAAGACAAACTGAAACAGTTAGGTGCGGCAGGTGTTGTCGTGGTTTCTGGTGGTGTGCAAGCGATTTTTGGTACTAAGTCAGATAACCTTAAGACGGATATGGATGAGTGGATTCGTAACAACGGATAAGCACTTAATCTAACTCAATAAAAAGGCTAGGGCATAAATATGCTCTGGCCTTTTTTTTTGAATGCGCAGTCGACTTTTTTGATGTCGGTTGTTAGTTCATACATCAAGATAGTGCTAAGTAATACAATAACCATTGTTCGCTAGAACCAAAAAATGTGTTACAAAACGCACTTCAACACATTTCATGTTTTTTTACTGACAAAAGGGCAAAAAATCAGGGTAATATAGCCTGAGTTGCATACGGGTGAGGAGTTTAAAGTGAATCTTGGGAAGTTAGCGTTAGTTACTGTTGTGCTTACCGGGCTAGCAACTTACGTGGGAGCAGCTAAAGCTGCGACTTCTAATGGCAGTGCTGTAAAGTTAGGTATGGGATTAGATCAGGGGCTGAGTGTTGTCGTCAATTTTGAAGACCGATATAACTTATCGGTAGGGAACGACGGCATGGCATTCGATTATCATTTTTCTAAAGGCAGCTTTAGTGATGATATTCCTTTTACTTGGTTTGTAGGCGCTGGTGCATGGTATGAGTGGAACGACGATTTTGGTCTGCGTGTGCCGCTTGGCTTAGATTGGAATTTTGCACCGAATTGGAATGCTTATGGGCATATCAACCCAGAGTGGCAATTGCAACAAAAGTCCAGATTACAGTTTGGCGCGGGTATTGGTGTTACATACCGTTTCTAGCGATAAAGAATGAATCGCATATATTATTAATTTTCGTTCTCGTAACCGGCCTCAAGGGTCGGTTTTTTATTGCCTAATTTTTTAACACGCTATTTCTGATCACTTACTTAGTGTGATTGGTATAAGTGACTACAACAGGCATTGATAAGTAGTAAGTAATAAAAAGCCGAGCACTAAGGCTCGGCTCTTATACATAGCTAACTATGCTTATTGTTGTTTCTTCATTGCCTTACGGATACAGATAGCTGCGCCACCCCAAGTAATCCCAAGACCAAGAACCATCATAATGATTGCGCTAGTAGTCATAATTACGCTTCCTTCTTGCTTAGTACGTTGATTGCAACACCGATAACGATAAGTAGAGCCAATAGTCCCCAACCTAACATCAGTAGATCAGATTGTGCGTAACCGCCGTAGCCATCTGTTAGTGTGGTTTTCAATGTATTGAAAAGAGTAATCGCTAGAATTGCAGGGCTTACTACTTTCAGACAAAGGTCATACCAAATGCCAATTTTGAAATCTGATACAGAGTTAACATAGTTACGAATCGTTGCCGCTTTAACCACCCAGACGATAAGCAGTACTTCAATGAAGCAGCTTAGAACGATACCAATTTGGTTGGTAAAGTAATCGACCAAATCAAGCAGTAATAAACCGCCGTTTGTCGCAAATGCCAGAGAAACAATTGCACCGATACCACAAACTAGAGTTGCCGCTTTCTTACGACCAACCTTAAATTTATCAATGATTGCAGATGTTACCGCTTCAATGATTGAAATATGAGAACTTAGACCTGCGATAGTCAGCGCAAGGAACAACAGTGGGCCAAGAATGTATGGCGCTGGTAGTTCGTTAATTGCTGCTGGCAAAGTAACAAAGGCAAGACCGACACCCGCTGAAACAACATCAGTCAGTTCTTTACCCTGCTGATGAGCCATAAAGCCAAGCACAGAGAAGATCATGATACCCGCTAGGATTGAGAAACCACAGTTAATCAATACCGTCATAAAGGCGTTGTTGTTGATATCTGATTTCTCAGGCAAGTAGCTTGAGTACGCGAGCATGATGGCAAAACCGATACTTAGGGTAAAGAAGATCTGGCCGTATGCTGCAGCCCAAACTTTCATATCCATGATTTTGCTAAAGTCTGGTTCAAACAGGTAGTTCACACCGTTCAACGCGCCTGGTAGGAAAACCATGCGGACGATAAGTACAATCACCATGATAAACAATACAGGCATCATGATTTTTGCAGCACGCTCAATACCAGACTTAACACCACCTACGATAGCAGCGTAAGTAATCGCCCATGCCAGAAGCATAGTACCGGCAATTTTCCATTGAATAGAACCTAAGTTAGACGGTGAGTTGTCACCTAGATTTAGGTATTGGCTAAAGAAAAATGCGTTGGTATCAGAGCCCCAACCTTGGTGGAATGACATACCAAGGTATGAAATAGACCAACCAATAACGGCTACGTAATAAACCGCGATACATGCAGCAATACCAACTTGGAACCAGCCTAACCACTCAAATTTAGGGTTAACGGCTTTAAGTGCTGCAGGTGCAGAACCACGGTATTTTTGACCTAATTTGAATTCCATAATCATAAATGGAATACCGGCTGTCAGCATGGCAAAAATGTAAGGGATAAAGAATGCGCCACCGCCGTTTTCATATGCCATATATGGGAATCGCCATATATTGCCTAGACCGATTGCTGAGCCTACTGCGGCCAAAATAAATCCTGTACGGGAACCCCATTGTTCTCGTTTCATAACTACTCCTTGTAGCGATTTTGTAAGAATGACATAGCTTAATTTTAGAGTGAGAGTCTCTTTCTCTGCTTTTAGTGCTAGTTGTAAACCGAAAGACTGTAATTTACTTTCTATCTAGTGGTTTACTCTGATTCTTAGTTGTTAAATAGGTGTTTTATGTTGTGTTTTTTGTTACTCAGACTCTAAAAGTAGAGGAATATTCTGAGTGATAAAGGGAGATTACCGTGAGATATTCTGTCTGGCAAGATAAAATAAAATGGAATTTCAAGAATGAAGATCTCATTTTTTCTGGAAAATCGAAATATTCTGAACTATCTCACTGAATATTTGTAAATATTCACCCAATTAATGTGTTTTTGGTTGATTGAGTAGTTGAAATAACTAATTGAACGGTTAAGAGCGAAAAACCAGTAATCTTTCGGCTCTTAACATTTTATGGTGATTTTATATGCTTTTTTTGTGCATATATAGAGCTAGAAGCTAATCGTGAAGCCTACATTGGCTTGCAGTTGATTCATCCAATTACCCGAGAAAGCCACTTTACAGTTGCTTCCTGATGCGCTGGAATCACAAAGTGTCAAAGACTCGCTATCGACTAGCGTCCCCATGTAACGCAGCTGCCCTTGCAGAGCAAAGTACTTGGTTATCTTGTATTCTACTCCGCCGTAGACACCCAACGAGAACTTGTATTCCGTATCCGCGCCTTGAATATCAATTTGTGTACCACCCAAGCCTAAACCTAGGTACGAGTTCCAATTATCGACAGGATAGTAGACCGCACTTTGAAAATGCAAATAACGTAACGTCGTGTCTACGTCCAGTTTATCTATGCTCGATTGCTGCTCAGAATACAGTAGACCCAGTCGACCTTTGTCCACATTGGTTTCAATAGCAAGGTTGTAGTTGACGTTTCTGTCGATATCAAAACTTTCATCGCTATCTGAATCTAACGATCCTCCCATACCATAGCCAACCATCGGAGTGATATAAATGTCTGCTTGGGATGCGGCCGAGTAACTGCACGCTACTATTAATAGGGATAGGCATCTTTTATTCATGGTGTGTCGTCCTTGTCGATCTAGAGGCATCGTGGCTCAATCTGCTACTACTTCTATAGAAGAGAAAATATGGCTTACTATTATTGTAGAGTAATTGTGACAGTAACTACATAATTCTGCACGGGTTTTCGCAAAGTCTTGAGCAAGGTATGTTCGGGTGCTAATACTAAATGTAGCATCGGGATTTTACTGCCAATAACAGATGCGTATCAATAGATAAAAAGGTGACTAATGAATACGGAATTGAAGTTTACCCTAGTGGTGGTTGTAACCAGCCTTGCCTTACTACTTGCCTATGGTTTAGTGGCAATTTTTAGCTGATCGTTAGCAGGTGCTAATTGGATGTCCAACAGTGGCTTAATTTGGAGTAGCGGCACAGCATATAATCCTGAATTGTTAGCCCAATATATAGGAGGGAAGAGTGCGCTAGTAGCGCAGGGCGGAGGACAAAGAAGTGTATTTACCGCAGGCGTATTAGATGCATTTCTGTATTCTAATTTCGACCCTTTTGATGAGTTTTATGGCACGTCAGCAGGCGCTCTTAATCTTTGCGCCTATCTATGCCGACAACCTGGCTTAGGAAAGTCATTTCTACTTGATCTTACGACTGATGATCGTTTCTTCAATTTATTCAGTTTTATCCGGCAAAAGCACTATATCGGCCTTGATTGGGCACTGAACCAAATTTGTTCTGCTCCCTATAAACTGGATATTGATATGGGACTCAGTGTCCTAAAAGACCGTGGGGCGTACGCTGCGGTCACGCGAGCCGATAACTTTCAAGATCATTACTTACCGTTATTGGGCAATAATTGGTTTGATGTCATCAGAGCCACCTGCGCAATTCCCAACTTGGTCTCAAGGCCCATTGAAATATCGGGTAAGGCATTTGTTGATGGAGGAGTATCGGCCTCTATCCCTGTACAAGAGGCTTGGAGAAGGGAAGCAAGAACCATCATAGTGATACGCACCGAATATCCAGAACCTACCGTAAGTGACGAACCGCTAGAGCCCATTGACAAAGCGGTGTGGTATAAGAGCCCTATAGATCATATCCAAAGTTTTTGGAGTGAGCAGATAGACAAAGGTAAAAAAAGTGTTGATGAGTTTATTGAGGAGCGATTACTGCAAAATCGCACCGATATAACGAAACAACATTTAGATTTGCTCAATGGTGGTCGTTGGCTGTTTGGGGCCGATAATGTGTATCGGTTATCGCACTTATTAGGGAACCGCCTTGATGCCGGGCTTGCGGATATGATCATGGTGCATTATCAAACCTATGCGTTGACTCAGGAGTTTATCGCGGCACCTCCCGAAGATTGTTTTGTCTTACAAATTATTCCTGATCAACCGTTACGAAGTTCATCATTGATGAGCAACCCCGATGAGTTATTGTTTGATTATCAACAAGGATTAAATGCGGGCTATCGTTTTGTGAGTGAGTATCAAAACCTATTGGCAATGCACTGCAAGGAAAAATCTGAGCCTTTTTAGTAATAATTGATTACAAATAAGTGAGGCGCCTCACGACATATATACACAACACTTCACATTTACTTCACCCTGTAAAATAATAGAGTCTCTAGATTAGGGAGACTCTCATGTATACCGCACAACCAAGTCACATTGATCATATTAAACAGATAAACGCCGGTAAGGTGTATCAGCTGATTGATCAGTTTGGTCCTATTTCTCGAATTGATCTCTCTAAGTTGAGTGGTCTTGCTCCAGCAAGTATCACTAAGATTTCTCGTGAATTGATTGAAGCACATTTGATTCACGAAACCGTGGTACAAGAAGCGACTAGCCGAGGTCGTCCAGCGGTGGGCCTACAGACCAATAATGAAGGTTGGCAGTTTTTGTCCCTTAGGCTTGGGCGTGGCTACTTAACTATTGCACTGCATGAACTCAGTGGCGAAATCATCTCTGAAAAATACATTGATATAGAAGAGCGCGATCAAGATGCCGTGCTAGCGCGTCTACTCAAAGAGATTTATCAATTCTTTGAAGAAAAATCCGATATCCTTGAGCGTATAACCAGCCTAGCGATTACTTTGCCAGGGCTTGTCCATTCTGAAAGTGGTCTGGTTTTGCAAATGCCTCATTATGATGTGAAATACCTAGAATTAGGCCCTGCTATTTATAAAGCGACGGGCTTACCTGTCTTTATTGCCAATGACACTCGTGCTTGGGCGCTGGCTGAAAAGTTATTTGGTAACTCACAGCAAAATAAAAACTCTGTGCTTATCTCAGTACATAATGGTATTGGCGCAGGTATTATTTTAGAAGATCAGGTGCTACAAGGCCGATTAGGGAATGTGGGTGAGCTTGGGCACTTACAAATCGATCCCAATGGCCATCTTTGTCATTGTGGCAATCGTGGCTGTTTAGAAACACTGGTTAGCTCTAGTGCGCTTATTCGCCAAGCCACTGAAGCGATAGAATCAGGGGAAGAGACCTGCTTAAACTTAGAGTCACTGTCGGTGATCAATATCTGTATGGCCGCCAATCAGGGTGATCCTATTGCACTTAACATCATTCAAAATTTAGGTAAGCACTTAGGTTACGCGGTCTCACTTGTGGTGAATATGTTTAACCCTGAAAGAGTACTCATTGGGGGGGATATTAATGTGTCTAAGGGCATTATTATCCCACAGATACAAAGTTGCTTAGAGGAACAAACGTTACCTATCTATCGTAAAGATTTGGAGATTTCACCGAGTCGATTTATTAAAAATGCTACGATGCCGGGCGCTGCTTTGGTTAAGCAGGCTCTGTATGATGGGGTATTGTTGATGAAGCTTATTGAAGGTTAGTGATAAATAGACTAATTGGAAAATAAAGAGATAAAAAAATACCGGCTCATTGAAAGCCGGTATTTTTATATTCAGTAGCAGTAATGGGTTACATTACGCGCATACCAGGTTGTGCGCCTTCGTGTGGCTCTAAAATCCAAAGATCTTTACCGCCAGGGCCTGCCGCTAACACCATGCCTTCCGACATACCAAACTTCATTTTACGAGGTTTAAGGTTGGCAACCATTACGGTATGTTTACCAATCAAATCTTCAGGGTTATAAGCCGATTTAATGCCAGCAAATACCTGACGAGTTTCGCCCCCTAAGTCCAATACCAGTCTTAGTAATTTATTTGCTTTTGGCACAGATTCACACTCAACAATCTTCGCGATACGCAAATCGACTTTCGCAAAATCATCAAATTCGATTTCGTCAGCAATTGGCTCTTTGCTTAGCTCAGTTTCGGTTTTCGCTTGCTCGGCTTTTTCCTTCGCTGCTGCTTCGGCCGCTGCATCTTCTTTTGACGCTTCTACCATAGCTTCAACTTTTTTCGGGTCAACTCGATTAAACAGTGCTTTGAACTTGCTGATTTCATGGTTGGTCAATGGAGTTGCTACGCCATCCCAAGTCAATTCTTGGTTTAAGAAGGCTTCGGTGCGCTCTGCTAACTCAGGCATCACTGGTTTCAAGTAAGTCATCAGTACGCGGAACAAGTTAATACCAACCGAACAGATGTCTTGTAGTGCTTGATCTTGACCTTCTTGTTTTGCCACAACCCAAGGGGCTTTCTCATCAACGTATTGGTTTGCTTTATCGGCAAGAGCGGTGATTTCACGAATCGCGCGGCTAAATTCACGAGTTTCGTAAAGCTCAGCAATACGTTCAGCGGCATCTGCAAACTCTTGATATAGAGCAGGCTCTGCAAATTCTGTAGAGAGTTGACCTGCAAAACGCTTAGTAATGAAACCTGCGTTACGAGAGGCAAGGTTAACAATTTTGTTTACTACATCAGAGTTTACGCGCTGAGTGAAGTCTTCTAGATTTAAATCAAGATCATCAATACGGCTGTTGAGTTTCGCGGCGTAGTAGTAGCGTAGACATTCTGGGTCTAGGTGATTTAGATAAGTGCTGGCCTTGATGAACGTGCCTTTTGATTTAGACATTTTCGCGCCATTAACAGTGACATAGCCGTGTACAAAAATGTTGTTAGGCTTACGGTAACCCGCGCCTTCAAGCATTGCAGGCCAGAATAGGCTGTGGAAGTACACGATATCTTTACCGATGAAGTGATAAAGCTCAGTAGTGCTGTCTTTTTTCCAGTATTCATCAAAGTCAAGGTCGTCACGTTTGCCACATAGGTTTTTGAACGACGCCATGTAACCTACAGGTGCATCTAGCCACACGTAGAAGAATTTGTTTTTCTCTCCAGGGATTTCAAAACCAAAGTAAGGAGCATCACGAGAGATATCCCATTGTTGCAGCCCAGATTCAAACCATTCTTGCATCTTGTTAGCCGTTTCACTTTGCAGTGAACCAGAGCGAGTCCACTCTTTTAGCATGCTTTCAAGTTGTGGCAAGTCAAAGAAGAAGTGCTCAGAATCTTTCATTACCGGAGTCGCACCAGAAACCGCAGATTTAGGGTTGATAAGCTCTGTTGGGCTGTAAGTTTCCCCACAGTTATCGCAGTTATCACCGTATTGGTCTTCTGATTTACATTTCGGGCAAGTGCCTTTTACAAAGCGATCTGGCAAGAACATTTCTTTTTCAGGATCAAACAACTGAGAAATAGTGCGGCTAGAAATAAAGCCATTTTTTTTCAGTTCTAGGTAGATGCTTGAAGCCAGTTCGCGGTTTTCTTCACTGTGGGTGCTGTGATAGTTATCAAAGCTAATGTCAAAACCGGCAAAATCTTTTTGGTGTTCTTCACTGACACCAGCAATCATTTCTTCTGGTGTAATTCCCATCTGCTGAGATTTAAGCATGATTGGCGTACCGTGGGCATCATCAGCACAAACAAAGTTTACTGTGTTACCGCGTAGGCGTTGGTAACGCACCCAGATATCAGCTTGGATGTGCTCTAGCATATGACCTAAATGGATAGAACCATTGGCATAGGGTAGTGCACAAGTGACGAGCATTTTTCTTAATTCAGTAGTCATACTTAACTTTTCGCAGATAGGATAAATTTCTAGCCGCTAATATTACCGTAAGCTAGCGGTAACGAAAAGGATCTCGCTGATAAATCACACTGACTTTATTTTGCAACTCGCGCAGTGGGCGGATATTGGTCGCATTTTTGTTAAATTGCCCCGGTTATTTCTGGTCATTTTCACTCATGGGTTAAACGGAGCCAACAATAACGCTAATATGTATGCATATTAGCAAAAGGACGTATTGATGAATAACGACATACACACTTGGTTGAATCAGTTTCAGCATCCACTTTTAACCAGTCAATGGGCCGCAACTCAGGGCGTGGTCACTGTGGGTCACAAAGAGAAAACTATCGATGTAGAGATCCCGTTTTTGGTGGAATCGCTCACCCAAGCCGTAGGTCATTGGATATCTGAGAACGATGCACCGCAAGGATGGGAAGAATATACGTTTTATGTTTCAGCGCGTGTGCGTCCCCTGCAAAGTAAAATCCCTAGCACGTTGACGTCAATTAAAAACATCATTGCAGTGACATCGGCAAAAGGTGGGGTAGGGAAATCCACCACCACTGCAAATTTGGCGTTAGCGATCGCAGCCCAAGGGGCCAAGGTAGGCATACTGGATGCGGATGTCTATGGGCCGTCCATTCCACTCATGTTTGGAACAAAAGGGCAAGCGTTAGAAGTGGTTGATAATAAATGGATGAAACCGTTACAAGCGCACGGCGTTTTTACTCAATCTATTGGCTACTTGATCTCTAGTGATGACGCAGCGGTGTGGCGAGGCCCGATGGCATCAAAAGCATTAATGCAACTATTAAAAGAAACACAGTGGCCGGAACTGGATTATTTGATCATAGACATGCCACCAGGAACGGGTGATTTGCAGCTAACGTTATCACAAGATATCCCCCTCACCAGTGCATTGGTGGTCACCACTCCGCAAGACTTGGCATTAGCGGACGCGGTGAAAGGGATTGCCATGTTTGAAAAAGCAGACGTGGGTGTATTGGGCATTATCGAAAATATGAGTTATCACATTTGCAGCCATTGTGGTTCCCATGAAGATATCTTTGGTAGTGGTGGCGCGGTTAAATTGGCCACTGAAAAAGGAATTTCAGTGTTGGCACAATTGCCACTGCACGCCAACATTCGTCGCGATATCGATTTGGGGACTCCATCGGTGGTCAATCCAGAATCAGCTGCGCAAGCACAGGGCTATTTCGATCTTGCTGAGCAGGTCGTAAGTCGACTATTTTGGTATGGAGTGCCGCAAGCTGAGCGTATTAGTTTTGTTGAAGTAACATAATTGTGGGAATCGTGTGTGGCATTTGATGCATATCGTTCAATTTATGTGCAACCTTGAGAGATTGTGAGCTTATTTCTGGTATCGAAGTTTATCAATCCCTATAATTTGGTCAGTTTAATATCTGTTTTGCTAGGATCAGTTAATGTCTGAAAATAATCAATGTGTCATCATCGGTATCGCTGGTGCATCCGCATCGGGTAAGAGCCTGATTGCAAGTACTATATATAACGAACTGCGTGCTAAGGTAGGCCCAGATCAAATCGGTGTTATCACGGAAGACAGATACTACAAAGATCAAAGTCATTTGAGCATGGAAGAGCGTGTAAAAACCAACTACGACCATCCACAGGCTTTAGATCATGATTTATTGTGTGAACATTTAAATCAACTGGTTCAAGGGAAGGCTGTTGAAGTACCTGAGTACAGTTATACTGAGCACACTCGTACCAGCAACACCAAAACAATGAACCCGAAAAAGGTCATTATTCTTGAAGGCATTTTATTGCTGACCGATCAGCGATTGCGCGATCTTATGCATGCGAGTGTATTTATGGATACACCGCTGGATATTTGTTTACTGCGCCGTGTTAAGCGTGATGTAGAAGAGCGTGGACGTACAATGGACTCTGTGCTTGATCAATACCAAAAAACAGTACGCCCAATGTTTTTACAGTTTATTGAACCTTCGAAACAGTATGCCGACATCATTGTCCCACGTGGCGGGAAAAACCGAATAGCGATTGATGTGTTAAAAGCGCATATTGCTAAATTACTGAAATCTTAGTAATTTAGTTAGTAGCTGTCAGTTTTAAAAAATTATTTTGGCTGTCTACATACAAGCGCCAGATTATGGTTAAGAATTAAATGGCACAGAGGTGCCATTTTTTGTGTTTGGCGTTTACGTTATGGACAAATGCTGAGTCAATTAGGTTACAGGGAAGAAAAGATGAAGAAGCTTTCACTATTTATTGTCACCCCTATTATTTTGGTGGTGTTAGCGGTCGTAGCGCTACTTGTGTTTGTCGATCCAAATCAGTTTAAACCTATGCTTGTCGAGCAAACTAAAAAGCAAACGAATCTTGATCTAGCCATTGAAGGGGACATAGGTTGGCAGTTTTTTCCTTCGATAGGCTTCTCGTTAGGTAAGACGACGTTAAGTAACCCCGAAGGTTTTGGTTCGCCCAATATGGTGAAGGTAGATGAAGTCGCATTAGACATTTCGGTACTTCCTTTACTTAGCAAAGAATTACAAGTGGGCAATGTGACGTTATCGGGGGCGCATATATATATTGAAACCCGCGCCGATGGCAGCAGTAATTTAGACGCATTGACCGCAAGTACAGACTCTACTGAACAAGACACACAAACCACACCGCCAGACTCTTCAAAGCAAGACCCTACAACCTCAGCTACAGACCAAAATAGCACCCCGTGGGTTATCTCTTTAAAAGGTGCAAACATCAAAAATGCACAGCTAGAGATCAAAGACGATAAAAATCAGCTCTATACCAAATTGGAAAAAGTGAACTTAAAAGTATCTAGCTTTAAATTTGATCAATGGACGCCGATGACATTTAGTTTCTCTGGGGTGAATAATCAGCAAAAATTTGCGCTATCGGGTAAAGCCGAGGCGAAAACAGATGCGCGCTTTACTGACTATCAAGTTAGAGACGTTGTGCTGGAAGGGAGCTTTTCTCAACCCGACGTGGATATAGACAGCTTTGAAGTGAAAGTAGATAACTTTAAGTTGGACGCATGGTCAAATATCTCTCTATTGGCTGAAGGGCAAGTGGCCGGCAATCAATTCGATATCACCAGCACCACCAAAGCAATGCTACAAAGTGATTTATCGACGTTTATTATTCAAAACTTAGCCTTAGCGACACCGCTAAAAGGTAAGGATCTCAATCTTGAGTCTATCACCCTTGGTTTATCTTCATTTAGGCTAGGCCAACGCGGCGCATTCCAAGTCGCGGTTAAAGGACGTGCGTCGGATATTGATGCGAACATCGTCACCATGGGTAACTTAATGGTCGATCAGAACATTGAAAAAGTCATTGTTGATGGGTTAACGGTGAAAGGCAAAGTGGCGGGTGATGCTTTGCCACAAAATCCGATTCGTATCACTGTGGATTCGGATGTTGAATTCGATCTGCTCAAAAACAAGCTTTCTCTTTTGTGGCGAAAAGTGTCGTTTAATACGCTGCAATTTGATGGCACGACAGATGTTGAGTTAACGACCATCCCTAAAGTTCGCTTTAAAATGCACAGCCCTAATATCAATGTCGATGAGTGGAGCGGTGGCAGCAACAATGATGCCACTGACGCTAGCGCGGCAGCTCAACCATCGTCAGATTCATCTGAAGTGGCAACAGAAAGCGTGGCGAGTGAACCTGATTTATCAGTATTAAAAACGTTGGATGTCGCAGGTAGTATGAGTATCGATAAGCTACAAGCCAGTAACGCTAAGTTGCAAAAGGCGTTTGCCGATATTGCGATTAAGGACGGAGTGTTTAACTTACGTTCGCTAAAAGCCAATTTATATCAAGGCAGTATTCAGGCGAAAGCGCGAGTCAATGCTAAACAACCCGTTGCCAGTTACGACATTGATGCCAAAGTGAATAACGTCAAGGTTGGCCCATTGCTGGTGGATGTTGCGGACAATAATACGCTAGAAGGGACCGGCAATATTGATCTTAACCTTACGGGTAAAAGCTTAATTCCTGATGAGCTTAAAAAACACTTAGCGGGCACCGTTGCCGTTAAGTTTGCCGATGGCGCCATTAATGGCATTAACGTGGCGCAGATCATTCGCACCAATTACGCCAAGTTCAAGGGTGAAAAAGTACCGGCAGAAAACGAGCCTAAAAAGACCGACTTTAGCGCTATGGATGCGTTAGTGAAATTAAATAAAGGGGTGGCTACGTTATCAAATGTTGCCGTTGCCTCGCCATTACTGCGCATTAAAGCTACCGGTAATGCCAATTATTTAAGTGAAACCATGGACATATTATCGAAAACATCCATTGTTGGGTCCTTAGAGGGGCAAGGTGGTGGCAGTATTGATGATCTTGCCGACGTGACGATTCCTTTGCGCTTACAAGGCAGTTGGACAGACCCTAAAGTGAGTCTAGATTTAGCCGCGCTACAAAAACAAGAGCTTGAGCGCAATAAGAAAAAGCTAGAAGAGAAAGCGAAGAAAGAAGCTGAGCGAGGTTTGAAAAAACTGTTTGGTGATAATGCGAGTAATGATGACACCAAGAAAATGGCGGATTCTTTACTGAAAAAATTATTCTAGCAAAGGCAAGGCACAACAGCCTTAGAGCCACGCTAGCCATTTAGTAGGAAGAACAAGAACCAGAGATAAGCAATGCTTATCTCTGGTTTTTTATTTTTACCAGTCAATCCCTTTACGTGCTTTGATTCCTGCGTCAAATGCATGTTTTACATTGCGTACTTCAGACACGGTATCGGCAAGTTCAATAAGGGAGCGGTGCGCTGCTCGACCTGTGATAATTACAGATTGATGGCTAGGACGCTGGTTAAGCGCCGTCAGCAGCTCCTCTAGGTCAATGTAGTCATAGGTGACCATGTACGTCAATTCGTCCAGCAGAACCACATCTAAGTTTGGATCTTGCAGCATCTTTTTACACTCTTGCCATACTTGTTGTGCGGCATCGGTATCGGCTTGTTTATTTTGAGTTTCCCAAGTAAAACCTGTTGCCATTACATGAAAGGTCACTCCTAGCTTTTCAAGAAGGTTCTTTTCACCGTTCTCCCAAGTGCCTTTGATAAATTGCGCTACACCACAATTAAATCCATGTCCAACGGCTCGTGCAACAGTACCAAAGCCAGAAGTGGATTTTCCTTTTCCGTTACCCGTGATGACGAGCAATAGCCCTTTTTCTTCGGTTGCGTTGGCGATTCTCTCATCGACTTGCTGTTTGAGTTTTTGTTGACGCTGTTGATGACGATCCTGATCTTGAGCCATGATTGTTCCTATTATTTCCCTGATAGATAACCATGATACACGCAGTGTTACCCAGACAGAAAGAGGAGATTTTCAATTAGTCACGGGAGTTAGTCACTGGAATTAATGCATTTGAGTGCATAATCTTTTATTTAAATAGAAAGGGAGTCATTCATTAATAATATTTAAATTAAGTTATGCATATGATTGTTTATATTATGCGTATACATGCTCATCTATTATAGTAAAATTATGTTGTGATGATTAAATGCATTAGTGTTGTTTTTATGATCCGTATTAATCTTAAATGTTTTTGCCTTTGGTTTGTTCGGTTAACACAATGAAATAAAGGTGTTTCCATTGAATAATAAACGACTATAAAGGTAACAAAATGAAAATTTATTATTCATAAATATATCTAAGATTGATCTAATCCTCTTTTTAAATAGTTTAGCTTTGATAACTTAGTTGCCAAATTCGATGTTATTAAGGTTTACTAATATGCTAGAGCTCCTTATTGGTTTGGTCATTACCATAATCGTTGGTTATTTTATAATCAAAGGTTATCGAGCGGCCGGTGTTTTATTAACGGCGGGTATTTCGTTACTTTTGCTGACCGGTTTCTTAGGTCATACCGTATTGCCTGCGAAAGTGGCTTCGACAGGAAATACGTTTACTGATGCCCTAGAATTCGTGAAATACATGCTTCAGTACCGAGGTGGCGGCTTAGGTCTACAAATCATGTTGTTGTGTGGTTTTGCTTCTTATATGACCCATATTGGTGCTAACAATGTAGTCGTGAAACAGTTTTCTAAACCTCTTTCCTTTATTAAATCGCCTTATATTCTATTAGTTGCAGCTTATATTGTGGCATGTTTAATGTCATTAGCGGTAAGTTCGGCAACGGGGTTAGGCGTGTTATTAATGGCGACATTATTCCCTATGATGACGGCAATGGGTATTTCTCGCCCAGCCGCGGTTGCCGTGTGTGCATCTCCTGCCGCTATTATTTTATCTCCAACATCAGGGGATGTGGTCGTGGCAGCAGCAAAATCAAATATGCCACTTGATGTATTTGCATTTAATACGGTTTTGCCTGTTTCATTCTGCGCAATTATTGTAATGGCTGCGGCGGCATTCTTTTGGAATAAGTATTTAGATAAAAAAGAAAATACTCCGATGGAAAAAGTCGATCTTTCTGAAATGAAAGTGGATGCGCCTGCCTTTTACGCTTTATTGCCTTTCTTACCTATCTTCGGTGTCTTTGTATTTAACGGCCGTACCATTCCGGGCTTATCCCTTGATATTTATACCATAGTGGTATTGTCTATCTTTATTGGCGCTGTCGTTCACTACATTACGCGACGCTTTGACGGTAAACAGGCGCTTGAAGATCTTGAGTCGTGTTACGCGGGTATGGCGGATGCATTTAAAGGTGTGGTCATGCTATTGGTGGCAGCAGGCGTGTTTGCGCAGGGTTTAATGTCGATTGGCGCAATTGACCATCTCATTCATTTGGCCGACCACGCAGGGGCAGGTGCCATTGCATTGATGCTATTGCTCACGGGCTTAACTGTAGCAGCGGCTATTGCGACAGGTTCTGGTAATGCTCCTTTCTACGCGTTTGTAGAATTAGCCCCCGCTCTTGCGGCAAAAATGGGTGTTAACCCAGCGTTCCTAATCATTCCAATGCTACAAGCGTCTAATCTAGGCCGTACTATTTCTCCAGTATCTGGCGTGATTGTAGCAACTTCAGGTATGGGTAAAATCAGTCCATTTGAGGTGGTAAAACGCACTAGTGTCCCTGTGCTATGTGGCTTAGCCACCGTGATTATCGGCACCATTTATTTAGTGCCAATGACGGTTTAATCCGTAATATCAGTCATTAACAAAAGCTCTCGGTCATGGGAGCTTTTTTGAGGTGTAATATGACCATTTCTGTAAATATTGAAACCTATATCGAGCAGCTTGCGAGCCTAGTCAATATTGATTGTGGCAGCCACAACCTACATGGTATTGCCAAGGTTGCTGATGTGTTAACATCAATGTTTGAAAGCATTGGTTTTCATGTACAAAGACATACCGTACACGATGATGCTGGTCCTTGTTTAGAAATCACCAATAAGCCGAATGCGGAGCATTACGATGTGATGTTGTGCGGGCACATGGATACTGTTTTTCCTGATGGTACCGTTGCGAAGCGTCCGTTGACCCGTGATGAAGAAAAGATTTACGGCCCAGGTGTGACGGATATGAAGTCCGGTATTTTGAGCGCATGGTATGCATTGCAAATGATCTCTGATGAACAAAAACAGAAGTTAGCCATTGTTGTCGCATTAAACAGTGATGAGGAAATTGGTTCTCGTTATTCTCGTCACTGGGTTGAATCATTAGCGTTAAAAAGCAAACGAGTGTTGGTGTGTGAAGCCTCACGAGCCAACGGTAACTTAATTCGTTCGCGCAAAGGTAATGCAAAGTACGAGCTTACGTTTAATGGCGTGGCCTCTCATGCAGGCTCCGCGTTACAAGATGGCGTATCGGCAATTTATGAGCTAAGCCACTGGTCGTTAGCCATTAAGGATATGGTCAACCTAGAGACCGGCACAACGATGAACGTGGGGACCATAACAGGAGGGGTAGCCGTTAACGTGGTGCCTGACTTTGCTCAAGCGATTGTTGATTTGCGTTTTTGGAGCAACGAAGAAGCAGAAGCTATTCACAATACATTGCTGAAAATGGCGCAGTCCCCTTTTGAAGAGGGCGCGAGTGTCGCAGTGAAACGTCTGGCGTTTAAACCGGCCATGATTCCAACCGATGAAACCGAGCAGTTGATCCGTCTGATCAGCGCCGAGGCTGATAAGTTAAATCTAGTGTATGCATGGGAAAATGCAGGGGGTGGCTCCGACGGTAACTTTACTGCCAATATGGGCATTGCCACTTTAGATGGCTTTGGTCCATCTGGTGCGGGGCTGCATTCGGATAAAGAATACCTATTGATTAATACCATTGCCCCTCGTCTTGAATTATTGGTGAATGTACTTAATAGGTTCTAATACCAATAGCAGTCAATAACGGGTCATTCTCGCTTGTTAAAATACGCGATAACGACTTATCGAAATATTTTGCTGATTTAATAGAAAAGGCCTCTTATTCTGCGCAGAATAAGAGGCCTTTTTGTGTCAGTGCGATAAGCGTTTTATTCGCTAAGAGTAGGGTAATCAGTTAAGCCTTTTTCACCGCCACCAAATAAAGTATCAGGGTTGTGTTGAGCCCACTGTGCACCGGTTTTTATGCGCTCTGGTAGATCTGGATTAGCAATAAATGGGCGACCAAAACCAATCATATCGGCAAGCCCTTCTTCAATAGCCGTAGCGCCTGTTTCGGCTTTATAGCGGCCCGCGTAAATAAGCGTATTTTTAAATGCCTTACGTAGCGCAACTTTAAAGGATTTTGGTGTATCTGGAGCATCATCCCAATCCACTTCGGCAATATGAAGATAAGTAATATTGTGCGAATCGAGTAATTTTGCCGCTTCTGTGTAAGTGTGCTCAGGGTTCGCATCAACGGTACCGTTTAGCGTGGTAAGTGGTGCAAGGCGTACACCCACACGATCAGCGCCAATAGCATCGACCAACGTACTCACCACTTCATCAAGAAAACGAAGACGATTTTCTAGGCTACCGCCGTATTCATCGGTGCGGTTATTCGATTCCGAATCGATAAACTGGTTAATCAAGTAACCATTTGCAGCGTGTAACTCGACCCCATCAAAGCCTGCTTCCAAAGCGTTTAATGCCGCTTGATGAAACTCTTTTACTACGGCTTTGATATCGCTGGTGGTCATTTCGCGAGGTTCTGTCACTTCGACAAAACCGGGCTCATCCGTGCCATTGTCGATAAAGACTTTGACGTTTTCAGCTTTAATAGCAGAAGAAGACACAGGCTGCTCACCGCCAATGTTGTCAGGGTGTGTGACACGGCCAACATGCCAAAGCTGCGCGTAGATAGCGCCGCCTTTCGCGTGTACGGCATCGGTGACTTTTTTCCAGCCTGCAATTTGCTCAGGGCTATAGATACCCGGCGTCCAAGCATAACCTTTACCCATAGGCGAGATTTGCGTGCCTTCAGAGATAATAAGCCCTGCTTGTGCCCGTTGAGCGTAGTAGGTTGCCATCATCTCATTGGCCACATCGCCCGGTTGTGAGGCTCTAGATCGTGTCATCGGTGGCATGACAATACGATTTTTTAAGGTAAGGTGGCCAAGTTGGATAGATTGAAATAGTGCAGAACTCATAGAAAACCCTTAACGGTATCTGGAAATTGAGTTCAGACTATCAGCCCGCACTATTACAATAAAGTACAAAACAGACAAAATACTTTTGAATGTTTTGCAATAATCGACCATGTATTTTGGGCTAGCGTGCGGTATTAGAGGCGAGCACTTAGCCCAAATAGCTTTGAACACCGTTTAAGAACATCTGCACTGCAATCATCAGTAGCAACATTCCCATTAATCGTTCAATCGCTTGTAGACCTTTTTCACCCACAATGCGTTCAAACAATTCAGAGAACATCAGAATCACCGCAGATGCGAGCCAAGCGACAAATAAAGCCAATGACCAATCGAGCATTCGGCTTGGATCTTTGTGAGCGAGCAATATTAATGTGGCGATGATTGATGGGCCCGCCATTAAAGGAATCGCTAAAGGTACAATTAATGGCTCTTCACCAGCACCAAGACTGGCCCCAAGTCCACCCTCTGGAGGAAAAATCATTTTTAAACTGATCAAAAATAAAATAATGGCACCAGAGATAGACACCGCTTCTTTATTTAAGCTCAAGAAGGTTAATATATTATCCCCGGCAAATAAGAAAAGAAACATCACTAGCAGCGCAATAACCAGCTCACGAACCAATACTATACGACGTCGTTTTTTATCTATGTGTTTTAAAAGAGAACTAAAAATAGGCAGGTTGCCCATTGGGTCCATAATAAGAAAAAGCATGACCGCAGCAGATATAGTATCCATTTGATGTCCTGAAAAGAGTGGTGGCCCATGAAAGGTCGTGATTATGAAACAGGAACTTATCTTCTGTACAGAAGAATCAGTGACAATTTCCCTATACCTCACTGAATTATTAATTTTATCGGCGAATCAGCCAAAATAATCCATTATTGACACTCTTTTATCAGTATTAGTTTAAAAAATAAGCCGATGTTTATTGGAAGATTGTTCCAAGCCATAAGCTATGATAAAAAGAGGCTCACGTCCCCTTAGTTCAGCTGGATAGAACAAGGACCTCCTAAGTCTTAGACACAGGTTCGAATCCTGTAGGGGACGCCACTTCATATATACTTATCTTAAAATTCAATATCTTAGATTCTATTCTTTTCTCGATTGGGTGCTTTTGGGTGCTTTTCTCGTTTCGGCTTACTTTAACACTCTAGCCTTAATATTAGCAGTTTTTTGTCGTGCCAAATCTTTATTGTTTAGTGTTCGACCAAGAAACTAAAGGTTGTGCTTTTTTATTCCTCACTTTTTAGCCCAAAAGAGAGTCTATTATCAGCTAATCCGTAATTCTACAAACTAGCAATACCAATAGCTTATTTATGCCCCGAGGTTTGTTTCAGCGTATTCGTTCCTGAAACTAATCTAAATATCCTGTCAGGTTGTATGCGATGAGCAAGAACAAGTTGACCGAAAAAGAGGTGCTAGAAGGGATGACTCTTTATAATACCCATTCAAAGTTAGACCTACTTTATTCTGAGCCTTAGGTTCATCTGGTGATACAGATGGTTCACTCATTGAACGGTGAACTGCACTTCATACGACTTCACGTCGCACGTCCACCTTCAAGTTAGCTTAGTTTCACCTCATTCCGTGTTGCGAAGTCTTTGATTAAGGCCCCCACAATATGTCATAGCTGTGTTAGCCCCTCCTTTTTTAGCTATCAGCTCAACCTCATATTCACTGCGCGTACTGTATTACGCATATTGTGAAATGAGCTTCCACTATATGATAGTCACTACAATATAGTGGCGATAAGTGATTGATTTTCATCTATTATATTTTTCATTCAGTAAGTGTTAGCCATAGTATCGACATTTTGTAGCGAGAGATCGCGGGGGCAACTCAACTAAAATTCACTTAGTCATGGATAGTGGTGGCCTGCCGATTTACTTTGATTTATCTGAAGGACAACGCCACGATATAGTGCATGCCAAAAGTTTAGTTGAGCAACTCGATGAAGTTTATACCATCGTTTGTGATAAAGGATATAACAGTGAACCTTTCCGCTTTTTGTTAAGGAACGTGGCGGAAAAACAGTAATTGCTAAACGCAATTACGGACAAGATATAGACAAAGGCAGTATGGATTGGTATCTATACAAGTATCGTCACTTGGTCGGAAATACCTTTGGGAGAATTAAGCATTATCGAACTATTTCAAGTAGATATGACAAGCTAGAAAGGAATGATGCCAGCATGTTATCACTGGCATTCATGTCAATGTGGCTACCTATGCATTGTTCAACGCGAAATGTACAGCAAAGATCAACACTCCCTATCATCATATAAACTCGAGAGCTGCCTATTCTTTTATGTAGCCATAAAAGATGAACAAACTCTCTGAATAGCTCATCTTTTATCCCGTTTGAGTCTGTTAAGCTACCTGTTTGTGAACAGGTAAGAAAATGAAAAAACTACTAGCACTGCTGAACGCTTCATCATTAGCTCACGCTGATATCCAAATCGGTGACTGAACGGTAAGTTCAGATATCGATCCTATGACTGGTAGTTCATTTGTTACGGCTGGTGTTAATAGTTCGGATAGAGGTGCGTGGATCTTCTCTCGTTGTACTGATAGCACGGCTAGCTTCTTCGGTAGCCTACGATCGGTGATGGAAAAGTTGCAGAAGGCGGATAAGTTTGTGTGGCGCTCAATTAACTACAGTGACGTTTCTAAAACTTACATATTCAGCCTTAAGGGTTCTTCGAAGGCACTAGGTAAAGTTCTAACAGTGTGTAAACGCATGAAATTTACTGGTAGACCTTAAGGCTAAGTTGGGCGAGTACCGGCCATTTGTATTTCTGCGCAATGACGAACCTATCGCCGACTTAGAAGTAATGGAAGGCGCGTACATCACCGCGCCATTCGAGAAGTTCACGATTGAACTGCGATTTTCGTTTTTTCTTCGATACCGAAAGAAAGACCAGTTGCGCGTATATGCACGTTAAGGCCAATGTGAATTATGAATGAATAATTAAAGTGAATGATAAAAAAGTTCGATTCAATGCCACATGTACTGATTACTCAGACATATCGTAGGTTGAATTTAGCCCAAAAACTGGAGCTGGAATTCTGTTTCTTATTGACCAGTTCAGTACTAAACCTACCGTCAAGTGGAATAGATATGAGATTAGTGCCAACGGCTTCAATGAAGCACTTAAAGATTTTGGAGAAGCATTATGATTAAGCAAGCATTAACCCTAACTCTTGTCGCATCTTCGCTAGCTGGTTGTGGTAGTGAGAGCACGCCAACACCTAAGAAGGTAGAACTAACTAATCCAACTGGTCAGCAAGCCGTAAAAACGCTAGTACAGCAAGTGAAGAAAACCACTGAGCAAGATAAGGCTACTACTATTGATGTATCCAGTGAAAGTTTCACAGCTACAAAGATTAGGCCTTCTACCGAAGTAGTTCAGGCAACGCTTATCGGGCCTTCTACCGAATCAATGCCAGCATCTTTAATTGCTCCATCTACTGAAAGCATCCCAGCTTCAACTATCGGCCTTTCTACTGAAACAATGCAAGCATCGCTTATTAGTCCATCTACTGAATCAATCTCGGCTACTGCTATTCAGCCATCTAAGGTTGTACCAGAACAAATAGATACTTACTGTGTGGCTGTTAAAGACGGCGAATACTTCCAAGTTCATTCCTACAATGCGAATGCATTCCAGATTAATGAGCTAGTTAACGATAAAGGTTATGCGGATATCACTGGTATTGAATACCGCCGTGACAGTTACGGCAACGCACTAGATTTTTGTCAGTCTTATGGCGTGAAAACTGTAGATTATCCGAAGAACGAAACCGGGTTCAATCCACTGCAATTCCACTTCGCTAGTGGTGATACCTATGATATGGATATTGTCCAGAGCTTCTACAACAATAACGACCACACGACTTATGAAACGACCTTGAACGTTGTGGGCTATCAAGATGGAGGCGCCACGGCTAGCGGTGAAGTTAATTCAGTTAATGTGACTGATGCCAATGGAATGCCTATGAGTCCAGTTAAGAAGCGTGTTAGGCAATGGCATGTTGCTTACGAAGATTACAATGGCGAAAGGAATCTAAACTTCATCCACCACGGTAACACTACTTCGGGTAGGAATGATGCCAAAGCCGATAGTAGCTGGTGCTACCTTGCTTATTGGGAATTTTATATGCCCTACACTGGCGTACCGGGTAAGACCATGTATGAAACAATCGATACTATGTACCATACCAACCAAGTTACCTATAGCTCAATTGAGATCGCTTATGATTTCCTAAGTTCGGAAGTTAACTAATGACTGACCACACTATCCGAATGGCTTACCTGATTGTATTCGGCTTGCTTGGCCTAATAGCACTAGGTGTGATGATTCGTGTGTCATTCGTCCTCATTGAATTGGCTAAGCAATCACGCTAGCAAATACAGTTGATTGGGCGCGTAGTCTATTCGCTAAGTGTCACCAATAATTTACTGGATAAGCACATCGAGCAAGCACAGGAGCAGTACATCAACTCGCAGACTTCCATGATGAACAGCACGAAAATGGTATGAACCTAGTTAAGATTGCTGAGTACACAGAAGGCTTGTACAACCATCTAACGCCAAGCGGTATGAACGCCGTAAAAGCGCACCGTTTGTAGTTTCTAGCAGATAGAAGCAATTCACTTAGCTCATCAGATAGTGAACGGCCGGCTAGTCACTGGGCCACCTAACGACAAGGTAAACGACCATGAGAAAATTAATCCTTTTTCTAGTGTTGGTAGCTTCTACTTTAACTAGCTGTGCTAAATAAAGCGTTATTGCTCAACAAAGCCTTCAGAGCAATCTAACAATCGTTCGGGATGCTGAAGAACTTGTAGACGCTCTACGTATGCCAACTGACAAATGCACCATGTTTCACAAAGATGTTTACGTTTGGGAATTGCATCATAACGCCGGAAAGATGGAAATGGGTTTTGATGCGTTCGGTAACTTGTCACCACGTACTACTACCATTCAAGTGTCAGCACAATTTAGCTAACAACGCCAGAAGGTGAAACCAACGTTGAGCAGCGTGTATATCATGGTTCTGCTAAAGGCTGTGCTGTTTATATCCGCGAGTCAGGACGCTCGAATATCTAATAAAATGACCAATTTAATCAGATACCCAAAGCTGAGTATATGAGAGCAATTGAATATTAAAAATTATCATAATGGTCTTTTGCAATAAGAGAGGGTCCATATATGGTATAACTTATACGTGATACATAAAAAATGGCCTGCCCTATTATTGAGTAACAACAGGGCAGGCCATATATCTAATAAGAATAGATTACTGTTCTAAGTCAAGTTTATAAAAACTCACTTTGGCGTAATCGCCAGCCGCTAGGCCGTTATTTTTACAACCTACAGGGCCTACGTTACATTGGTTATATACACCTGCTTTGAAATGCAATACCGATTGAGCGTAACCTTCGTCATAAGTGTTGCCAAGGTAGTGACCTTTCGCAATATTCATGACAAATGTTTTCTTGACTGGTTTCGCTGAATCTAGATTTTTAGTAAATACTAGGTGCATTTCTTCACCCTTTACATCAATGCTATAAGCAAATTTTTCGCCTAGTTTAATACCATCAATCGGTGCTGGTTGACCGTAGCGGATTTTTGATTTGCCGAAGACATCATGTGATATATCAAGACGTTTTGATTTATTCACACCCGTCGCATTATTCTCGTAATTCCAATAAACAGAACCGTACTCTTGATCGGGTAATTTACGATAGAAGATTTTTAGTGGTTCGTTATCTTTTGAATGAATCTGACCAATTACAACACTAAATGAATCATTGTGACGGTGGTCGCCACTGGTACTTACATGGTCAACAGACACGACAGCACTTAGTTTACCGCCCACTGCACCATAGTTTTGTGGATTGTCATGACTAGAAAGAACAAAGTTGGCACTAGGTTTAAACTCGTTGATGCCCTCTGTTGGGTCTAGCATTGCATGCAACTCAGAGCGTGCATTTTTTGAATTTGGCGTGGTCATTGCTTTGTTTGGAGCAACAAAAACCATCGCGCCGGTTTTCTTGTCAGTATAAAACCAATCTGAATGTGTATAGCCTTTATTTAGCTGCTGTACAGAGACTTCCATCACCTGACCTTTACGTTCAGGCTTAGTATCTTCCATAGGAACGTTCAACATCCATTTAGATAAATCAAAATTTTCAGATGGCGGCTTTTGTGGATTTAATGCTGCTGATGCTAATGCAGAGCAAGATAAGCCAAGAATGAGAGTAAGTGCTTTTAATTTACAGTTGGACATGGTCACCCCTTTGTTTTGTATTATTTTATTACAATAAAATAATACAAAACAAAGAAGTGTGCCCGAGTTCACACTTCGAGATGTTCAGTGGTGGTAGTGGATATACTTTTGACAAGATTCTATGTGTACAATTTCTTATTGAGTGAAGTTATAAGGTGAGTAATAAGTAGGATGGGTAACGCGCTTTATATCTTGATAAAGCAGATCTATAACTAATTGAAATGTAAGTTTTATTGAGGTTTCTGCTTCATTTGTGCCTAACTGCGCAAATTTCACCTTTAGTCTTAGGATCTGTTTGGGTTACCTATCATGATGATAAATTCACCTATAAGGCATCATCGTAATGTTGCGAGCAACCAGAATGGCGAATCGCTGCCGAAGATCTCTGAATAATTAATGCTATTGAAGACAAGGATATTGGCTGAAACGATGAACACAGAAAAAAGCACAGCCCTAAGGGTGTGGCATGGAATCAAAGTCTTTTTTAAATGGTTGTGGCTAATGACCATGTTTCTGATAGGCATTTACATCTATTTACTCGTTCCACTCGAAATGTTCGAATATTCGTATTCACTGGGTGAGCTTGATTTAATCGAGACAGCATACATCGTATTTTTGGTTGTGATTAGTTATAAATATATAAGGCTCTGTTCACGGGTTAATACATCAGTGGTAAGAAAAGTCATTACTCCATTTGTTCACCAAGCTCACCTAATGTTGCTGTTATCCGCTTTATTTCTGTTTTGTATAAAAATAGATCCTCAATTGTATTGGGATGATTTAGCTAGGGTGCCACTTTTGGATTTGATCTCATATATCTTGATAGCGGCGACATTTACCTATAGCTATCACCGAATTGACTCGCAAAACGATGACCACACAGCAACAGTGCATGCGAAGGGAGCAGTAGAATGAAGCCAATACATTATCTGACGGCGTTTCTTTTCATTTTTGCTCGTCCTAGCTATGCACTTGTGCATTCGGATGCCAAACCGGGCAGCGTAAAGTTTCTTATTTCTGCTTGTCAGGAGTACACAGAACTCTATAACAAAAGAGATAACTCACGATTTGGCGCTTTTCTGACTACTTCAAAAGAAGAGAGCTTTCGCGCTGGTTACTGCCTTGGTGCGATAATGCATGCCAATAGTCAATGTGCTTACCCTCGTTCACCTTCGGTTTATCGTTCGGCAGAAATCATTGCCTCGGTCAGCGTCGAACGTGCGTTTTCCGAAGCTAGGGTGATAGAGCACGCCGTATGCCGTTAGTCACAACCAATCAAGCTGTGAAAGATCTATTTGGTATAGAAGGGAGTGAGTCACTGCGCTCCAAAGCCAATAGTTTTTTACGCAACCAAGTTATCCCATCCTCATTGATAGTCAGTGATGGGTTTAGCGACGATAGCATGGGAAAGTGGGGTAAGAAGCTATTAAAATCTAAAGCGGTAGATTGCTTGTTTAACGCGCTAGTGTTGGATGGATTTTTTAACGATACAAAGTTTGTTAAAGCCATTTTTGAACAAGCAGCCGTTAGAGCCGAGAGCGTTGTTTTGTGTGAGGAGATCTTACTCAAAGCGCAAGCCGTAGAAGCGCCCGCATTGCTATCGCAGGTAGCGCGAGAATTTATTACTCAGCTGAAAGATACGTCGTTTAATTTACGAGACATCCGTTTAACGTGCCCGTTTTCCGCACAGCGATTGCCACAAATGGATATGGCTTTGCAAAATATAGGGGTGCTGTATCAATTACTCCGAGCACAACGCTTATCACTCTCATACAAAGACAAGGTGTTACTTTGTTGGTTGGAGCAAGATTTATCGACGGCTTTTGAACTGGTAGAGCAGATAGATTCGGCATTGTTGCAAAGTGACATATTGTTAGCCAACTTGGCACAGCAAGTTCGCCAAGAGTATAAAGAGGGAGAAAGTTTTAATACGCTACTAAATTCATTGCCGGACTAAAAAACGCTTTTTTGTGCACTGCACAGATTAACACTACTTCTACAGACCTAAAGGAGTAGTGTTATGAACCAAGCAAATCAGTTAGTTATCAATTATCACATCACCGAAAAATGCAATTACGATTGCCATTATTGTTACGCAAAATGGGCTAAACCCAACGAACTGCATCGCAACTTAGATGACATGAAGGCGGTACTGAGAAAGTTAGCGCAATACTTCTTCTCATCGAACCCTATCTGGCAAGAACTGCGCTATGACAGTGTCAGGCTGAATTTTGCTGGTGGAGACCTTTACTTTTAAAACAACGCTTTATTGATGCACTTGATTACGCTGTTGAACTTGGTTTCAAGACATCCATCATCACCAATGGTCATTTAATTGACGATCAATTTATTGCCGAACACAGCCAAAAACTCCAATTATTAGGTATTAGCTATGATTCGTCTCATTTTGAGACGCAGCAGCAAATTGGTCGAGTTACCTCTAAGAGTCAAAACTTATCTTCAGAGCGTTTACAGTCCATCTTTCAAAATGTGAGGCATTACTCGCCCACTACTGAACTAAAAATCAATACGGTAGTGAATCAATTTAATCACCAAGAAGATTTCACGAGCTTAATTGGGCATCTTCAACCCGACAAGTGGAAGGTGTTGCGCGTTCTGCCTGTATTCGATTCTATCCAAACCATTAGTAATCAAGATTTTGATGCTTTTGTTGCGCGTCATCAGTTGGTGGCGGATGTCATGTCGGTCGAAAATAATGATTCAATGATCAATTCGTATCTGATGCTAAGCCCTGACGGCGCGTTTTTCCAAAATGGAAATGATGCACAAGGTTATTTTAAAAGCCGGCCCTTGCTCAGTAGCAAAGTTGAGGTGGCATTGGCAGAGACAGGGTTTAGTGCGGCGAAATTTGCCCAGCGTTATGAATTGGTGGCGGTATGAATCGTCAAAAAATAATTGCGGTCGATGGCGTGAAGATTCCAGTCATTGCGCCTAAAGGACAGCCTAGAGTCGTTGCTATGACTAAGAGGATGATTTCGAAAATAAGATCGAATGATATTCAGCGGGGTATGAGACCAAAGGTACTGAAGAAAAATAAAAATTGGTTGAGCTACCGTATTAATCGAAAGTACCGTTTATTGGTGGAGCGAACGCGCAGGAACACCGGCCCTTATTACTGCATAAGCCGCACTGAATTTGATTATTGGATCAGTTCTTTGTGAGTGACATGATGTACGAAAAGCGTGTTTAGGTTTAGGTCGAGCCAGCATTTTCGCTGGCTCGTCAGCGTACAATTTTTTAGTTTTAGTCCACTGAGTTTAGCTACACTTACTCTATTTACTTCAACGAGAGATTAATATGCTAAGGATGGCGTTGCTTGGGGGGCTGATTGTGAGTGCTTCTGTATTTGCCAGTGAGTCTGTTGAGCTTAGGTATCAGTTGCCAAAAGGGAAGGATGAAAAAGCGGCTTACACATTCATTGTGCAGAGCGGCGTTAATCAGCAGTTCATTGAGTTGCTAGAAGAGGTGCTTCCTTTTCAGCAGTCTATGACACTGATTTATGGCGGTGATGAAGAGGCGCATTATGATCCTAATCTGCATACTGTATTCATCCCTTATACTTTTGTGGTTGAAGCGCAGCATTATTTTTCTCAGCACAGACCGCAACAAGAGGTTAAGCAGGGCGTATTAGATACTTTGATGCATACGTTGTTCCATGAAGCAGGGCATGCATTTGTTGCCGATGCTGAGGTGCCCATTCTTGGACGTGAAGAAGATGCGGTAGATAACCTCGCAACGATTATTATGCTTGAGTATTTAGAGGACGGCGCCCAAGCGACGATTAATGCTGCGGATATGTTTCGTTATGAGTCTGAAGCGGGTGGCGAATATTATGACTTTGGTGAATATTCAGGAGAGCATAGCTTTGATCTGCAACGTTATTTCTCTACATTGTGTTTAGTCTATGGCAGTGATCCTAAGGCTTATGCTGATTTATTAAATGAAGTCGAAGACGATTATCTCCCTGAACAAAAACAGACCTGTGAAGAGACTTATGGGCAGTTGAGTATTAATTGGCACCGTTATTTAAATGCAGATAAAAATTAGTATTTTATGCGTATTTATTAGCAAGAGGGATCTGGTTGTCATAGAGAATTCTTATCACTATTAAATGAAACCCAATCGTATTTATAATTTTATCTCTTATAAAGAAGTACTGCTTATCTTAAGGATTTTGTTATTACTGTTTTAACTTCTTAAAATAAAGCAACCTTCATCTCTATTTTTTAAAAGCAATGCTCACAATATTAAAGCGATTCTTAGCTGACCAACAAGGCGTCACCGCCATCGAATATGGTGTAATGGGGGGTGTCCTAGCCAGTGTACTTGTTCTGATCATGGGTAATCAGGATAGCGGATTTATTGCTACTCTTTTTACGCTTTACGATAACATTCTCATCGCTATTCAATCTGCATAATAAACCATCTGAAACTGTCTATTATTTCAACATTAAAATTTACATATTGATTACACAATATGACATCAAGATTAATGTCCCAAAAATTCAATTATCAGCGCTCGGTTAAGGTTTGTTGATAAGGGGATAGATTGTGATGCCTATCAATATATCGGTGTAGATTAAACACCTGTTATGACGTGATGTTTGCTTAAATGTTAATGGATTGTTTCCGCCTCTTATTGTGCTGATTTAGTCTCTCTTGGGGGTTGTTCTTGCTCGATTTATTCTGAATAAGACTTCTGGGGTTTCCCTAACATGATGATTTAATAAGGAACATGAACATGTTTAAAACTTTTCTGACTCGTTTTATTAAAGATGAACGCGGTGTTACTGCGATTGAGTATGGCATTATTGGTGTGGCTTTGGCTGGTGTACTTGTCATTGTTATGAATACCGGGGCCAGTGCTGATGGTGGATTAGTGAATGCGATAAAAGGCGCATTTCAAGATATGGTGGATGCAATGAGTTAAGGATACTCGGTCATTAATTTGGAATGCATATTAATATTGACACTCTTAGTTATTTGTATAGAAGATATAGTAAAAAGAACTATAACAAATAAGAGTGTATTCTTTGTTTTTATTATATCATGTATAGTCTCTTTGCATGAGGTTAACATAATTATTAAAAGCTTTCTAATATTGACTGTTATTTCTTTGACTGTATATAAATTAAATTTATGGGCGGGAGGGGATAGTAAGCTTCTTATATCTCTCTCCCCTTTATTTTCTCCTGAGCAATGTATGGATGTAATAGTATCGATACTTCTATGTGGAGGTGTGTTGTCAGTTTTTTATATGGTAAAAAATAGATTTATTTATAGTAGCAACGTTACTAACTTGCCTTATGGTGTAGCAATCATTGGAGGAACTAATCTTTCTCTATATTTCTTTCAGGGATTAGCGGTATATTTATGAACTCAAAGTTTATTTTTATTTTTTCTTTTGTCTTAATTTTTTGTGCATTATTTGCCGTAGTTAAAAATGTCAATACTCGTGCAGAGATAAAAGCAAAAAAAGAAATGCAAATACAAGCTAAAGAAAAAAAAGAAATAAAATATGTGCTTTGGCGTAGCAAACGAGAGTTTACTCGAGGTGAAATTATACCTATAAATGGTTTAGAACGTGTGATATTACCAGAAGCAGAAGCGAATACTTTAGGGGTAAATAATGATGTTGAGCTGGACTTGGTTAACGATAGCAGAGCTAATCATCTTATAGCTAAAGGTGAGTATGTATTCCCTGAGATGTTCACTGTACCAGATCAACCAGGCTATCTAGATCTTTTAGCATCTGAAGGAATGATCTTATATCCACTCCCTATATCCACCATCAACCTAATCAATAATTATATTCGTCCTGGGGATATGATTGATATTGTTTCTGTGAGCTCACCACTGACTAATTTAGCCGATACCGGTGCACGTATTACTCAATTTCAAGGGGTAAAAGCTCGCACTATTAAACGCGGCGTGCGAGTACTCGCTTTTGAACAAAAACCAGTTGATCCTAAAGAGCAAGGTACGCAAAGTGGTAATTCGCTAAGCCCTAGAGTATCAGCGTCTGGAAATTCAAAAACAACAGTCGTCATTGAAATAGAGCCTGACTTTGTTTCTCGTCTTTCGTTAGCGCAGCGCACTATGCACTTGGAAATTTACCGCTCGCAATCAAAGGGTGAAATCCCTCCTGCAAATATGAGTGATGTGATTGAAAATTATCAAGGTATTCGAGAGTTGCGCGGCGCAGAAACCCAGACCACCAATGTAGAGGTTTACTAATGCTTAATAAATGGTGTAGCAAACTGATATTGGTGTTTTGTTTTATTTCAACACAAGCGTTTGCCTATTTGATTCCGCTAAATGATGCTCGCTCAGTACGCACTAAGCAGCAAATTGGCACGGTTTTTATGAGCCAGCCGACGATTGCGGATTATAAAGTGATCAATGAGCGTCAAATTGTCGTGTTTGGCAGTTCAATTGGTCAGACCCGCTTGATGATTTACGATATTGATGGACGCCTTGTCGTCTCAAGAGTGGTTGAGGTTACTCAGCCCCTTAATAAAGTTCGTGATGAAATTAAAAAGCGCTATCCAGAACTGGATATCGAAGTCGTTTCTATGGGCTCTAAAGTTGCGGTGAACGGAGTCGTATTCACCGAAAAACAACGTGACGGCATTTATGCGTTAGTCGCTAGCATGCTCGACAAACAGCCAGTGGCACGTTTTCCCACTACTGATGCGCCTTTGACAATGGCCGATCCTCAAACCGAGTTTTATCGAAATAATACCTATGATGGTTTGATTGAAGGCCTAGAAATGAGCTCTCCGTTTCAGGTCAATGTACGTACTACTATTGCCGCGGTAGGCAGTGAGTTTCGTGAAACGGTGGGCATTGATTGGACTTCGGGGGGATCTCCCGGCGTATTTACTTTCCCCGATCTGACTGCTTCAGATATTTCCGCCACTATCACGGCGTTAGCCAATGACAATTTAGGTGAAGTATTGGCGGAGCCAAACTTAACAGTCCTCTCTGGTCAAGAAGCCTCTTTTTTAGTGGGTGGTGAAATTCCTATGATCACCTCTGACACCAATGGCACAACTATTAGCTTTAAAGAGTTTGGTATTGGCTTAGATATTGCGGCAAAAGTGCATAACGAGCAGGAAATACGTTTGCGCGTACAGCCTAGTGTCAGCGTGGTAGAGCAAATCTATAAAACGACCACAGCGGAAGTGCCTCAATTAGCAACGCGTAAAGCTAATACCACGATTCAAATCGCCGATGGTCAAACCTTTATGATTGGCGGTTTGATGAATACCGAAGACATTGAATCGCTACAGAAAATCCCTTTATTGGGCGATATCCCGCTGTTTGGCGCTTTATTTAGTAAAGCGACCACCAATAGAAAAACCACCGAAGTGGTCATTATCGCCACAGTGAATTTGGTTAAGCCAACCAAAGCGAATGAATTGGTTATTCCTAGAATCCATAAAACCAACACCTTAAGCCGTTGGATGGGTATGAGTCATGAATTTGCAGAGCAAGATCAACAAAACTCTAATTTGATCGAGCTTCTTAATAGTGGAGGTTTTGCACAATGAAACCCTTATTAATGCTACTGGTACTGGCTATCGCAGGATGTGCAGATCACGCCCTGCAACACCGAGGTACAGAAACCATTGCTTATCAAGAGCAACATAAGTTTGAGCTGAGCTTTGAATCTTCGGCGCAGAAAATTGAAGTTGAACGTATTCAAGCCATTGTCAGTCAATTTGATGAAAAACAGGCTCGTTACGATCTTTATGTGCCCGCCCAATTTCAAAAGCAAGGTGAGCAAATTGTGCAGTTTTTAAAGTCAATTCATGTTCGCCCTGATTGGATAGAAAGCCACTCACAACCCCAAGGGCAATCCCTTACCTTAATGGTTTCGCAATGGCAGTCTGTGCTGGATGATTGCCGTCCTCTGACGATCGTAAAGCCTCACCCTCAAGCGGGTTGCGCGGTAGAAACCAATAGAACGATTCAACTTGTTAATCCCGGTACGAGAGTAAATTAATGGCCAATATGTTCGATCTCTCCGAAGAGCTCTCTCTTGATATAGATAAGAAAAAAGCCGTCACACCAAAAAGTGTTGCGCCAAAACAAAGTGGCGGGGCAACGCTGTTTTTCTCCGATAACGAATGTAAAGAAGCGGTCATCGAAGCGTATGTTTTCGAAGGCCTAGAAGAACCAAAATGTTTTAAAGGCACTCCTCAACCTGAAAAAGATCAAGCATTGGGCGATGTAGTACTAGTGCAACTAACCTCGTCCGTGGATATTGAAGCGGATGCGCAAGAGATCAATGCCACACTGCCTAATAACAAAACTGTGATTTTACTGGGGCAAACAGACTCAATTCATGTCTTACGCCGCCTTGAAAAACTCGGTTTTTATTATCTGCCTTGGCCGGTAGATAGAGCAGAGCTAATTGAATGTTTAAAGCAAGCCAGCCTTGATGAAAGAAAGCGTTATGAAAGTGGCTATTTTCGAAAAGCAAAGCGCGTTGCGGTCGTTGGCACCAAAGGCGGTATTGGCACTTCGGTGATTGCAACCGAACTGGGTGCGCTACTGGCTAAAAAAGGCAGTCGTACGATCTTAGTGGATCACCATTATACATTGAGTAATATTGATATCATTCTTAGCCAAAAAGATCTTGAGCAAGTCGATGTCAGCAGTATTACTGTTGAACCGAGCAAACTTGATGAAGAATCGGCCACCAGTTACCTCAATGAAGTAGAACACAATTTCTTTTATCTTGGCTTTACGGGCAAAGATAAAATTGACGAGCTAGAAAAATACACCAATACCATCAGTGATAAATTGGCTCGCCAAGCCAACTTTATGATCGGCGATTTTTCAGGCTCATTAGATTTCCCGCTAAATTCACAAAAGCTAATGTCTGATAATGATGTGGTTGTGTTGGTGACAGAGCCTTCTGTTTCTGGTGTACGAGCTACTCAACGACTGTTAGATAACATTAAAGACATTGCCATTCCACAACTGGTTCGTCCGCGAGTTATGGTGGTGGTGAATCATCATCGTCCAGAAGGCTCGTTTAACCTTAATCTTGAAGAGGTTGAACGTTTTTTGAAGGTGAAAGCCGATGTTGTGATTCCATTTTACAAAACCGCCTCGAAACAGCTTATAGACGGCAAGAAACTGCATCAATTGGAGAAAGGTAAGCAGACACCATTTACTCAATTATCAATGGCGATCAACGGACAAAACCCTAATAAAAAATCGGGCTTATTTGCCAAGTTTTCTTTAAAGCGAGGTAAGAAATGAGCCTAACCCGTGAATTGTACGAACAATTTAGAGCTAAAATATTTGAAGTGATTGATGCGGGCATACTCAATGATATGACCCGCCAAGAGTTGACGGTACAGATAGAACGCGCCATTGGAAAATTGTGCGAAAACTATCCTGTGCCTGTGCCAGCGGTCACCCGTGCTGAGCTGACAAAAAACTTAGTTGATGAGTTGATTGGTCTAGGGCCACTGCAGCAGTTAATGGAAGATGAATCCATTTCCGACATCATGGTCAATGGCGTGGATGAGGTATTCATTGAGCGTAATGGTAAGACACAAAAAGCCGATATATCGTTTATCAACCATAAACAGCTGTTAGAAATTGCTAAGCGAATTGCCAACAATGTCGGTCGCCGTGTGGATGAATCTAGCCCTTTATGTGATGCGCGCCTTGCCGATGGCAGTCGTGTAAACGTGGTGATTCCGCCTATTGCATTAGATGGAGTTGCCATCTCGATTCGTAAGTTTAAAGAGCAGAAATTAGGTTTGCGTGAGTTAGTGGGCTTTGGCGCCATGTCTCCTGCTATGGCGCGCGTATTGATGATTGCGGCAAGGTGTCGTTTAAATATTATTATTTCTGGCGGTACGGGCTCAGGTAAAACCACCATGTTAAACGCGCTTTCTCAATACATTGGGAATGATGAGCGTATTTTAACCATTGAAGATGCCGCCGAACTTCGTATTCAGCAACCGCACGTTGTGCGTCTTGAAACGCGCCCTGCGAGCACTGAAGGCTCTGGTGCGATCACACAGCGTGATTTAGTGATAAATGCCCTGCGTATGCGCCCCGAGCGTATCATCCTTGGTGAGTGCCGTGGTGCGGAAGCATTTGAAATGCTCCAAGCTATGAACACAGGCCACGATGGTTCTATGTCCACCTTGCACGCCAATACCCCTCGTGATGCGCTCTCACGTATAGAGTCTATGGTGATGATGGCCAACCTAGCACTGCCACTGGCGGCGATTCGCCGAACTATTGTCTCTGCGGTGCACTTAGTGATTCAGGTGAACCGCCTGCGTGATGGCAGTCGTAAAGTCACCAGTATTTCTGAAATCTACGGGCTAGAAGGGGATGCGCCAGTCATGGAAGAGATTTTCCGTTTTGCGCCTGACGATCAACAAGGTAAAGACAAAGTGAGTGGTCAATTTGTCACCTCTGGCTTGCCAAGCCGCTCTCAGATTCATATCAGCGCGTCTGAATATGGATTATCTCGTGAACTAGAAGCGGCCTTTGAGATGGAAGCGGAGCCAGCATGATGAGTTGGGCGTTGGTGACTATCGTAGTGTTGGGGTTAGGGCTTGCACTCTATCTTAAGCGTAAGCCTGATCCCCGCTATGTATTTTTAGAGCACGCCACGCAGAAAAAAAGTAAAGAGTTATTAGCGGTTGATATTAAAGGACTCACTAAATCTCAGTTTTTACAAAGCTTAACCAACTTATGGAATGTTATCTCAGCGGCACTGGGTAAGTTCCCGATCCCTAAAATTATCGCTTTTATTGTAGTGATCAACGGTGTGGCAGTCTTTATCAACCAGAAGTGGCTGAGCTTTCCACAAACTGAAATTTGTGTTGCCGTCACCGTGCTGGGGTTGTTCTTTGGCATTCGCTCGTTGGTTGATAAAAGACGTAAAGCGTTTGATACCGATTTTCCCGATGCATTGAACATTTTAATGAGCGCTGTTACTGCAGGAGAGAGTATTAACGCCGCTTTTGCTTATGTTTCTCAAGTGTCTGATAACGATGTTGGCCGAGAGTTTAAAGACATTTCTGATCGCATGCGTTTAGGGGAGGAGATCGCGACTATTTTTGAGCGCTCCTGTAAGCGCTTCCCTTATCCTGCCTTTTTGTTTTTTGTGATTACCATTCGCGCCAACATGGAGCGTGGGGGGCAGTTAAAAAACGTTTTAGGGAAGTTGATTCGAGTTCTAGTGGAGGCTCGCAATCTAGAAAAGAAAAAGATGGCAATGACCTCAGAAGCTCGTATATCAGCAAAAATTGTCGGTGCCATCCCTTTTTGCTTTCTTTTACTTCTCAATTGGATTAATCCAAAAGATTTAGAATTTGTGTTGTTTCACCCTGATGGACGATGGATTTTGTACTACCTGCTGATTAGTGAAGGTACTGGAATGTTCATTGTTTGGTGGTTGGTTAGGAGTGTTCGCTAATGATAATAGCAGTATTTTTTTTGATAGCTTCTGCAATGATTGCTTATGGTATTACCTATTATCTTGAGCAAAAAGCGAAGCAATACAAAATCAAAAGTTTTCTCGAAGGGAAGATGCAAATTAACTTTAGTTTTTTTCATGAAATACTCGGCGCGTTTGGTAAAGGACAACAACGTGAGATTCGAGATAAATTCGAAGATGCGGGTATTTATAATCGCGAACTTTTACGTTATTACACACCAATAAAATTAGGCTTATTGGCATTATCGGTTATTGGGATATTGTTGTTCGTTCATGAGACAAAAGAGATGATGCTGAGCTTTATGGCGGCGATTATCACGGTAATTGTTATACCTGATATGTACTTAGCATGGCGTAAGAAAAAGCTAATCGAAAAGAACTCCCGCCAACTGCCTTATATGATTGACATGATGGCGGTATGCGTACAAACAGGCATGACATTAGAAGCTGCATTCAGATATTTAGGAGATGAGCTAAAAAGCTTTGATAAAGATTTGTGTTATCAAATCCGAAAAACCTCGGATGCCGCAGAAGTTAAGGGTATGGAGGCAGCGCTCGTTGACCTCACTAAGCGAGTCCCTACTCCACAAGTTCGTAGTTTTGCGTTAACTCTCACCCAGAATATTCAATACGGTACATCGGTAGCTCCCGTATTGTCTGATTTAGCGGAAGATTTTCGTAATGAACAAATATTGGTGATGGAAGAAAAAATAGGCAAGTTAGCGGCGAAAATGAGTGCGCCATTAATTTTATTTATTATGTTCCCGATTGTTATTTTGATTTTGGCTCCAGGTATTACTCGCATGATGACAGGTAATTAGCATGAAGTATTTAATTATTGTTTTAGCTCTGCTTGTCACTGGGTGTACGACGACAAATAAGGTCTCAGAACAGCAGGCAATTAATCAATTTACTGTAAGTCAAAATTATCCAGGCTTAATTGAGTTTTATAAAAAGAAAGTGATTAATGATCAAAATGACTGGCAAGCACAGCAAGACTTAGCGCAGGCATATTTAAGCTACGGCGATCTTGAATCGGCGGACTTTTATATTCAAAGAGTGTTGTCGCTATCTACAAAACCTTCCGCGACCGCCTATTTTATCAAAGGGCAAGTTTTAGCGCGCAATTTAGATTTTAACAGTGCATTAGGCAAATATCAGCAAGCTATTAATAAGGGGTTAGACAGCGCCGAAGTGTACATGCAGCAGGGGATTGCCCTTGCCCAAACCAAGCAGTATCCAAAGGCTATCGATAGCTTTAATGAGGCGAGATTGCGCGGTTATGACGATGTAAGTGTTAAAAATAATATCGCTATGGTGCACATCTATCAGCGAGATTATCAATCGGCTATCGATATTTTACTGCCACTTTATGAAAAAGATTCAAGCAATGAAACGGTTAATGCCAATTTAGAAATTAGCATGCTGAAGCAAAAGAAAGAGAAGCAAGGTGAAAACTCTTCTTTACTCACCGATACGGGTTCTATTGATGAAAATGCAGATAGTTCTGTGGTGCCTTCAAAAAGTGATGTTGTCAGTGATGATGTGGAAGTCACAAGCATTTCAGCTGAAGAGTTTTTTACCGCTCAGTCTGTTGAACAAAAGTCTCAAACAGAATCTGTAAAAAAGAGTGCTGCAAAGTCTAAAAGAACCTATCACATTCAGCTAGGGGCTTACGACACCATGGCAGAGGCACTGGAAAAAAGAAACGGCTTATTGAGCACTCAACTGCCAATTACGATTCGTCCTGTAGAGCTGCAAAACTCTGAAACTTGGTATCGATTGCTCAGCGGTAATTTTGCCTCTTATCGACAAGCGATGAGTTTTGCTAAGCAACACCAAGAAATATTAAACCCCCATGAATATTTTATTCAAGTAACTCGATAAGTGGTTGGCATTAATGAATAAGCAAAAAGGCGTGATATCAATTGAATTTGGCTTAGGAGGGTTTGCTCTTTTCTTCGTATTGTTCGCTGTTTTTGAAATGGCGCGCTTTGGCTATACGGTGAATATGACCGATACCACGTTGTCGGAAAGTACGCGAAAAGTGCGAATCTTTGATGGTCAAACATTGGAAGTGGCGTATGAAGATCGCCGAAAAAACATATTTCAAGATGATGACTCTTTTTGGAATCAAATAGGCTTGGTCAGCGCTGATAATTTTGACTTTGCTATTGTCCGGTATGCATCCTTGTCAGATGTCGCTAAAGAGGTTGAAGAGAGAGGCTGCTATGAACGTTGCCCTATTGTTGTGTATGAGTTGACCTACCGTTATCGCCCCGTGTTGTTTGAGACTTTGCTTCCTTCAGCTGATATCACACGCCGCATTATGACAGTGCAAGAGCACGAAGGTTGGGAAGATGAAGATGCATAGTCGAGATCTGCAAAAAGGTGGTTTTACTGTCGAAGCGGTATTTGGCATGACAGTGTTGGTCATCATGATGTTTTTTATCGCCGATTTAACCCAAATGATTTCAGCCAAGACGCAAGCAAGCCGAGTGAGTTATTCATTGGCAACGGCAACAAAAGAAAGAAGCCGATTTTTTGAGGGTAGACACAGTCTCAATCAAGCTGACTTTGATGTGATTAATGAAATAGCCGCCGATTTATTGCAACGCCAAGCGCCGGAAAAACGCGATGGTTATGGGTTAATGGTTGAAGGCTATACCGATGCAGGCCCGAATATTATTCCCTTTAGTAAAAACTTAGACAGTGGAGAGGCGTGCGAACCACAAACCTCCATTGCCGATTTAGGTCACTTGCGCCCAGAGCGTGAAGACGGTGTTACTTTCCCTATTTATCAAGTCACTGTGTGCTTGAAAATGGAAGGTTTCTCTCAATATTTCCCCGGAATGAGGTATGTCAATAGCTCATCGGTGTTACCGGGAAGGTAAACAAGGAAGGTAGGGTATGAAGAATTTTAAGCGTCAAAAAGGTGTGGCGGTAATTATTGTCGCCTTAAGTATGGTGGCAATTGGTGGTATGGCGCAGTTGACTATCGAAGGCGGTCGAATGATCCAAGAGCGAGATCGATTAGCCGATGCTACAGAAGCAGCCACCCTAGCCGTTGCGATTGCCAACCGTACTGGACCACATGTGTCAGATGAGCTTGCTCGTAGCTATCTCGAAACTTACCTGCCTAATATAAAGATTGATGATGTGACAGTAACTCGTACTGAAGGTGAAGAAAAGGTCGATGGTGACCAACTCTATTATGTCCAGTATGAGGTGGGTGCAGATGTGGGCTTGGAGCGACAAATGGGCTTTATTGATAGTTCGTCAGACACTTCATCTTATCAAGTCGGTAATGATGCTATGGCGCGAACTTATATGTTGCCGTCTGATTTGGATCTGGTGTTTGTGGCCGATTTTTCTGCGTCGATGAAAGAACCATGGGGTGATGACGGAAAAACACAGCTACAACATTTAAAAGAGCAAGTGGATATTATTTCTGAAGACTTGCTTTTTAGCAGTGCGACTAATGCTGGTTATGCTCACCGAATCGGTTTTGTACCTTTTAATATGAGAACTATTGAAGATCTAAATGGTACACATCGTTGTGTAACTGAGCTTGAATATAAATCAATTGATGGCGTGGTATATAACAAAATTAATTGGGAACTCTGGGGAAAGGAAGATTCTTCAATAGTGAGCCAGTGTGCTCGTAATAACAATAACAATAACAATAACAATAACAATACATCGAATTGCCCTTCTGACTTGCCTCAAGCTCATGCAAAAGCAATTCAAAGTATTTTTAGTAAATCTTCTTCAGAAACAAAGTATAACTCGGTTCGTTGGCCAGATCCTTTGGGCTACGTAGATATTGAAAAGACGGTCGCTAATTGGAATAAAACAAAAACTACTTTGCTGTCCCTACACCCTGTAGCATCTAGTTCAGGTTTAAAGCTATTTTCTGGCAGTATGTGCGGTAGTAAAGAGGATTTCTATACGATACCTCTTTCGTTGCAGAAGCCAGATATTGAGGATATGAAAGCTGGCGGTGGCACGGCAGTTTATCAAGGATTAATTCGTGCAGCACAAATTCTTGCTGATGGACGTTCTAATCTTGATCCTGATAAACTCGAAAAATATCATGAACGGGCTCAAATGCTATTGATTCTTAGTGATGGGGGAGAGGACCCGTTTGAAGAAACCTTTACAAGCCTTGTGAATGAAGGGCTTTGTGTCAATATTCGAAAGCACTTTAACGATCATGATAGCCCTCTATATATTGGTGTCATTGGAATCAATTTCGATGCGTCAAAACAACCTGGTTTTCAAAAATGTGCAGGTGGTGAAGAAAACATTATCGATGTAAGCAAGAGCGATGAGCTACTCGAAAAAATCAAAGAACTAATCCAAAAAGGTGCCGCTACCAATGGAGTTTCTCGTTTATATGATAAAAATCTCTAGGAGCACTATGAAATTTTCTTTCGCCCCTTTTATTGTGTGCTTAGCAATGGCTTCAATGCCTGCTATTGCGGCCAATGACATGAATGACAAAATTGAACAACTTTGCGCAACAGAGCATATGCTGATTAAACATTCAGTGAGTATTGGTCAGGCAAACGCGGTTGCTGGTAATAGGGCGCAGCATTATCAAATTCAACCGGCATTGACTGAGCAACAAAAAGCGAATTTAGAAACGACCAAGGTAAGCCTAGGTGATGATTGCTTAGAGTACTTGAGTCAACAACAAGTGCTTTCTGTTGATGCAAAAGGCGTGATCGCGAGAGTTTATTTTAATTTTGATAATAGTGAGCTCACAGAAACATCAAAATTAACCCTGACAGCACTAGCTGAGCGTATGCAGTCATTAAATGAAGTGCCTATACTCAATGTGGTGGGGCATACCGATAATGTCGGCTCAGAAAGTTACAACCAAGAGTTAGGCAAACACAGAGCGATGTCGAGCAAAGTGTTTCTTGTTGAGTCAGGTATGGAGAAAGAGGTGCTAGAGCCTCGCTCTGCAGGGTTTCATCAACCACTGCAAGATAACCAGTCAGAACAGGGGCGTGCGACAAACAGACGGGTTGAAATTGTCGTGGCTGATCACTTTTAATACCGATTGATGTGAACGATAAACAAGTGTTCTTAGCTCGCCTAGGAACACTTGTTTTCTTATTTATAGGCATGATTTTCATTTATGGGATTGTTGAAAAAACGATACGCTTTAAGCTCGATAGTATTGGCTATTATTGCTTTATTCAGTTTTAACCTTTTATTGCTACCTGATAAACAGGTGCTCTTGTATGATTCTAAGCGTTTGTTTTTATGTGCTATCTCAGTATATGTAGCCATGAGAGTGATGCTTTCATACCATTTTAGACAAAGGCTGCTTAGTCGATTTATCTGTAGTAGTGGCTTAGTCAAAGCGATTGTCGTGATCTTTTTTAGCTTTGCTTTTTTTGCTGATGTACTCGGCATGTTCCCTTATAAAGCCATCCCCCTATATTTTTATTTCTTTGGTTTGTGTTTTCTCACTCTTGCTTTCTCTTTAGAGAGACCATCGGCGATCAGCTTTCGACTGTTTTCATGGATTATTGGGCTGTGTTTCTTCTCAGTATTTATCGGGCATACGGTTGCCACTTTTTATGGTGAAGGCTCGACGATTTTCATGATTCTCAGCTATGTGAATCCTAGGTTTTTAAATCAGGTGCAAGTGTGGTTAATCATCCCATCACTGTACATTGCGCTGGTGTCTAAACAGCGCATGGCGTATTTATTCCCCGTATTAAACTTTGCCATGATGTTTGCCTTAGATGCGAGAGGGCTTGCGATAGCATCTTTTGGTGGGGTGGTATTGTGGATGATGATCGAAAAGCATCAGAGGTGGCACATTGCCAAGACAACGATTATCTCGCTTGTTATAGGGTTGATGGTTGCGGTGATTTTTTTAACGCCGCTGCCGAGTTATTTAGTGCATGGAGACCTATCTCGCTCGCTACTTGATATGCGAGATACGACCAATGGTCGTTTGCTTGTATGGCGCAATGCCATTGAAATGTCTCAATTCTGGGGGCTAGGCGGGGATGGGTATATATGTACATCCATTTTAGAAATCCGCCCACACAATTCAGTGCTCAGTGTTTTATTAAACTGGGGGGCTGTTCCTGCGATCTGTTATTTGGCGTTAGTCTTCATTTTATTGAAGCAAGTTGTGTTTGAGAGAAGTCGACGATACAGGATTATTGGTTTATCACTATTGTCTGGTCTTGCGCTGAGTCTGGTGTCTGCCGTTCTCGATTCTCCTTTCAGCCTACTGCTTGCTTGTCTATTTACCGGCTGGTTTTGTGGAAGAACGCAATGTGCTACCGCGAAAGGGTATCCGTTGTGGCGGCATGGGTTACTCATCGTTACGTCTATGCTTGTCGTCACCTCCATTGCATACAAAGTCACAGACCGAGTCAAAAATGATTTTTATCTAGCACAAGTAGGAGAGGTTTTAGTGCCACAATTTTGGCTTGGCAATAATTGCCCGGATATTAGACATGTCCAAACCACTCCTGTAAATCCAGCTGAATTGCAGTGAAATTGATATCTTATTGAGCGGGATTGTTCGTAACAACTGTAACAATCTCGCTTTGCTTCAAATTATTGATTTTTATAACAATTACCTTATAGAAATATGCATCAAAACACTGTATAAACGATTAATTATTTCACCCATCAATAACACTGGTGCATATTCATACATCCAGTGAACATAATAAAAACCAACCAAAAATCAATAGATAGTCAGTTGATATATTTGAGCAGTATAAATATTTGGATATGGGAATGTCATGATTGAAGCAATTGAAGCTTTCATATTAGCAGCCGAACATAATTCGTTCAGTATTGCTGCAAAAAAGCAGGGTAAAAGTCAATCAGCGGTTAGCCAACTTATCCATAATCTAGAGATCGATCTGGGTTATGAGTTGTTTGATCGTCGAGGGCGCTTTATTTCCTTAAATGATAATGGGCAGGCTTTGTTAAAGCAGGCGCGCATGGTTAAAGCACAGTATTCACGCTTTGTGCTACATGCTGAACAACTTAAAACGAATCAAAAACAAAGGATTAATATCGGTATTGATCCATTACTTTGTCCTAAAAACACCACTCGACTGATACAACAATTTGAAGTGACTTTTTCTTCAGTTGAGGTGCACTTGGTTTATCGTGACAGTCAGTCATTAAACGAGTTACTGCTAGCAAAAGAGCTGGATATCGTGATTGGTGGCAACGACGCTTTTTTACCAGCCTCTGAGTATCATACTGAAAGCATAGGGACTGTAGAGAACGTTTGGATTGCAAAAGAAGATGCCATTCAGCGCATAAACTCGGCAGAGCAATTGTTTGAGTTGAGCACGTATCGCTATTTGATACCACCGCAATTTGAGACTGAATCGCTAAAGGCGATCACAGAGATAGCGTCAGTTTGGCGCATTGATGATATTCATACCTTGTTTAAGATGTGTGAGTCAGGTTCAAACATTGCTTGTATTCCACATAATGCACTGGCTGCATTGCCAATGCATGAAGAGTTACGTGTCGTCTCTTCTCGTTTGCTGCCTAAAGTGAAAAAGGGGCTAGTCTTGAGCTGGCATCTTGATACTCGTACCGCTCCTTTTTGTAAATGGATTAGTCAATCCTTGCAACAGAAAACGCACAATCACAAAGTGAGTAGGGTGCTGGAGACGGCATAAAGCCCCTCATTTATATCAGTAACAAGCCAAAGCCTAGTCATGACTAGGCTTTTTTGACTCTATGTTTGAGTAAATTGTCGTTGGATAAGTCTTACTGAAAAGCCAGAAGTTTGATGAGGTTCAAATCGTTGTGAGCTTGTTACTGAAATTAGGCGATTTTGATTATAAGTTAATCGCTTAAACGTTATGGGCGTTAACAGCTTGTGATAGTATATTGACTCTTTTTCATAGATGAATGTGTTGATGTTACAGGTTACCGGACTATCTGCTATTAGAGATGAAAGAATATTGTTTGAAGACCTGTCTTTTTCTATGAAGGCGGGAGATCTTGTACAGATTGAAGGACGAAATGGTACAGGCAAAACAACGCTGTTACGCATCGTTGCAGGGCTAGGTGATAAAGAAGCGGGTGAGATTGAATGGAAGCAACAGTCCATTTTTTCTGACAGAGACAGCTTTCACCAAGACTTGCTATTTCTCGGGCATCAAACTGGGGTTAAGCGAGATCTTAGCGCATTCGAAAACTTGTCTTTTTATCTGAACATCAGCGGCCAGTCGTACACTCATGATGAAGTATGGCAGGCGCTCACTAAAGTGGGATTGGCCGGACGAGAAGATGTGCCTGTAGCGCAGTTGTCTGCTGGGCAGCAGCGACGCGTGGCGCTGGCTCGATTATGGCTGAGTCAGCACCCTTTATGGATTTTAGATGAGCCGTTGACCGCGATTGATAAGCAAGGGGTTAAGGTTTTAGAACAGTTGTTTTTACAACATACGAAACAAGGGGGCATGGTACTTTTGACCACCCATCAAGATATGTTCGAAAACTGCCATACCCTGCGTAAGATAAGGTTGGGACACTAATGCTAGGTCACATGTGGGCGATCATTCGTCGTGAGTTGCTGATTGCGTTTAGGCGTAGAGCCGACATCTTTAATCCGCTGTGGTTCTTTATCATTGTCATCACTTTATTCCCTTTAGGTATTGGTCCTGAACCTAATCTTTTAGCCAGAATTGCCCCCGGTGTGGTCTGGGTAGCTGCGCTTCTAGCGGCACTATTGTCACTTGAACGCTTGTTTCGTGATGACTATCAAGACGGGGCTCTTGAGCAGTTAATGTTGATGCCACTGCCTCTACCTTTGGTTGTCATTTCAAAAGTGATTGCCCATTGGATACTGACCGGGCTGCCTCTTATTTTGATAAGCCCACTGCTGGCGATACTGCTCAGCCTGAGTTGGGATGCATGGATTGCTGTGGTCATCACCTTATTACTAGGGACACCTACATTAAGCTTTCTTGGCGCCATTGGCGTTGCCCTTACTGTAGGGCTACAAAAAGGAGGCGTGCTGCTGAGTCTTTTAATTCTGCCTTTGTATATTCCCGTACTTATCTTCGCAACGTCGGCTATTGATACCGCAGGTATGGGCGGTGCGTATAACGGGCAACTTGCAATCATGGCGGCGATTTTGGTTGGCTCAATAACATTAACACCTTTTGCAACCAGCGCGGCATTACGCGTGTCGGTCAATTAACTTAAATTTTCTCTGAGAGTAAACAACATGTGGAAGTGGCTCCATCCTTACGCTAAATCTGAGGCAACTTATAACCTTTGTGGCAAGTTGCAACCTTGGTTCACTGTTTTAGCTTGCCTTTTTCTTGCCTGTGGCAGTGTGTGGGGTTTGGCATTTGCGCCAAGCGACTATCAACAAGGGGACAGCTTTAGAATCATTTATATTCATGTGCCTTCTGCTATTTGGTCTATGGGTGCTTATATGGCAATGGCTATTGCAGCATTTATTGGCCTCGTTTGGCAGTTAAGGCTTGCCAGTCTTGCGGCATTGGCTATTGCACCTATAGGGGCGGTGTTTACGTTTATTGCTCTTGTCACCGGTGCCGTCTGGGGGAAACCTATGTGGGGAACGTGGTGGGTATGGGATGCTCGCTTAACCTCCGAACTGGTGTTGCTGTTCTTATATCTTGGTGTGATTGGCTTATATCACGCTTTTGATGACCAAAAAACGGCAGCGAAAGCGGCAGGCATTCTGGCTGTTGTGGGCGTGATTAACTTACCGATTATTCATTTTTCAGTGGAGTGGTGGAATACCCTTCATCAAGGCGCAACCATCACCAAGTTTGCTAAACCTTCTATTTCTAACGATATGTTGTGGCCTTTATTACTGAATATTTTCGGCTTTGCCTTCTTCTTAGGCTCAGTCACTATGATCCGTTTTCGAACTGCGATTTTGCAAAAAGAAGGTCACAGACCTTGGGTGCAAGAACTCGCGAAACGTACTTTTATCAAAGGGTAAAGCATGCATTTTGATTCTTTTTCAGAGCTATTGTTAATGGGAGGCTATGCTTCCTATGTTTGGGGTGCCTTTGTGATTACGTTTGGCGCTTTAGGATTAATTTTCGTATCAAGCTGTTTGAGTAATACAGCCACATTAAAAGAAGTGAAAAATAAGATGGATCGTCAAGCACGAATTGATGCTGCTAAGAATATGGAGAACACGCTATGAACCCTAGACGTAAAAAAAGAATGGGCTTGATAGTCGCTCTATTAGTGGGGCTGAGTTTGACAGTCGGTTTGATGTTGTACGCACTTAATCAAAATATGGACCTTTTTTACACGCCAACAGAGTTGGTGAACGGAAAGCCGAACGGTGAAAAACCAGAAGTTGGACAACGCCTTCGCATAGGCGGAATGGTAGTGGCCGGCACGGTATCACGTGACCCTCAATCGTTACGCGTTTCATTTGATGTGGCGGATGTTGGCCCATCGGTCACAGTCTTGTACGACGGCATTTTGCCTGATTTGTTCCGTGAAGGGCAGGGTATCGTCGCGCAAGGTGTGCTAGTGAATAGCCACACCGTAGAAGCGTTTGAAGTTCTAGCCAAGCACGATGAAGAATATATGCCACCAGAAGTTGCTGAAGCAATGAAAGTGACTCACGCACCTCTTCAATATACTGAAGAACAAAAACAAGGAAGCGGTCAATGATTGCTGAGTTAGGGCATTTTGCTCTTATCGTCTCACTGGCGCTGGCGGTACTGCTCAGCGTATTGCCTCTTTGGGGGGCATCAAAGAATAATGCGTTGTTGATGAATACCGCCAGACCTCTGTCTTGGGGGATGTTCATTTTACTGGGCATTTCGTTCTACATCTTATGTTGGTCGTTCTATCACAACGATTTCACTTTGCAGTACGTTGCAAGCAACTCAAACAGTAACCTTCCGTGGTACTACCGAATTACCGCGGTTTGGGGAGCCCATGAAGGTTCTTTATTACTTTGGGTGCTAATACAAGCGGCTTGGACTGTTGCGGTAGCAAGCCTGAGCCGAGGTATGCCACAAGAGTCGGTTGCGCGAGTGTTGGCGGTTATGGGGATGATTACAGTCGGTTTCTTGCTGTTTATCATTATGACCTCTAACCCATTTGATAGAACGTTGCCACATTTCCCTGTGGACGGGCGGGATCTCAACCCGTTATTGCAAGACCCAGGACTGATTATCCATCCGCCGATGTTATATATGGGCTATGTTGGCTTCTCTGTGGCATTTGCGTTTGCGATTGCTTCTTTGATGGCTGGACGTTTGGATACTGCATGGGCGCGTTGGTCTAGGCCGTGGACGATTGCGGCATGGTCATTCTTAACAGTAGGCATTGCACTCGGTTCTTGGTGGGCGTATTACGAACTTGGCTGGGGCGGCTGGTGGTTCTGGGACCCAGTAGAGAATGCTTCTTTCATGCCATGGCTAGCGGGCACGGCATTAATGCACTCATTGGCGGTAACAGAGAAACGCGGCACGTTTAAAGCGTGGACGGTATTACTGGCCATTTCTGCTTTCTCGTTAAGTTTACTTGGCACTTTTTTAGTTCGTTCTGGCATTTTGGTATCCGTACACGCCTTTGCCTCAGATCCTGCGCGTGGCATGTTCATTCTGGCATTCCTTGTGGTGGTGATTGGTGGCTCATTGCTGCTGTTTGCTCTAAAAGGAGCATCGGTACGAGTTCGTGGCAATTTTGACTTGGTGTCGCGAGAGAACGCCTTACTGGCAAATAACGTGTTATTAGTGGCGGCGCTGGTGGTTGTATTAGTGGGTACCTTGTTGCCGCTCGTGCATAAACAATTAGGTTTAGGCTCTGTCTCGATTGGCGCGCCTTTCTTTAATATGTTGTTTACGTGGTTAATGGTGCCATTTGCCTTCTTGCTTGGCATTGGTCCATTGATGCGCTGGAAGCGCGATAGCATTAAAAACTTTGCTAAGCCATTATTGGTCAGTGGCGCTATTTCACTCTCTTTGGCCGCGATAATGGTTTGGCTATTGAGTGAACGCTTTACCGGACTGGCATTCCTTGGCTGGGTGATGGCGCTGTGGATTGTTTGCCTGCACGTTTTTGAGTTGCATCAGCGTGTGACGCACCGCCATTCTTTCGCGCAGGGGCTCACTAAGCTTCCACGTAGCCATTGGGCAATGATGAGTGCGCATATTGGCCTTGCGGTGAGCGTTATTGGTATTGCGATGGTGCAAAACTACAGTATCGAACGTGATGTGCGGTTGGCTCCCGGCGAGAATTTCAATATTGAAGGTTACAACTTCCATTTTGAAAACCTAAGAGACAATGATGGTCCAAACTATGACGGTTACATTGCTGATTTTAAAGTGACTAAAGACGGTAAGTACATCAATACCTTGCACGCAGAGAAACGTTTTTACACCACCGCGCGCTCCATGATGACGGAAGCGGCGATTGATGCAGGCGTTACCCGCGATCTTTATATCGCAATGGGTGAAAAGCTGGATGACGGCGTATCTTGGGCGGTGCGTATCTACTACAAACCGTTTGTGCGTTGGATTTGGGCGGGTAGCTTATTGATGGCACTTGGTGGCGCGATTGCTATTAGTGACAGACGCTATCGTTTTCGCAGTAAAACCATACGTAAGGAGTCGTAATGAATAAGAAAGTATTATTTGTACCTCTGATCTTATTTATGGCGTTGGCAATTGTGTTTGCCACTCAGTTAACACGTAATGCAGGCGGTGACGATCCTACCAAGCTTGAGTCAGTATTGATTGGTAAAAGCGTGCCTGTATTTAAGTTGGAAGATCTAGAAACCGAAGGTTTGCTGCATGATCAAGCGATTTTTACCGGTCAGCCTTTACTGCTTAATGTATGGGCAACTTGGTGCCCCACTTGTTACGCCGAGCATCAATATTTAAATGAGTTGTCGGCTCAGGGCGTTAAAATCATTGGTTTGAACTATAAAGATGACCGTGGTAAGGCCATTAAATGGCTGCAAGAGTTAGGCAACCCTTACATGGTGAGTCTATTTGATGGCAAAGGCATGTTGGGGTTAGATTTAGGCGTTTATGGCGCACCAGAGACGTTCTTAATTGATGCCAATGGTGTAATTCAATATCGTCATGTGGGTGATGTGAACGTCAAAAACTGGCAAGAAAAGTTAGGGCCTATGTATCAGAAAATGCTGGATGAGGTGAAATCATGAAAAAGTGGTTTATCGCGACTATCGCCTCGATGATGTTCAGCTTTGCCGCGCATGCGGTGATTGAAGTGCATGAGTTTGATACTCCAGAGCAAGAATTACAATTTCAAGAATTGAACCACACTTTGCGTTGCCCTAAGTGTCAAAATAATACCATTGGGGATTCGAATGCTGAGTTGGCGTTAGATCTTCGTCAGAAAGTGTATGAGATGACCAAAGAGGGAAAGTCAAAACAAGAAATTGTGGATTATATGGTGGCGCGCTATGGCAACTTTGTGACCTATAAACCTCCGTTTACTGCGGCGACGGCTATTTTGTGGTTAGGCCCTGTGCTGGTGGTGCTCATTGGTTTTGGTTTCATTCTCACAAGAAGCCGACGTAAACCTGCGAAAGTGGCAACAAAAGCCGCGTTAAGTGAAGAAGAGCAGCAACGCTTAAATGCTTTGCTAAAAGACGATAATGGAGACAACAAATAATGACGTTGTTTTGGATTTCTACCTTAGTTATTGTCCTGTTTGCAGCGGCCTTAATTATTATTCCTCTGGTTAGAAAGCACGTAGTGAACGATGTTGAACGTCGTGACGAGTTAAACAAAACCATCTTTAGAGAGCGTGTAGCTGAGCTTGCGGTTGAAGACGAAGAGGGCATTGTGGTCGATAAAGAAGAGTTGATTGTCGACCTTAAGCAGGCACTGCTGGATGATATTCCTGCGGAAAAACAATTGGCTTCTACCAAGTTGAGCTCACCCATACTCGTCGCAATCGTGTCAGCAGTATTGTTGCTTGGTGTTTCTTATGGTTTTTATGCCAAATACGGCGCGATCAATGAAGTTAAACATTGGCAAGAGGTCAGTGCCAACTTACCCGCCCTGAGTAAGAAACTTATGGACGCCAATGGACAATCGATGACAGAGCAAGAGCTGAATGACCTGACGCTGGCTTTGCGAACGAATCTACATAAAAACAGTAATGATGCGACGGGCTGGTTATTGCTGGGGCGTATTGGCCTTGCCAATCGCGATCTGCAAACGGCGATGGGAGCAATGAAACGTGCTCGTCAATTAGAGCCTGATAACGTGGATATTCAATTAGGTTTAGCTCAAGCATTGACCTTGTCAAACGACGAGGTAGATCAACTTGAAGCGGAGCGCTTATTACACGGCTTACTGCGTCAAGACTATGTTGATTTGCGAGTCTTTTCTTTGTTAGCATTCAGTGCCTTTGAAAAACAAGATTATGCTGGTGCGATTCGATACTGGCGAACAATGCAACAGCTCATTGGGCCAGAAGATAGCCGCTATGAGATGTTAGAACGCAGCATTAATAGTGCTCGTAGTAAACTCGGTGATACGGCGGTAGCCGCCCCTGGAGCTTTACGTATTGGCATTTCGGTTGCTGATAATGTGTCGCTGCCAGAGCAGGGTGTATTAATTGTTTCTGTGCACCGTGAAGATGGTTCACCTATGCCTATTGCAGCTGCACGTTATGGGCTAGGTACTTTTCCCCGCATGATCATGATAGATGATGGTAATAGCATGCTTGAAGGCGTGAAATTATCGAGTTTAGATAAACTGATTGTCCGTGCACGCATTGATACTGACGGTAATGTTGCGACCAAAGATGGCGATTGGTATGGCGAAAGTGCTGTTACTGCGAAGGGAGAAGATGTAACTTTAGTCATTAATGGTCAATACTAATTATTAATGACAGGTGTAGTGGTATCATCACTACACCTAATTTTATCATTCGAAAGGGAACGGATATCCTACATGCGAAAAATCTGGATATTAATTGTACTATTAATGGCTGGCTGTGCTTCTCACCCTCAACAAGAGAGTGCCGAGGCTGACAGTAACGTTAATGACCCTTTCGAAGGTTTTAACCGTATTATGTGGGATTTTAACTACGAAATCCTCGATCCATATTTAGTGCGCCCTGTATCGCTAACCTACACAGGTTACACTCCGCGTTTTATTCGAACGGGCATCAGCAACTTCTTAGCTAACCTTGATGAACCGGCAAGTATGGTCAATAACTTGCTGATGGGAAATGGCACGCTTGCATTAACTCATTTAAATCGTTTTTGGATAAACACCACCTTTGGTGTTGCTGGCCTTTATGATGCGGCCTCTCAAGGGGGAATAGCCCGCCAAGATGAGCGCGCTTTTGGCGACGTATTGGGTCACTGGGGCGTAGGCAACGGTTGGTACTTTGTTTTCCCAGGTTACGGCCCTTGGTCGCTGCGAGAGGCTGGTGATTTTGCAGATGGAGCGTATCCGCCACTGTCTTTCTTAAACTTCTGGGCTGGCTTAGGGAAATGGGTCTTTGAAGGTATGGAAACCCGCTCAGCGCTCGTGTCTCAAGAAAGTACCTTAGAAAACTCTCCTGATCCGTATGTGCTCACTCGAGATGTCTTCTTACAACGCAGAGCCTATAAAGCTGAAGTTTCCGACCAAGAGGCTGTCGATGATGATCAAGAAGATTATCTGGATGACTATTTGGATGACGATTTGTAAATCACCGCTGTAAAATTTGCAGACAAATGCCCATAGACGTGTAATCCTTCTGTGATGTTAGCGACTAGGGAAGTGTGCTTCCTTGTACTTCCCTCGTTGCTTGTTTAACAGACTCTAGGTTTTTTATGCATCTTGAAAAATTCTCCGATATCTATCATCGAGCTTCTGTACGCAAAGGTGGGGACACTCAGCTTGAACTTCGATTGACTCATCCTTTATCTTCCGAACAAATAAAACATATTCCTGATGATCGCTGGCTTTCAGAATTTAGCATGAAGGTGTTTCAGTGCGGTATTTCATGGAAGGTAGTCAGAGACAAATGGCCGAACTTTGAAGAGTTATTTTTTGAATTTAAGCCCGAATTGTTGTTGATGCTTTCCGATGAGCATTGGGAAATCAAAGCCAAAGAGCCGAAAATCATTCGCCACTTAGCCAAAGTGATGACGATTAAAAGCAACGCCGAAATGCTAATGAACGCTCGACTAGAACACGGCTCTTTTTCACAAATGGTCGCAAGTTGGCCGGCAGAGCGTATTACCGAATTGTGGGATTACCTGAAGAAAAATGGCAGTCGCTTAGGGGGCAATACCGGTGCTTATGCGTTAAGACAAATGGGCGTAGATACTTTTATTTTATCGTCAGATGTCGAAGGTTATCTGCGTAGTTACGACATTATTGATGGTGGTCGTGACACCAAGAAATCGCGTCTAGCGGCGAATAAAGCCTTTTGTCATTGGCAGAAAGAGTCAGGCAGAAGTATGGGTGAGATCAGTCAGATCATTGCGTTTAGCTGTGGGGATAACCGAGTGTAGTGGCTTGGTGATATTGACTTGCTAGAGACAAAAAAGGTGTTAAGAGAAATCTTAACACCTTTTTTAATTCTAGCTAAATCGCTGATAAGTTGCGATTAGAAGCTTTGGCTGTACTGTAGACCCACTAGGATTGCATCAGCACGAGTGGTTGCAGAAAGTACCGTTGCTTGGCCTGTAGAGTCAAGTTCGTTAACTTGTTGATCTGCACCAATTAGGTAAGTAATACCGAAGTCCAGTGTAGAGTCTGGAGTGAAGTGGTAGCTTGCACCCGCAGATAACCAGTTACGGTCTGAATCTGGTACTGCGATAGACGTTAACTCGTCTTGAGCACTGGTATCGTGCATGTAACCCGTACGCAGTTCAACTTTCTCTGTAACATACCAAGTACCACCGATAGCGAAGTGCCATCCGTCTTGCCATTGGTATTGCTTGTTGTATTCGCCTTGCTGTATACCTGCGTTTAGGTTATGGAAGTCGATTTCATCGAATGCACTCCAACCAATCCATTGTACAGAGTAGTGTACAGCGAAGTCAGTGTCTTTGATGCGGTTGTAACCTGAGAATTCAACCATATCTGGTAGAGGAAGATCAATTTTTTGATTCTTATCGTCTTCTACTGAGATATCAGGGGAGTAACGGTAAGATAGACCCCAGCGGTTGTTTTTATCGAGCTCGTAAACAGTACCAACATTAAAGCCTACTGCCCAGCCGTCAGCATCTTCAACGTCGACAAATTGTTGACCAGCATATTGAGGTGGTAATAGTCCGGCTGCAATAAGCTCGTTCGTACCACGGCGGAATGTACCTTGACCATAAATCACATCAAGACCCGCACCGAAGCTCCACTGCTCGTTTAAGCGGTATGAACCAGATAGACCAAAGTTCATGCTCTTAATATCAGTTTCGCCGCCGTATGCTGAGTTAGTATAAGTTTGGCTACCTGAGAAATCAGTGCTCGTACCAAAGTTAGAATAAGCGTTTACACCTACCGCAAACTTATCGTTGATCGGCACGATAAGATGGATGTTAGGTGCAACTGAAGTTCCGCCCACATCATTGTAATCATCGTTACCAGCTTGAGCACCAGTATACTGTGCGTCAGTAACCGCAATATCAGTAATGATTGTCTCGAAACCAAGCGATAAAGAGGTTTTATCAAAAAGGGCCATTGTTGCTGGGTTACGAGCCATAGAAGACGCGTTATCTGCGATTACAGCGTCACCGGCAAATGCACGGCCAATACCTGTGGCTGATTGTGCGTTAAGTTGGAAGCCTGCAGCATGTGCTTGTGAAGTCGCTGCTACAACAGCAACTGCAAGTAGAGAGCGTGTAAGGGTACGCGTCTTATTCATGGATAATTTCCTTATGTTTTACGCCAAAATCCTAGCGTATCAACCGGTCTTAAATTTCTAAGTCGGGTGATACTATGGCTAAATATAGTTTTAACAACTCAGACCACTAGTAAAAATAGTTCGTTTGTTCATTTTTGCGACAAAATAGGCGCAAATTTAGAGATTTATTGTGATTCTTAGAGTGATTGCTCTAAATCAATGATTGATTAGATAAATTGCGGAAAATTGATAACCCCTTAACATATATGAACGTAAGGGGTTGAAATTATTGGTCAAATTATTTAGGAAAGTGGTTTTATGATTTCTGATAACTGTTTTGCAATATTGGTAACATTTTCTCCTTGCTCACCCACAAGTATCATGGAGGCAGAGCCAATGGGCATTACGGTTCCGGACAACTTATTTTCGTTAAAGTTCACTAGGTGATCGGAGCTCACATTGGTAATAAACAGCGTAATTCGCCCCTTTTCGCCCTGAAAAACCATATGTAAGGCATTACTTCCACCAAATCCGCAGTGATTTAGGTAATACACATGGTAGGGGAAGCTTTCACTAAACTGATAGGCAAAAGGCGTGAGTTTGGCATTAATTTGGCTCGACTTTACCTGCTCATCCAGATGATCGGTAAAAGAGCGCTCATCGATTACGTGTTTAATTGCGGTATCGGCTAAACTGGCATGAGCGTTTGAGACAAGAGCTGGTGACCAATTCAATTGACCCACTAAAATACCTACCGCAAATGCAACCGATGCAGCAACCGCTAAACTGCGCTTGGCAAAAGTAGGGCGTATAACGTTGCCTTCACTGCTTTGATTGAACAAAATCTTATCGGCTAAGTTATCAGGCACGTCAACACGCATTGCCTGTTCAATTCTGGCATCTAAGTTCAGTACATCGTCAGTAAACTTGGCATTTTGTTCACTGCTGGCAATCGCATTAAGTAGTTCTTCGTCTCTGGCTTTTGGATCCGACATAATGCGGCGGCGAAATTCTAAATCATCCATTTTGCCTCCCCTGATTTGAAGTGGTTGAGTCCAGTAATTCTTTAAGTTGATTTCTTGCTCTAAATAGGCGCGTCATGACGGTATTTTTATTGAGGTCTAAGATATCCCCAATTTCTTCACCACTGAACCCTCCCACGACCTGTAAAAATAACGGTTCACGATATTCCAGATCTAGGCGCATAATTTGAGCTTGTAACCACTCACTTTGGTGAAACCCATCATCACTAATATGGGCTTCATTTCCTGGATCATCGATATCGACAAGATCCAGCTGTTTTCTTTCAAAGCGACGTGCATTTTCGCGTCTTAATATTGTAATAAGCCACGATTTGGCCGCTTTCTCATCTAAAAGTGAGTCGAGAGCTTTCCATGCTCGTAAACAGGTTTCTTGTACCAGATCTTCGGCAATCGAACGATCTTTACACAACCAGTAAGCGTAGCGAAACAGATCTCGGTGATAAGCGCGTACCAGCGCTTCATATCTTCTTTGTTTATCCATATTAGAGTCGACCCGAGATAACGATGTTTTCTTTCGAGATTTCGCATTTCTGTCGAAAATCTTCATTAGTGCCACATAAACTCCTTAGCTATGTGTGTCTAGATGACTATGAACTTTACAAGAATATAACGTTGACGCAAATACTAAATAACAAGGAGTTGAATACTTCTACGCAACCCTAATGGTGATATTGCGCACATTTAATGGCTAATTCATTCGCAGACTTTGATTTTGTTAACAATTTTATTACAATGATGAGGTCTGACCTCTCAACTAAGGAAGTGCAATGGGATTACAGCAGTTAACGACTCGGCAGGGAGATAGAGTAGCAGTGGTGGCAGGGCTAAGAACGCCGTTTGCCAGACAAAGCACTGAGCTTAAAGAGTTGCCGGCATTAGATCTTGGTAAGATGGTCGTCAGTGAGATGCTCGCTCGTACCGATATTGATGCCTCTTTGATTGAGCAGGTTGTGTTTGGGCAAGTGATTCAGATGCCAGCTGCACCAAATATCGCGCGAGAAATTGTATTGGGTACCGGAATGAACATCAACACCGATGCCTACAGTGTTACACGTGCGTGTGCCACTAGTTTTCAAGCAACCGCTAATGTGGTGGAGTCGATAGTGGCAGGCAACATTGAAGTGGGTATTGCCGGAGGCGCAGATTCATCATCAGTGTTGCCGATTGGCGTGAGCAAATCTTTGGCAGCTAATTTACTGGCTCTGAGTAAAACGCGCACTTTGGCGCAGAAGCTAAAAGTAGTCAGCCGTCTCAAAATGAAAGATCTTATGCCTGTCCCTCCAGCGGTAGCCGAGTATTCCACTGGCCTATCTATGGGGCAAACCGCCGAGCAGATGGCAAAATCTCACGCTATTTCTCGGGCAGATCAAGATGCACTGGCGCATCGTTCGCATGCGTTTGCGGCTAATGCATGGAATGAAGGGAAAATTCGCGACGAAGTCATGACTGCGTATCCAGAACCTTATAAAAAGTGCATTGATACAGACAATAATATCCGCTTTGATTCCACCATCGAAGGCTACGCTAAATTACGACCTGCTTTTGACCGTCAATTTGGCTCTGTGACAGCAGCAAACTCAACGCCGCTGACCGACGGCGCAGCCGCTATTATGCTAATGACAGAAAGTAAAGCCAAAGCACTAGGACTTGAGGTGCTGGGATACATTCGCTCTTATGCGTTTTCCGCAACTGGAGTGGAAAAAGATATGCTGATGGGCCCTTCTTACGCTACACCGATTGCATTGGATCGTGCTGGGCTGACTTTAAATGATCTGACTTTAATCGATATGCACGAAGCTTTTGCCGCTCAAGCTTTAGCGAACGTAAAAATGTTTGCCAGCAATAAATTTGCTCAACAAAAACTCGGACGAGATAAAGCGATTGGCGAAATAGATATGGATAAATTCAATGTTTTGGGAGGCTCGATAGCCTACGGGCACCCGTTTGCGGCAACCGGGGCTCGTATGATTACCCAAACATTGCGAGAGCTGAAACGTAGGGGCGGAGGTCTTGCTCTTAATACCGCTTGTGCTGCGGGTGGACTTGGCGCGGCAATGATTTTGGAGGTGGAATAATGAGCGAGCTTAAAACCTTTAATTTGCGTATAGATGAAGATCAATTGGCTTGGTTATCGATTGATGTGCAAGGTGAGAAAATGAATACCTTGCAGGCTGCTTTCGCCGATGAAATGAGTGATATCCTAGCGCAGTTAGAACAGAAAAAGTCAGAAATAAAAGGGCTTATTATTCATTCGTTAAAGCCTGATAATTTTATTGCAGGCGCTGACGTCAGAATGTTAGATGCGTGCAAAACGGCCACTCAAGCCACTCAATTGGCGACCACGGGCCAAGAGATGTTTGCCAAGCTCGGTGATTTTCCGTTTTCTGTTGTTGCAGCTATTCATGGGCCTTGTTTAGGGGGCGGCTTGGAGCTGGCTCTTGCCTGTGATTATCGTGTTTGTAGTGAAGATGATATTACTCGTTTAGGTTTACCTGAGGTTCAATTAGGCTTGCTACCCGGATCTGGCGGTACGCAACGATTGCCTAGGCTAATCGGGCTGATGCCGTCATTGGATTTAATTCTTACGGGCAAACAAGTCCGCGCGAAGAAAGCCAAAAAACTGGGGCTGGTGGACGCGAGTGTACCAACCAGTATATTTCTCGATGTTGCTAAGTCCTATGCATTAAAATCCAAAACGAAACGCAAATCTCCTGCGAAAGAGAAGCTGATTTCCAGTATCGGCTTGAGTCGCAAAGTCATCTTTGATCAAGCGGCAAAGAAAACTCAGCAGAAAACTCGTGGTAACTATCCCGCTACGGAAAAAATTCTTGAAGTGATGCAATTTGGTTTAGAAAAGGGCTTGAAAAAAGGGCTAGAAAAGGAAGCCTTAGAGTTTGGTCATTTGGTGATGACCGCTGAATCAAAGGCGTTACGGTCTTTGTTTTTTGCCACAACAGAAATGAAAAAAGAACACTTTGGCAATGCCACACCAGCAACAGTCAATCAGGTTGGTGTATTGGGTGGCGGCTTAATGGGAGCAGGCATTGCACATGTATCACTTGCGAAAGCGAAATGTGTGGTTAACTTAAAAGACGTGGCGCAAGACGGGGTATTAAATGCGCTTAGTTACAATTACAAATTATTAGAAAAACAGCGTAAGCGTCGCATTTTATCTAAAGCGCAAGTGCAATCAAAAATGTCACAGCTTCGCGGTGGCACTGACTACCTAGGTTTTAATAAAGCAGATGTTGTGATTGAGGCGGTGTTTGAAGACCTTTCGTTGAAACAAAGTATGGTGCAAGACATTGAGCAGAAGTGTCCAGAAAGCACCATTTTTGCGTCCAATACATCCTCACTCCCTATCTATCAGATAGCGGAAGGTGCAAAAAGACCTGAAAATATTGTCGGTTTACACTATTTTAGCCCAGCTGAAAAAATGCCATTAGTGGAGGTGATTCCTCACGCAACCACTTCGGCGGAAACCGTGGCAACCGTCGTGGCTCTTGCTCGAAAACAAGGTAAAACGCCAATCGTGGTGAAGGACAGCGCCGGTTTCTATGTAAATCGAATTTTAGCCCCTTACATGAATGAAGCGGCGCAAGTATTAATGGCGGAACAAGAGATTGAGCATATTGATAATGCGTTGCTGAACTTTGGCTTCCCTGTAGGGCCGATTACTTTGCTCGATGAGGTGGGCGTGGATATTGGCGCTAAGATAATGCCTATTTTAGTGAGCGAATTAGGCAAGCGCTTCCAAGGACCGGACCTATTTGATGTGCTGCTTAATGATGGACGCATTGGACGTAAAGTCGGTAAAGGCTTTTACCAATATAAAGGCAAGGATAAGAAAGTCGACAAATCGGTATATAAGCTGCTTAAACTGACTCCGTCACGCAGTATTGCCGAAGAAGACATAGCCCTTCGCTGTGTGATTCCTTTGCTCAATGAAGCGGTGCGCTGTTTAGATGAAGGCATCATTGCCAGTGCCCGAGATGGAGATATTGGCGCTATTTTTGGTATTGGATTCCCACCGTTTAGTGGCGGACCATTTAGGTTTATGGATACTTACGGCCTAGATAAGTTAGTCGAGAAAATGCAGCAGTTTGAGCTAACCTACGGTGAGCGATTTGAGCCGTGCCAAGGGCTGATTGATCGAGTAGAGTCAGGGAAAACATTCTATAGCTAAGTATTACGGATAGTACCGCATTTCAAGCAACAGCAAGGGAAGCCGATATTATATCGTCTTCCCTTTTGCTTTTTATCTGGTTCTATCTTTCTATTTTGGGTGAATAGATAGAGTAGGCGGTAATTTGACCGGCCATGATAGCGGCAAACATAAATAGCGCTGATAAGCCGATGCTTGGGATGGGTAAAATGGGTTGCTCAAATACCGATTGGCTAGCGCTTACTAACACGCGGCTTCCCGGAACCAAGATAATGATGCCTTGCAGTATGTAAATAGAACCGGTTAGGTGCATCCTCTTCGCCATCCAAGTGCCGTATAGAGTAATGATCACGGTCGTTAGCCATGTACCAACAATCCAACCACTGCCAAATCCTAGATAATATGGACCCCACATGCCCAATATAGCCACTGGAAATCCTAATAGCATGTCCTTTGGTCTAGCATTAAAAATGATTCCGATAGCAAGGGAAATCACAGGTAGCCCCGCAATGTGCATCCAAGTTGGCACGTCATTGGTATAAGTTAAATAGTCACTGACACCCCACATCGTTTCGCCGATGTGCAGACCCATAAAAATACCGATAAAGAGCTTTATGAGGGTGAGCATACTTTGTCCGAGCAAGCTGGTTCCCGAAACCAGGTCATTAAAGGCTAAACACTCTAATGCGTTGGCAATCGACAACCCAGGAACAAAGAGCACCACTGCCGCAATGCATAAAGCATAGACAGGAATGGGGTAGCCTAAGCTACTAATACCGGCTACGCAGATTCCGGTTAGCAATGCCGCAATAAACTCGACAGCAATAGTGCGACGTCCTGTGAGCACCTGCTGACATCCCCATACCAACAAGCCGAGAATAGTGGCAAAGCCAATAGCTTCTAACGTGCTGCCTATTAACAGTAGGTAGGCGGGTGGGATGGATAGGTTGGCGAGCGCCACCGCCCACTTCGGGTAATGAAACGGCGTTTGTGATATCTCGCTATCCGAACGTTCAAGTCGCCCTATGGTTTGTGCGAGAAGACTTAGGTCAATAGAGGCGGGTTCTAAGCGCTTCATAATGACTTTATTATTGTCTTCTGGAAACTGATAGTTGATGGATGTCGGTAGTGCTTGTACCATCGAAGGCATACCTTGCTGGCGTGCATAATGCTGAGTGAATTTTTCGACCTTGTATGGCGGGCAACCACTGCGGTGCAAGGTATTTCCAAACTCAACGATGTCATCGAGTGACGGTTGATTGGACAATTTTGGGTTGGGCATAGCGAGATACTAAAGGTATAAGGGCAAAGTAGCGCGAATGTATCAGATAACCATCAATCGCGCCAAATTCTTGCCCCAGCTTTGTTACCCCAGTTCAATATCTTTCGGCATTAGCTGAAACTCTTCAATTGAGCCAATTTCTTGGCCCAGTTGCAACGGTGGTGCATCGTGGTGTTGATTACCTTGGGTGTGCATCACCAGTCTGTTTGCGGTTCTAGGTTTGAGCTGGTTTACCACAAAGCGAATCATATCGACGCGAGTTAAAGTGCGAATATGCTCAACAACCAATTCTCGGTTATTAAACTCTTTGTCTTTGTTGCCGATGGATACCCAAAGCCTTTGGCCTTTGGTTCTTAGGTTATTATCGGGCGCCATGATTTGGTTCAATAAGCCTTGTTTGCTGTTTTGCCATTGGGCTTCAGTGAGTTCAAGGAGCACCATATAAAAGGCATTGAGAAATTCATCGATAGAAGCGACCAAATCAATAGGCGCAGCGACAGGTGATTGCACATAAATGACAATCCCTGGTATACGATTAAGTGGCATGTTTCCCGTGCCTACCATATAACCGAGTTGTTGTTTGGTACGAATTTCATTGAAAAACGCGGATGACATTAAGTGGTTCGCAAGGGTAAAGGTGGCAATGGTGCCTGTTTGTGAATCTGTTCCTTGATAGTAAATGGCAACAGCAGAGTCATCTTGATCGCAGTGAATTTCATGTTGAAATGTACCATTGTTTCCGAGTTTAACTAAGGGTCTGAGTGACTCTTTGTATTTTTGATTATCAACACGCAAAGCGTCTTTTAGCTCGTCCGCAATGCCCTGCGCCGCCTCTTGAGTCCAGTCGCCAAACACAAACATCTCAACATACAACTTGCCTAATAGAGTTGATACAAATTCAGGCAGCTCTTCGATGCTCACTTCTTCTAAGGCTTTGGCTAATACACCCGCAGGAGGGTTGTTGGGTTGTAGGATTCCTGATAGATGATTGAACAGTTGTGAGAGGGGACGGTCTTTGCTGGCATTGCGAAGTTTCCGCAGCATTTGGGTTTTGATGGTATCAAAACGCTGCTGCTCGAAATGGCGAGCTGCGAACTTTTCTAGAATCATATGCAGTAGCTGAGGCTGCTTTTCACTAAAACCTGAGATAGCTAAGGTTAGACCGCCTTGGTGCGCATAGATGTTATAGCTCATGCCTGCAATTTCAGCTTGATAGGACTGCCTTGATAAGGACTCCATAAACAGCTCAACACACAGGCGCAACTTAATGATATTTTGCGGTGTATTGACCGAGCAAGGGCTATCAATAGCAATATACAGCGACCCTTTTGGCACGCGAAATTCAGGCTCTTGCAAATGCCATAAACGAAAGCCGGGTAACTCTTCAATCAAACGGGGCAGTGATTGCTCTGTTTGCAGTGGTTTTGGATCTAAGTTGTAACAGATAAACGGGTTTTTGCTTGGCAGGGCAAACTCAGCAAAATGGGTTGGGTTCTTCCAACGTTGAATTTGTGCATCGCTGAATTTTTGAGCGGAATAGGGCGTGAAATACCACTTTGCTTGTCGATCATATTCAAGCTCTTTTGCTGTCACCCATACTCGTAAGTTTTCTACGCAGAAGTAGGGGATAAAGCTTTCAATTAATGAGCGGTCAAATTCACTCATACGATAGTCACCATATAAGACTTCTTGTATGGGGAAGCGCTGCATACTCATGACAAGGTAGCTAGCGAGATCGATGGCTTTTACGGATTCTTGAAAACGGAAAGCCGACTCCATGACCGCTTGTTTTTCTACGTAGCGCCAAGATTCAATCCCTTGCTCAAAGACGAGCTTCATATACGAGAAAATCGCTTCAACAATGTCGTCGATATGTTGTAGCCCTTCTGCGGTAAGCAGGCACCCAATAGTGAATTCACGGAAGTTACTGCCACTGATGCCACCGCCAGCGGCCAGTGATGTCACCCAGTTTTTGTTTTTGAGTAATAAGGTCAGACTTCCCGGACCCTCATATCCGATAAGGTGAGCAAAATACGATAAAGGTTTCGTGGCGTAATGTTGCTCCATATTGGGAAAAGAAAACGACAGGCTTAATTTTCGTGCGTCTTTTTCCGGTTCAACCTGCACATAAAGCTGTTGCTCATTTTGTGTTAACAGCGCAGTCGTGACGGTTTTTGCGTGCAGGTGATTATTTTTCACAGCACTAAATAAGCGAGTTGCCATCGTTTCGAGTTCATCTAACGATTGCGGCCCCACTAACACCACACTCATCAGATCGGCAGAATAGTGGCTTTGATAGAATTGAATGATTTCATCGCGAATAGACCCGCTTTCTCTGTCACACAGCGTTTCTTCGTTACCTACAGAGAACTTGGCAAAGGGGTGCTGTTGATTGACGAGCTCTTTTTGAACTTGATAAAAACGACGTGAATCGTCGTGTATTTTCATTTGATATTCAGAGTTTACGGCTTGTCGCTCTTTGTCTAAGGCTTCTTGGTTAAATAGGGGAGAGACAAAGAACTGGCTAAACCGAGAGAGGGCCTGTTCAAAAAACTCAGGAATTACATCAAAAAAGAAACAGGTATGTTCGGTGCCAGTCCATGCATTATTGCTGCCACCGTGTTGGCTAATGAAGGTTTGGAACTCACCAACGCGTGGATAGTCTTTTGTGCCAAGAAACAGCATATGTTCAAGGTAGTGAGCCAGCCCTTCTCGATCGGCTGGGTCATCAAAGTGTCCCACTCTCACCGCCAGTGATGCAGCAGAACGTTGTACTGCCTGATCTTGAACCAGTATCACGTTGATTTGATTGTCTAAGGTGATGTCACGATAGTGATTTTTATCATTCGGACTTTGATGCACAGAGAGGCTCTCCTTGAATTACCTAAGCCCAGAGTTGTAAAACATGATATTTTAAAACTGGCAAAGATAAACTATTGTTTTATCTGTTAAGTATGGCGGAGCAATACTTTCTAGCAAACTTTAAAATACATTTTTATTGAAATGCTGTCTTAATCAGAGAATTGCATGGGTATTATGGTGTATTCTTTGAGCAGACAGCCACAAGTTTAGGACAAAAATGAACGTATATATTATGCGCCATGGAGAAGCAGGAAGCTTTGCATCAAGTGATGCTGAACGCACTTTGACCGTGCGCGGAGAGGAACAATCATTGCTAGTGGCTGAAGCCGTGGTAAAACAAGGTGTTTCTCATTTTGATTTGGTCTTGGTCAGCCCCTACATTAGAGCACAACAAACTTGGGATGTGATTAAAGGGCTTTTTAGCGCAGACAAAGTGGAAGAGTGTGCTGATATTACGCCTTATGGACATTCTGAAGATGTCTATCAATACGTTTGTGCTTTAGCTGACGTGCAAAAGCCTCAGTCAGTATTATTGGTTTCTCATCTGCCTTTGGTGGGCTATCTTACCGCTGAGTTTGTGAACGATATGTCAGCGCCAATGTTCCCCACTTCAGGGTTTGCTGCGATTGATTTTGATCTTGAAAGTGCCAACGGTGAGTTGATGTGGCACCTTGCTCCGTAAGGTTGAAGGCTGAATAACAAAATGAAAAACGGCGTCCTATTTAGGTCGCCGTTTTTCATTGAACTCATCCCAAAGCGCATGCGCCTTTAAAAGAAAGTAAAAGGTTGGACAAGCGCACACAAGCCTCTTTCGGGGCTTTCACTGCACTTACTTTTCAGGGATGGACAGCAGCACAAGCAATGCACCACTCCCGCCAAATTCTAATGGCGCTTGATGATAGGCCATCACATCTGGGTGTTGAGCCAGCCACAGTGGCACTTTTTGTTTTAAAATATGTTTGCCGATACCGTGCATAACACTCGCACAATGCACATTGTGTTTGATGCAATGCGCAATCATGGCGCCTAACTCACGTTTTGCTTCCATTTGGGTCATGCCGTGCATGTCTAAATAGACATCGGGTACATACACGCCGCGACGCAATCTTTTCACTTCATACTTAGAGACATCGCTGCGAGCATAACGGGTTGGCCCATCTTCATTCAGCAGCGGCTCAAATTCGTCAGAGAAGTAAAATTCGTTGTCTTTTGCTTCTCTATCAAACCTTTGTTGCTGTTTTTGTTTTGTTTCTCTTTTTGGCGCTTGGATTATGGTATCCTGTTGTAACTTTTTAACGCCTTGTACTGCTTCTTTAAACAAAGAAAAGTCATCAATTGTTGGCTTGTCTGATTTGTTCATGGGATAAAGTTTCTGATCTATCTTTGGTTGAGCAGTATTGTAGCGCTTTTTGGAGAAACTTTTGGATAAGATTTTTGTAGATGAAGCAGTGTCGGAACTTCACACACTGCAAGACATGATTCGTTGGACTGTCAGCCGATTTAATGCTGCGGGCTTATTTTACGGTCACGGCACGGATAATGCGTGGGACGAAGCGGTTCAATTAATTTTGCCTTCACTCTATTTACCTCTCGATGTTCCATCGCATGTATTGAACTCTCGCTTAACCAGCAGTGAGCGTTTGCGTGTGGTAGAGCGAGTTATTCAGCGTATTAACGAACGTACACCTACCGCTTATTTGACCAACAAAGCATGGTTTTGTGGCATGGAGTTCTTTGTTGATGAGCGCGTATTGGTGCCTCGTTCACCGATTGGTGAATTAATTGAACATCAGTTTCAACCTTGGTTAATTGAGCAACCGACTCGCATCATGGATATGTGCACGGGCAGTGGCTGTATTGCGATTGCTTGTGGACACGCTTTCCCTGAAGCGGAAGTTGATGCTATTGATATTTCAGGCGATGCCTTAGAAGTCGCAGAGCAAAATATCCAAGATCATGGGCTTGAAGCGCAAGTGACCCCAATTCGCTCTGATCTGTTCCGTGATTTGGTGCAAGAGAAATACGATCTTATCGTGACCAATCCGCCGTATGTGGATGAAGAAGACATGAACAGTCTTCCTGATGAGTTTAAGCATGAACCTGAACTTGGTTTAGCGGCGGGCACCGATGGTTTGAAATTGGTGCGTCGCATTTTAGCCAATGCACCAAACTATCTCAGCGACAACGGTATTTTGATCTGTGAAGTGGGTAACTCCATGGTACATATGATTGAGCAATACCCGCAGATCCCATTTACTTGGATTGAGTTTGAAAACGGCGGTCACGGCGTATTTATGCTCACTAAAGAGCAGTTGTTGGCCTGTGCTGACGAATTTGCACTTTATATCGATTAATCTAAACGGATAAATGACATAACGGCACCCACAAGGGTGTCGTTTTGGGTTTACACAGTACAAAGCGCTTTACAATAGAGTGTGATAAAGCCAGTATGAAAGGCATTAGACCGTTTAAAACAGACTTACAATGAGGAAGTAATGGCAGGAAACAGCATTGGCCAGCATTTTCGCGTAACCACTTTTGGTGAAAGCCACGGTATCGCACTGGGTTGTATTATTGATGGATGCCCTCCAGGCTTAGCATTGGAAGAGGCTGATCTGCAAAAAGATTTAGATCGTCGTCGTCCGGGAACCTCTCGCTACACCACAGCACGTCGCGAACCCGATGAAGTAAAAATTCTTTCAGGTGTTTTTGAAGGCAAGACTACAGGCACTTCGATAGGACTTTTGATTGAAAACACCGATCAGCGTTCTAAAGATTACTCTGAGATAAAAGATAAATTCCGTCCGGGTCATGCCGATTACACTTATCACCAAAAATACGGTGTGCGTGATTACCGAGGTGGTGGCCGCTCTTCTGCTCGTGAAACCGCAATGCGCGTTGCCGCAGGTGCAGTGGCTAAAAAATACTTAGCGCAAGAGTTTGGCGTTGAAGTGCGTGCGTATTTGACGCAAATGGGCGATGTGAAAGTCGATACTATCGATTTTGAAGAAATTGAAAATAACCCGTTTTTCTCACCAGATGCCGCCGCGGTAGATAAATTTGACCAACTGATCCGCGATTTGAAAAAAGACGGCGATTCTGTTGGGGCTAAATTACAGGTGGTGGCTAAGCGCGTACCTGTCGGTTTAGGCGAGCCTATCTTTGATCGCTTAGATGCGGATATTGCACATGCATTAATGAGCATCAATGCGGTAAAAGGCGTTGAAATTGGCGATGGCTTTGAAGTGGCCGCACAAAAGGGCAGTCAGCACCGAGATGAGCTGACTCCTGATGGCTTTGCCTCTAACCACGCGGGTGGCATTTTAGGCGGCATTTCCACAGGCCAAGACATTGTGGCAAATATTGCGCTTAAACCAACATCCAGCATTACTGTGCCGGGGAATACGATTAACCGTCAAGGTGAAGCGACACAACTTATCACTAAAGGTCGTCACGACCCTTGTGTGGGTATTCGCGCGGTGCCGATTGCTGAAGCGATGCTGGCGATTGTATTGCTCGATCATTTATTGCGCCACCGTGGTCAAAACCATGGCGTTGCAACTGAAACACCCAAAATAGTGTAAATTAGAATATAGGATCTAGATGTAACTCGGTTAATCCGGCGATATCTAGGTCCTTTTTTCTCTCTAGCTCCTTTCTTTTTAAGACTTTTCCATGCACGACTACAACGACCTTATTTCTATCTTTGATAGCACTTTTTATACCGACTTTAATACGCGCTTAGTATTGGGTGGTGATGAGCCTATTTATCTGCCAGCGGATGCCGAATTTGACTATCACCGCATTATTTTTGCCAGAGGTTTTTACGCTTCAGCGCTGCATGAAATTGCGCATTGGTGCGTTGCTGGAGCAAAACGACGACTGTTAGAAGATTTTGGTTATTGGTATGAACCTGATGGTCGTGATGCCGATACTCAGGCACAATTTGAAGTGGTCGAGATCCGCCCACAAGCATACGAGTGGATTTTGGCACAAAGTGCAGGGTTTCGTTTTCAAGTCAGTTGTGACAATCTCAGTGGAGACTTTGAGCCCGATCGTTTGGCGTTCACACAAAAAGTTTACCAAGAGGTTCTCGACATTTTAGAGAAAGGCTTGCCAACTAGGGTAGAGATGCTTTCTAATGCGCTTCGGGATTTTTATCGTATCCCTCCACTTACTCAGGAAGATTTTAAGGTACTTTGAACCATGATTTTACAACTCGAAGAACAGTTACTTGACACGATTGACCAAACCGTTGCCACTGCGTCGGATGACGAGCTGTTTGCGGGGGGCTATTTACGTGGTCATATTTCTTTAGCCGCAGCGGATTGTGAATACGAAGCCGTAACAGATATTGCGGTATTCAAACAAAAAATAGAACAAAGCCTTGCGGATGCGCAATCAGAGCTAACCCCTGCCGATCGCGTTATTGTCGCGGATATGTGGGACAACTTGTCTAAAGCTCTAGCGTAATCTTTTCGCTTTGTTACTCACTTAGCGCTCATTTATATTGATTAATGAGTCGCTTGAGCGTGAATGATAGGTAGGCTGTGAATCAAAGCGATTCACAGCCTATTTTTATGGGCTTTGCCTATGGATACCAATCGTACTCAATAACAGCGCATTCCAGCTTGTGATTACTTTTCCTTGTTCTGGAGCATTTATCCTGCGCTATTTCGGAGCACTTACTGGGTGTGATTGCTCTTCGTTTAGTGCAGAATGTCAGTGTTAAATGGACATTAACAACAGGGAATCCGTTATGAAAATTATTGCCTTTGCCGCCAGTACCAGTTCAAAGTCAATTAACAAAGTATTGGTGACTTATGTGGCTCATCAATTACCCAACGCAGATGTCGAGGTGCTGGACCTCATTGATTATCCGGCGCCCATTTTTAGTGAAGATACTGAAAAAGAGATTGGGCATTCTGAATCGGCGAAAAAGCTACTGGCTAAATTAGGTCGAGCGGATGCGATTATTGTCTCTTTTGCTGAGCACAATGGCAGTTATACCGCGGCTTATAAAAATCTGTTTGATTGGGCAACTCGCATCGAGCGCAGCGTTTTTCACAATAAACCTGTGTTGTATATGGCAACATCTCCCGGCCCTGGTGGAGGCAAATCTGTATTAGCCGCCGCTGTGAGCTCAGCGCCGTATTTTGGCGCAGAGGTGAAAGCCTCACTATCGGTACCGAGTTTTTATGATGCATTTGATGTTCAAGCCAATGAGTTTAAGAATGCGCAGTTAAAGCAGCAAGTGACGCAGGCATTGGATGCGCTTGTGGCTGAGCTAGGTTAGTCGAGAGATGAAATCAGCAATGGGCTCTTTATGAGCCCATTGTGGTAGGTATGTTGCGATAGGCCAAATCTAGTTTGTTGGTCGCGAAAGAGGTCGACCTTTAATGAGCTTTCTTACCCACATGCGACTTGGGTGCAGTGAGTTTAATGTTGAGGCGGACATTGGCATTGGATAGCCCAACATTTGTGAGGCCAATACTTCTGCACTTAACGGCGCTGAGGTGAGGCCTCTTGAGCCAAGACCGATTAAGCAAAATAGATTGTTATATTGGCTTACTGTGGCGTATGGCACGTTTTTTTGCGCTGTTTTTTGTGGGCTCAAATTGGCGTATTGTTCTACTATGTCTGCAAACTTCCCAACATTGCCGACAAAAGGCAGATGATCTCTGGATACTGAGCGTATGCCTTGTCTTGCGTCCTTCGCACTCACATCCACCTCGTTAGGCCAGCTTTGCTCGGGAAGGCACTGTTGCAATTTAGAAGCGTTTTGCTGTTGGTGCTGCTCATTGTAATCCGTGCTGTGATCGCGGCTGTCATAGCTTGCGCCAATGCAGTGTTGGCCTAGTGGGCTTGCCGGGGTTAAGTAACCGTCGTAGCACAGTACGGTATTTAACTTTTGCAGCTGAGCTGTTGTAGGGATATGGCTCACTTGTCCTTTTACTTTGCCAAGGGGAATGGACTGAGCTTGAGTAAACTCATCAAAGCTGTGTCCATTTGCAATGACTACCGCCGTGTATTGCTGTTGACTATGTCGCGTATTGTCTGGTTCGTCCGCGTGCTTGTCCATTTGCTGACTGCTGACAAGCCAACCTTGTTCGTTTTGTTCTAAATGGGTCACTTTACACGGCTGTTTTAGCGTTAACTGCTGCTGTTTCATCAGCAATTCAATAATGCCCTGCGTACATTGTGCCGGCGATAGCCAGCCACCTTGCGGGTAAAACACCGAACGATAAGTGCAATCTAGCCCGATTGCTTGGGCGGTTTGCTCTGCGTCAAGTTGAGTGATGAGTTGCTCTGGATATTGCCCTTGAACAAGGCGTGATAGCTTAGTGTGTTCTGCGTCATTCCAAAGTAGCTGGGTGACGCCACACCAGTGGTGATCAAAGGGAACTTTATCTGCTACTTGATCGTAGAATTGACGGGCGAAGACAAAACCGTTTGCAAACACTTGAGAAACTGCGTTTTGCTCACTATTTAGTAGAGGATAGAGTGCCCCTTGTCGATTACCTGATGCACCTTGCGCAAGTTGCTCATCTTGGCAATACAGTGTCACCTGTGCCCCTTTTTGTACTAACGAGTAAGCAAGGCAAGCACTGGCTACGCCACCGCCAATGATGGCAATATTGTCAGTCTCAGTTGTTTCAGATTCAGAACTGAATCGTGAAGTAAGAGGTTCTCGTGCAAAAAGAGGGGATATATTGCTATACGCTTGTTTGTCGCGCATAGTGCCAACAATCATATCGCGTTTGTGACCGAAGCCTTTGGCTTTAGTCATGTCAAAGCCTGCTTCAATCAATCCACGACGAACAAATCCCGCTGCGGTAAAGGTGGCAACCGTACACTCTTGTTTTGCCAGTTTTGCCATACCGTTAAACAAATCCTGATTCCACATTTCCGGGTTTTTACTCGGTGCAAAGCCATCTAAGAACCAAGCGTCGACAATCCCTGAATGATAAGTGGGTACATCAGGAAGATTATCTTTGATATCCCCCAGCCATAGGTCTAAAGTGATAGCGCCATCAGCAAGAATCAGGCGATGGCACCCAGCAAGCGCCATAGGGTAGTGCTGTTGTAATTCAGCGGCATAGTTTGCCAGTTCTGGCCATGCTTTATGTGCTTGTTGCAGGTCACTTAAGGTGACAGGGTATTTTTCAAAGCTGATAAAATGCAGTTGAGTGAGGGGCGCTTGTGGATATTGTGCTCTAAATAACTCAAACTCTTTCCAGACAGCGAGAAAGTTTAGCCCTGTGCCAAAGCCAGTTTCCGCAATAACAAAACGGGATTGGTTGAACGTTGGCCAGCGAACAGGCAGTTGATTTTGGGTGAGAAACACATAACGAGTCTCAGCAAGACCATCGTTGTTCGAGAAGTAGACATCATCGAATTGCTCTGATACCGGGGTTCCGGAGTCATTCCAATCGAGTTGAGCGTGTTTAATTTTTGGCATATAGATCATAGAATGAGACGTTAACTGAAGTGATTGTACAAATATCTAGGAAAGCTGACCACTTGATCCTCTCTTTCTAGGTATTATCTAGCGGAAAATTTGAATTATAGGAATGTCACATGAAACGAGTCGTGATCACTGGTATGGGTATTGTTTCCAGTATCGGTAACAACGTCGAAGAAGTACTAGAGTCTCTAAAAGCTGGCAAATCTGGTATCGAAGCCTCAGAACAATTTAAAGAAAAAGGGCTACGTTCACAGGTTTGGGGTAGCTTGAAGATCAATCCAGCGGAACACATTGACCGTAAACAAATGCGTTTCATGGGTGATGCTGCGGCGTATGCGTTCATTTCTATGGAGCAAGCAATTGCTGATTCTGGTTTGGCTCCTGAGCAGGTGTCTAACGAACGCACGGGTATCGTAGCCGGTTCTGGCGGTGCATCGTCTCTAAACCAAGTGGCAGCAGTTGATATTCTAAGAGAAAAAAGCGTTAAACGAGTGGGTCCATACATGGTCACTCGTACAATGGGTTCTACTGTATCCGCTTGTTTGGCAACGCCGTTTAAAATTAAAGGCGTGAACTACTCAATGAGTTCTGCATGTTCAACTTCAGCTCACTGTATCGGTCACGCGATGGAGCTTATCCAACTTGGCAAACAAGACGTGGTCTTTGCTGGTGGCGGTGAAGAACTGGACTACAGCATGTCTATGATGTTTGACGCTATGGGCGCACTATCGACTAAATACAACGATGAGCCAACTCGCGCATCACGCACTTATGATGCAAACCGTGACGGTTTCGTTATCTCTGGTGGCGGCGGTATGATGGTTATCGAAGAACTAGAGCATGCACTTGCTCGTGGCGCTAAGATTTACGGTGAACTTGTTGGCTACGGCGCAAACTCAGATGGTCACGACATGGTGGCTCCATCAGGTGAAGGCGCAGTACGTTGTATGAAGATGGCACTGCAAAATGTAGATTCTGTGGATTACGTGAACACTCACGGCACATCAACGCCTGTAGGTGATGTGAAAGAGCTTGGCGCTATCCAAGAAGTCTTTGGCGGTAACAGCCCTGCAATTTCAGCCACTAAAGCGATGACAGGTCACGCACTAGGTGCTGCTGGCGTACACGAAGCGATCTACACCGCATTAATGCTAGAGCACGGTTTTGTTGCACCAAGCATCAACATCGAAACGCTAGATGAAGCGGCTGCAGGTCTTGATATCGTGACTGAAAAACGCGACCAAGAACTGAAAACTGTAATGTCAAACAGCTTCGGCTTTGGCGGCACTAACGCAACATTGGTATTTAAAAAGTACGAAGGTTAATCCTTTAGGCTCAATTAAATACAAAAAAGCACATAAATAATGAGACCCGACAGGCATAGCTTGTCGGGTCTTTTGTTTATGATTATTCTGTTACTTATTCAAATCAGCTGAAGTATTACCAATGAAAATCGTAATTGATGAAAATATGCCGTATGCCAAAGAACTGTTTGGCAAGTTGGGTGAGGTTGTCGCCTTATCGGGACGCACAATCAGTGCTGACGACTTAGTGGACGTAGACGCGCTAATGATTCGCTCCGTCACTAAGGTCAATCAAGCATTGCTGGAAAAAGCCAATAAACTGAAATTTGTCGGCACCGCTACCGCAGGATATGACCACCTTGATCAGCAAGCCTTACAAAACAAAGGTGTGGCGTACACACATGCACCGGGTTGTAACAAGGTTGGCGTGGCGGAATACGTGATTTCATCGTTAATGGTACTGGCTCAGCAACAAGGCTTCTCAATTTTTGATAAAACCGTGGGTATTATCGGTGCTGGGCAGGTAGGCAGTTATCTGGCGAAATGTCTGCAAGGCATTGGCATTAAAGTGTTAATTAATGACCCGTTAAAAGAAGCAGAAGGCGACCCACGTCAATTTATACCAGTGAATGAACTGCTTGAGCGCAGTGATGTGATTTCTCTGCACACGCCAATTACGCGAGACGGTGAATACCCAACCCATCACTTAATTGATAGCAAGCGTTTACAGGCAATGCGACCTGAGCAGATTTTAATTAATGCCGCTCGCGGCCCTGTAGTGGATAACCAAGCCCTAAAACAGCGTTTACAACTAAACGATGGTTTTACCGCGGTATTAGACGTGTTTGAATTTGAGCCAGAAGTGGACTTAGAGTTATTGCCACTGCTTGCGTTTGCTACTCCGCATGTTGCAGGCTACGGTTTAGAAGGTAAAGCGCGCGGCACAACCATGATCTTTAATTCATTTTGCCAGCACATTAACAGCCCGTTAGCAGTGGGCGCCGATGAGTTATTGCCGACCGCTCCCGTGCCAAAAATGCATTTATCACGCCAGTGGGACGAAGCAACACTGCACAACCTCACACAATTGATTTATGATGTGCGCAAAGACGATGCACTGTTTCGCCGCGAAATCGGTAAAACAGGGGCATTTGATAAGATGCGTAAAGAGTATTGGGACCGCCGTGAGTATGGTGCGGTGACGCTCACAGGCGATGCGTCTTGTAATTTGCAACCCTTGCAAGAGCTAGGATTTAAGGTAGAGGTAGGTCAATGAGTCAACAATTTAATGTCGCCATTTTAGGCGCAACAGGCGCTGTCGGTGAAACACTTTTAGACGTTCTAAAAGAAAGAGAGTTTCCGATTGGCGAACTGCATCTACTGGCCAGTGAACGCAGTAAGGGTAAAACTTACCGCTTTGATGGCAAAAGTATTGAAGTACAAGACGTGGCTGAGTTCGATTGGTCTCAAGTGCACATTGCGCTATTTTCAGCAGGCAGTGAATTGTCTGAAAAATGGGCGCCTATTGCCGCAGACGAAGGCGTAGTGGTTATCGACAATACTTCACAGTTCCGTTATGACTACGATGTGCCGCTCGTGGTACCTGAAGTCAACCCTGAAGCCATTGCCGAGTTTCGTAACCGCAACATCATTGCAAACCCAAACTGTTCTACCATTCAAATGCTAGTGGCATTGAAGCCTATCCATGATGAAGTGGGTATTGAGCGCATTAACGTATCGACTTACCAGTCAGTGGCGGGTGCGGGTAAAGCAGGCATTGATGAGCTTGCAGGCCAAACGGCGAAGCTATTAAACGGTCGACCTGTAGAAGCGGAAGCGTTCTCACAGCAAATTGCGTTTAACTGTATTCCACAAATTGATACCTTTATGGACAACGGTTACACCAAAGAAGAGATGAAGATGGTTTGGGAAACCCAGAAAATCTTTAACGACCCTTCTATCATGGTGAACCCAACGTGTGTTCGTGTGCCTGTATTCTATGGTCATGCTGAAGCAGTACACCTAGAAACGCGTGCCCCGATTGATGCAGAGCAAGCGGTACAGTTACTTGAGCAAACCGATGGCATTGAAGTGTTCCACGGTCAAGATTTCCCAACTCAAGTTCGTGACGCCGGCGGTAAAGATCATGTCATGGTAGGACGTATCCGTAATGATATTAGCCATCACAGCGGCCTAAACATGTGGGTTGTCGCGGATAACGTGCGTAAAGGCGCCGCGACTAACGCAGTGCAAATTGCAGAACTATTGATTCGTGACTACTTTTAAACAATAAAGCACTTAATTGCGATTCATTGTTTGAAGAAAAAGCCATTGGTGAGTTGACTTGCCGATGGCTTTTTTATTTTTGGTAACTCAAGAACCACTACTTGACCCGTAATCCAATTTTAGGCACATTTTTGAGGTAAATAATCACTCGATAGTTGTCTTTTGCGCAAAACTTTAGCAAATTAATACTATTCACCGCTTAAGGGAAATCTAGTTGCGAACTCAAATGGAATTGTATCGTCGTACTCTTATTATCATCGCGTGTTTGTGCTTCTCTATCGTGTCGCATGCCGAAGAAATTCGTCTTGTTGGGCCCTCTGGGCAAGTGCAAGCTGTCCCCACTTATGTGGTTCCTGATTTACTCGATGGGACAGCGCTGAATCGCGATCAAAATAAATTATCCAGTCAACGTACTTATGGTCCTACCGCCATCAATGAAACCTTGTGGTCAATCGGTCAAACCGTAAGAAGCAGTGAAAAGCAATCCGTATACAAAGTGATACTGGCTATCTACAAAAATAACTTAGTGGACTTTGAAGATAGAAATATCCATTTGCTTAAGCCGGGCAGTATCATCACTCTTCCTAGCGACGCTGACATTGACAAGCAAAGTGTTGCAGAAGCCGTACGTTTATTGAAGATTCATGCACAAAAGCCAAGCTATTTGGCGAAAGTAGCGCAAGATAACGCGCCAACGCAAATTCATGTTCAGGATTTAGGTGCTCGCCAGATCCAACAAAAGCAAATCGAGTTTCTTCAGCAGCAGTTGCAATCTTCTCAACAAGAGTTCAGCTCATTGCGACAAAATAATCAGGATCTTCTGACAGCGCTAGGCTCTATTCGCACCGATGTTGTACAACTAAAAGGGCAGTTGGATTTAGAAACTCAACGACGTGCGAACGCTGAGCATATTTTAAAGACGCAAAGTGGTACTAACACTCAGCCTAGTACAACAGCAGGCTCTCATCTATTAACCAATGTATGGGTAATAGTGGCATTGTCAGCAGCTGTGACGGCGTTGATCATGTTATTAATCATCAAGATGACGTTGTCCGTCAGACCTGTTCCTCAAATTGGCAACGATCCTACTGAGCCTAAAGCGCTCAATCCCGCTCCCACCGTGAAAGGCGATAATGATCCTGAAATAGAAAATGTGGAACTGAGTGAGACACTCACTTCCACAGAGCAACCGCAGGAAGTAAGTATCGAAACGCCTTATCAAGTAGAGATACCGCAAAGTACGGTGAATCCCCTAGATAAAGAGTTTGAACAAGAGCTGGACAAAATACTGGCGGTAAAAGAGGCTGACTCTGAGGTTTCTGAGTCGTCGCGTGATGACGCATCACTATCGTCACAGGAAGAGGACACCGATGAGCCGCAACCTCATTTGCAAGAGGTTGTGAATGTGGTGGACTTGCCAGAATATGGCGAACGAGAAGCCTTAGCGGATGCTAAAAAAGAAGCATTAGCTTTATTAGCAGAAGACGATATTGATGTCAGCGATATTGCGGATAACACACAGGAAAATGAATCGACTTCCTCGCTTAATGCTGAAGCGCAAACGGTGGCTGCCAGTGACGAGCTTGCAAACCATGAGGCCGACAGTGAGGAAGAGAGTGCTGAACCAGCGTCCACGCCGTATAAGTCCATTGACGAGGTTATTGCTGAGGCGGATGCCGAGCCTATCACCAATGTGGATGATGAAGAGCTTGATCTGCGAGTGGGGCTAGAAGAGTTTCCGGACGTGATTGGTAAAGTTGAGCTTAAAGACGTCGATGTTGAAGGGGAGTTGTCCAGTCAAATTGACTTGGCATCTGTGTATATACAGATGAATGATATGACCCACGCCAGTAAGCTATTGCGTGATGTGATTAAAAAGGGCAACGATCATCAACAGCAACGTGCGCAAAAGCTGCTAGATTCAATTCATTCTTAATAAGAAATTGAGACCCTTAAAGGCTTCGTTTATACTGCCGAGCCTAATTTCTAACTGGATTATTTCTGATGAGAATCGCACTTGGCATCGAATACGATGGTGCAAAATACTATGGCTGGCAAAGACAAAACGATTTTGACTCTGTTCAGGGGCGTTTAGAGAAAGCACTATCGATAGTAGCGAATCATCCAGTAGAGGTTCAATGCGCAGGCCGCACTGATGCTGGTGTACACGGTACGGGGCAGGTGGTGCATTTTGATACCACGGCGTCTCGCAAAATGCTGGCGTGGCAAATGGGTGTGAATGCCAATATGCCCAGTGACATCGCCGTACGTTGGGCAACCGAAGTTTCTGATGAGTTTCATGCCCGCTTTAGCGCAACCGCCAGACGTTATCGCTACATTATTTACAACCATTCGTTACGCCCTGCTATCTTAGCCAAAGGCGTCAGCCATTATCACGGCGACCTTGATGTTGAGAAAATGCATCAAGCAGCGCAATCTCTGCTAGGTGAGAACGACTTTAGTTCATTTAGAGCGGCTCACTGTCAATCACTGAGCCCATTTCGTAATATGATGCACATAGAAGTCACGCGTCATAGTCAATATATAGTGGTGGATATTAAGGCAAATGCTTTTGTGCATCACATGGTTCGCAATATTGTTGGCAGCTTGCTGGTGGTGGGACGTGGTGAGCAACCTGTCGAGTGGATAGGCTGGTTATTGGCACAAAAAAATCGTTCATTAGCGGGCGCAACGGCAAAAGCGCATGGGCTGTATTTAGTCAGAGTGGATTATCCTGATGAATTCGCTATACCAGAGTTTCCTATGGGACCCTTGTTTTTACCTGAATAAATGTGATGAAAGGCTAAATTAGCCTCAATTTTGCGTCATTTTATTGTCATAATTAAGTATTAAGGGATAGGTACAACCAGTTTTTTATCTACACTTGAGTAGATCTATGGTTTAATCCTTGCAAATTATCAACCTCTTGCCTTTGGGGCGAGAGCTTAATGAAAAAGGTCTTTCATGAGTTGGCTTGAGAAGATTTTCAATAAAAGCAGTATTTCACCGTCTCGCAAGGCGAATGTTCCAGAAGGTGTATGGACGAAATGTACCTCTTGTGAACAAGTTTTGTACCAAGCTGAGCTACAGCGTAATCTAGAAGTATGTCCTAAATGTGATCATCACATGCGTATTTCTGCTCGCATGCGCCTTGACAGCTTTTTAGATGCAGACGGCCGTGAAGAACTAGGCGCCGAATTAGAGCCTAAAGATAAATTAAAATTTAAAGATACCAAACGTTACAAAGATCGTATTACGGCTTATCAAAAGAGCAGTGGCGAAAAAGACGCCTTGATTGCGATGAAAGGAACGTTAAACGACATGCCTATCGTGGCGTGTGCGATGGAATTTAAGTTCATGGGCGGATCTATGGGTTCGGTTGTGGGTGCACGTTTTGTTCGTGCGGTAGATGCTGCCATCGAAAACAACTGTGGCATGGTGTGTTTCTCTGCCAGTGGTGGTGCGCGCATGCAAGAGGCGTTAATGTCTTTGATGCAAATGGCTAAAACCAGTGCTGCACTAGAGCGCCTTTCTAAGAAAGGTCTACCGTTTATCTCAGTAATGACCGATCCGACTATGGGTGGCGTTTCAGCAAGTTTTGCTATGTTAGGTGACATCAATATTGGTGAACCTCGCGCGGTTATCGGTTTTGCGGGTCGTCGCGTTATCGAACAAACGGTTCGTGAAGACTTACCTGAAGGCTTCCAAACCAGTGAGTTCTTACTTGAGCATGGTGCAATCGATATGATTGTTGACCGTCGCGAAATGCGTCAGTGTGTCGGAAACTTAGTGGCAAAAATGACTAATTATCCAACACCGGTTGCGACTTCTGGGCACAAAGGCTCAAAAGAGGCTCAATACGAAGTACCCGTAGCGCCAGAAAAATAGTACAGTACTCATTATCTACAGTTTTAGCGTTTAATAGATTGATGAGTTCATATATCCCACAAGCCACATCATCCCTTAAGGTGTGGCTTGATTATTTACAGTCCATTCATACCAGTGCTATCGATCTTGGTCTTGATCGCATTTCTCAAGTTGCTCAAAAAGCGACTCCAAGCTTAACTAAGCCAGCGCCCAAAGTGATCACCGTTGCCGGTACTAATGGCAAGGGCTCTACTTGCGCCATAATGGAAGCCATATTGCTCGATGCGGGTTACAGCGTCGGCGTTTATAGCTCACCTCATTTAATTCGTTATAACGAACGTGTGCGTATTAACGGGCAAGAGTTGGATGATGAGCAGCATGTCTCGGCCTTTTGCGCTATCGAAGCTCTGCGCGGCGAGATTAGCTTAAGTTTCTTTGAGTACGCGACATTAGCGGCTTTGCATTTGTTCCAAGAGCAAAAAGTGGATGTAGTACTGCTTGAAGTGGGGTTAGGCGGACGCTTAGATGCCACCAACATCGTTGATCACGACGTCAGTGTGATCACCAGTTTAGCCATTGATCATGTGGATTGGCTCGGCGATGACATTAATGTGATTGGCTATGAAAAGGCGGGCATTTTCCGTGCAGGTAAACCCGCGATTTGTGGTCAACCCGATGCGCCGATGACCGTTGCGGCTCACGCTGATGATATTGGCGCAAAACTATACCAAGTGGGTTATCAGTATTCGTACCAAGAGCAAGGTGCGCAGTGGGATTGGCAGTCAGGCAGTTTTGACGTGAAAGACTTACCCAAACCAAACCTGCCGTTAGCAAACGCTGCAACCGCATTGATGGCTCTAGGTGTATCCGAGTTAGACCTGACTGACGTCAATATCGTGAATGGATTGAAAAACGCCCAACTGGCAGGAAGAATGCAGTTTTTGTCACAACAGCCAACCGTGATTTTGGATGTGGCGCATAATCCACATTCTGCGCAGTATCTGGTTGCTCAATTACAGCAACGTTACCCACAAAAGAAAATTCGCGCTGTGATTGGTATGTTGCATGATAAAGACGTGGCATCGACGCTAGATGTATTATCGGGTTGTACTGAGCATTGGTATCCTGCATCTCTTGAGGGCCCACGCGCCGCATCGGCACAAGAGTTATGTCAATACCTTGCTCAAGGCACCCAAGCTTATGATAACCCTGTCGCGGCCTTTGAACAGGCCCTGAGCGATGCTGACAAAGACGACATTGTCGTTGTTATGGGTTCATTTTTTACCGTAGGGGCCGTGTTAGAGCACTGGCAAACAAGGAGAAACAATGGCGAGTAAATTTCAAAGTCGCTTAGTCGGAACCATAGTATTGGTTGCTGTAGGGGTAATTGTACTTCCTGATATATTGGACGGTGAAAAATCGCACTATCAAGAAGAAACGGTCGCCATTCCTATCAAGCCTCAGCTTGAATCAGAAGTCGAATCATTTGCAGTGCTTGATCCTGTCGAAGAAGACGTATCTTTACCACCAGAGCCTGTAGAGGAAGTGATTCCTGAGCACAATGCGAAGCATAAAGCTGAGCCGGTGAAGCACGAAGCCAAAGCCACTCACTCGCATGCGACGGCGCCCAAACACGAAGTGAAGCATACCACCACACACAAAAAAGAAGTGGTGAAAGTGAAAGAAGCTAAAGTCGTGGAGCGCAATCATTATCAAGACAGTGCTTGGATTATTCAGCTTGTCTCACTAAGAAATGCTGAAAACGCTGAGAAGATGGCAAAAGATCTGCAAAAAAGCGGTTATCGAGCCAGTGTGGTGAAAGCGAATAACTTTTATCGCGTGATTGTAGGGCCAGATGTTTCTCGTTCAAAACTGGAAGCGGAACTGCCGAAACTAAATAAACTGCTTGGCGCAAATGGTCAGATTCAGACATTTAAGCCACTAAAACCATAAAGAAAACGTTTGCGTCGCGCATTTTTCTGTTAGAATGCGCGCCAGCATGAGGAAGTAAAGCTCATGAATTGGATAGATTTTACTATTTTAGGTGTGATCGGCTTATCTGCGCTGATCAGCTTGGTACGAGGTTTTGTTAAGGAAGCCCTGTCTTTAGTGATTTGGTTTGGCGCCTTTTTTATTGCCAGCCAATATTACACAAAACTCGCGGTGTACTTTACAAACATCCAAGACAATATGATTCGAAATGGAGCTGCGGTAGCCGCTTTGTTTGTTGCAACATTGGTTGTTGGTGCTGTAATCAATTACACCATCGCTCAATTAGTGCAAAAGACCGGTTTGTCAGGAACAGATCGCGTGCTTGGAGTTGTATTTGGTACTTTACGTGGCGTACTTATCGTCGCTGCCGTACTGTTCTTTATGGATGCATTCACCAGTCTTTCAAATGCCGACTGGTGGCGCCAATCGCAGTTGATCCCAGAGTTTAGTCGTCTGATCGCACCGTTTTTCGAACATCTTAAAGAAACGTCAAGCTTTTTATCCGGCGTGGGTAAAGCTTAAACCAATACTGAGGGTTTAGACATGTGTGGTATTGTTGGAATTGTAGGCACAACTCCTGTTAATCAATCGATTTATGATGCGCTTACGGTTTTGCAGCATCGTGGCCAAGATGCAGCGGGTATTGTTACCATAAATAGCAATCGTTTTCGTCTACGTAAAGCGAACGGCTTGGTTAAGGATGTGTTTGAAGTAAAACACATGCAACGCTTACAAGGTAACGTGGGAATTGGGCATGTTCGCTACCCAACCGCAGGAAGCTCAAGTGCTTCAGAAGCTCAACCTTTCTACGTAAACTCACCTTTTGGTATTACGCTCGCGCACAACGGTAACCTTACCAACGCTGCCGAAGTGCGTCAGAACCTATTTGAGAAAGACCGTCGTCATGTAAACACCACTTCTGATTCAGAAGTACTATTGAATGTATTGGCTCATAACATCGATATGACCAAAACCTTTAATATTACTGAGAAAGACGTGTTTGATGCGGTAGAGCGTGTACATCAAACCATTCGTGGTGCGTACGCGGTTACGGCAATGATCATTGGTCACGGCATGGTGGCTTTCCGCGATCCAAACGGCATTCGTCCTCTTTGTTTAGGCAAACGTGAAGTTGAAGGCGCTACTGAATACATGGTAGCTTCTGAGTCTGTAGCACTCGATGCGGTAGGCTTTGACTTCATGCGTGATGTGGCCCCTGGTGAAGCGGTTTACATTACCTTTGATGGTCAGCTGTACACACAGCAATGTGCGCACAACCCTCAATTGAATCCATGTATCTTTGAATTCGTTTACTTTGCTCGTCCAGATTCATTTATCGACAAGATTTCTGTATACAGTGCTCGCGTTGAAATGGGTAACAAATTGGGTGAGAAAATCAAACGTGAATGGAGTGATTTGGATATCGATGTGGTTATCCCAATCCCTGAAACATCGTGTGATATCGCACTGCAAATTGCGCAAATCATTGATAAGCCATACCGCCAAGGTTTTGTGAAAAACCGTTATGTTGGCCGTACCTTTATCATGCCAGGTCAGCAACAACGTAAGAAATCAGTACGTCGTAAGCTCAATGCTATCCGCTCTGAGTTTAAAGGCAAAAACGTATTACTTGTTGATGACTCTATTGTTCGCGGTACAACGTCTGAGCAAATCATCGAAATGGCGCGTGATTCTGGTGCAAACAAGGTTTACATCGTATCAGCGGCTCCTGAGGTTCGTTTCCCGAACGTATATGGCATCGACATGCCAAGTGCTAACGAATTAATTGCGCACGGACGTGAAGTAGACGAAATCTCGGCACTGATCGGCGCTGATGGCCTGATGTTCCAATCCATTGAAGATTTAGTCTCAGCGGTTGGTCTAGGTAACCCTGATATCAATACCTTTGAAACATCGGTATTTAGCGGTCAATATGTGACTGGTGATGTGGATCAGAAGTATCTGGATTTCCTAGATTCACTTCGTTCAGATGATGCCAAACTTGAGCAAAACATTGCCCAAGATCTTGCTAACTTGGAAATGTATAACGAAGGCGCTTAAGCTCTTTCGCTTTCTAATTCTAAGTATTCGCAAACAGAATCATAAACCAGTGGCTTAGGCTGCTGGTTTTTTTATGTTTGATAGAATGACTGATAACAAAAAGGCTCAGCAATTGTGCATTGCTGAGCCTTTTTATATCAGTGGTGATTCAATATCAGCTGCGATGGAGATGGAACTTCATCGCGGACAATTAATTGAAGTAATCTCTGATGTAATCGATGAACAAACGTGTTTTCTCAGGGATATGGTCTTTATGGTTGTAGAGCATAAAGATATCACGAGGGTTAGCTGTCCACTCTGGAAGCACTTGTACAAGGCCGCCATTTTCGATGTGATGGTCAACCATAACATCAGGCACTAGGGCAATACCTACGCCACAAGAACAAGCGTGTCGTACTACGTTAAGATCGGAAGCTTCTAACTTACCTTTCTCTTTATTCACTACCGTTTCACCGTGAACGTTCACCAGAGACCAATGAGTCAAAGGCAAGCCTTTTAGCAAAGAGTGACCGGAAAGATCTTCGGCGTGTTGTAAAGAAGCGGTGTTCGATTTTAGGTAGTCAGGGCTAGCCACTAAAATATCTTTTACTTCTGTCAGCTTTCTTGCGATTAGGTTTGAATCGCGCTGTGGACCAACTCGGAAAATCATGTCCCATTCTGTAGGGTCAAGCTCATCCGCTCTGTTGGTCATGTTAAGGTCTATTTGAATATCAGGGTAAGTGGTCATGAACCCTTCAATAAGAGGCATTAACATACGCTTAGTTAAGTTCGCTGGAGAAGACACGCGTAAACGACCTGCGGCTCCTCTGCACTCTTCACCAAGCTCTACAGCAGAACTAGAGAGTTGTTTGAGTAATGGACCACATTGCTCATAAAAGCGTTGTCCTGCTTCTGTTAGCGTCAATTTGCGAGCGTGTCTATTCAACAGTCGTAAGTCGATAGCATCTTCTAATGCTTGTATGCGTCTAGTGATAGTTGCAACCGGAATTCGAGTTGCGCGTGACGTAGCTGTATAGCTTCCATGCTCCACGACTTGGCGGAACAGATTGAGGTCATCAAGTTTCATTGTGTCTTTCATGATCTAGATATGCACTCACTTATATGAGGGGGTAAACCCTATGGGCCAGGTGATTAAGTGTTTATTATCAATCAGTTTACACAATTTGTCGTTAAAATAAGTCATTTATCTTTGTTATTATTTCAACAGACATCTAATGTTATAGCTAAATAGGTAGACTTAAAGAGCTTAAAGTGCACGTACAAAGCATCGTAGTGGAACCGCAAATGATTGAAAAACAAGCCGGAGATGTACTAATCCTAGATGACGACGTCGTTTTTAGGAAGTTAGTCAGTTCGTTATTAAAGGCAAAAAATTATCGTACCTTTGAAGCAGATAATGGGCTAGTTGGCCTACAACATCTCGCAAAACAAGTTCCAGATCTAGTGATTTGTGACATAGAAATGCCTGTACTAGACGGAATTGAGTTTGTCGAAGAGGTCAGTCACCAATATCCTTCTTTGCCAATGATTGTGATTTCCGGCACCGACAAAATATCAGTTGTCGCAAAGGCCCTCAAGTTTGGAATCAAAGATTTCGTTACTAAACCGATTGTAAATCCAAGCCATTTACTCAAAACCGTTGAAAGCACCTTGTTGGAAGCGAAGGATTCTGTCAATGCTGGGCGGGATTTTACTAGCCAATGGTTTCAGTTAAATCAGCAAGGGGAGTTGCCAGAAGATCAGGAACTTCATTGGCATTTAGAGTATTTGCACAACCATCCGCACATCTCTCGAGAATTGCTACAAGCATTAGCGCCAGAGAACAAAACCGAACAGGGCGTATGGCAGTGTCACTTCCAAGTGTTACAAAGCCTAGAGAGTATGCCATTGGTGTTCGATTATGCGTGGAGCATGAACGGGCAGTTTTTATTTTATGTATTGGACTCTGATTCGAGTGAGCAATACGGGGTATCAACCACCTTGCTGATTAGAGCATTGTTTAATGATTATATTCGTAGCCAAGAAGGGCAAGTATTTCATGTGCACGATCTGTTAGAAACCTTAAACAAGGGAATTCGTTGCGCAGAGTATGGTGAGCCGATCAATGCCATTATTGGATTGGCTAATTTCCCGAACCAAGAGTTGCAAGTATTAAATGTGGGATTGAATGGCGTGTGGAGTACTCCGGACTCAAAAGGGGCGCTGAGTTCCTTGTCTTCTTCTATTCGCTTAGGTGAAGAGGGCGATTTTGCTCCGCATCATCTTGCATTGTCACGAACAGGACGCAATGCATTTAGGTTAAGTGGTTTATCGCACGCGAACTGCCAAATTGTCATTGAAGGAAAAGAGTCTTAGGATCCGCTTCTTTTTTTTAGCCAGTTCAGATACTCTTCCGAGCAGTATTATAGTAAACATGGATATGGCTTGGTGGACAGTGCAAGCTCCTCTGTAAAAAGAGTATTTTTAGTCGGTATTGGGGTTGTCAGTTTAATATTGGGGATTCTAGGAATAGTATTGCCTCTTTTGCCTACAACGCCGTTCGTATTGCTATCTAGCGCGTGCTTTATGCGCGCGTCACCTCGTTTGAACCGTCGCTTGATGGAACACCCCACTTTTGGCCCTATCATTGACAATTGGCAGCGCAATAGAAGCATGAAACCTTCCATCAAACGAAAAGCCTATATCATGATGTTGGTCAGCTTTTCAATTTCGATTTATTTTGCCCCCATTGTATGGGTTAAAGGTATGTTGCTTGTGTTGATGATTGGATTATTCGTTATGATAAGACGATTACCTGAAGGCCCAGAGCTATCAAGGGATGAAAACTTGAGTTAGACCAAAGAGTCACTTGCTCAAAATTGATAAACTCACTAATATGACATCCACTTATATCAATCTGGCAGGACCATGATTAACCTTGCACGAGATTGATATCAATTAACCCAATCTTATAGTAAATCTCAATTCGCACACGCCTATTAATCCGTGACAGTTTGACGGAGTCTGCCGATATGATTTGGCGACTGTCGTGACTCGAACAAGGCGTGAATGTAGAGAGACTGAATAGTTGGGCACTGAGACAAACAGTAAGAATAATTATGAATAATGAAAAACAAGCTCTGATTCAAGCCAGTATTAAAAGCATCGTTGACTACCCAAAGCCAGGTATCTTGTTCCGTGATGTGACCAGCTTAATGGAAGACGCAGCCGCCTACAAAGCGACGATTGAAATGTTCATTGAACGTTACCAAGGCATGGGCTTTACTAAAGTAGTCGGTACTGAAGCTCGCGGCTTTTTGTTTGGCGCCCCTTTGGCTCTAGAATTAGGTATTGGTTTTGTCCCAGTGCGTAAGCCGGGTAAATTACCAAGAAAAACGATTTCTCAATCTTATGAACTAGAATACGGCACTGACGTATTAGAAATTCATACTGATGCGATTGTAGAAGGCGACAAAGTACTAGTAGTAGACGATTTACTTGCAACTGGCGGCACGATTGAAGCGACCACAAAACTGATTCGTCAGCTTGGTGGTGTGGTTGAGCATGCGGCTTTTGTGATTAACCTGCCAGAAATTGGTGGTGGTGAGCGCATTGAAAAGCTGGGCATTGAAGTCTTTAGCCTATGTGAATTTGACGGACACTAATTGACAAGCCCTATCAGGATAATTAATGAGTTATTTAGCGTTAGCGCGTAAGTGGCGACCTAAGCAATTTAATGAAGTTGTTGGACAAGAGCACGTTTTAACCGCGTTAGGTAATGCACTTGATCAAAATCGACTCCATCATGCTTATTTATTAAGTGGTACTCGTGGTGTAGGTAAAACGACGATAGGTCGATTGCTTGCCAAAGGACTGAACTGCGAAACGGGCATTACGTCAACCCCTTGTGGTCAATGTCAAAGCTGTATTGAAATCGATCAAGGTCGTTTTGTCGACCTGTTGGAAATTGATGCAGCCTCTCGCACGAAAGTTGAGGATACTCGCGACCTGCTAGACAATGTGCAATACAAACCGGCTCGGGGACGCTTTAAAGTGTACCTGATCGATGAAGTGCACATGTTATCTAAGCACAGTTTTAATGCGCTTCTAAAAACGCTTGAAGAACCGCCTGAATATGTGAAGTTCTTATTAGCGACCACAGATCCTCAAAAACTGCCCGTCACTATTTTATCTCGCTGTCTTCAATTTCATTTGAAACCAATCAGTGTTGAAAATATTCAACAGCAATTGGATCATGTTCTGGAGCAAGAGGGCGTTGCCCGTGAAGAGCGTGCTCTTGGTATGTTGGCACATGCAGCTGATGGTAGTATGCGTGATGCACTGAGTTTGTCAGACCAAGCAATTGCCTTGGGCAATGGTGCGGTGGTTACTGAGCAAGTCTCTAGAATGCTGGGCACTCTTGATAGTGAGCAAGCGCTATACCTTATTGAAGCTATTATCAAACGCCAAGCTTCTACGAGTTTAGATGCGTTAGAACAATTGGCGAATAATGGCGTGGACTGGGATGGGCTATTACAAAAGCTTGCTATGCAATTGCATCGCATTGCTATGTATCAAGCTTTGCCTGCAACGCTGGATGTGACGCACTTAGACGCAGAGAGAGTGCAGCACCTTGCCGCAGAAATTCCCCCACAAGACGTGCAGCTGTATTACCAAATTGCTTTGAAGGGACGCAAAGAGTTATCCATTGCGCCAACAGAGCGAGCGGGTGCAGAAATGACTCTGTTGCGAATGCTTGCGTTTGCTCCGCAAGGAAAACCCGCGGCCAATACTATTTCTACACAAAGCCAAGCCTTGGCAACGCCATTGCAGTCACTGCCTATCGTGGATGTGGCTCCAGCGGCGGAAAGACCTTCTCCGCTGCAACAGGCTAAAAAAGTGGTTGAGCAAGCGCCTAGCGTAAGCAGCGCGCCAAGTCCGTCTGTTGAGCGTGCTCATATATCACGCGCTGATGCGCCAAGCCCTAATATGATGCGCGATACCCCAAATGTGCCCGTTAGCCCGCAGGCTCAGCCGTCACAGGGTAATTCGCCAATGGCTGACGCACCTTCTGCGACTCCTGAAGGGCCGAAACACTCATTAGTTGGACTACGCCATCAACTTCGCTCTAAACGTCAAAGCAAATCATCAATACAAGGTGATAGCAATGTAAAAAAGGGTGAAGCAACACCGACAGGCAAAAAGGAAAGTGTTTTACAGCGCGTGACACAGCAGCACCCGCCTAAAGCACCGTCCCAGTCAGTGTTGCAGCAACAAGTGGATACCAGTAATCAGCCGTATCAATGGCAAGCATCAGAAACCTTTCAGCCCGAGGAAAAAAAGCCGAGCTTAACGCCGGCTTTATTGAAAAAAGCCTTAGAGCATGAAAAAACACCCGAAATGGTGGATAAGTTACTTAACGAGTCTGTAGAAAAAGACAGTTGGAGCGCACTGATTGCCAAATTGAACACTGCAAAACTGGTCGAACAGTTGGCCTTAAATTCTCATTATGAAGAAAATGACAGTGGCATAGTGCTGCATTTAAGAGCAAGTCAAAAACACCTTGATAGTGAAAAGTCACGCCACGAACTCGCCTCAGCACTTTCTGCTGTGACAGGGCAACAGCGTGCTATTCACGTTCAGATTGACGAGCAAGGTCAAACACCACTTGAACTGCGTGAAATTTTGTATCAAGCCAAGCTCGAAAAGGCGTTTGAAAGTTTAGAAAATGACGAGCACATCAAATTTATTGAAGCCCGCTTTTCAGCTGAGCTTGATAGAGAGAGTGTTCGCCCAATTTAGGGTTGAAATGGGGTAGAATAGCCCCCACTTTTAATAGTAATTATCAATACCGATATCAAAGAGAGATTCAGAATGTTTGGAAAAGGCGGTATGGGCAACCTAATGAAGCAAGCCCAGCAAATGCAAGATCGTATGGCGAAACTTCAAGAAGAAATCGCACAAATGGAAGTGACTGGCGAATCAGGCGCAGGTCTTGTAAAAGTAACCATTACAGGCAGCCACAACGTACGTCGTGTCGACATTGATGAAAGCTTGATGGAAGACGACAAAGAGATGCTTGAAGACTTGATTGCAGCAGCATTTAACGATGCAGCACGTCGTGTTGAAGAGACTCAAAAAGAAAAAATGGCGGGTGTGACTGGCGGTATGCAACTACCACCAGGCATGAAAATGCCGTTCTAACGTAGAATTTAATTCAATGCGTACCAGTAATATGCTGGAACAATTGATGGAGGCCTTACGTTGTCTACCTGGGGTAGGTCCCAAGTCGGCGCAACGTATGGCCTTTCATTTATTGCAAAGAGACAGAAGTGGTGGTATGAAGTTGGCTGATGCACTCAGTCAGGCGATGACCGAAGTGGGTCACTGCACCGAATGTCGAACGTTTACTGAAAATGATGTTTGTCATATATGTAGCAATCCTAAAAGACAGCAAACCGGACAAATATGTGTGGTAGAAAGTCCTGCGGATATAGCGGCAGTTGAGGCAACAGGTCAGTATTCAGGACTGTATTTTGTGCTGATGGGGCATCTTTCACCGCTTGACGGTATTGGGCCTAGTGATATTGGTTTAGATAAACTGGATTTTAAGCTTCAAGAAGGCGAAATCAAAGAAGTGATTCTAGCCACTAACCCAACTGTTGAGGGTGAGGCCACGGCGCAATATATCGCCGAGCTTTGTCATATTCATCAAGTGGGCGCATCGCGTATCGCGCATGGTGTCCCCGTTGGTGGAGAGCTAGATTTGGTGGATGGCACTACGCTTTCGCATTCTCTTTTAGGGCGACATAAGCTGTAAAAGCAAACCAATAAAAAGGCCGTTTAGTGAAGACTAAACGGCCTTTTTTGTTTCTATGTGACTGGAATAATTATTCTTTTCCAGCTACAGCTTTATATACGATTGCGCCAATGATGCCACCGATAATAGGAGCAACCCAAAATAGCCATAGTTGGCTAAGTGCGTAATCACCGACATAAACGGCCACCGCTGTACTACGTGCAGGGTTAACCGAAGTGTTAGTCACTGGAATACTGATAAGGTGAATTAAGGTTAGGCAAAGACCAATAGCAAGAGGTGCTAAGCCTGCGGGTGCACGTTTATCTGTTGCGCCCATAATGACAAATAAGAATACCGCCGTTAATACAATCTCAGTAACCAACGCCGCCAGCATACTATAGCCGTGTGGAGAGTGTTCTCCGTAGCCGTTGGTTGCAAAGCCACCGATATCCGCGCCTGCTTTGCCGGTTGCAATGATGTACAAAACGCCACCTGCGATGATACCGCCAATCACTTGAGCCACGATGTAAGGAATCACGTCTTTCGTATCATGACGTCCACCAACCCAAAGTCCTACCGTTACCGCAGGGTTGAGGTGACAGCCTGAAATATGACCGATAGCAAAAGCCATAGTGACCACAGTTAGACCAAATGCAAGTGCAACACCCAGATATCCGATACCTAAATCTGGAATACCCGCCGCTAAGACAGCACTACCACAACCGCCTAACACTAACCAAAATGTGCCAATTAGCTCAGCCATGTACTTATTCATAAAATGTCCTTGAATATGTTTGAATCCTGAAAGTAAAAATATACGCTATTTGCCATATTAGCAAAGTTTGTATGGATATTTATTCAGTGGGTAATGTATTCAAGTTCTGTAAGGATCTCAATAGCTTGTTTGCTGTCTTCACCGCAAACCCATTTTGCAGCCTTGAAATCATGGCAAACATTTGGGCGTTCTTTTTTGCCAAAGAGTTTGCATAAATTATCGTCAGTGAGTTGTTTACAACGTTCACCCGCTTTTTTACCGTGTGGGTGTAGTGGGAAACTACTAGAGATACTCGGTGCAATACAGCACGCCCCACAATACAGTCGACATTCCATACAATTCGGTCTCAAAAATTCAAAGAGTGGATTATCAACATATTTGTTAGGATTGAAAGAAGTTTTCCTCAAACCGTGCAAACTATACTTGTAAGTCCCTGATTATCTCTTTTGCTTGTATTTTAGGCGTCAAATAGGTATAAAACGCCTCCCAGCTCTCAACGGAAAAACGAATCATGACCGCTCCATTTTGGCAAACAAAAACACTAGAACAAATGACAGAACAAGAGTGGGAAGCGCTTTGTGATGGCTGTGGTAAGTGTTGTCTGCATAAATTAATGGATGAGGACAGCGATGAAGTGTATTACACCAATGTTGCGTGCAGTTTGCTTAATAGCAAAACTTGTGGCTGTAAGGATTACCCAAACCGCTTTGCATCTGGCGAAGAGTGCTTAAAGCTCACCCGCGATAAAATCCATGAGTTCCACTGGTTACCAGACACTTGCGCCTACCGCTTATTTTCCGAAGGCAAACCGCTGCCATCATGGCATCCACTAATCACTGGCTCAAAATCGGCCATGCACGCCGCTGGTGAAAGCGTGCGTAATAAAGTGGTGTATGAGATTGATGTTGTGGACTGGGAAGACCACGTGTTGAATCATCCAAATAGAAATTAAGTCCCGACTGCTAATAAATAGGTTTATTTATTAGGTGCTTGCGTGTGTGGTGTTTGGCCTAATAAGTTATCACTTATTTATAACTGCACCGAGTTTTAGCATTGCGGCGACATTGCGTGCGCTACTCGTAATGTTTACTTCTGCTTCTGACAGCGCGCTATCTAGGCTTTGCGGTGCGCGAACGCTGGCAAATAGACCATTAAAGTGTGTATACAACGGGTCGAGCTCTTTTCCCAAAGAACCTGCAATGGCAATCACAGGGATGCCTTTTTGGTTAGCCCGCAGTGCGACTCCAAATGGCGTTTTACCTTGCAGTGTTTGAGTGTCCATTCTCCCTTCACCGGTGATCATTAAAGAGGCGTCTTGCATGATGTGATCGGCATTGAGCTCGTCTAGGATCATATCAATCCCTGGTTTTATCGTAATATCAAACAGCAAAGACAGTCCAAGCGGCGTGCCACCGGCTGCACCAAAGCCGGGTGTGTGGCGATGATCAGTACCGAGTATTGGTATAGAGAGCTGGGCAAAGTGATGAATAGCCGCATCTAATGCATTAATCATTTCAGAAGAGGCACCTTTTTGTCGTCCAAAGACGTGGCTGGCACCCCTTTGACCAGTGAGCGGGTTGGAGACATCACAGGCTACGATAAATTCGACTTCTGAACAGCGAGGGTGCTGTTGTGATAAATCAATCTTGGCTAAATGAGTTAAGGCACTTGCGCCGACTTGCAGCTCAGTACCAGTATGGCTGAGTAGTTTTCCTCCCAGCGCCTGAACGATACCAGCCCCTGCATCATTGGTAGCACTGCCACCTAATCCGAGTAAGATTTTTGTGACGCCTTGATCAAGTGCAGTCCGAATTAGCTCTCCAGTACCGTAACTGCTGGTTATGTTGGGGTTTCTGTCTTCTGGTGCTAAAAGGGCTAGCCCTGATGCGGCTGCGATTTCGATAAGAGCGGTTTTATCGTTGTCGAGTAAAGCCCAGTTTGCCCACACTTTTTTGCCAATAGGATCGCTGACTTCGGTTCTCATCAGCCGAGCTTTTCGGCCTTGAGTCAGCGCTTCAACCGTCCCTTCGCCTCCATCAGCTAAGGGTAAGTGGTGATACTCGGCGTCAGGAAATACCACTTTAAACCCGCGTTCAATGCACTCACAGACCGCTTTGGCTGACAGCGACTCTTTAAATGAATCTGGGGCAATCACAATCTTCATTTTTCATCCCTAAAAATGGCATGTAGCAATCAATCATCTATTCCTTAACAGAAGACAAAGTTTAGATCGCAAACTTGTCTTCTGTTAAGCGTCATTTTAAATCTAATAGTTCCATACCGTGCCATCAGTTAGGCGCGTAACAGGGTGATAACCTTTATTGAATGAGTATTTCACTACTTCTTTTTCATCAAAATCGACCCCTAAGCCTGGGGCATCGGATATATGGAAATGCCCATTTTTCACAAAGTGATCCGATGGGAATAATTGGTCACATTCGGATGTACCTAAAACTAAATACTCTTGAATACCAAAGTTAGGTGCCCATGCGTTAATATGCCCTTGTGCAGCCATTGAAATCGGTGAGTGACTTGGGGCGCCGTGGAAGCCAGTCTTAACATTAAAATGAGCGGCAAAATCGACTAATTTACGCGTTGGAGTGATTCCGCCAGCATAGGTACAGGAGACACGAATAAAATCGATCATCTGATTTTGAATTAGCTGGTGGCAGTCATAGATAGAGTTAAAAACCTCGCCAATTGCGATCGGGACGGTTGAATGCTGACGCAACAGTTTTAATGCATCTTGGTCTTCTGCTGGTGTTGGATCTTCAAGCCAATACAGGTTGAACTGTTCCATTTCTTTACCAAACTGCGCTGCTTCACGTGGCGTTAAACGATGGTGAACGTCGTGCAAAATATCGATATCTTCACCAAAGGTCACTCGCAATTCTTCTAGCATCTTAGGTAAGTAACGTAGGTATTTCTTGCTATCCCAAACCTCTTCTTTAGGAACATTGCCGTTGAATGAAGTGATGTAGTTTTTGACGTCTTTGTTTTGATTGATAGCGTAGCCTGAACCGGGCATATCAGGGATACCACATTGAACTCGTACAGCTTCATAGCCTTGTTCAAGATAGCCTCTTATAGAGTCTTTTAGATGTTCAATATCGACACCTGAAGCGTGAGCGTAGATCTTGGATGCATCACGACTTTTCCCTCCAAGCAATTGGTAAACAGGCATGTTTGCTGCTTTACCTTTAATATCCCACAATGCTTGGTCAATCGCGCCAAAGGCCGCCATAGCCACAGGTCCACGACGGAAGTAGGCGCCTTTATAGAAGTATTGCCAAATGTCTTCGATCTTTTGTGGATCTTTACCGATTAAACAAGGAATTAAGTATTCTTTTAGATAAGCAGCAGGAAGAAGCTCGCGATTGTTTAAGGTGGCATCTCCCACACCATACAGACCTTCATCGGTCATGATTTTTAGGGTAACGTAGTTTTTACCTGGGCCACCGACAAAAACTTCTGCATGGGTTATTTTCATAGTGTTTGATACCTATTGTGCGTTTAGAAAGTGGATAGCGTTGTGCTTATATTGTGTAATGTCACTCAGGTGGATTATTGGTCAAATAATCAACTCTATCAGCTGACTCATATTTCTTCGTTACACATTATTTTTTAACTGGACTGTGAGCATATTCTTGTCGCTCATCGTCGTAACTGCTCTCTAAAATGACAAATAATTACAACATTAACAGTGATGATGGTCACAGAGGTTACTGGATTTAAAAAGAAGATCGGTAATCTGATAGGGATAAAACATAATAACTACGAGTTTATAGAAATAAGATTTTACATTTGTAATAATTAGTTATAGCGAGAGTATCGAATACGCATTTTATGACTAGAGATTTCAATATGCAGTACCAGTCCAACGGGAAGGATAGAAGTAGCAAACCAAGTCTGAGTTTGATGAGCGCTGCAACCTATGAAAAAATTCTAAGTTCAATTATCGATGGTGTTTATGAAGTAAATAGTAAGCTGCCGTCTGAAGCTGAACTGTGTGAGTTCTATCAAGTGTCCCGTCCTGTGGTGAGAGCTGCGCTTAGTCAGTTGCGAGAAGATAATTTGGTGATTTCAAGGCGAGGGTCCGGGACATTTATCAAAAATAAACCTAAACGACAGGTTCTTGATTTTGACGGTGTGAGTTCGTTGGCTGATATTCAGCGCTGTTTTGAATTTAGGACTGAAGTGGAAGGGGGAGCGGCTTACTTAGCCGCAGATAGACGCACCGACATTCAACTAAGAAACATAAAGAACGCGCTTGAACAACTTAAGGTTGCAGCGAGTTCAGGCCATTTAGCAACAGATCAAGATTATGATTTTCATATGGCGATATCAGAAGCTTCCAATAATAAGTTTTATGTCACAGTGATGGAATCATTGCACAACAGTGTGAAGCAAGGGATGGACATTACTCGGTCGTTGTCGTTAAGCGCGAGTGTCGAACGTTCCAAGCGAGTGTTACTTGAACATGAACTCATTTATCAAGCAATTGCTGAGAAAGACCCTGATAGGGCAAAGCGTCATATTCAACGTCACCTCAATAATGCGAAGAAACGAATGTTTGATGGAGAATAGTTTATATTTACTCTTTACACGCAGCGTTATTTTGCAACTTTGGATGCTTGGCACCGCTGTCTTCTAAACTTTGATGCTGATGTGCGGTGATGATTTGTTGAGGTATCGGCAGTACCAGTAAACGATACTCAGGATGTTGGCTCATACCTAATGACTCTTCTAGAGAGGACACTGGGGTAATGAGCGCTATTTTAAGCTTAGGCACTCGTTTATGCAGTGAGTAGGCAATACCCATCCCATTCTCTACATGAAATCTTCCCGCAATATGCAGTATTTGTTGATGGGGGGAGTGGGCGTGATGCAGGGCAATACTTTCGGCCATCGTTTCATCCCATGCCACCTGCGCAGCATACAGCTTTTCAATGCGATCTTCAGCAACGCCTTGCATGACTTGTTTGAAATTGTCCTTATACGGTCTATCGCTGATATCCAATTCTTTGGCGATAAAAGCACGTTGCTCTGTCTCTAGACTATCGAGATAACTCGGGCCAATTTGTCCGATACAACGTACTAGCTTTCTAGGGGCATTGGCGGCAATGACAGGCATACCGGCAGATTTGGCTTGTTCGATAAGTGCACGGTAGTCACTGCTGTAGTTAGGCCAAGCGTTGGCATGAGCAATAAACGACAGCTCACCAATATTCCCTTTAAGGTATTCATCGACCGTTTTTTGCGCAGGACGACTGAATTGCTCCATAGACAGTGCGACCTGTGTATTGTGCATAAGCAATTGTTGATAGAGCTCGGCTTGAAATCGGTGCACAGCTGAGTGACTGTGCCACTCACCAACAAGGATGACATCCGCGTTTATGATAGTGCTGGGTAATGAAGTGATTGGTTTTTGCGGTGTTCGCTTTGAGGCGTCAGCATAAAGCTGATAATCATAAAACGTGGTAATTGAGTGAGGGGGGTGATCAGTAAAAGAGTAGGCGATTGATATCGGTAAAAAGGAGAGCAGAAGGACACTTAAAATTTGCATGTGCATTTCTACTCTCCCATAGATTAAATGACCCGATAAGTTTGAATATTAAAATCGGCTTCGCAGTCAAAGCGGGTGCACTGTTTTAATTCGGCTTGTAATTCGGGTGACGCTTTCCAAGCAAATGGCGTCATTTGCAGTAAATCAAACGCTTGTCCATCGACAAGCTGCATTGAATAATTGAGTTTAGCTTGCTCAATCAATTCTAGCCCTGCAAATTCATCCGCTTGTTCTTCGTGCAAGCGCACTTCTTGATAAATACGCTCTCTAAGCTGATACAGGTGTCTTGCGCCCGGAGTGACAGTCACTAAAACTGCGCCCGGTTTTAGGCAACGTAATAGCTCTTCTTGCTTGCTTGGTGCATACACTTTGACGATGGCATCTAGGCTGTGATCGTTAAACGGCAGTTTATAGCTAGAGGCGACGCTAAAGTGGCAATTGGCATACCGTTTTGAGGCATAGCGCACCGCTACTTTAGCGATATCTAAGCCATAAACTTGTGCATTCTCGCCCAAAACATTCGCTATTTCATTGGTGTAATACCCTTCACCGCAACCAATATCTAGGATAGTCGGCTGTTCGCTATTTTCTACAGAATTTGCGATGGACTGCTGCACAGTATTCGCCAGTTGCTGTTGCAGTTTCTGGTAGTGTCCTGATTCTAGGAAAGCGCGACGAGATTGCATCATCTCTTTACTGTCACCGGGATTTTTTGAATGCTTATGGTGCGCAGGCATTAGGTTTACGTAACCTTCTTTGGCTTTGTCGAACATGTGGTTGTTTGAGCACTTAAAAGTTCGAGAATCTAACGTTAAAGGCTGTGAGCAAAGAGGGCAGGCGTAAATCATAATCACTGGAGTCAAAAAATGTTAAGCAGATAGTAGTCGTAATTGGTGAGCGAGACAACGGTTATACAAAGCGCGAAGATAAAATAGAGAGGAAAGTGGCTTCAATTATAAATATGAAGCCACTTAACAGCTTATTGACAGCGAATCGTTGTCGATAAGGTGTAGCTATCACCGGCTTTCACCACTGTGCCTGCTTCTAGGCTCGGTGCATGATGGCTTGACTCGATACAAAGGAATGTTTTGTAGCCGTCATCTTGCATATCGCCCATACCTTTCGCGCCGTCAGCCCAAGGGTTCCAAATTACTGCTGAGTTTGCGCCTTGGTTTTCTACGATGATATCGCGTTTAAAATCAGGGTCACTTAGAGTAATGAGTGGTTTAGGCTGCGTGTAAACGCGATCGATAGTACCGGTCAGAGTCAGCACTTCTTCACCTTGGGTTAGGGCTGCATCGTTTAAGCTATCGATGTATTCAGGGCCCATGCCTCGGGTTTCTACTTTCTCAATATCTGAGAGATTTAGGTAAGTGTGAAGCGCGGCAGAGAAGCGCCAATCAGTGTTGTCGGTATTGGTCATGACCAAGCTTACTTTAAGCTCGTCACCCACCTCTACGTTAAGCACAGCTTCAAATTGATGTGGCCATATAGCTTTCGTCTCTTCGCTAGCGTTAAGACCAAGGCTGATAATAACACCACTGTCATTTTCACGATGCTCAATGAGTTGCCATTGCGCGGTGCGAGCAAAACCATGTGCAGGCGCGGCTACTCGGCCAAACCATGGCCAACATACCGGGATCCCACCACGAAGCGCTGCTTTGCCATCAAAATTAGCTTGTTCGCTCATCCAGATAACTTCTTGCTGGCCTTGTGGAATATAAGAGATGACGTGACCGCCGTGCAGGGTGATTGCTGCGCGTGCTTTTTCATGTATTACGCGGACAATTTTAAGTTGCTCGTGCTGAGCAATAGTGACGTTGTCAGAAAGTACCGTCACTGCGGGGAGTTGATATACATCCATATTGAGTTCTCACAAAAAAGGGCATACCTATGTTTGCGGATTCAACTGCTCAAGTTCTGCGTTGAACTAGCAAATGTTCTTTTGCCCTAAAAATTGACAAAAAAAAGGCGACTCGAGAGCCGCCTTATGCAAATTTCTTAACTAATGCTTACTTAGAGATGTGAGCGATTAGGTCTAGAACTTTGTTTGAGTAACCGATTTCGTTATCGTACCAAGATACAACTTTAACGAAGTTATCAGTTAGAGCGATACCTGCTTTAGCATCAAATACTGAAGTACAAGTTTCGCCGATGAAGTCTTGAGAAACAACTGCATCTTCAGTGTAACCAAGAACGCCTTTAAGAGCGCCTTCAGAAGCTTCTTTCATTGCTGCACAGATAGTTTCGTAAGAAGCACCTGTTTTTAGGTTAACTGTTAGGTCAACTACAGAAACGTTAGCAGTTGGTACGCGGAAAGCCATACCAGTTAGTTTGCCGTTTACTTCAGGAAGTACAACGCCTACAGCTTTAGCAGCACCAGTTGAAGATGGGATGATGTTTTGAGAAGCACCACGACCACCGCGCCAGTCTTTAGCAGAAGGACCATCTACAGTTTTTTGAGTTGCTGTAGTAGCGTGAACTGTAGTCATAAGACCAGATTCGATACCGAATGTGTCGTTAAGAACTTTAGCGATAGGTGCTAGACAGTTAGTAGTACAAGAAGCGTTAGAAACGATGTCTTGACCAGCGTAAGTGTCGAAGTTAACGCCGTTAACGAACATTGGAGTAGCGTCTTTTGAAGGACCAGTTAGAACAACTTTCTTAGCGCCTGCAGTGATGTGCTTACGTGCAGTCTCGTCAGTTAGGAAAAGACCAGTTGCTTCAGCAACAACGTCAACACCGATTTCGTTCCACTTAAGATCTTCTGGGTTGCGCTCAGCAGTAACACGTACAGTGTTGCCGTTTACGATTAGGTTACCGTCTTTAACTTCAACAGTGCCGTTAAAGCGACCGTGAGTTGAGTCGTATTTTAGCATGTAAGCCATGTAATCTACGTCGATTAGGTCGTTAATACCTACTACTTCGATGTCATTACGTTCTTGAGCTGCACGGAATACGAAACGGCCGATACGGCCAAAACCGTTAATACCTACTTTGATAGTCATTATAGTTGCTCCACAACTTATTTTAGATTAATTATAAACTGGTATTGAAGTTACAAAACTCAGTTTCCTTCCGCAATAGATAATCAAGTTTATTTTGTTTAAAGTCAAAAAAAAATACGATCTTATCGTTCATATGATTGCAGATGGTGATTTATTACACTTAATTGACGACGCTGCGTCAAAAAACTGTGCGTTGCGCTACAAACTTCATATTTGAAGCGCAGAATACTAACTATTTCACATAAGTGGAAAGAAGTATGTGCTACAACACGGCGTGAGGCAAGTGTTCAAAACATAAATTTCATTTAACGAAGTAGGACCTGATTTGAGTAACAGTGATAACAAGACGTCTGAGCAACAATGGCGCCAAAAATTAACAAAAGAAGAGTACAGGGTTTGCCGAGAACAAGGCACTGAAGCTCCTTATAGCGGGAAACTATTGCACAATAAAGCCACTGGCGATTACCGCTGTACTTGCTGTGAGTCGCTATTATTTAAGTCTGAAAATAAGTACGACTCGGGCTGTGGTTGGCCTAGTTTTGATGCGCCTGTGTCCAATGAGGCCATCCGTTATATCGAAGACAATAGCTATGGAATGAAACGGGTGGAAATACGTTGCGCCCAGTGTGATAGCCACCTTGGACATGTCTTCCCTGACGGCCCTGTGAGCACAGGTGAACGATATTGCGTGAACTCTATATCACTAAGATTTAATGACAAAATGGATATACAAAATTGAGTGTTTTGCCGCTATTCAGTGAGCAATAACAAGCGTGGAGAGAGACAATGAATCAAGGGACACCGAGCATACAACAGATGGTCGATGCGATTACACCAGAGGCGTATCAAAGGTTAACTTTTGCTGTGGAAACAGGACGCTGGCCAGAAGGCACTGCGTTGAGTGAAGAGCAACGAGCCTATTGCCAGCAAGCGATTATGCTGTATCAAAGCAAGCATAATACGGAGGCTCAGCATATGACCGTAGCCGCTGGTGGGGAGATCAGTTTTAAGTCAAAAACTGAGTTAAAACATCAGTTTAATGAGCAAGAGACGATCACTAAAATAAAAATGAGTTAGACAACCATTTAGGCGCTACTTCTCAGCTGTTACCTGCATTTTTACTTCCGTTTAGCTCAGAAGTCGCCCCCTAAATAGTCAGCGGTATACAGACGTCATTATTATGTAAGGATTTGTAAAGCCACATAAAATTCGATTCAATTTTGTTCATTGAGTCGATATCTGACGTCTGTTATCTAGGGTAAAAATTGATTACAGACTCATTTCGCCGTGCAGTACGCGTTGCATTTGCGTTTTGATCTCTTCATATTTAAGACCTTGGCTCAGTAAAAAGTGCAGTTTTGCCAATGCGGCTTCAGGGGTCATGTCATAACCACTGATTACGCCTGAATCGGCTAGCGCACACCCAGTCGCATAGCCTCCCATATTTACTTTACCTGCCAGGCATTGAGTGAGGTTAACCACAATAACGCCGCGCTCAGAGGCTTCTTTTAGGTGGCCTAATAGCTCAGGATTTTGTGGTGCATTCCCCACGCCAAAAGTTAACAGGATCATCGCGTTGACCGGTTGTCGTAACGTATTGCGAATCACTTCATGGGAAATGCCCGGATACATAGTGATCACACCAATCGGCTGTGGTGTAATGGTGTGTACTTTGAACTCACCAATTGGTTTTGCATCCACTTTAGCGTGTGGGCTGACTTGAATGTTGATTCCAGCTTCTAGCAATGGTGGTAAATTGGGAGAGGTGAAAGCCGAAAAACCATCAGCATGAGATTTGGTACTGCGATTACCACGCATCAATTGGTTATTGAAAAACAGGGTAACTTCATTGATGGGATAGTTCGCTGCAATGTGCAAGGCGTTTAACAGGTTTGCTTGTCCGTCTGAGCGCAATTCAGCGAGAGGAATTTGCGAACCGGTTACGATGACAGGTTTGCTTAAGTTTTCAAACATGAACGACAGAGCAGAGGCGGTGTACGCCATAGTGTCTGTACCGTGCAAAATGACGAAGCCATCGTATTGATCATAATTGGCTTTGATGTCATTGGCGATCTGCTGCCAATCGGCGGGGGTCATGTCCGAAGAGTCAATCAGAGGTGCGTACTCATGAATGGTATAGAGTGGCATTTCTGGTCGATTAAATTCGGGCATACCGGCAAGCTGTGACTCCATAAAACCGGCAACAGGAACGTATCCTTTTCCTGATTTTTGCATACCGATAGTACCGCCAGTGTAGGCAATGTATATGTGTTTTCGTGGGCTATTTTGAGTCATAAATGCAGGCGCTTATTGCAGGTAACGGAATGACGCGCAGTATAGCGGATTTAGTGCGGCAAGCAATGTGAGTTTAAAGGCATAAAAACAAAAAAGCCCAGCAGAAGCTGGGCTAAGAAGTGAGTTTAAATAAGAGAGTTACTCAACCTGACAAGGCAAACATAAAGTGTAATAGCCTTTCGGATCGTTAAATTCACTCATCAAACTGAGGTCTTGCTGGACTTTGCTAGCTAATGGCATCAATGAGCTAGGTAACCAACTATTGATATCGATGCCAGCAGACACAGATATGCGCTTACTAAAGTCTTGCAAGAACTGCTGAGCAGGCGTTAATGATTTTTGTAGCCAATTGAGTGAGTAGGTGTCAATTTTGGCTAAACTTGCCGCGCGAACGAGCGCATCGTCAAAATCACCAATCGAATCAACCAATCCTCTTTCTACTGCATCTTGGCCTGTCCAAACTCGACCTTCGGCAATGCTCTCAACCGCTTTCGGATCCAGATGACGGTTTTCTGCCACCAATCCAGTAAAGCGGCGGTAGCCGTTTTCAATGCCTAGCTGCATAGCACGTTTAGCGCCGTCGTTCATGCCAGCGGTAAGGCCGACACCGGACAGTGGGGAAGTGCCTAAGCCATCGCTGTATACACCGTATTTATTCAAGCCTTTTTCTAAGGTCGTGATGACACTAAAGATGCCAATTGAGCCCGTTAAGGTGGTGGGTTGAGCCAAGATCTCGTCGGCAGACATGGAGATCCAGTACCCTCCGGAAGCGGCAAGGCTAGACATGGATACCACAACGGGTCTATTGGTGGCTTTAAAGGCCACGATTTCATTGCGGATGACCTCTGAGGCAAAGGCACTGCCTCCAGGGCTGTCTACACGTAGAACCAAGGCTTTGACTTTGTCATCAAGGCGAGCTTTGCGAATTAATGCCGCGGTAGTATCACCACCCACTGAACGACCTTGCTGTTTACCGTCCATAATGGCGCCACTGGCGACGATCACAGCAATCTCATTGTCAGAGTGAGCCTCTGGTTGAGCAATCTGATCTTTATAGGTGTAGTAGTCCACAGCTTTATAGCCGTTTTCTTCATCCCCACCAAAAGCATCAATCATTGCCGCGCGAGCTTCTTGACGTGTGGCCAATGTATCGACCATTTTCAGTTGTAGGGCAAGTTGAGCAAGACTGCCGTCTGCACTTTCAAATTCGGCTAAGAATTCATCCATGCTTGGGTTTAGCGTCGCTTTATCAATATGGCGGTTGCGCGCCACATCATCAACATAGGCTCCCCAAAGTTGACCTAACCAAACACTAGCCGCTTCTTTAGCTGGCTTTGACATATTATTACGAGTGAAAGGTTCTACGGCTGATTTGTAGGTGCCCACTTTGAAGACGTGCGTATTGACGTCTAAGTTGTCGAGCAAGGTCTTGTAATACAAAGTGTAAGAGCTATAGCCCTTGAGTAGCACGCCGCCATCAGGAGAGAGATAAATTTTATCAGCGTAACTGGCTAAGTAGTACTGGCTTTGGTTGTAAAAATCACCAATGGCATAAATCGGTTTGCCACTGGACTTAAATTCATTCAATGCTTTAGCGATATAACGCAGTTTTGTCAGATTGGTTTCTGGCATGCGTTTAAGGCTCAGAACTAAGCCTGATACGTTATTGTCACTGGCTGCGTGACGAATGGTTTCACGAATATCATATAAGACATTTTCTTGAGGCATGTCTTTGCCGAGCAAAGAACCGGTGAGAGAGTCCATCGGGTTGACAAAGCTACGGCCTTCAACAATTTTTCCCGATAAATTCAGGACCAATGCTTTTGGCTCTTTGTTCACGACCGTTGCTTGGTCTTTGCTGTCTACTTGAGAAAAACTAAAGTAGATAATGACAATAGCGGCAATAAAGAGAAGGTTTGCTAGGGCAAGGCGAGTAAAGGTAATGATCTTCCAAATACCTTTGATGACCTTACCTATGAAGCGAAACAGTGTTTTCATTATATTCTCCGGCTGATCCTTCAATAATCAGAGAGTGAGGGGATGATTCTTAATGCTAAGTGATAATTGCGATGATCACAAATTACTGAGCGTTAATTATTTAAAAGAGTTAAATAAAATCATAGACCTACAATGGAGTTGTTGTGGGTTAAATTTAGCGTTTTTCTAGTGTGGATATTTCTTGTTCAGAATGTGACGGGAACTTATTTTTGTTATCAATATGTAAAATTATATTTGCTATATTGAAAATTGAGTCTTATCGTGGTCAGACCAGAATACAAAAATCCAACAGGGGATGCTATGTACCCAAACCTTCTTCAACCTCTTGATCTAGGGTTTACTCAACTCAAAAATCGCGTATTGATGGGCTCGATGCATACAGGGCTAGAAGACAGTGTCAAAGGCCTACAAAAGCTCGCTGCTTTTTATGAAGAGAGAGCGAAAGGTGGCGTTGGGATTATTGTGACCGGTGGCTTCTCTCCTAATTTGCGTGGTCGTTTGTATCCGACGGCAGCTCAGTTTAGCCGACCAAAGCACGCTCAAGCACATAAGGTCATAACCGAAGCGGTGCATCGTCATCAAGGAAAAATCGCATTGCAATTATTGCACGCCGGTCGATACGGCTATCATCCCCTTGTGCAAAGCTCAACCGAAGCAAAAGCGCCCATTGCAAAGTTTGCTCCCAGTGAAATGAGTTCACGGCAGGTTAAAAATACCATTGAAGACTACGCCAACAGTGCGGCGCTGGCGAAAGAGGCGGGTTATGATGGTGTCGAAGTGATGGGTTCAGAAGGGTATTTGATCAATCAATTTATTTGTAAGCGCACCAACCATCGTGATGATGAATGGGGTGGCTGTTATAAAAACCGTATGCGCTTTCCCCTTGAGATTGTGAAAGCAATACGTCGCTCCGCAGGGGACGATTTTATCATTATTTTCCGTCTGTCTATGCTCGATCTGGTAGAGGAAGGCAGCACCCTTGATGATGTGATTTTACTGGCAAAAGAGCTAGAAGCGGCGGGCGTGACCATTCTCAATACGGGGATTGGTTGGCACGAAGCGCGAGTACCCACTATTGTCACTTCAGTACCCAAAGGGGCATTTACTTGGGTGACCAATAAAGTAAAACCGCATGTGTCCATTCCGGTCGTGGCGACCAACCGCATTAATAGCCCAGATCAAGCTGAAGAGATCATTGCTCAAGGCGGCGCAGATATGGTGTCGATGGCGCGTCCATTTTTAGCCGACCCAGAATTTGTCCTGAAAGCGCAAAACAATGAGCCGCAATTAATTAATACCTGCATCGGGTGCAATCAAGCCTGCCTAGATAATGCATTTAAGGGAAAGCGTGCCAGTTGCATGGTGAACCCAAGGGCATGTTATGAAACGGAAATGCCGATTGTCAAAGCAACACTACGAAAACGAGTGGCGGTGGTTGGCGCAGGGCCAGCCGGTCTTAGCGCCGCTTTATATTGTGCTAAACGCGGACACAAAGTGCATTTAATCGAAAAGAGCGACCGTATTGGTGGACAATTTAGGTTAGCGATGCAAATTCCGGGTAAAGAAGAGTTTCGTGAAACCATTCGTTATTTTGCCAATCAATTGGATAAATACGATGTCAATTTAGAACTGAACACTGAAGCAACCGCACAAGTGCTCAAAGAATATGATGAAATCATTATCGCAACTGGGGTTAAGCCACGTCAGATAAACATTGAAGGCTTATCAGAGAGTAGCCAAGTTTATGACTACCAAACTCTGATTCGAGAAAAAAGCTATCTAGGAAAGAAAGTGGCGGTGATCGGTGCGGGCGGTGTTGGCATCGATGTGGCAACCATGCTCACTGAGCCTAGTCGTTATTCTTTGCAAGAGTGGATGCAGGAGTGGGGCATAGACCAAGAGTATCAACACGCTGGTGGTTTATATCCGTTTCCAGAGATACATTCGAAAACCGAAGTATGGTTACTGCAACGTAAAGAAGGCACTGTGGGTAAAGGGCCGGGTAAAACGACGGGGTGGGTGCATAGAGCGACATTGCAAAAGCGCGGCGTACATTTACTGGGTGGCGTTGGCTATCAAAAATGGGACGACAACGGTTTACATGTGTCCATCAAAGGTGAACAACACTTGCTCGATGCTGACAGCGTGGTGGTCTGCGCAGGTCAAGAGTCGGTGCGTCCGTTTGAAGATAAGTGGTCAGAAAGAGAAGATCATGTACACGTAATTGGTGGTGCTGAGCTCGCTGGAGAGTTAGATGCGGTTCGTGCGATTCGTCAAGGGTTTGAAGTTGCAATTAAGATTTAGTCTCATTTCGATGTTACACTGATTTTTGTTTTTTTAGTCTAACTTGGGATGCATGATATGGATGCACTGGATCTGTTACTTAATCGTCGCTCAGTGGCGAAACTCTCTCACCCGGCGCCGTGCGGTGAAGTACTGAACAATATTTTGCAGGCGGGGCTTCGCTCGCCTGATCATGGTGGATTAACGCCATGGCGTTTTGTGATTTCACAAGGTGATGGTTTGCAAAAGCTAGCGGACATCTTAGTGTCTGCGGCGACCCAAGCAAACGCAGACGCGAGCGTTATTGAGAAAGTATCCAATGCCCCATTTCGTGCGCCAATGGTGATTACCGTGATTGCCAATACTAAACCTCACCCTAAAGTGCCTGAATTTGAACAATACCTGTCCGCAGGTTGCGCAGTGCAAGCTATGCAAATGGCGGCTGTGGCGCAGGGGTTCCAAGGCTTTTGGCGCTCTGGGACTTGGATGTTTGATCAACACGTTGAAAAAGCGTTCGGTGTAGAAGGCAAAGATAAAATCGTTGGCTTTTTATATTTAGGTACCGCAGATTGCGTTGAAGCCAAAGCCCCGGTGCGTGAGCTGGATAAATTTGTCGAGTATTTATAATGGCCAGTTCAGCACTCTTAGCTTAAGTCACTTATCTTGATTAAGGTCGCTTGCAAGATAATCCTTTAATCATTCTTGCACTTAAAGTACTGGCTATGTATATTTATCCAGTACTTATTTCAACTTAGTTCCCCCTCTATGACTCGACTTTTTGTAGCAGAGAAACCCAGTTTAGGTCGCGCTATTGCCAATGCTCTACCTAGGCCGCATAAAAACGGTCAAGGCTATATCGAATGTGGCAACGGCGACGTTGTGACTTGGTGTATTGGACATCTGCTAGAGCAAGTCGAGCCTGATGCATACGATCCTAAATACAAACGCTGGGATCTGGCTGATCTGCCGATTATTCCTGAACAGTGGCAACTGAGACCTCGCAAAAGTGCAGCCAAGCAGCTAACGGTAGTGAAAAAACTGCTTAAATCGTCGGCACAAATTGTTAACGCGGGTGATCCTGACAGAGAAGGGCAACTCCTTGTTGATGAAGTGTTTGATTACTGTAAGGTCAGCAAAACCAAAAAAGAATCAGCGCAGCGCTTACTCATCAGTGATTTAAACCTAGCAGCGGTAAAACGTTCGCTGACAAATATGCGCAGTAATCGAGAGTTTGTTCCGTTATCGGTATCGGCATTGGCACGCTCTCGCGCCGATTGGCTGTATGGCATGAACATGTCTCGTGCTTATACCTTATTAGGAAAAAAAGCGGGATATAACGGCGTGCTGTCTGTAGGAAGGGTACAAACCCCTGTATTAGGTTTAGTGGTGCGCCGAGACCGCGAAATCGAAAAGTTTGTGCCGCGAGACTACTTTACTTTAGATGCATTAATCCCGTATCAAGACGGCAATCAAGCCTTTGATATTCGAGCCAAATGGGTGCCTAGTGAAGCCTGTGAAAAATGGCTTGATGAAGATGGACGGGTTTTGAGCTTACCATTGGTAGAAAATGTCGCCAATCGCATCAAAGGTCAGCCTGCGGTTGTGGTCAAATCAGAGCAGAAAAAAACGAAGCAAGCGCCGCCATTACCATATTCACTCAGTGCGTTACAGATAGACGCTTCTAAGCGCTATAACATGAGTGCGCAACAGGTGTTGGATTTGTGTCAGTCGCTCTATGAAAAGTATAAAGTGATCACCTATCCTCGTTCGGATTGTCGCTATTTGCCGAAAGAGCATTTTAAAGAGGCGAGATCCGTTTGTGATGCAATTTTAGCCAATGCATCGGATCAAAAAACGGCAGTGGCGAACGCCGATTTATCATTGCGCTCAAAAGCATGGAACGATGCTAAAGTGGATGCTCACCACGCGATTATCCCTACACCGAAAAAAGCCAGCAATCTTCCTGTGCAAGAAGCTAAAGTTTACCAACTTATCGCCACTCAGTATTTAATGCAGTTTTATCCGCCCGCAGAATATGCCGAATCTAAATTAGAGTTTGATATTTTAGGTGGCAAGTTTACCGCCTCTGGTCGTCAGTTATTGCTACCCGGTTGGAAAGTGCTTTTTCCAGCGAAAAAAGACAGCGCCAATAAAGAGTCGCAAGCACCGTTAGTACCTGCTTTGGAAAAAGGGCAACAATTGACTTGCCGAGAAGGTGAAATCAAAAGTAAGCAAACTGAGCCACCAAAACATTTCACCGAAGCAACTTTGCTACAAGCGATGACAGGTATTGGACGTTTTGTACAAGACAGTTCGCTGAAAAAAATTCTACGAGAAACCGACGGCATTGGCACAGAAGCGACTCGCGCAGGCATCTTAGATACGCTGTTTAAACGAGCGCTACTGATGCGCAGTGGTAAATCGGTATTGAGTACTCCCGCGGGGAAAGGATTAGTTGAAGCTCTGCCTGATTTATCCACATACCCAGATCTTACTGCGCATTGGGAAAAGCAGTTGCAAGATATGGCGGAGAAGAAACAAGCGTATCAGCCTTTTATTACTCAGTTGCAGCAACAATTAGCGCAGTTAATGGATACCGCAAAAACAGGCCCAGTTCCTGATTCCTTACGCTCTTTACCAGAAGTGAAAAAACCTGCGTATAAAAAGCGTCGAGCAAGTCGGAAGAAACCATCGGCCAAATCGACGTCGAAACGATAGCAGTGTTGGCTTTTTTATCTGGGCGTTACGCTGTCTTTATGTTTACCCCGTTATCATCGAGCAACTTCGCATCACCAAGCGATGTGTTTTCCATCGTAGTTAAAAAAGCCGCCTGATTGCTCGGCTGTCGAGTGGTCGATAACCTTAACCAATCCTTGTACCGATTCTGTCACCTCAATCAATGCATTGGGGCCGCCCATTTGTGTTCTTACCCAACCTGGATGCAAGGCTAATACGGTGAAATTTTGTGAATTAAGATCGTTATGTAAGCTTTTTATCACAGAATTTACCGCCGCTTTTGAAGAGCGATAAATGTACCCACCGCCAGAGGTGTTTTCAGTCATGCTACCAACACGCGAGGATAAAATCGCGATGCGTTTCTCGGTGCTTTTTTGTAGAGCAGGGTAGAGCGCTTCGACGAGTTTCAGTGGTGCAATGGAATTGGTTTCCAAGACTTTACGCCACTCTTCTACATCTATGCTACCAAAACTGCTGCCTTTCGGGCCGTAGTATCCTGCGTTATTGATTAACAGATCCAACTTTTCAAATTGATTGGCAAAGCGCGTCACGGCCGCATAATCGGTGACGTCTAGTTGTCTGACTCGCAGGTTTTCATAGGTTTCACAAAGGGAGAGTAGTGCTTCGCTGGTGGCTTGAGTACGGTAGGTGGCGACAACATCCACGCCCATTTTCAAATAATGGGTAGTCAGTCCTAGTCCGATGCCGCGATTGGCACCGGTAATTAACACTGTGCGCATAATGACTCCTGTACGCTTTGTTTCTTTTAATAAATTGAGATAGCACTACCGAACAAGCGGAGGCCATCTCATTGTAGTGAGTGGCTACTTCGGCTGAGCATCCACACACAAACCGCTAATATCTTGTGATTGCTCGCTCATTAAATACAAATAAAGCGGCATGATATCTAGCGGAGTTTTAAGTTTAGATGCGTCTTCCGCAGGGTAAGCGCCTGCACGCATTGAGGTGCGAGTAGCGCCGGGGTTGATGGCGTTTACACGTACGTTAGAATTGCTTAATTCATCAGACAGCACTTGCATCATGCCTTCGGTAGCAAATTTAGAAATGGCATAACTGCCCCATAGTGCACGTCCGATATGACCGACGGTGGATGAGGTAAATACAATGCGTCCAAACTCGGCTTTTTTAATCAAAGGCAATAAGGCTTGAGTCATCATAAATTGCGCTTTGACATTGATTTGCATTACTTCATCAAAGGTACTTTCTTCAATCTGATCAAACGGGCTGATCATGCCGAGTACACCCGCGTTATGTAAGAGGCCGTCGAGCCTGCCGTATTGGCCTTCGATGGTCTCTGCCATGTCCACATAGTGCTGTTTGGTCGCACCTTGCATGTCCAATGGGATAATGGCGGGCTCTGGGTAGCCAGCGTTAACGATGTCATCGTAAGTTTGTTCTAGCTTATTCACAGTGCGACCCAATAGGATCACGGTCGCACCGTGTTCGGCGTAAGAGAGAGCGGCTTGTTTACCTATACCGTCACCAGCACCGGTAACGAGAATAACTTTGTTTTTTAAAGCGTCAGTTGCAACGGCGTAATCCACAATCTGAGTCCTTTTGTATGCGGTTTTGATTTAACGAAGATGAATAGAGGGTTACAATACAGCAATATTTATCTTCAGGGACAAGACATTGGAATTTTTGTTAGATTACGGCCTGTTTTTGGCTAAAATTGTTACGTTTGTCGCGGCGATTATTGCGATTTTATTGATTGCCAAATCCACTTCAAGCAAGGCAGGCAGTAAAGGCTCATTAGAAGTGACCAATTTGTCTGAACGTCATGAGCAAAACATTGAATTGATGGAACATCATCTACATGATGAAGCCTTTCTAAAAGCTCGTGATAAAGCGACCAAAAAACAGCGTAAAGAAGAAGAAAAAGCGCGTGAAAAAGAGATAAAAGAAGCAGTAAAAGGTGGAGAGCTAGACTCAATACGCAAACCACATCTGTTTGTTTTAGACTTTATTGGCAGTATTGATGCTAAAGAAGTGACCAATCTACGCGAAGAGATCACCGCAATTCTAGCTTGTGCCCGTGAAGGGGATGAAGTTCTGGTTCGTCTGGAATCTGGCGGCGGTATGGTACATGGCTATGGCCTAGCGGCCTCTCAATTAGATCGCATTAAAGCCGCGAACATTCCTTTGACCATTTCAGTGGATAAAGTGGCGGCGAGTGGCGGTTATATGATGGCGTGTGTGGCAGATAAAATTGTCGGTGCACCGTTTGCGATTGTCGGTTCTATTGGTGTTATCGCGCAAATTCCTAACTTCAATAAATTATTGAAAAAGAGCAACATTGAATTTGAACAAATGACCGCGGGCGAATACAAACGCACATTAACCATGTTTGGCGAGAATACCGATAAAGCGCGTGAGAAATTCAAACAAGAATTGGAAGAGACTCACGTATTGTTTAAAGATTTCATTCGTGAACGTCGCCCTGAACTAGAGCTTGAAAAAGTATCAACGGGTGAGCACTGGTATGGCTCTCAAGCCTTAGAACTTGGCTTGATTGATAAAGTACAAACCTCGGATGATTTAGTCGTAGAAGCGTGTAAAGACAAAACGGTACTTGCGGTTCATTACGTGCAGAAAAAGAAACTGGCTGACAAGTTTGGTAAAGCGGCGGCCGAAGCGACTGATTCTGTATTGTTGAAGTGGGTTCAGCGCGGTCAAAGACCGATTCTGTAACCCTCTTTTATACCCACGTTTAGCCATAGATTAAGTGGTAAACTAAGTACTAGGCTCTAGATTAAAATCTAGAGCCTTTTTATCTTTATTTACGGTCAATCTTCCTTAAACTTTTCTCGCACCATCGCCTAATAACCTCTATAATATGCGCGCTCTCGATAGAGACGCACACGGGCAAAGACCCACAATCTTAAGAAAAAAGCTGGAGTAATTATGTCTTCTCTTTCTCCTGTCATTACCGTAGACGGCCCAAGTGGGGCAGGTAAAGGCACTTTATGTATGATGTTGGCTGAAAAGTTAGGCTTCCAGTTGCTTGATTCTGGTGCGATTTATCGTGTTTTAGCATTGGCTGCGATTCACCACGGTGTGGATATGGAATCTGAAGACGCTTTAGTACCACTTGCGACGCATTTAGACGTGCAGTTTATCGCCCAAGGCGATCTAGTGCAGGTGGTGTTAGAAGGTGAAGATGTGTCCGGTGAACTAAGAAAAGAAGAAACCGGAATGGCGGCCTCTAAAGTGGCGGCACTGCCTCGTGTACGAGAAGCACTACTGCGTCGTCAACGTGCTTTTCAAACTGAGCCGGGCTTAGTGGCCGATGGTCGTGATATGGGAACTGTGGTTTTCCCAAGTGCAGTGGCTAAGATTTTCCTTGATGCAAGCGCGCAAGAGCGTGCCCAAAGACGCTTTAATCAGTTGCAAGGCAAGGGCTTAGAGGTTAGTATTGACCACCTTTTAAGCGAGATCCAAGAGCGCGACTATCGAGATCGCAACCGAGCGGTTGCACCTTTACGTCCTGCGGATGACGCTTTAGTGCTTGATTCTACTGAGCTTTCTATTGAAGAAGTCGTAGAAGAAGCCTTAAAATTTATAGAATCTAAGTTGTCTTGAACGTCTTTTTTTAGACTATCGGGACATCAAGGTACGTTGGTTGCAAGGATGATAACCGGCGAATTTATCAACCCCTCGTGGCAGGATGCCCGTGGACGTTTAAATATTGAAGATCAAATAATGACTGAATCTTTTGCTCAACTCTTTGAAGAGTTTCTAAACGAAACTGAATTCCAACAAGGCAGCATCGTTAAAGGTACTGTAGTAGCTATCGAGAACGGTTTCGTTCTTGTTGACGCTGGCCTTAAGTCTGAATCTGCTATCCCTGCTGAACAATTCAAGAACGCTGCTGGCGAACTTGAAGTTGAAGTTGGTTCTGAAGTAGACGTAGCGCTTGACGCTGTTGAAGATGGTTTCGGTGAAACTCAACTTTCTCGTGAGAAAGCTAAGCGTCACGAAGCTTGGATCGTACTTGAGAAAGCTTACGAAGAAGCTGAAACTGTTGTTGGTATCATCAACGGTAAAGTTAAAGGCGGTTTCACTGTTGAACTAAACGGTATCCGTGCTTTCCTACCTGGTTCTCTAGTAGACGTACGTCCTATCCGCGACACTGCTCACCTAGAAAACAAAGAGCTAGAGTTCAAAGTTATCAAGCTTGACCAGAAGCGCAACAACGTTGTTGTTTCTCGTCGTGCTGTTATCGAATCTGAAAACAGTGTTGAGCGTGACGAACTTCTTGAGACTCTACAAGAAGGTACTGAAGTTAAAGGTATCGTTAAGAACCTTACTGACTACGGTGCATTCGTTGACCTTGGCGGCGTAGACGGCCTACTTCACATCACTGATATGGCTTGGAAACGTGTTAAGCACCCATCTGAGATCGTAAACGTTGGTGACGAGATCCTAGTTAAAGTTCTTAAGTTTGACCGTGAGCGCACTCGTGTTTCTCTAGGTCTTAAACAACTTGGCGAAGATCCATGGGTAGCAATCGCTAAGCGTTACCCAGAAGGTCACAAACTGACTGGTCGCGTTACTAACCTAACTGATTACGGCTGCTTCGTAGAAATCGAAGAAGGCGTTGAAGGTCTAGTACACGTTTCTGAAATGGATTGGACTAACAAGAACATCCACCCTTCTAAAGTTGTTAACGTAGGCGACGAAGTTGAGGTTATGGTTCTTGAGATTGACGAAGAACGTCGTCGTATCTCTCTAGGTCTAAAACAATGTAAAGCTAACCCTTGGCAGTCATTCGCTGAAATTCAAGCGAAAGGCGACAAGGTTACTGGTAAGATCAAGTCTATCACTGACTTCGGTATCTTCATCGGTCTAGAAGGCGGCATTGACGGTCTAGTACACCTATCTGACATTTCTTGGAACGTTGCTGGTGAAGAAGCAGTACGCGAATACAAGAAAGGCGACGAAATCTCAGCAGTTGTTCTTGCAGTAGATGCAGAGCGTGAGCGTATTTCTCTTGGCGTTAAGCAAATGGAAAACGACCCGTTCAACAACTACGTTGCTGACAACAAAAAAGGTGCTCTAGTTTCTGGTACTGTAACTGCAGTTGACGCAAAAGGTGCTACAATTGAACTTGTAGACGGCGTTGAAGGTTACATCCGTGCTTCTGAAGTATCTCGTGACCGTATCGAAGATGCGTCTCTAATCCTAAGCGTTGGCGATAGCGTTGAAGCTAAGTTCACCGGTGTAGACCGTAAGAACCGCGTAATCAACCTATCTATCAAAGCTAAAGATCAAGCTGAAGAGCAAGAAGCAATGGCTTCACTGAACAAAGCTGAAGACGGCGGTTTCGGTAACGCTATGGCTGATGCATTCAAGGCTGCTAAAGGCGAATAATACTTTTTTAATTAAAAGTTAGACGCTAAGAGGGAGCCCAAAAGGCTCCCTTTTTTTGATTTGTGAATGAGGGAAACTATGACTAAGTCTGAGTTAATAGAAAGACTGTGTGCAGAGCAGACACACTTATCTGCCAAAGAAATTGAAGACGCTGTAAAAGAAATTATTGAACATATGGCTGATACCCTAGAAACGGGTGAGCGAATTGAAATTCGCGGCTTCGGTAGTTTTTCTCTTCATTATCGTGAGCCACGCATGGGACGTAATCCTAAAACTGGTGATCAAGTTAAGTTAGATGGAAAGTTTGTTCCTCACTTTAAGCCAGGTAAAGCTTTACGCGAACGTGTAAATGACGGTTTATAATCGAACTCATTAATAAAAACGGCACTTCATTATTGAAGTGCCGTTTTTTCGTTGTTTATCTCGTCCTGAAATGTGGGGGGGGGGGCAGTGTTTTATCGCCACGCTTTGTGATACCAATGGTACTAAATAACGGATCATCCTCGCTTATTAAAGTGCTCGATAACCGGCTTAGAATTTTT
>NZ_BATM01000006.1 GCF_000467185.1 Vibrio ezurae NBRC 102218
GACCGGTATTCCAACCGGAGTTCATGCCAGTGATATATTGAGTGTCGCACAAGATGTGATAACCAAAAAAGGTACTACGGTTGCCACCATTCAAGCAGTGGTTGATAAGCGAAATGCAATAATAAAGCTTCATGATACGACACCACAAGATAGTTATGGCTTAACGGTAGATGATTTCTCTAAGGCTGGTATTACTGGCGTCACAATAGCGAACTTACAGATTGCCCAGAATTCAATAATGGATGTAGGAACTTCAATTTCTGATATACAGAATGATGTCGATAATCCACCGGTAACAAGAGATGAATTAAAGACATTGATAAATGATTATGGTAATACATTATCAGCAAGCATTCTTACTAAGATAGAAAATGCGAACACCCGACATATTACAGATATGTCTTGGATGTTCTATAGCGCATCCGAATTCAATGGAGATATATCTAGTTGGGATGTTAGCAACGTGAATGATATGTCCAATATGTTTTATGATGCATCTGAATTCAATGGAGATATATCTAGTTGGGATGTAAGAAATGTAAATAATATGTCTAGTATGTTTAGTAGCTCAGCATTTAATCGAGACTTGTCCAGTTGGGATATTGGTAACGTAATAAATATGTCTGATATGTTTAGTAACGCAAAAGCATTCAATCAAGATTTATCTAACTGGAATGTCAGTCATGTTAGAGATATGTCTGGTATGTTTAGTAGCTCAGTATTTAATCAAGACTTGTCCAGTTGGGATATTAGTAATGTAATAAATATGTCTGATATGTTTAGTAACGCAAAAGCATTCAATCAAGACTTATCTAATTGGGATGTTAGTCGTGTAAGAGATATGTCTGGTATGTTTGGTAACGCAAAAGCATTCAATCAAGACTTATCAAGTTGGGATGTTAGTAGCGTGAGAAATATGTCTGGTATGTTTGGTAACGCAAAGGCATTTAATCAAGACTTGTCTACCTGGGATGTTAGTAGTGTGATAGATATGTCTGGTATGTTCACCGATGCATCTGGATTCAATGGAGATATATCTAGTTGGGATGTTAGTAACGTGAAAAATATGTCTTATATGTTTTATGGTGCATCCATATTTAATGGAGATATATCAAGTTGGGATGTTAGCAATGTAAAAAATATGTCTGGTATGTTCGAAGAGACAAAGAAATTCAATGCTGATATATCTAGTTGGAATGTTGGTAGAGTGACAGATATGTCTGATATGTTTTATTTTGCATTTGTATTCAATAGAAATATATCTAGCTGGGATGTTGGTAATGTAATAGATATGTCTGGTATGTTTTTTAGTGCTTATAATTTCAATGTGGATATATCTCGGTGGGATGTTGGTAGTGTGGTAGATATGGAATGTATGCTTGAAAACGTTCCCCAATCTCTTTCTAGTTGGAATATTGTATGTAATCCATAAATTCATACTTGAAAATCAGGGTGTATTGACTTTTTCTTGAACTATTTTTAATAGCATGATCACTATATGGATAAGTTAATTATTTCCAGTATATAAAATAAGGGATTAATTTCTTATTTAATAAAATATATTTAATCGCATGTATCAGCACGTAATAATTTATTTCTTATTTATCAAGTATATATGCAAATAGAATTGTTTTTTATTAAAAAAGATGAACCATCTTGTGGAAGGTGTGCAACTTTTATGTGGGTTTAGTTGATTATCATTGAGTATGTGGCAGGAAATGCCATTTATATTACTAATATTTATAAAAAATAACTTTAATAAGTAAATTCCAAAAAGTAATGAAAAATGTAGTGTTTATACAAAATAAAATATCGATGATATAGAGTATTTTATATTAAGAAAACCTTCATGGTGTCAATGACGAATCGTATAAAAATGACCACTGTGTGGCTAAGTCTCAATATGTTTATTATAAGTTAAAAATCAAGAAAATATTTGCAATATAAAACCAAGTAAATTTATACCAAAATGCATAGAAAGGTAAACAACAGGTGAAAAATCTAATCATCATTTTAGTTTTGACGTCGCTAATTACTGCCTGTAATGATAGTGATTCTTCGGCTAAAAGTACTTCTCTTTCATCAGGCAACTCAACAGTATCTGCGGCGACACCAATATTGGATTTAACGCCAGCAACTCAAGTAGAGCCCATGATAGATTTAACGTTGGCAACTCACACAGAGCCAATGACGGATTTGACACTGGCGACTCATGTGGAGCCCATGACAAATTTAATGTTGGCAACTCATGTAGAGCCCATGACAAATTTAACATTGGCAACTCATGTAGAGCCTATGGCGGATTTGACGTTGGCGACTCATGTAGAGCCTATGACTAATTTGATACCAGCGACAACTACAACCCCTATATTTCCAATTAAAGAATATTCAATTCCTGAACAAGTACAGGAAATATATGCCAATGGGGGCTCCAACACCTTTGCAATGTTAAAACACGATGGCTCAGTTGTAACTGTGGAATTCAAAGCAAACACTCAACCTAGAGAAAGTACCATTTTCGAACGTAATGCGTTAGCTATTTACCCAACAAAGTCTGCGTTTGTAATTCTAGAACAGAATGGTTCAGTCTATTCAAGGGGACAAGGAGATGTTGGGTATCCAATGTTTCGAGAATATGCTGGAATGAGTGGTATAGAAACAATGAATGCACTTAGGGTTAAAGATTCTGTAGCTATATCGACTCATGGTGATAATGTCGCTGTTTTAAAACGAGATGGTGGGATAAAAGTTTGGGGTAATTTATGGGGGAATACTGGAAGTGATATAGTTGGTGACTATAAATCTGTAGATATAGGCGACTCTTCCGTTGGGTTATCAGTGAATGGTTCGGTAGCACAATTTAGAAGAGAATATTCTAATGGTAGGTGGACGAATTTTGATTCTTCAATAAATCGAAATATTGTCGCATCAGCTAATAATGGACTGCTATATCTAGAGAGTGATGGTTCAGTATTTCGGGTAGTGCGAGAAGCTAATAGATTACCTAAATTTGAAACTATTATTGATAGTGGTGCTATTGTTATTCAGAGTAATTTGATAGGAGCTATAGCTATTCTTAAAAGCAATGGGGCAGTTGTTACTTTTGGAGATACTGATACTTTTGGCAGGAAATTATCCTCTTGGGCAGGACGTGTACGGACGAATTATGGAGGTGATAGTACTGCTGTTGCAGAGCAATTGAAGTCTGGTGTTCGTTATCTCTATCATACTGACAGTGCTTTTGCTGCTTTAAAAACAGATGGTTCCGTTGTTACTTGGGGATTAGATGGAGGGGATAGCTCTTCAGTCTCTAACTTATTGTCCAATGGTGTTATATCCATTTACTCGACAGCTCATGCATTTGCGGCACTAAAGGCTGATGGTTCTGTTGTTACATGGGGTGCACCAAGATCAGGTGGAGATAGCTCATTGGTAGCTTCCAACCTTACAGCTGATGTTAAAGCTATTTATTCTAATTCTGATGCATTCGCAGCTCTTAAAGAAGATGGTAGTGTTATAACGTGGGGGGAAAAAGAATCTGGAGGCAACTCTTACATGTTACATGAACAACTACATAATGTAATATCAATAACTGCCGGATATCATACATTTGCTGCTATAAAAGCCGATGGGACTGTAATTATGTGGGGTGCAGATGGGCACAACGCTACTTATTATGTACCTAGGACAAAAGCTTATGCCTCAGATTTAAATAAGGATACTGATGGTGATGGACTAACAGACGCATTTGAAATGTCATTTTGTGATTTTTCTGTAATAGGTAATATTCAGCCATGTCTTGACCCAGGGAAATGGGATACTGATGGAGATGGTGTTTCAGACGGTAAAGAGTATAAGTTAGACCAAAACCCGCTTAATAAGGATAGTAATTTGATGAATTCATCCCAGTACCTCGCACTTTTACCTGATGGTAACGATGGTGTTCAAGATATAGATCAAGATGGATATCCGGATGGTTGGCGTTTACATTAATGATGTAAACTGCTCCGAGTTTGACGAGGCTGTCCTAAATTCTGTGTAATTGCCTAAACTAAGCCTTAAAGGCTAAGGATAGGCAATATGAATAAGAAAGAACTTGAAGCTTTTGCTAAAAGCAGCTAAAGGAATTAAAACTCCTGAAGACTTAACTGAGTTCAGCCAAATGCTGAAGAAAATCACGGTTGAGGCTGCTCTCAATGCAGAGATGGATGTGCACCTTGGCTACGAAAAACATCAGCCCTCTAAGTTTAATATTTACCGCAATGGCAAGAGCAGTAAACGCGTAAAAACCGAAGATGGAGAGTTTGAACTCAATACTCCTCGGGATCGCCTTGGCTCGTTTGAACCTAAACTGGTCAAAAAACACCAATTGTAACCACCCCCTAAAATAGGTGTATTCCGATTTAGAGTTCTTCCGTTTAACCATTGCTCATCTGGATCTGTTGCAGAGGTTTCCATCTCACTCAAATTATTTTAATGAAGAAATAGACAAGCTTAATAACTAAATCTCACTGATAGAGTACCAGTACTTGGTTTTGAACAAATTCATAAAGACATAGCAATGCTAATCTAACCTCTGCGTGATAGAGGAACCGTGTTCTTCGCTATCTTTATTTACTATGAGCTCGTGATACTGAGCTTTTTAACCATCTTAAGTGATGAGTGCTTGAATATTGCAGAAGAAACTTCTTTTGGGAGATCTTCTGGAAGCCTAGCCTGTAAACGGCTAATCGCTTCAGGAAGTTCAGTCTGCATGTCACCTAAAATTTTCTTCTTTAATCATACCAAGCGGAATATCATAATTATGAGCGGCTAAGATTTTCTCTAGTCTTTCCTCGCTTAGGTATTCATACGAGAGTTCGTGATTCACGTATGGCTGCTCTGGTGTGAGCAGGGCAATTGAACCAACGCTATCTTTACCGATCTCTTTCAGTAGATCGAATGGTTGGTTGGAATTGGTTTGATAGCGAGCAATGACTCGATTACGTATTGCAATGTTGTCGGGTAGCAAGTTGTCGAAGTGGTTGGTAACCGCATCAGAGGTGATCACAGGTAACTGCAATTTAAGTGATAAAGATAATGGGCAAGCTTTATCGTTGTTTAGCCAAGAGTTCTCCATTCATGTAAGCATTAAGTTGCTGCATTACCAGTCTTCCTCATCGACAATTTTGTTCTCAGCTCTTGCTTCTACTTTTACCGTTAGGTCTAAGGCTTGAACGATTTTGAACATAGTTGCGATGGTTGCTTTTTCAGGCTTATTTTCAAAGTTTGAAATAGTTGCCTGTTTTATGCCGACTCTTTTCGCTACCTCAGACTGAGTCCATCCGTTTTTTTGACGAATTAGTAGTAGAACATTGGTTAATTGTTGCGGGCTATAAATCACAGATACTCACTCCTCACTGCTTGTTATATACCTACAAGAGGATAAAAGAGTCGCTATCCTTTAGTGGGTATATGGATAGCATTATACCTTATAAAGGATAAAGCAATCTTTATACCCTAATAAGGATAATCTTGTGGTGGAGGAAATTCCTACATGTGGGAATCTGCAGTTTTCACTTTAGTGGTCAAGTAAGTGGTCAAGTAAGTGGTCAAGTAAAAGTGAGGTTTGGTGCTACTTGATGAACCCTATTTATGTGCATATGTAACTGAGAGTGCCTAGAGCATTTCGGGTTCTAGGCACATATTTTCGCTTCCCTAACTCGCCACAACATCCCACTGTTTCAACGAATCTTCAGTTTTATCACACTCAGTTAGATTTAGAGTACGTTTAACCCAAGGGCCGGCTTTAATGGTTTTAGTGTCGATAGATAGACAGCGGTTTTGGTCCACATCCAATCGGATGGTTTTGTCTTCTTTATTGTAATCAAACTTTTGGTGCGGGTGGTCGCTACATTCTAGTAGTGCAAATTCAGATTTTCCCGTTGCCAGTAGTACTTGCATGCATTGGTTTTCGTAAGCGTATGAACGGATTTGTTTGGTTTTAGTGTCGTATTCAAATCGTGCGTCGTTGCTTGAGTTGTTTCTTGGTGCATCTTTATCTTTTGAAGGTGGCTTACACGTGTGCGTATGCATCAGTTCTGAGTAGCCGCGGCCGTAGGTATCAAGACAGAAACCGTAACCGTTAGGCTCATCTAAATTTTTACTCAGTGAAATGTAAGGTGCTTGTGTTGGGATATTGAGTTCGATAGCTGAAGCATTCCCAGCAAAGAACACGAATAGAGATAAAGCTGAAACTTTTAAAATGGAAGTATTCATATATTTCCCCTTAGATACGGTGATATAGGTCGCTATGAAAATGGGTGAATAAATAGCGTATGAGCGCTATCAAAATGAGAGTGTTACGCAATTCTATTTGCAATTAGATTTCGCAACGGTAGCAGAATTTCTATAGCGGTCTACTCAATCGTGCATTCGCTTTATTGTTGTATGAGTACCAACACAAATTTACATTTCTTTATCTAATAGGTGCTATCGCAGGGTGCAACTATTGAGCATATTGTGATATGCAACACTTTATGAGTGAGCAGTTACTTCTATTTTAGAGAACGCTATATAAAACATATATTTATAGATACTAATCTTTAGAGCTCTTCTTTTTAGCCGAGACCGATAACTTAAGTTTAAAAATTGATCGGCATCACGGGGTTACATTTCGTTGCAAATTAATTGAAAGTGATTATCATTTCCAGATTAACCCGTAAGACGAATGTAAATGATTATGAATAACTCTATTGTTGTGCGCTTATTTTTGACTGGTTTAGCGTGCTCACTCTTTTCTTCTTTAGCGATGGCCGATACGTTTCCTGTTACCGTGACTGATGTGGCAGGGCGTACGGTGACGATTGAGCATGAGCCGAAGAATATCGCAATTTCAACAGGTCGAGTTTTTCCTTTGTTGGATATGATTTATCAGCAAGATGCGGCAAAGCACTTGGTGGCGTGGCGTGATGATATGCGTACTTCTGCACCCAGCATGTATGCCAGCTATGTGAAAGATTACCCGCAATTAAAAGATTTGGTGCAATTGGGCAAGATCAAATCGGGTGAATTCGATGCCGAACGTTTTATTCAAATGAAGAATAAAGCGGATTTATTTGTGGTTGATATTGTGAACGTGAAATTGGCGGAAGAAGAGGGGTTGTTTGATAAATTGGACAAAGCTGGCATTAAAGTTCTTGTCGTCGATTTTCGTGAAAACCCTATCAAGAATACCCTGCAATCGGTGACCAGTTTTGCTACTGCGGTAGGGCGTCATGAGCAAGGCCAAAAGTTTGCGACTTACTATCAAACACATTTAGATGCTTTGCAGGAAGGTTTGGCTAAAGTACCTGACAATCAGCTAAACAAAAAGGTGTTTGTGGAACGCTCTGCCGGTAAGCGAGAATCTTGCTGTGAAACGTTTTCTGCGGGCAATATGGGCGAATATATTCCATTTCTAAAAGCGGTGAATATTGCGGATAAGCCTTTAAAAGGCGCTTTTTCTGGAGATATGTCAGCGGAAAGTCTCATCATTGCACAACCTGATATCTATATCATGCAAACCACTGGGTGGATTGATAAGAACGGCAATCCTAAAGCCGGCATCCCTCTTGGGTATAACCCAAATACGGCTGCGATAAAATCAGCCACCAACACTTTATTGCACCGCACCTGGATGGCGCCACTTCCGGCCTATCAAAACAAAGAGGTGTACTCAATTTATATGCCTTTTTACAACTCGCCATACAATCTGGTGGCATTAGAATATTTTGCCAAGTGGATTTACCCTGAGCAATTTAAAGACCTAAACCCTGAGCAGACGTTTGAAGAAATGAACAAGACACTTGCGAACCGAACGGTAAGCGGCATCTTTGGGCAAGATAACTTTAAGGTTATACAAAAGTGAAACCACAACAGCATATTGCGCCACCTAATATAGGCAGTGAAGCTCAAAGTGCTTTGCTTCATCACCGTCGTCGTGAGCGTAAAAAAATCCTGATGCTAGGGGTGTTCTTCTTACTCAGCATTGTTTTTTTGGTTGCCGATATATTGATTGGTTCACAGGGCCTAACCTTATCTCAGGTGCTCAATGGTATTTTCTACGCAAAAAATAGTGACTTAGCGACACAAATCATCATTTGGGATATTCGGATGCCGATGTCTTTGATGGCGCCATTTGTTGGCGCTGCGCTAGCGCTAGCAGGGGCGCAGATGCAAACCACGCTGAATAACTCACTGGCAGACCCGTATACGTTTGGCGTTTCAGCAGCTGCAGGTTTTGGCGCAGCGTTAGTGATTATGAATATTGTGGTTATTCCGTTTATTCCGATGGAATATCAGATAGCCACCATGGCATTTATTATGTGTTTACTTACAACACTATTAATTGCCGGTATTTCTTCGATGAAGCGCATCTCCATTGAAGGGGTGATGCTATTTGGTGTCGCTATTATGTTTGCCTATGACGGCATGTTAACCATGATGCAATATTCGGCGTCAGAAACTCAGTTGCAAACATTGGTGTTTTGGCAAATGGGCTCATTAGACAGAGGTAGCTGGCAAAAAATCATCGTATTGGCGATTTTAATTCCGAGCGTGTTAGTGATCATGATGAAAGACTCTTGGAAACTGTCTTCGCTGAAAATTGGTCAAGATCGCGCCGAATCTATGGGAATCAATGTTAATCGTTTACGCAATAAAACGCTGTTATTGGTTTCTTTAATTACTTCTATATCAGTTGCCTTTGTAGGAGCGATAGGGTTTGTTGGATTAGTTGCTCCTCACATAGCAAGAATGATATTGGGTGAAGACCAACGTTACTTTTTACCGGCATCGGCCTTACTTGGTGCGGTATTACTGGAAGTGGCGTCTATTGCCAGTAAATCCATTATGCCGGGGCTTATTTTGCCGCTAACGGTCATGATGTCCATCATAGGTGTTCCATTTTTCATTTACTTAATCATTAAAAAAGGCGGTAGATTTTAATGGGCCTGCAAATTAACAATATATCTGTATCGTTTGCAGGTAATACCGTTTTAAATGATTTAAGTATTCCTGAAATCGATGCAGGAGAAATGGTATCACTGATTGGTAAGAATGGAGCCGGTAAGTCAACGCTATTAAAGCAAATGACTAAGCTTGTTCAGTTTAACCCTAAGTCGGTGACTTTGGATGGTAAGCCATTGGTGTTAGGTGACATTGGTTATCTACCACAAGATCATAGAATCTCGGCCAGCATTACGGTGGTTGAATTACTGATTACCACAATGCACGTAGGCGTGAGTTCTCTGTTTACCCGAGCTAATAGTGCTGAGAAAGCATTAGCGTTATTGGAAGAAGTAGGAATTATCCATCTGGCAAATAAATTATGTACTGAACTGTCTGGCGGTGAAAGCCAAATGGTTGGACTGGCGCAGGCTGTGATCAATCAGCCTAAAGTACTGATTTTGGATGAGCCTACATCAGCACTTGATATGAGCAATCAGCTGAAGCTATTGGAATACGTTAGACGGTATGCCGTTAATAACAAGGCGTGTGTATTGATGGTGGTTCATGATCTTAACTTAGCGATCCAATACTCACACAAAGTGGCAGCATTGCACGATGGCGCGCTTTTTGTGTATGGCGAACCGAAAAAAATCATTGATCCTCAGTTGATTCAAGATGTGTTTAATGTGAATTCACAAGTGATTCATCTTGAAGATCATCCTGTGGTAGTGGTGCGTCATTAGCCGCCCGTTTAAATAGTCGCCTGCGGCGTATTGGCGTTCTCTAAAATACCTTTGTAATTACTGCTCCATGGAGCTTCTGAGTGAAACTCAGTGGAGCAGTATCTATACCCATAGTACTAAAAACGACTTCTCGAAAAACTCTGCCTTGTTCTCGAACATTTTTCCTGTGCAACCTCTGATCACGTACTTAGTGTGATTGACATTACCTTCCCATATTTACCATATATTCTTGGATTCGCCTTGAGACACGTGCTTTTTAGTCTTAACCTAGGATTAACCAGCTTAAAGGTAAGCTAATACAATATGTTGGTACACGCTACCATTCATGACAGCACATCTTTCTATAAATAATAAAAGGTAAAACGGGTCACTATGGGTTTAGAAAATTGTCAGCTATTGCTTGTTGAAGACGATTTAGATTTAGCGACAGCCGTTATCGATTATTTAGAGTTGGACTCTATTTCTTGTGACTATGCGACCAATGGTTTGTCTGGCCTGAATATGATCAAAGACAACCACTATGATGCTGTCATCTTAGACTTGAACTTACCGAAAATGGATGGTTTAGAAGTGTGCTCAAATCTTAGAGCGCAAGGCTATGACATTCCCATTCTTATGCTTACCGCTCGCGATACTCTTGATGATAAATTGAAAGGCTTTTCGAGTGGCGCTGATGATTACTTAGTGAAGCCTTTTGCATTAGAAGAGTTAGTGGCGCGCATCCAAGTATTATCACGTCGTCGTAGTGGCGAGGTGCGTAAGTTGCAAGTGGCTGATCTTGAACTGGACCTAAAAGCGGAAACCGCAACCCGAGCGGGTTCTGCATTAAAGCTATCTCCCACAGGCATCAAAATCTTATCCACTTTGATGCGAAACACACCAAATACTGTCAAACGCGATAAACTGATTCAGGCGGTATGGGGAGACGAACAACCGGACAGTAATAGCTTAAAAGTGCATATGTTTAATCTAAGAAAAGCAGTGGACAGCCAATCGAATATTAAATTGATCCATACCGTGACAGGGCAAGGGTTTGCGCTTAGAGAAGAGTGCCACTAGTTAATGAAAATTCGCGCCAGCCTAAGATTGTACGTTGTTGTTGCCATGTTTTTGTCGGGCACATTGCTTGTGGCGGGCATGTCGGCGGTTGCCGTGAATTATTTCTTTTATGGTTTGGATACCGCGATGTCCACTTTTATGCACACTGAAGCATTTGAGTTTGAAGCACAAGATGGTCAACCGTATCAAGTGCAAGAGATGACGATAGCAACCCGTTGGCAAGATCTCCCTGAATTAATTCAACATCGTTTTGATAAAGCGGACTTAGAAAATGGCAAGTTGATGAAGAATATCGATGGGTTCCCTATTTTAAAGTCCCCATCGGTGCGTGATTTCTTAATGAAAATAGAGAGTAATGGAGAGGTGCGCTATATCTCTCTTTCTTTTGATGATCGCAATGCAACACGCATTTTGCCAGCAAAGCCACCTCAATTTGCTTACATTGTATTGTTCGCGTTTATCGCCATTACCATTTTTGGTGTCATACTTTTAGTCATGCTTCGGCAGGTATCAGAGCCGGTTCGCCAATTGCGTGACTGGGCAAAACGACTTGATCAAAAACAGCAACATGAAACCACCCCTAACTTTCAATACCGTGAGTTGAATACATTAGCGGAAATTATAGAGTCGAGCTTAAATTCTGTTCAAGCGAGTGTAGAGCGTGAGAAAGAGTTTTTGGGCTATGCCAGTCATGAACTTCGAACGCCGATTGCGGTGACTCGTAGCAATGCTGAGTTACTGCAAAAGATGATAGAAAGAGGCGTCAATAGTGAAAAACAATTGCAGGTAGTGGATCGTATACGCCGCGCTTCTTTTACCATGACGGATTTAACCGAAACTTTATTATGGCTTAATCGACAAGAGCAGAAACAATTGGCCGAAGAGTCGATTATATTGGGCGATTTGGTTTTTCAAATTCAATCTGAATTGCGCTACTTACTTAAAGGAAAGAAGGTTCAAGTAAGCATCAGCCATGACTCTTGTGAATTAACCATACCGCCTGGACTCGGACGAATTGTCATTACCAATATTGTTCGCAACGCTTTTCAACATACTTATGAAGGGGAAGTGGCTATTGTACAAAAACAACAGCGCTTGCTGATCACTAATCATAATTACTCTGATAGTGATAGCCAGCATGAGTTGGGTTTTGGCCTTGGGTTAGAATTGACCGATCGGCTCATTAAACAATACGGGTGGTTTTATCAACATGACATTTTACCTAACGGACGACGTGTTGAAATTGATTTTACTCGTTAATTATTTTAAATAAATTTAGCCTTTTTAGGCTAACCAACCATTCCTTTCTTGTCCCTGTTTTATTCTGGTGGTGATACGCCAGATAGTGAATCTTACCTGTCATTTATTCCAAACACAGAATAACTAATTCCTTGTATCTATAGGGGTATTACTCGATGTTAATGAGAAGTGTTATTTTTTGTGTATTTTTGTAAATAGCACATATACTTCATCAAGATGTTAGCTCGGTTTGCTCATAGAAGAGCATGCCTTTACTTGATAATAAATGCTCATTTAGATGCAGGGATGGATTAAATGATTAGGAAACTCCTCAGCGTAGTTACGCTTGGGGCTTTGGCCTCGAGTGTGAGTGCAGAGAACTTGCTTGATATGTATCAACAAGCGTTGGAACACGATCCCATTTATCGTGCAGGCATTGCCCAGCATGACGCCGATAAAGAAGTATACGATCAAGCACTGGCTTTTCTACTTCCTACCTTAGATCTAGAACTGAGTCATACTCAGACTTATCAAAAAATAATCAGCACAGATAATCCTATTCAATCTTTGCGGGATTCGACAGACTACCCAACCAATGAGCTTAACCTCTCTCTTACTCAATCTATTTTTAGCTACAGTAATTGGGCCGCTTTTTCGCAAGCAAAACAAGATGTGAAAGGAGTAGCAGCTGAGCTAGAAGGGGTACGACAAGAGTTAATGCTGCGAGTGGCTACCGCTTATTTTAGCGTGTTGAAAAGGCGCGATACCTATTTAGGCATTAATGCTGAAGTAAAATCGTTAGAGCAAGTAAATGAATTTGTAAAAACCCAAGCTGCGAATGGTCTTGCTCGTAAAACGGATGCACTGGATGCTGAAGCTCGATTACTGCAAGCGCAGGCGCGTAAAATTGAAGTAGGAAACTCACTGCGAGATTCATTGCAAGGTTTGTATGAGATTACCGGCTATATTCCACCAGATATGGCAACGCTTGGAGAAGAGCTGATATTAGTCAAGCCCGACCCTTTTCAAGTGGAAAGTTGGCTAGCCAGCGCGCAAAAAAATAACCCTTCCATTATTGCTAAACAAAGTGCCCTTGAGTCAGCGCGAGAAGATATCCGCAGTCAAAAAGGTGGGCATTACCCTGAGCTTGATTTAGTGGCCAATTACAACATTACAGAAGTCAACGGCACCTTGTTTGATGGCAAGAGTGAGATTGAAACCGCTGATGTGATGCTACGTCTTAAAATCCCAATCTATGCCGGCGGCTCAGTGTCATCTCGAGTTCGAGAAACCGAGTCTCTTTACCATAAATCGCGTAACGAGCTTGAGCAAACTTGGCGTCAAACCTCACGTGAAACGCACGATGCTTTTACTGGCGTAACCAGCTCAATTAGTAAAGTGGAAGCGCTGAAAAAATCAGTAGAAGCGTATGAATCGGCAGTGGATTTTAAAGAACAATCTTTTGAATCCGGTGTGGCGACCAGTATTACTGTGTTAGATGCGGTTCGTGATTTATTTATTGCCCGCACCGAATATTCCGCTGCTCGTTATGACTATCTTTATAACCATTTACGACTCAAACGAGCCGTAGGCACGCTGACAGAGTTTGATCTGCAGCAGATAAACAACACGCTGCAAGGAAAAGAGGTACCAACAGATTTAAGTGTTCTAGATGAGGACCTAGAGATTTCTAGGTTGATGTTGTACTAGGTTGAGCGGTCGTTATTTAGTGTAAGCAAATCGCTTAAGTAAACAGTTTTAGCTCAACAAAATTTTCTTTCAACAGGCTATTTTCTCAACCTAGAGAAAAGTGTCGTTCATAACGGCAAGGCATGCTGAGAGAAGAAGTATTTTACCGATGAAAAGGAGTTCAATGTGGCTACTCAATTATTGATTTATGGACAGGTCGAAGCGGTTAACAAAAAGCGTCATCAGGATTGGTCGATTAAGGCTGAAAATAACTATGATTTCGCAAAAAACGTCAACTCAGTACCGCTGATGGCGGCTGAGTTTCCCCATGCCGCGCAAGACTACGCCATTGTGTTTGCGGGCGAAGGCGATCAAGTGCTCCCTGTAGTGATTATGGGGATCAAGCAAGATCAAAACTTATACGTCAATGATCAAGGGCAATGGGTGGCTAAATACGTCCCTGCTTTTGTTCGTCGTTATCCTTTTGTGTTTGCCAGCACTGATGAAGGTGAAACCCTTACTTTATGTTTAGACGAGTCTTACTCAGGCTGTAATAAAGAAAACCAAGGCGAACGTCTGTTTGATGGTGATGGCGAGCAGACTCAATACTTAACAAAAGTGCTGAGCTTCCTACAAGATTATCAAAGCCACTATCAACGTACACAAGCCTTTTGCAAGAAACTCGCAGAGCTTGATTTGTTTGAAGATATGGGCGCGAAATTTACTCTGCCGACAGGCGAAGAGCGCACCCTAACAGGCTTTAAAGTAATCAATAAAGAGAAGCTAAAAGCGTTGCAGCAAGAAGACCTATCCCAGCTGTTTAATTCAGATGGCTTGGAGTTGGTTTACCTGCATCTGCACTCGCTACGTAACCTGAATAAGATGCTGCAAAACGCAGGGTCAGAACAAGTGAATATTGATGAACATGGAAGCGTTCATTAGTCGTCGATGGAAGGGGCACCCTGATTGCCCCTTAAAGAACAAATAGATAGCACAGCTCTTTGAGCTGTGCATTTTTGCTTTTAGAAACGCAATAACCGCATAAAGCATATGGGTATCTGCGGTAGCAGAGCTCAAGGAAGGTTAAAGTTATGGATAGACAAATGGGCGCAAATCAATCATCAAAACAAAGCAGTAAGGCCATTTCACAACCTCGCTTAACGAGTTTGATGAACGGAATTAATCGTGCCATTAAGTCATCTCGCTGGGGGTTAACTCCTGCGCAAAATAATACTTTTGCCATTGAGCAGTTAGAGCCGAGATTGCTTTTATCTGCTGATCCTTTAGCAACCTTAGTCGCAGACTCCAATGACGTTACTTTGCAGGTAGTAGAGAATGCGTCGAGCGAGCAGTATATCCAGCTTATCAATAACAAAGACAATGGCGCAGTGTTGGGTGAGCGCAAGCTCGACAGTATTGGCGCGGCTAGCGTTATCACCATTACCGGTTCTGCTAGCGACGATACATTGACCGTAGATCAATCCTTCCTTGATCTGGGTGAAAGTAATTTTATTGTCCAATTTGATGGTGGTGAAGGCTCTGATACTGTGGCGCTAGGCAGTACGGTCGTCACCAGTAACTGGCAAATTAACGGCGATAACGAGGGTAACCTTGGTGACAATGGCACGGTGGAGTTCTTAAATACCGAAGCCATTGAAGCGACGCAAAGTGATGATTCTATCCATGTTTTAGCCGCTTTAAACAACAGTTACAACTGGCAAATAGACGCCGAAGGCGAAGGGGTTATTTCTACCTTAGATGACCAAGTCGGCGGCATTTTAGATTCTGCTAGCACCACGAGTATTAGCTTTAAAGGTTTTGATGAACTCGGTGGTAGTGGCAGTGATTACTTAGACTACAGCCTTTACAGCCAAGGTGTCACCGTTGACCTAGAAAATGAATTGGTGAGCGGTTTTGATAGCGTAACGGGCATGAATACGGTTATTGGCTCTGATTATGCCGATAGCTTTGTTGGAGACACCAACGACAACGTATTTGTGGTGGGCTTTGGCGATAGTGTCGATGGATTCGGCGGTTATGATACCGCTTTGTTTAGAGACACTGGCAGTACGGGCATCGATCTACAGGTTCAGACTGATAGTGACAATGCCGATGTAGATTATATCTATCAAGGCGGCAGCTGGGATGGCGCCACCTTTACTGAGACCGAAAACCAAAGCATTCGTTTATTCGATTTAGCCCTGCTTTCTGCCGAGGGTGGCAGTGGTGACAACTATTTTGATTTTTCAGCCTCTGAGCTTGATGTGCATTTGCTTGGCGGGGCGGGTGATGACTACCTAATCGGTGGCATCGGTGATGATGTCTTTATTGGCGGCGCAGGCAGTGACGCTATAGACGGCGGTGAAGGTAGCAACGAACTGATTGCGGTACGTGCTGCCAATGTAGTTTTTGATGGTGACACGCTTAAAATAGATGATACTGAAACGGACACCTTGACCGACATTGATAGCATCTATGTTAAGGCGTTATCCAATGACGATGATGTTAGCGGTTATACCCTAGATGCAAGGCTTGCCAATGATTACGATATCACTTTAGAAGGCACAGAACTCGCCGATAGCATTTATGCTTCAGCTTATGGTGATACCTTAATTGGTCTTGGCGGCGCAGACACCATTACCGCAGGTGTGGGCGTGGATACCGTGCAAGAAACCTTTGATGGCCGCGCGAGTGTGGCCGTGTCCCTTTCTGGTGTGGACTATGAGTTGGATCTGTCGCATGGCGAAAACGAAATCCTTTCTATTTCATTGCCGACCATCACCAGCGGCTCGGGCTACACCTTTACGATGCAAGTCGATGGACAAAGCATAGTCACTGATGAAATTGCTTGGGATGCTCGCGCCCGTGATGTGTCTCGCGCTATCGAAAAAGCACTGGATTTGGCCTACGGACAACTTATTGTTACCACCGAAACTGACGGCTTTAGCATAGAATTTGCTGGCCTTTATTCGGGCCAGCCAATGATTGAATCTATTACTTCGACAGGCAATGTTGTCACTTCAGTCTCTCAGACTGGCACTAAGGTTTTGGATACCTTAGTGGGCTTTGATGCCAATGATTATTTGGATATTGAAGGTAGCGTGGGCGCGGATGATGTCGATTTATCGGCATTTGCAGGTAACAGTAAAATTTCTACTCAGCAAGGCAGCGATACCATTGTTGGCGCACAAGGGATCAACCTGATTGATGCGGGCAGTGGTGACGACTTTATTTATGTCTCTGGTGAGTCAAACGACATTATTATTGGCGGCGAGGGTGAAGATACCCTGATTGCCGATATGAGCAGCAATACAGGCGCGGCGCATAGCTTTGATCTGGATAACGATATTCTGACCACGGACTTAGCCATCATCAATTTGTTGGGCATTGAAAGCGCCGAACTGATTGGCTCAGATGGTGATGATACCTTTGATGCTACCGACTTTTCGGGCTTATCTGAAACTACGGATATTAACTTACTCTCCGGTTGGAGTGATGTTAGCGATTTTTCCCTGTTATTTACCTTAGATGACGATAGCGCCGTTCTAGAAATAGACACCCAATCTGCGCAGACTCTTGAAGAGTTGATCGCCATGATCAACATCGCTGATGATCGAGAAACGGGAGCACTGTTTGCTTCGTTTGATCAGCAAAGCTCATCGCTATCGATATCGGGTCTGTCTGGATTAAATGTCTCAGGTGATGACACTTCAATTTTAACGGTATTAGGCTTAGACCCAGATACAATTTCAGGCTCTATGCTGACAGGGGTTAGCCTAAGTTTAATGGCCTCAGCGCAACTGAGCACTCAACGTGGTAATGGCGGCAGTGATACCTTTGTCGGTTCGCAAGGGGTGGATTGGTTTGCTATTGATGATGACGATTTATCGGTCACCGGTTTAGGCGGTTATGACCGCGTTTCTGCCTCTAGCACCGCTACTCACACTCAAGTTGATGTCGCAGATGATGCTTTAGTCTGGAAGGGCGATGCACAAACCGATAAAAGCGTTAGCCTAGATAGTATTGAGCATGCTGAAGTGATTGCCACCACTGGCGCCACTGTATTGGATGCCAGTAGTGCCAGTATTGACGTGACATTAGATGCGGCGCAAACCACCGCCGAGTTAAAAGGCAGTACTGGCATTAATGAATTTCGCATTGATGTAGGGGCGCGTGACGCGCTTGATATTGTAACCGTGACTCTATCAGACAGTGCAACCAGTAATGACGTGGTCTTTTATGGTGGCAGCGATGTTTTTGATGTTAACGACTTCAGCTTTGCCGCTATTACTGGCGATAACTTCTCTTTCGTTAATGAATCCAGTGGCGATTTAAACATGGATTCAAATGTCTTTTTAGTCGGTCAATCTATCAAATTTGAAGCAGGTGGCACTATCACTGTCAGCGCTGATGTTGAAACCGATGATAGCAGTGACACAGCAGGGGATATCAGCTTTTATGCTCGCCATATTAAGGTTGAAGATGGGGTTAATATTTCTGCGAAAGGCTTGTCACTAAGCCAAAATGGCGACATCAACATCATAGCGTCGGACTCAAGAAACGAAATCAAAGGCATTGGTTTTTATAACTATGATGATGTCAGTGCCAGCGTCACCATAGGCGCGGCAACCATTGAAGGTCGGGACGTTACAATTCTCGCCTTTGCCGAAACAAACCCTGATAGCCCAGTTAACTACGGTGGCGACACCATAGAATCTGATGAGCTGAGCATTAAAGACTTTAAAGTTGAGCTAGAAGGCTCTTCATTGTTCGTTGGTTATTCTCGCTCTGAGGTCGATACCACCATTACCATTGATGAAAATGCCATCATCAAAGGGGATAATGTCACCATAGAATCTCGTTCTATTGCTCGGGTTAAATCTGAACCCATAGCGATTTTGTTCTCGGTAGCGATCGGTAGTATTCGCTCTGATGCTAATGTCGAAATGAACGGCACAGTGATTGCCGAAGGTGATGTCTTGATCACCTCAAAAGTCGAAAACTACATGAAGGTGGCTGCAGAACCTTACTTTGGTTTCAAAGGCTTTGCCGCCAGTATTGCGGTTGGATTATTAGAAAGTGATTCCACTACTTTAGTCTCTGATTCTGCAATCATTATTGGCGAAGGAAATTTAGAAGTTTCCGCATACACTTCTGATTTTACTTATGTTGGCGCACTGAGTGATGCGGGTGCAAAAGGTAAGTTAGCCGCCAGTGTAGCTGTGCATATTGAACACGGTGACACTAATGCTACCCTAGCCGGTGATGTGATTGTAGCGGGTGATTTGACCGTTAGCGCTGAGCAAAAGCAAGGCCGAGTAGACGGCGTATGGGGCACAGAGGTTGAAGCCATCGTTGATCGCGTGCCAAGCATTCTGGATAACTTCAAAGACAAATATAAGCAAAAAGCCGCTAACGTATTGGCTAAGACCATAGTACCTGAATTTATAACTAAGCGTGTTGCCCCGGGCGATCGCTTAAAACCAACGAAGTTTACTCTGGGTATTGCGTTTGGTTATGCTGATGATACCAATAATGCTAATGCGTTGATTGGTCTAGTCGATAAAAGCTCAGATATTCAAGTGGGTGGCTCTTTAGAGCAAAACGCCAACGTAGAAAGCAGACAGCTGACTAGCGTGTCTTCAACCTCAAGTTCGGTATCGCAGACCTCACAGCTTGCAGGCTCAACAGGCACTAAGAGTGAGTTTAGCCAGGTGCCATTTGGCGGCGCTGTGTCGGTAATGATTGCGGACATGGATAACAATGCTAATGCATTGGTGCAGGGCAACACCAGTTTGGATGTGCTGGATAAATTTACCCTAGATGCTAAAACAGAAAACCTTACCGGCCTTATCAGCCCAGATACGACCTTTAAATACGTAAAACCTGATTACATTCAGCCAAGTGATATAGACACGGATTACACGGTTAACCCAGGTGACCTAGTCGGTTTTCATTACAAAGATTACGATTGGCAGCAAGCCAGTGAATCTCAGCAACCGGATATCGGTTACTTAGGCGCAGTGTACAAATACATTGGTGATGAACAACAAACCTTACGTCTAGCGAGCACCGATTTTAGTGATGTCAGCAAGTGGGAGCTATTGGGTGACAAGGTCACGAGCTTGCCAAGCCAATTGCTAGGGGGTGATTCTGATCTTTATCTCATTGATAACACCGTTAAGTCAGAAGCGGCAGGGGCAAAAGTCTCTATCGGCCTTAACTTTGGTTATTTAGATGTGACGCAAAATGCCAATGCGAAAGTTTTGGGCACCGTGCAGATCAACCAAAGAACCGACCTTGAAAATACCTTTGATGAAGTGGCCGAGGATACGTACCACCAGATAGTGGACGCATTTTTAGGTGACTTATCTGCGTCTAACCGCGATATCGCCATTAAATCGGATACCATCAATCAGCAAGTCGATTATGTGGGGTTGATGACGGCGACTAACTCAAATATCCCAATTTTAAAAACCATTTACGAGAAAACCGGTCAGTCAGAATCACTAAACGGCGCAGGTGTCAGCGTTTATATCAACAACGTGACGCTAAACAGTAAAGCGATTATTGAAGATGGCGCCGTGGTGTATGCCGATGATCTCAGTGTGGATGCAGATAGTAATGTCTTTGCCATTAACCTTGGTTATTCAGCCGGCTACGGTAAAGGTACCTTAGGTCTGTCAGGCTTGTTTATTAATAACATTGTCGACAGTAACGTGTACGCGCAAGTTGAGTCTGGCGTTGATCTTATGGTCGGCACGCGTATCACCAATATTGGTAGTGTTGAGCGCTTGAGCGTTACCGCTGATAACCGAGTGGACATTATTACCATTGCTGGAGGCGGTGCATCGGGCGGCGCAATTGGTGTGGGCGCATCATCAATTGTTAATATAGTGACTAAAGTAACCAAAGCTGAAATTGGCTCGCAAGACGCTGGTAGTCGCAGTGGTGATATTGATGTTAATGGCGATGTTAAAGTGGCGGCCAGTAGTGATGGGTTCATCATTGGCTCGGCAATTAGCGCCGCGTGGGCAACAGGTAAGGTGGCGCCATCGGGCGGTGACACCCCAGAAACCAATAACAGCGCGTACGGAATTTCGGTCTCTGGTGCGTTCATTTTTAATATCGTTGATCACACCACTTCCGCTTCTATTTATAACTTAAACAGCTTAAATGCCGAGGCGTTAACTCTTGATGCGACTGATAACGCGGGTGTGTTTGCTTTCCCAATCGCTTACTCAAGTTCAGAGGCGCAAAAGTTTGCTTTAGCGGCGGCCGGTATTGGTCTGCGCAATGATGTCGATGTAGATATTGATGCAGGTATTTCCGGCGTTAACAGTCTTACTTTAAATAATCTATCCATTGACGCTATCAACAACACGACTGTGGTCAGTGCCTCGGTTTCAGCGGCGCTATCGGGCGTTGCTGATACGCCTCCTGGCTCGAACAGCAGTAGCATTGCCATTACCGGTAATGTGTCAGTGAACAATGTGATTAACGATATCGATGCCTTCCTAATTGATGTCGATTCAGCCTCAATTAACGGCAAAGATAGCAATAATTTCGCGGTAGATATTGAAGCAAAAGATACCTCTGAAGTGTACGCGGTAGCGCTCGGCGTGGCTTATGCGGGCAACGGCACGGTGGCGGTGACTTATGCTGAAAACACCATTGATTCAGATATTGATGCCCTAATTAGCGGCGTTGATATGGACGTTGCGACAGGCAAAGTACGTAGCCAAGCCAACAGTGACGCGGATATTTTGTCAGTAGCGATTGGCGCAGGCGTTAGTAAAGAGACCTCGCCAAACTTTGATACTAAAGTGGGCTTATCGGTAGCGGCCGCAGTCAGTTACAACACAGTGCGCATGAATACTCGCTCTAAAGTGGTTGATAGCCTAATCACTTTGCCAAGCGAAGATTTAGACACATCGAGAATGGACGTCAAAGCGCATAACGACAGCGATATTATCGCGGTAGTAGTTGCGCCTTCTATTGGTTTACAAAGTGGCAGTGAGACAACAATTACCTTATCGGGCAGTGGTGCCTCGGTAGAAAATGAAGTGTATGGCGATACGATTGCGCAGGTTGATGGCACCACCATTGATCAATTTACAACGCTAAATGATGCATCTACAGCAGAGAACGGATTGTTTGTGAGCGCCGATGCCTCGGGTGATATTAGCGCCACGGTAGTATCTGCCTCTGTTGCATGGGCTGGTGCAACCACTGGTACGGGGGTCTCCGGCGGTATCGGAGTGGCATTAGCGGAAAACTCCATTGGTGGTGACAACGGCAATGCGAATGCAATTAGCGCCATCATTACCGATTCCAGTGTTGACCTAAGTGGCACGGTCGATACGTTTGCCAAAAGTAATCAAGAGATCACCGCAGTCGTGGTCGCAGCGTCAGTGGCGCTGGCTAACTCAAACGATGGAGTGGCAGGCGCATTAAGTGGCGTGGGCGCATCCACCGATAATACGGTGAAAATTGATACTACGTCGGGCATTACGGCTACCCAAGCGAATCATAGCGTGATAGCTGATTCGATTTCAGTAACAGCGCAAGACACCAGCACCATTACCAGTGCGGTGGTTGGCGCTTCTATTGCCGGCACTTTCTCGGCAACATCAGGCGCGGTCAGCCTAAGTATTGGGGTTGCGCTGGCGGAAAATGACATTGAAAACAACACGGTAGCCTTAATTGATAATGTCGATATTGGTGCAAGCGATGATAGAGCAGGCAATGTCAGTGTTTTAGCGACCACCAATGCCACCATTACCGCAACCTCAGTAGCGGCATCGTTTGCGCTAGGTTGGGGCTCTGGCACCATCAGCGCCAGTGGCGCAGGGGCCAATGCGGTGAATACCATCACGGGTAGTACTAGCGCGACTCTTGCGAATAGTGATGTATACAGCTCGGGTGACGTGTCAGTCTCGGCCACCAACACTTCAAAAGTTAATGCAGAAATTGCCGCGGTATCGGTTGCAGGTGCAGTCGGCACCGATGGCGGTTTAGGCGTCTCTGTGGGCGGCGCAGAAACTGAAAATAATATCGGAACCTCAGGCAATCGCTTAGGCGTTATTGCCAATATCCTGGATTCAGATATTGATGCGACAGGCAATATTTCGGTGACTTCTACCGCCGATCTGGATATTGATGCAGGCGTTGGTGCAGGTTCAATGGCGATTGCCGCAGGTGGCAGTGGCTTTGGCGTAGCAGCATCGGGTACGGGTGTTAGCGCGGTTAACAACATTTATTCTGATGTGGATGCGTATGTAGATAACAGCTCTGCTGCCAATCAAACCCTAAAAGGGGCATCACTGACCGTTAACGCAAGTAACGTCTCGGATATAGATTCTGTGGCAGCAGCGGCAACGGTGGCGGCAGGCTTTAGCTCTGGTGGCTCAGCGGCTATCACAGTTGGCGTAGCATTGGCTCGTAACGAGATAGACAATAATACCCGCGCGTATGTGGCAGGTGCTGATGTTGATTTAGCAACGGGCACATTAGATTTAGACGCTAGCACGGATAATACCATCGATACATTGTCAGTGGCGGCCTCATTAGGCATTGCCTTTGGCGCGGGTGGCGGCATTGCGGTCAGTGGCGCAGGTGCAAACTCTATTAACTCTATAAATGGCGAGACACTGGCCTACCTTGATGGAGCCGATGTAGAAAGTGCAGGCGCGGTAACCCTTGATGCTGAGAACGTTTCGGATATCACTGCAACGGTAGCGTCTGTGTCCGTGTCTGGAGGTGGTGGTTCAGGTGGTGGCGTTGGCGTATCCATTGGCGCATCTGTTTCTGAAAATGAAATAGGGACATCGGGCGATAAACTGGTTGTTGCATCCTATATTCACGACTCAAGTGTAGATGCCTCTGGCGCATTATCAGTGACTGCAAATGGTGAAATGACCATTACTGCCGGCGTTGGCGCAGGCGGTATGGCTGTGGCAGGCGGCTCTGGTGGCGGTCTTGCAGGTGCAGGTTCGGGCGTTGTGGCAACCAATGATGTTTATGCCCTAATTGACAGTTATATTGATAATTCTGGTGCGAGTAGCGCCAGCATAGACGCGGCAAGCATTGCCATTAGTGCAACCAGTGAGTCAACTATTACCGCAGAGCTCGGTTCAGCTTCATTAGGCATCGCAGGCGGTGCTGGTGGCGGTGGTACATTAACCATCGGTATTTCTATTGCTGACAATAGCGTGGATGTTGATACCTCTGCCTACATTAAAGGAGCGGGTGCGGTTGATAGCACCGGCTCAATTTCAGTCTCTTCTAGTGCAACTAACGATATTGACGCAACTTCTGTAGCGGCTACGGCCTCTTTTGCCGCAGGTGCGGGTGGTGGCGTATCTATCAGTGGCGCAGGCGCAGAAGCGGTAAACAGCATTTTTGGCGAAACCCAGTCGTATATTGAAAATTCACAAATTGATAGTGCCAGTAAGGTGGATATCACTGCCTCAGATACCTCTGATATTGATGCTACGGTAGTCGCGGTTGCGGTTTCTGGCGCAGGTGGTGCTGGTGGCGGTATCGGTGTGGCGATTGGCGCGGCGCTTGCGAGCAATAATATTGGTAATAGCGGCTCGCGTCAGAGCGTGCGCTCGTATGTGAAAAACAGCGGCATTAGTGCTACGGGTGTATTAAATCTAGATGCTGACGGCAACATGACGGTATTTTCCGGTGTTGGCGCAGGCAGTATGGCCATTTCAGGCGGTGCAGGTGGCGGTTTATCTGGCGCAGGCGCTGGAGTGAGCACAGTTAATGATATTTATGCCGATGTTGAAACCTATATCGACAATAGCTCGGCTTCTAGCAAGGTTATAGATACCGGCTCGGTCAGCTTAGATGCGGACAATACCACGTCAATTACAGCAGAAGCCGGAGCGGCATCATTGGCTGCTGCCTTTGGTGCGGGCGGCGGTGTTTCTTTAAGTGTCGGCGTAGCATTGGCGCAAAATACCGTTGATGCCAATACCTCAAGTTACATTACTGATGTGGGTGAGTTAAGCTGTGGCGATATTAGCGTTACCGCGACAACTGACAATACCATTACCGCGACCTCTGTAGCCGCGTCCATTGCCGCCGCAGGTGGCGTGGGTGGCGGCGTTGCCATTAGTGGCGCAGGCGCTGAAACGGCCAATTACATTTATGGTGATACCAGCGCCTATATCGCAAATAGCACTATTGGGGCGTCTAATGTCACAGTGGATGATGTGGATGTTACCGCAGAGAACACCTCTAAGATCACTTCAACCGTAGCGGCAGTGTCGGTCGCCGGTGCTGGCGGCGCAGGTGGCGGTGTCGGTGTTTCTCTTGGTGGCTCGGTGGCCATCAATGACATTGGTAAAGAGAGCGATCGCATAGTGGTGCAAAGCTATGTCGATAACAGTCAAGTGTATGCCACTGGCGATATGAATATTGATTCTACGCTGGACATGACCATTAATTCAGGGGTTGGTTCTGGCAGTGCTGCTGTGGTTGGCGGCGCAGGTGGCGCGGCCGTTTCAGGCGCAGCTGTGCGCGTTGAAAATGAAATGTATGCCGATGTTGATAGCTACATTAAAGACAGCTCACAAGTGAATGCCGCTGATATTTCAGTGACCTCTTCAAGTACGTCAGACATTGATGCGACAGCCGCCGCGGCAACCATAGCTGGCGCTTTTGTCCCTGTCGGGTTTGCCATCTCGATTGGCGCATCACGCGTAATTAATGTGGTAGACATCGACCTAAACAGCGATATCGACAACTCTGATTTAGATGCCAGTGGCGATTTCACGCTCACGGCAAGTTCAACCGATGATGTGAATACGCTAGGGGTAGCAGCTTCGGTTTCTCTAGGGCTAGGTTTTTCTGGCGCAGGGGTATTTGTTGAAAGTGAAGTCACGGGTGATATCAATGTTGGCATGACAGATTCGGATATCACAGTGACAGGCGATGGTGAAGTGAAAGCCCTTGCTAATGCTAAACAAACATCAAAAGCCTACGGCATTTCGGCTGGGTTTATTTCTGCCGGTGTGGTATTTGCCGATAGTGAAACCGATGTGGATACCTTAATTAGCATGTCGGCAACTGACTATCAGGGCGGTGATTTAACCGCGATTGCGAATGCCACTGAAAATAACTATGTACTGGCGGTAGCAGGTAGCGGCGGCGTATTAGCCGGTGCAGGCGTTGGCGCAGAGACTAAATCGACCAGTAATACCAAGGTAACGTTCGGTGATGAGTCATCGATTATCTTGGGTGAAAACTCAGGCACTGGCGTGTTAGACATTAAGGCCGAGCATATAGCGCAGTTTGATGCCAAGGTCGTAGTGGCATCGGGTGGTTTATTGTCTGGTTCAGGTGCTGAGATTGACCATGATATTACGGCCGATGTCGCCGTAGTATTGGGTGATGGGGCAAGCAGTAGTGATAATCTAGTGATTACCGCCTCTGACATTAATGTGGATGCCATTAACCGCGCTCAGAAAAATCAAAGTGGGCGAATCGATGTAGTAGCAGTTGGTCTTGCTAGCGCCGCTGGCGCAGACAGTCGCACGGTATTGGATATGGCAACCACCATTGATGTGGGTGACGATGCTGAACTTACTGCTTGGGGCACTGGCGATGATGACGGTATAGCATTAAATGCGTTAAATGATTTAGACATTACCGATAAAGTGGTTCTTAACGCCACTGGCGCACTGGCCGGTACGGGCGCAACCCTGAAAATCAGTGATGATGAATTACTAGCTAAAGTGCGCATTGGCGAGAACGCCGTGTTAGTTACTGAAGGTGATTTGCAGTTATCTGCCCGAGGTCAAGGCACGGCAGTAGGCAATGTTGAGGCAGATTCTAGCGGCGCGGTATCGGTGTCGGTCACCAACGCTACGGTCAACCTTACTCCTGTGAATACAGTATTGATTGATTTAGGCGCAGACATTACCTCTTATGGTGACGTGAATATCTCAGCCGGTACTGATACTGATTTCAATCGCGATGATTATAAAGTTCATGCGCTGATTGATAGCTTCTCCGATAGCGTTATTCCAATTGATGATGCGGGTGCATTTGCTACTTTATCGCAAGCTAACAGCATTGCCATTGCCGCGGGCGCACATGTAAAAACCGCGCGTCAAATGAACCTGCACTCAGAGCGTTTTGGCTTTGCCGATATGGACGCGCAAACCAAAACCGTCAACTGGGCATCGGCCATTGGCGGTACTGCCGACCTTGGCGGTGAGGTGACTATTGGCACTACAGGTACAGTCAGTAATGCCGGTACGCTGGAAACGGGTATTCGCCGTAATCAATCTATTGAATTTACCAGTTTAAATGATGACGGTAGCGTTAATGAGGTCAGCAAAACCGATGGCATTAGCTTCTCAACCTCAATTGAGGCACTGAGCTCAAGCTTATTTACAGACCTTGAGTATGCCGAAGAGCAGCTCTCTATCTTTAATGACGGTGAAGCCACTGATACCGATATCGAAGCCTTCTACAAATCTGAAATTGACCGCCTACAACAAGAGTTGCTAGCAAAAGGCTTGATGGACGTTACGCCAAGCGGTGAGTACTTCTCTATCGAGCTGTCGACCTCTGTGATTACCATTGACGACATTCATGCAGAAGCAGGACGCATTGATATTCGCTCTGGAGAATACGCCGATACCGGTACTGTACTATCACCGGGCGATGCGTCAGTTTCAATTATCAACCATACTCTTGCCTCGCTAGTGGTGAATGACATCACGATTCCGCAGGAAAATGGCGGGGTGTATCTCAACGGCGAAAGACAAGATGTCGGTACAGACGATGAGCCGCTTATTAGCATCATCAACGATGTGGATCTGGCTAAAGAGCAAGCCGAATTGGCGCTCAGCCTGCCAAACAATAATGCAGTACTGACATGGCCATCAATCACCTTAAACGGCGAAGTCACCAACCGCAGTGGCAAGCTTGAACTGAAAAGTTTAAGTGGTGAAGATTCAACCACACTAGGTAAAGGCGACATTAATATCTACGCTGATATTGATGTGAAAGAGCAAGTTGTGATGACGGGGGGGTCTACGGTAATAAGCCTTCCACCGGGTTCGGTGTATTCTGTGGATGGCGCTGAATACGCCAAATGGAATGCTGAGATTGGCAACAATGGTCTTGATGAAGCCTCTGATGCGGATATCGCCGATCTTATTGGCCGCTCAATTACAGGCCCTAGTATTTATGCAGATAATATTTCAATTACCGCTGAATACATCAATATCAATGGCAAAATTCAAAGTGGTAAAGAGAGCTTTAATCTCACCATTGACAAAGCGATGGAAGATACCATTGATGCGCTAAAAGCTAAGGGAGCGACCGGTCTAGTTCGCCTTGATGTGGCGAGCGAAGATTTCTCGGTTTTCTATGATGCCACTAACGATCAAATTGTAGTGGGTGACATGCGCGTTAGCGGTGGTTACATTGAGCTTGAAGGGCACATTTTAAACACCAATAGCAACTCTGAAATTGAACTGTTGGGTGGCTACGCTGATATCGATGTGGTGAACAATACCGACCTTGATGTGAAGATCCTTGGACTGGATGCATCACAACGCGGTAAAGGCACATTGATCATTCGTGATAAAGCCAAAGGCACATCCGATAATCCATTAGAAACCACCTACATCAAAGATGAAAATGGCGTAACGGTTACCACCAATGGCGTTGCTAGCACAGGTTCGGATGACATGACTTACGATCCGAAATCAGGCTGGCGTTATTCTTGGACTATGGGCCAAGAGCAATTTGAACGTCGTTACACCACAGAGGCCACCTCATCATGGTTAGGTATTGATGCCTTTGCTAAAGATCCCGATGACGTGGTATTTGATGGTGAGCCAGAGCCATTAGGTTCGCCAACGCTGCGTGGCGAAGGGGCTTATTTTGAATATGTACCGAGTGATTCTGATGAAGACTATACCTTTGATACCAACCATATTGAGTTGACGTCAGAAACCTCTTTAGTGCGTAAATGGACTAAGAGTACTTGGTGGGGTAAGAAAACCTATTACGCTAAATTTGTTAATGAAAGTAAGGTGCGTGATGAGTCAACGCACTCCATAAAAGCCGATTATGGCGTCACGATTACCTTTACCGGTAAAGAGCAAGGCTCTATCGATATCGTGTCCAATCAAGGCGGTGATGTGATAGTGCAGGGGGCGATTAGTAACACGGAAGGCACCACCACAATTACCACCAATGCCGGTATTTACACTCAAGCGACCGGTTCGGTCGGCGGTAAAGATATCGAGCTCACCGCTTCTTATATTGGCGGTGTCGCGCAAACTAATGTCGATGGCAGTATTGATGCTGCAAGCACCGCATTGCGCACCAACCTCAATAATGACGGTAACGGTGGCATTACGGCGCGCACCTATGGCGGGCGCATCAACATCGTAGAAACAGATGGTCCATTAGTGGTCAACAATATCACTTCTGCGGGCAGTTATGGTTTGGCTAATGATACTGGTGGCAACGTCTATCTTTCTGCTGTTGGTGGCATTGAAGCTGAGTCTGGCAGTAACGGCATTGTGCGCGGCGGGACGATCTTTATCAGCTCCGAAGCACATGTCGGTTCATCGAGCCAAGCCTTAGTGGTCGACAGTGGTGAAGGTAACAACGATAGCGTTACGGTATTGGCTATTAACGATATTTACCTCAGTGAACTTGATGGCGATTTACTGGCGAAAGAGATCAGCAGTAGCGCAGGTGATGTCACTATCAATGTCTCGTACGGCTCTTTGGTGGATGCCAATAATACCACTGCCAGAGATGAGCGTACTTATGAAGAGTTAAGTACTGGTCTATGGGAAAACCTAGGGCTGATTGCAGGCAGTGACTCAGCACAAGATAAAATTGATAATGTGATTGATGCCTATGTGACCGCGCGTGAGATGGAGTACAGCACCTATTGGAACATCCGCAATGGTCAATTTGACGGCACTTATACCGCAGGTGAAGAAGTCAGCTTATCGGTGGATGAAGAGGCTTATTACCGCGAGGTGTATCAAGCAATTGGCACCGAAGACGGTCTGACGGGCGATGCACTACAAACCTTTGTTGATGATGCTATCCAAACCTTAGTCAATAAGCGCACCGCAGAATATCATGCACTGCACGCCTCTTATGGCGGTGAAGCGTACGATTCTGAATACGAGTATCAGCTAAGTGATGAGAAACGCGCTGAACTTTCAGGTAGTGTGCATGTGTGGACGGAAGATGAACTGACCAACCTGATCAGCGGCAGTTTGCTAAAACCGATCACCAATACTCAAGCCACTATTGAAGACGCTAATATCTCAGCTGCGGGCGATATTACCATTGTCACTAAAGACGACATCGGTACTGCGGTAGGCTCAGTTGAAATCGACCTTGATGGCGATTACACCGACGATGAGCGAGTGCAATTGGCCGCCGCGGAACGAAACGATGTGTACTTCTTATTAGAAGAGCGCGCGCAAAACGTCGAAGTAAATGTGATTGAAGCCGATAGCGGTGATTCGCTAGTACGTGCTAGCGGCAGTTGGATTGCTGATGGTTTTGTGAGTGGTATGCAAATCCGCATTGCAGGTGACAGTGGCAATGCTAACGATGAAGGCAGTTTCTATGAGATTGCTGCGGTCACAGCAAGCACAATGACGCTGACCTCCAGTGCATTAAGTGTAGAAATTGCGGTGACCATGGATGTGGCGGCAATCAGTAGTACGCCAGATTTAACCACCTTAATTAATACGCAAAACGAAAACTGGGCAAGCCTTGGCTTAGTGCAAGATAGCTTTGTTTCGATTGGCTCTGACATCTATCAAGTGAATCGCATTGCCGAGCAGGTGATGGATTTAGAAGAGGTTGACCCAAGTATTGCCTCATCGGTAGTGGCACTGGATGCGGGTGATTATCGCATTGCCAATGTGAACAAGATTGTGATTGACCAGCGTGAAGACATTGATGTGTTGGTTGCGGGCGTGATTAGCGCCACAGCGAGCGGCAATGTGTATTTAGGCTCTGAGCAATCCATGGCGATTGGCTCAGTCTCTGGTGATAATGTTCGCATCAAGTCCAAACAATCGCTGACCGACACCACAGGTACAGCCGCTTCGATTTCTGCGAGCAGCACCTTAATTCTTGAGGCAGGCTCAGGCGCCATTGGTAGCGCCAGCAATCGCATCAATATCGATTTAGGTGATGATGCCACTTTGACCGCTCGCGCCGAGCAAGATATCTATATTACTGAGATCAACTCAGACCTCAATATTGCCACCATCTATTCAAGTGGCGGCAAGGTAGATTTGCAGGCGTTAAACGGCTCTATTCTAGATAGCTTTAACCATGAGTATGAGAATATTCGAGCGCAAGATATTACCTTGACCGCAGAGGCGGGCAGTATTGGCGCATTAGGTAATCTTCTGGATATCAATCTAACCGGCGGAGTATTAAATGCGACGGCGCAGAACGATATTCGCATCAATGAAACTGATCAAAACCTAGATGTTGACCATGTTGAGTCTGCACAAGGTGATGTTGAGCTTGCCGCGCATCTCGCTATTTTGGATGCGGTAGCCGATGATGCTTCCGAGATTGCCGATATTATCGGCGCGAGTATCTCGCTGACCTCTCGCTTTGATACCGTTGGGCAAATTGGTAACGACATTGAAGTGGATTCTGGTTCAACTCAAGGTGAAAACCTAACGGTATCCAGTGCCAATAATACGCACCTTACCGAAACTCGCGGTGACTTATACCTAAATACCATTCAAACGGGCGCAGCGGCGATTGCCTTTATTGCCGCGCCAGCCGGGCGCATCTTAAATGACAGTGCCAGTGGTAATAACGTCATTTCTGGCAAAACCTATCTATTTGCTTCCTTAGACATTGGTAGCAGTGACAAAGCACTCGCGACGCAAGTTGGCAATATTCAAGGCCAATCTACAACAGGTAGCACCTATATTGAAAATACCGGTGCGCTGAATGTTGGTGGTGTAGTGGAAGGTATCTCTAGCGGATTTAGCGCCGGCGGGGAGATCAATATGATCACTCGCAGCCCGCTGACGGTTACGCAAAGCATGACTGCCCAGCAGAATATCAACCTAACCTCTACTGATAACTCCGACTTTGATGACATTAGCATTGTCTCAGGGGTGAGCTTACAAACCTCGCAAAACATCAACATTAATTCCGGCGATGGCTTTACCTTACAATCAGGCGCAGCCCTGCAAGCTGACCTTGATATCAATGTGCAGATAGACTGTGGCGACACAGGCGATCAAGATGCCAATGTCGGCGCAAGCATAGATATTCAAGGTACAATGACCTCAGGTGGTGATATTAATCTATCGGCTGGTGATGACCAAGATAACTTGGTTATTCAAGGCAGTTTGGATGCCAGCAATATTGTGGTGAACATGGGCGCAGGCAGTGATTCTGTGCTAGTGGATACTCAAACATTGCTTGGCGATACTCGTATTAACACTGGCAGTGGTGATGATGAGATTACCATCAATCAGCTGAACACTCGTGAAGATGCGCTAGTGCTTGATGGTGAAGGCGGTACTGATAGCTACATTATCAATCGCAGTGGCAGTGACAAAGATTACGTTATCGATGTGCAAGATTCGGGCGCACAAAACGATGGCGCCGATGTACTGACCTTAAACGGTTTGGCCAGCGATGACATTTTCTTAATTCGCGCCAACTTTGTAGCCGCTCTAAATGATGACGGTAATGGCGGTTACAGCGATGCTGTTGAGCGCATTAACTACGATGGCAATATCAATGCACGCTTGATCATCAATGGTCTAGACGGCGCAGACAGCTTCTACAGTGACGATACTGGAACCATAGTCACCTTAGACGGCGGCGCTGGTAACGATTCATTCCAAGTCGGTCAGCTATTTGGTAGCGATCGTCAAGCTTCACTAGGTACGGTTGCCGCAGGTGATGAGATTGAAACCACCGAAACTACGCTGGGCTTCTTGAGCCGAGGTAATAGTCTACCGATGATCATTTACGGCGGCGATGGTGAAGACAGCATCAAGGTGTACTCCAACAAAGCGGTCACTAAGTTGTACGGTGAAGCGGGCGATGACAGCTTTGTGGTACGTGCTTTCCTACTCGCTGATAGCGGTTTAACCAACAACAGCGTGGATGTGGAACTGTTTGGCGGAGAAGGTGCTGACACCATTGAATACAGCATTAACGCAGCGCTGAAAATTGATGGCGGTGCAGGTAGCGATAAGGTCGTGGTGCTAGGCACAGAAGGTGATGATAACTTTATGATCACCGAAGATGGCATCTTTGGCGCAGGTTTAAATATTGGTTATCAAGGGGTGGAATTTGCCGAGCTTGATGGTCTTGAAGGTGATGATACTTTCTATATTTTAAGCACTAATGCGGATGTCGAAACCACCATCATTGGCGGTCTGGGCGCAGATGTATTTAACGTAGCCAGCGATGTGACTCAGCCAATTGTCTCTTACTCTGTTGAAGGTCGCAGCAGCTTTATTAACCACAGTGTGTTTAGTGATGATGACGCCTATAACGGCATCTTTGTTGACGGCGTTTCGCTTAATGTAGCCAGTGAAGAAAACGGCGCTATTGCGGTGAGTTCGCAACAGTTGACGGTAGATGAAGACAGCCTGACTGACAGCTATGACCTCTCTTTGAGCATTGCTGAGCCGAATGTCGCGACTGTCGCTTACGTTACGGTATCGGCGGCGCGCGCCTCTAGCAGTGATAAAGACAACACCAATGGTCAAGCAGCCAGCATATTGGTATCAACCGATAACATTAACTTCTATGAGTCATTGGTTGTGACTTATGAAAGCGGCGTGAATTGGCAAGATAATACCACTATTTATGTGAAAGCCATCGACGATAGCGCGATGGAAGGCGAGAGCGAATATGTCATTAGTCATAGCGTGAGCAGTGATAATCCAGACTTTGATCGTCTTGATATTGCCAACGTAGTGGTGAATGTATTTGATAATGACCAAGCCGATATCATCTTAATGCCACAAGGTAGCGACCAAGTCACCGAAGGCGGTACAAGCGCCGTGTTTGATGTGCGCCTTGCCACTGAGCCAGAAGTAGGTGAATTGGTAACGGTTTCTCTAAGTGAGATACTTGGTGACAACCTGCTTTCTCAGCTATCACTGAGCGATACAGAGCTAGTATTTGACCATAGCAACTGGTCACAAACACAGAGCTTTAGCGTCAGTGCTATCGATGATAGTGCGGTAGAAAATCTGTATCAGGGCAGCATTAAGCTCACCACAACCAGTACCGCGACTGATTCGCAATACAATCAATTAGATGATACTGAGCAAGTGCTGTTTGTGACAGATAACGACAGCGGCGCGGTGATTGTGACGCAAACCGACGGCTCAACCTTAGTCAGCCAAACTGAAACCGATGAGTACAGCTTAGTACTGAGTAAAGCGCCATCGGCTACAGTTACGGTCAATCTATTAAACGACGGCCAAACTCTGTTTAGCAGTGAAGCCCCTAGATTTAATGCCGATGACAATACCGTGAGTTTTGATGCCAGCAATTGGGATCAGCCGATTAGCATTACCTTATCTGTGAATGAGGATTATCAAGAGCAAGCAGGACAGCCAGTACAAAATCCGCCATTGCAACCGCATACGTTGACCGGTATTCAAGGCAAATTGATTATCGAAGGGGGCGTGCCGCAAGGTAAAGCTCGCGCTCTTAGTGTGGCCATCATGCTACCAAGTGAAACTGACAGCGAACTGCCAATTAAGAACATTGAAGTGAGCGAGGTTCTGCAAACGGATGTGCTGAATATCTTTAACGATGGCAGTTTAGAAAATGACAGCGGTATCCTTTCTGATACTAGCCTTACTGGTTTAGGTATGGGCGTAGGCATTGAGTATGCCGATGTTGAAGTGGTGGAACTGCTATTAGGTCAAGGCGATGACAACCTAACGATTACCGATACAGCAGCGGACGTGATTACCGTAGTCCACGGCGGTGGCGGTAGCGATACCCTCAGCGTAACGGGCAGTGATGCGGATGGCGTGCTGATTTTATTGGGTGATACCACACAAAATGGCTTTACCTATAATGCCACATCCGATGAAAAAACCGATAAGGCGCGTGAGTTTAGCAATCCGGGTAACGACATTATAGATGCGTCAGGCGCTGGTGGCTCTGTCACTATCTTTGGCGGTCAAGGCAACGATACCATCACAGGCAGTGAATTTGGTGACCACCTTGCAGGCGGCTCAGGCAATGACCAGATTTTTGCTCTCGGCGGCGATGATCATATCTATGGTGATGCTGGTTTTAATATCGATATCACCACCAGACTGGATTTAAGCACGCAGATACTCAGCGTGGTGAATCTTGCCGATGTGGAAATGGATAATCTTGATACTTCCGATAGCTTAGTGGTCGGTAATGACCGCATAGATGCTGGCTTTGGTGATGATATCGTGATTGCCGACAAAGGCGTCATTAATCAATCCCCTAATATCAACCGCATTCTTTCCACATCCTTGAGCGATGTCACTAGCATTAGCAATAGCGGCTTTACGCTAGGCGGTGAAGACAGCGTGCTAGGCAGTGCAGGCAACGACATTATCCTCGGCGGTAACGACCAAGATATGATTTCGGGCGGAAATGGTGTTGAAGGCGTGGCAGTTGTTGGTGTAGACAGCGATATCATTTTAGGCGACATGGGTAGCGTGCTTATAGATGCAGGCTCGGTGAGCTTAATTAGCACTTCCGATACCAACCATGGCGCTGATGATGAGATTTACGGCGGTCAAGATGATGACATTATCCTAGCCGGCGCAGGCAGCGATTATGTTGAAGCAGGCGCAGGTAATGATTGGGTGCTAGGTGACTTTGGTGAAGTAGACCTTAGAAATAGTGCCATTATCTTAAAAACGGAACAAGGTGATGAGTATGCCTTCGGTGACGATGAGATTCATTTAGGCACTGGCGCAGATAGCGTATTGGCAGGTTTAGGCAGTGACATCATCACTTCGGCCTCGGATGACACCCATGTTATTGCCGATAACGGCACATTGACCTACAACGGGCAAGGCATACTGCAAAGCGCCATTTCTACTGACGCACATTTAGGTGGCAATGATTCAATCACACTTGGTGATGGACAAAACCTAGTTATCGCAGGCTTTGGTGACGATACCATTACTACAGGCAGTGGCGATGACGCCATTATCGGTGATAGCGGCAGCGTACAGCTTGTCGATGGCGTCATTCGTAGCATGCAAAGTAGTGATACTGACAACAGCACTGCGGGCGCTGATACCATTTCGGTTGGCGCAGGCTCAGATAGAGTCATCGCTGGCCTTGATAGCTTCTTGGAAGAGTATGTTGAAACGCCAAATGGCATCGAAATGGTCACGAGCTTTAACAGTGACAGCGTACAATCAGATTCTGGAAACACCCACGTTCTGGCGGATAATGGCATTCTTACCTACAACGCCGCTGGCATTTTAGTGAATGCAAAGTCCACAGAGGAATCGATAGGTGGCGACGACACCATCACCTTGGGCGTTGGTGACAATCTAGTCATTGCAGGCCTTGGCACTGATGACATCACTACCGCTGAAGGTAACGATATTATCGTGGCGGATAACGGTGAGGTGAGCTTTAACGACCTAGGCATTTTAATCCAGGCTAATTCGACGGCAGTAGAGCAAGGCGGTGATGACTCAATCGATGCAGGCAATGGCAACAATATTGTAATTGCAGGTCTAGGTAACGATGACGTTATAACAGGCACTGGCGCAGATACCATTATCAGTGACAACGGCGAGCTTAACTTCAACGATGCAGGTGTACTGCTAAGTGCAATATCTGCAGCTGTAGAACTGGGCGGTGATGACTTTATCAATACCGGCGATGGTGACAACCGTGTGATTGCAGGTCTTGGCAACGATGAAGTGCTAACAGGCAGTGGCGCAGATACCATTATCAGTGACAACGGCGAGCTTAACTTCAATGATGCAGGTGTACTGCTAAGCGCAATATCTATTGCTGTAGAACTAGGCGGTGATGACTTTATCAATGCTGGCGACGGTGACAACCGTGTGATTGCAGGTCTTGGCAATGATGAAGTGCTAACAGGCAGTGGCGCAGACATCATTATCGGTGACAACGGCGAGCTTAATTTCAATGATGTAGGTGTACTGCTAAGTGCAACATCGACTGCTGTAGAACTAGGCGGTGACGACTTTATCAATGCGGGCGAGGGTGATAACCGAGTCATTGCAGGTCATGGCAACGATGAAGTGCTAACAGGCAGTGGCGCAGACATCATTATCGGTGACAACGGTGAGCTTAACTTCAATGATGCAGGTGTATTACTAAGCGCGACATCTACAGCTGTTGAACTAGGCGGTGATGACTTTGTTAATGCAGGCGAGGGTGATAACCGAGTCATTGCAGGTCATGGTAATGATGAAGTCATAACAGGCAATGGTGCGGATATCGTTGTTGCTGATAACGGTGTGATGTCTTTTGATGATGTGGGCACTTTGCTAAACGTTGAATCTACCGCGCTAGAGTTCGGTGGCAACGATGCGATTATAGCAGGCAATGGCGACAACATCGTGATTGCAGGCTTTGGCCGTGATGAGGTAGAAACAGGTAGCGGCGCGGATGTGGTGTTTGGTGATAACGGTCAGCTAGATCTTATCGATGGCGTAATTCGCAACATGCAAAGCACTGACCAAGACGAGAGTACAGCAGGCGATGATGTGATTGCATTAGGCTCAGGAGATGACCGTGTAATCGCAGGCTTAGGAGATGACTCTGTTGTTTCAGCATCTGGCGATACTCAGCTTATCGCTGATAACGGCGTGCTTACATACAACGCCAACGCGATTTTAACCTCAGCTCGCAGTACGACCGACGAGCTAGGCGGTAATGACAACGTCAGATTAGGTGAAGGCGATAATCTAGTGATTGCAGGTAATGGCTCTGATGCCATTACAACAGCCAACGGCGTAGACATCATTATTGGTGACAATGGGCAAGTGAGTTTTGATGAGCAAGACGTCTTAGTACAAGCCAAAACCACATCATTGTCACTGGGCGGTAAAGACACTATTGATGCCGGTAATGGCGTCAATTTAGTGCTTGGCGGCTTTGATGATGACACTATTACTACCGGTGATGATAACGATATCGTGGTCGGTGATAACGGTGAAGTTGATTTTGTTGACGGCGTACGCAGGTTAATTACTAGTAGCGATACTGAAAATATGACCGGTGGCGATGATCTGATTAGCCTTGGCGCAGGCCAAGACCATGCTATCGCGGGTGTCGGGCAAGATGAAGTACGCAACGCATCAGGTGAAAGCATCATCATTGGTGACGACGGTTATATCAGTAATGATGCCAACGGTCGTTATATCGAAGTTGCAACAGGTGACTCAGAGCTTGGCGGTGATGACATCCTGTTTGGTGGTAGCGATAGAGATATCATCTTTGGTGGCTACGGCGCAGATCTGATAAACGGCGGCGCAGGTAATGACATCTTAGGTGGTGACGGTTCAAAAGTTGCTCGAGAAGAAGACGGCACCATTGTCTTTGAAGCCATTGACCTATTTGAAGGTGGCGCAGATACCTTAATTGCAGGTGATGGACAAGATTACTTGCAAGGGCACAATGGCAGCGACTTCTTCTACGCTAACCTAAGTGATGATGTATTGGTCGGTGAATATGGCCGCTTTACCTTTGTCGAGCTAGACGGCGAGGCGAGACCTGAATCAATTGTTTCACTAGCGAAAGGTCAGCTTGATTTAATCAGACACTTGCAAACTGGCTTGTTTAGCGGTTACGCCGATGAGGTTTACTCTCAATCAGCGTACAGCGACATCGCGAAAGAGCGAGCTTCTGAAGGGGCGCAAGTTGAGGCTCAATTCACTCTAGAAGCGGAATTAGCCTTTGCCGAAATGGGCACCATGTTCTTACCAACCAGTTCAGGTGGCGGCTCTACAACAGCGCAGACACAGCCAAGTGAAACGCAACCTCAAGCACCTGCTGAAGATGCAGAAGAGGAAGCTATTGCAGAGCCTGAGCAAGAAGCAACACAGACACCAGAGGCAATAGAAGCCGCGGTTTCTGAGGCTATGATTGTTGAACCATTTATGAACGCGCAGTTTGCGCCAATAAACGGTGCACCACAGTCTATCGATATTAGTGCTGAGCAAGAGACGCAACAATCCGATGAAGGCATTGATTTGGATGTGGCAGTAGCAAGCCTTGTGGGCGCATCGAGCTGGATTGTGGCTAAAACGTCTAATCCTCGTCAGAACCATACTCCAAAGATGCAAGCAGGCTTGCGTAAAGGGTAATTGTATAAAGTGCTGTGGGTAAAAATATCTGCAGCATCAAGTGGTTTGTTTTGGTGTGATAAATACAAAGGAGCTCATTTTGAGCTCCTTTGTTATATTGAATATAGGTGA